>DATAZY010000070.1:0-2832 GCA_036271795.1 Galbitalea sp.
ACCTCACCGTGCCGGAGGAATACCGCGGGATCGGGGTTCGGATCGAGGACAACATCCTCGTCACGGAGTCCGGCGCCGAGAACCTGTCGATCGCCATCCCGCGCACCGCAGACGACGTGGAGGCGTGGCTCGCCGGCCGATAGCTCCTTGCCTTAAACCGATCTCAAGGAGATTGGCCCCTCCGCAACAAAGCTGCGCTCAGAATTGCCACTTTCGACATGATCTCCTTGAGATCGGTTTAGCCATGGACTATCGGGCGCCGATCTTGATGCCGGCGGCATTCCGCTGCGGGATCGGCAGCCAGTAGAACAGGATGAGCAGGGCGTAGACGACAACGCCGACGACGGGCAGGAAGAACCCGATGATCGCGCCGATCGCATACATTGCCGGTCCGAACAGGATGCGACGGGTCATCCTTCGGATGCCGTGCACGGTCACGCCATCGTCAAACAGCCTGCCGCGGTCCGCGTGCGACCAGATCGCGTTGAACAGGAGCCCCGCCGCCGTGAGCGTGGCACCGTAGAGCGCGACGGCGATGTTCTCGCCAGCGCCGCTTCGGAACGTCGCCGCGAGCACGCTGGTCGCGAACGGCACGAACGCGACCACGAGCAGCAGCAGCATGTTGAAGAACATGAGCAGCCGGTCGGACTTCACGATGTGCTCGAACATCACATGGTGGTTGACCCACAACAGGCCGATCAACAGGAAGCTCAGCACATAACCGAGATACGACGGCCACAGTGCCAGGAGTGCGGGCAATAGGTGCTGCGTGTTCGTCGGCGCTTTGATGTCGAAGATCAGGATGGTGATGGCGATCGCAAACACGCCGTCGCTGAACGCCTCGAGCCGCGAGGTTGGCATCCTGTGACTAGACCTCTGGGCGCTGCAGAAGCTCCTGCGCGCGAACGATCAGGCTGGATGGCGCGATCACCTGGTATGACGTCGCGATGACCTGGTGCGTGGAGGTGTAGTCACGGCGGCGACGATTGACGGCGTAACTGACGATGCCGAAGAGCATCCCGAACGCGGCACCGATCAGGATGACGGCGAACGCGTAAGGGAGGTTCGGGGTCGCCGTGAAGAGGAACAGAAGCGTCCCGGCGAAGAGCCCCAGCCATGCTCCCGTAGCGGCTCCCGCGAGCGCCGACCTGCCATAGGTCAGCTTGCCGGTCACCCGCTCTATGGTCTTCAGATCGTTTCCGATAATGGAGAGCGCTCGAACGTCAAAGTCGGCCTTGGCCAGCTTATCTACGACGTGCTGTGCCTCGGGGTAGGTGTCGTAGGTCCCGAGAACATCCCCTTTGGGGATCGACGGCAGGACCGGTCCGCGCCGCGAAAAGGGCTCCTGGTTGCTCACCGGCTCATTCTCCCACGCGCGACTACGCTTGTACCGTGAGCGCGACGAGAGTATTCGTGGCCCGCCTGGCCGGGTGCTCCGTTTTCGACCCCTTTGGCGACCGGGTCGGCAAGGTTCGCGACGTTCTCGTTGTCTACCGCAAGACCGCTTCGCCGCGCGTGGTTGGCTTCGTGGTAGAGATTCCGGGCAAGCGTCGCGTGTTCCTCTCCGTGGGACGCGTCACGAGCATCGGTTCAGGACAGATCATCACGACCGGCCTCATCAATCTGCGCCGGTTTGAGCAGCGGGGCGGCGAGGTGCGCGTTATCGCGGAGCTTCTCGGCCGCAAGGTGACTCTTAAAGACAACTCGGGTGAGGCGACGGTCGAGGATGTCGCCATCGAGGAACAGGGCCCCGGCGAGTGGTCGGTCAGCCAGCTGTTCGTGCGACGTCCGAAGACGACATCCTTTGGTCGCGGGCAGACCGTATTCGTGAACTGGCCGGATGTCGTCGAGACGGTCGTCGCCGGAGAGTCGCAGTCCGCAACCCAGCTGATCGCGAGTTACTCCGACCTGCTTCCGGCCGACCTCGCCAACGCGATGCTCGATCTGCCGGAGCAGCGCATGCTCGAAGTCGCGGAGGAGCTCTCCGATGAGCGACTAGCAGACGTGCTCGAAGAGATGCCGGAGAACGACCAGGTCGACATCCTGAACCAGCTCGACGACGACCGCGCCGCCGACGTGCTGGATCAGATGCAGCCGGATGACGCCGCCGACCTCATCGCCCAACTGAGCGAGGAGCGCGGTGAGGCACTCCTCGACCTGATGGAGCCGGAAGAGGCGGAGGACGTGCGCTTCCTGCTGTCCTACGTTCCGGACACGGCGGGCGGCCTCATGACCACCGAGCCGATCATCGTCTCCGCGGACACGACTGTCGCCGAGGGGCTGGCTCTCATCCGTCGCCACGAACTCGCCCCGGCTCTCGGGGCCGCGGTGTGTGTGACGCTGCCGCCGTACGAACCGCCGACTGGTCGCTTTCTCGGGATGGTGCATTTCCAGCGGATGCTCCGCTACCCGCCGAACGAACGCCTCGGCACGCTGCTCGACCAGAGCCTCGAACCTGTCCTCGCCGGAACCCACGCCGCCGAGGTCGCCCGCCGTCTCGCCAGTTACAACCTGGTGTCCGTACCCGTTGTTGACGAAAGCCATCGTCTGGTCGGGGTGGTGACCATTGACGACGTCCTCGACTACCTGCTTCCCGATGACTGGCGAAGTACCGACCACGAGAGCAGTACCGAGTCGCTGTATAGCGACGAATCCACCGCAGCAATTCCGGTAAGAACGGCAAGGAGGACGACAAATGGCACGCATTAGCCGCGAAGACACCCGACTCGATTCGCCCAAGGGCCTGCGCAATAATTTCGTTCCCCGGTTCGAACGACGTGACCGATTCGGTCGCTTCACCGAGTGGATCGCCCGCAACATGGGAACGCCGAC
>DATAZY010000071.1:0-4744 GCA_036271795.1 Galbitalea sp.
CTTCGCGGCCAGTTCCGCCAGGAGCCAGTCCAGCATTCCGCGGTTGTTATTGACCCAGCTGTCGGGGTCGCCGTACCACTTTTCGCGGTACTCGCGCATCCGCCAGCGCCACAGCGGCCACGCGGTCAGCGGCACCATGGCGGCAACGTGCGCCCAGTATTCGGTGTAGCGAGCTCGCCGCCCGAAGGTCAGCCGGTCGAGATCGGACTTGTCGTAGGCACCGAGTCTGGCGAAGAGCGGGAGGTAGTGGCTGCGTTCGAAGACATTGACGGAGTCGAGCTGGAGCAGGCCCATCCGCTGGATTGCCGCATCCAGCTGGCGGATGCCCACTGCACTCGGCCGCTCGCGACCAAACCCCTGCGCCGCAAGCGCAATCCGCCGTGCCTGGCTTGCCGAGAGAGTCTGCCTGGCCGCAGGGGTCGGACTGGCTGAGAGATTCTTCGGCACTCCTCGACTGTAGCGAGAGCCTCCGACCGCGCTGCTACGGCTGGGTGACGGCGAGACCGGGAAGCGCGGCGACGGATTCGAGGATGTGGTTGTGTGGATGCTCTGCGAGTTGCGCTCGGGTCAGCGCACCGGTCAGCACGCCGACTCCGATCACGCCGGCATTGTGCGCGGCGAGGAGGTCGACGACCGTGTCACCCGCGGCGAGCACTCTTCTGACATCCTGCACACCGGTGAGTTCCATCGCGTGTTGGATCAGGTAGGGCGCGGGCCGGCCAGCTTTCACGTCGGTCGTCGTGACAACGGCATCGAGGAGGTGGTCGAAGCCGGGACCGGTGGTCCAGCCGAGCGACTCGAGAAGCGGAGTTGCGACGTCGGCCGAAAATCCGGTCGTCAGGGAGATCAGGATGCCGCGATTGGCGAGCTCGATCAGCGCATCCTCGACGCCGGGCAGAGCGACGGGAGGATTGTCGAGATAGTAGCCGGCCAGGATCTGGCGAAATCGCTCGAACGCGACGGCGACCCGGGAGTCGGTCGGCCCTTCGCCGCCCAGCGTCATCAGGGCTCGGATCGCGGTCACCTTGTCCGCGCCCATCCAGCGCTGCAGGTCGGACTCGGCAACGGTCGCGCCGGTCTCCTCGACCGATTTCGTCAGCGCGACGTACACGGATCCGTGATCGTCGATGGTCGTGCCGGCCATGTCGAGGGCGACGAGGTCAATCATGAGCGCAGCCAGTCACGGGAGCCAAGCAAACCCCACCCCGGCCAACGAGCGGTGAACAGTCGGGGAACTCCGGGTGCCGGAGGTCGCGCGCGGCCAGCCGTCTCGCCATAGTTGCATTCTGTGAGCACCCCTGTCGCGGAATCCGATGTCCTGATCGTTGGCGCGGGGATTGTTGGGCTCGCGCACGCCTGCGCGGCGGTCTCACGGGGTCTCACGGTTACCATCATCGATCGCGATGCTCGCGCCGTTGGCGCCTCGGTACGTAACTTTGGTCACTGCTGCATCACCGCACAATCTGGCGAGCTGCTCGACCTCGCTCTGGTGGCCCGGGAAAAGTGGCTCGAGTACGCCGGCCTGGCCGGATTCTTCTCCGTAGCTGCCGGCGCCGTCGCGCTGGCGAGAAGCGCCACAGAACTGGCGGTGCTCGCCGAACTCGCGGAATCGCGCGAACCCGGCCAGGTCCGCGTCCTCAGCGCAGCGGAGGCAATGTGCGAGCTGCGCGAGGATGCGGATCCGACGATCGTCGGCGGCGCGCTGCTCCGGGATGATCTCAGGGTCGACCCGCGCGAGGCGGTGTCGTCGCTCGCGTCCTGGCTGGCGTCGCAGCCGGGGGTGCGGATGCTTTGGCGGACCAGCTATCTCGGTGGCGCGGAAGGTGCCGCGAGGACGAGCCGCGGCGGGATTCGCGCGGCCCGGACGATTGTCTGCGTCGGCCACGACCTCGACTACCTGTTCCCGGAGCTCGCCGCGTCGCGAGAAGTCGAACGATGCGCCCTGCAGATGATGCGGGTCGCAGCCCCCGAGGGATTGGTACTTCGCCCCGCCGTTCTGACCGGGACCTCGATGCTGCGCTATCCGGCGTTCGCGCAGACCGACGCGGCGAACGCACTCCGCTCGGAGATCTCGTCCGCACGACCCGATCTCCTCGCGATCGGTGCGAATGTGATGTTCACGCAACGCCCCAACGGAACACTGATCATCGGCGACAGCCACCGCTACGCGAAGACGCTCACTCCGTTCCAGAAGGAGGCGACCTCCGACATCCTGTTGCGCGAGATCGAGCAGATCCTCGGCGTCAGCGAACTCCGCGTACTCGAGCGGTGGCAGGGCATCTACGCGTCGAGCCCGCGGCAGCCCTACCTCATTGAAGAAGTCGCGCCCGGCGTCACGGTGGCCATTGTGACGTCGGGCGTCGGCATGACGATCTCGTTCGGTGTCGCCGAGAAGACCCTTGCGACGATCGGCGCTGTCGCCTAGTTCGCAGTGACCTCGACGAACGCCGCCTCGAGGATGTCGAACGCGCGGTGCAGGTCCGTCTCGCGGATCGTCAGCGCCGGCGCGAGCGTCAGAACCGTCCCCATGGTGGTCTTGAAGCTGAGGCCTCTTCGGAGTGCCGCATAGAGGATGCCCTCGGCGAGACTCGGATTCGGCGAACCATCCGGCTTCGCGAGTTCGATCCCGACCAGCAGTCCACGGCCGCGAACATCCCCGATGGACTCGAATCGCTCCGCGAGCGCCCGGCCGCGTTCGAGGGCGGCAAGCCCGAGCTCCGCGGAGCGGGCAACCAGCCCTTCCTGCTCGATGATCTCGAGCGTGGTGAGACCGGCCCGTGCCATGAGCGGGTTCTTCTCGTGCGTATAGTGACCGAACGCCCAGTCGGCGCCGACGTCCAGCTCGGCCTTCGCGATCACGGCGGCAACCGGCATTGCGCCGCCACCGAGGCCCTTACCGAGCACGAGGATGTCTGGAATCACCGGCTCGCCGTCGACGGCCTCGTGTTCGTGGGCGAACATCCGACCGGTGCGACCGAGGCCGGTGGGGATCTCGTCGAAGATCAGGAGCGTCCCGGTTTCGTCACAGCTGCGTCGCACCGCCTTCCAGAACCCGGGCGCAGCCATCTCGGGCACCGCGCGCATGGGCTCTGCGACGAGCGCCGCCACATCGCCCTGGGTGCGCAGCACATAGTCGATGAGCTCGGCGAGGGGCTTGCCGCACTCCGCGGTGTGCGGTTCGTCAAAGCGGTGACCGGGGCCAAACCGGTCGCGGAAGCAGCCGAGCGGCGGCACGTGCTCGGTGCCGGTGAGCAGTGGTCCGATGGGACCGCTGCGAAACAGCTGCTCACCGCCGACACTCGCCGCGCCGAACCCGGCGCCGTGGAACGACTCCCAGAACGACAGCGTCTTGAATCGCCCGGTCGCGGCGCGGGCGATCTTCATCGCGACCTCGATCGCGTCGGAACCACCCGTCGTCATCAGGACGCGCTCGAGACCGGCAGGCGTCACCTCGATGAGCTTCTCGGCGAATTCGACGCTCACTCGACTGGTGAACCGCCGAGGCACGAACGGCAAGCTGGAGAGCTGGTGGCGAAGGGCACTGACGAGTTTCGGATGACCGTAGCCGATCTGGTGCGACGAATTGCCATGGAAATCGAGGTATGGCGTGCCATCAGAACCGAAAATGTAGGCGCCGTCCGCGCTCTCGATCGAGGTCAGACATGGCGTTGACACGGCCTGCTTGAGGTAACTCGCGGCGTCACGCCGGAGCACAAAATCGTCGTCGGCATCGCGAGCAGACGACCAATTTTGGCGTCGATCGCCCGAATTGGTGTCGCTCTCGCTCTCGGCGGGTGCCAGTGTCATGGTGCGAAGTTACATGCGCAGCCGTCCAGCATTGCCCCTCGCAGCGCAATGCTCAACTGGACTTTGCCAATCGTTCACCAAAGTAGAGGAACTTCGTAACCGACGGGGAAGAGGCTACCGAAGAACCTGCCCCGGTATCCGATAGTTCACGCCACGTACGTGGACAGCCGGCGGCTTCTTCCTGGAGGATCTCTTGATTACACGGCGCACATTCAAACACAGTCACATCGCGGGATTCGCGGTCGTCGCTACGGTCGCCATCGCACTGACCGGATGCGCAGGGAACGCCGCGGCCACAACCACCGGAATCAGCAAGGCCAAGGCGGAGACCGCCACAAGCGCCACCGCTTTCGGCGGGATGAAGGGACTGATCGCTGCGGCAAACGCCGAAGGCCAACTGAACGTCATTACGCTTCCGCCATCGTGGGCGAACTACGGCAAGATCCTTGCCCTGTTCGAGAAGACCTACCCGAAGATCAAGATCAATTCGGCAAACCCGAATGGCTCGAGCGCCAACGAGGTTTCCGCCGCCGAGGCACAGAAAGGCCAGAGCACCGCCCCTGACGTCTTCGATATCGGAACCGCGGTCCTCGACGCCAACCTCGACCTGGTCGCGCCGTACAAGGTCCAGAACTGGGCCGACATCCCAGCCGACTTCAAGGACCCGGCCGGCAAGTGGTACTACGACTACACCGGCCTCATGTCCATTGGATATGACTCCTCCCGGGTCAAGGATGCTCCGAAGACCTACGCCGATCTGCTCAAGGACAACGACAAGGTTGCCATCAAGGGTGAACCGACGCAGGCGAACGAAGCGGCAAGCGCCGTCTACCTCGCGGCCCTGCAGAACAAGGGCACGGCCGACAACATCCAGCCCGGCATCGACTTCTTCTCGAAGCTCCAGGCCGCAGGCGACTTCAACAACGTTCTACCGACG
>DATAZY010000072.1:0-32848 GCA_036271795.1 Galbitalea sp.
CGAACCACATTACGAGCGGATGCTGTA
The DNA here is from genome assembly GCA_036271795.1 of Galbitalea sp. Taxonomy (GTDB): domain Bacteria; phylum Actinomycetota; class Actinomycetes; order Actinomycetales; family Microbacteriaceae; genus Galbitalea. The sequence continues at coordinate 28 of DATAZY010000072.1, forward strand.
CGACAATGCGCTGCTCCTGGACGCCTATTCGAGAAGCGCCATGCATCCAACAGGCGATGGGCGCGACATCGCGGAAGGGATCGCGTCGTTTCTGCTCGGAGTGCTGCGACTTCCGAGCGGTGGGTTCGCATCCGCTCAGGACAGCGAAAGCCGGGTCGATGGAGTGCGGGTCGAGGGAGGCTACTACCGCCTCAATGCGGCCGAGCGCGAATTCGAGCCGCGGCCGGCTCTCGACGACAAGGTTCTGACCGGTTGGAACGGACTAGCGATCTCGGCCCTCGCTTCCGCAGGGTCGCGACGAGGGTCTCCGGAGTGGATCGAGGCGGCCGTCGCTGCAGCCGACCTCGTCTCGACGGGGGAACTGGTTCGGGCGAGGATCGACTCGCGAGTGTCATCCGCGCGACCGACTCTCGAGGACTTCGGGATGTTGAGTGCCGGACTCGTCGATCTCGCCGCTGCAACGGGCGAAGTCCGGTTCGCCGTCCGTGCCCGTGAACTCGTCACCGCGTGTATCCGCGACGGCGGGTTCGCGGTTCCCAGCGGCGGCGACCCCGTCCTTGTCGCCCACGGGCTGAATCTCGAGAATGACCCGAGCGAGGGTGCTTATCCAAGTGGGCTCAGCGCAATCGCCGGAGCGGCTTTGGGTCTCGACGCTCTTGGTGCCAGCGGTGGCCTTCTGGACGTCGTCAGGGCGGCGCTGGGGCCGGTCGCGGGCCTTGCCCTGGCCCGACCGATCGCCTTCGGTTCGGTGCTCGGAGTGCTGTCTGAGCTGAGCACCCCGCGGCGCCAGCTTGTCGTTGTGAGCGACGATCGGGACGTCGATCTCGCCGATCGCGCGCGCACCTGGACGGCCGGCGTTTCCGTCGTCGTGACTCCGACCCAGTCGACCGAGTTCGCGGCTGCCGGTTTCGAGCTGTTCGAGGGCCGCGGGCTTGTCGAGAGTAAACCGACTGCCTACCTGTGCGAGAACTTCGTGTGCCAGCTTCCGGTCACCGAGGTGTCGGCACTCGAAGCCCTGCTGAGTGCCTAAGGTTGCTGTGCGCCTTGGGGCTCAGTTCGTCAGCGTCGCGACGGGAAGCCGGTCATCCGCGGTCCACTCGAGAAGTGAGCCGTCGTAGATTGCGACATTTTTCTGACCCAGGATCGTCAGAGCGAGAGCGTCGGCGGATGCCGCAATCCCCGCCGCGCAGTAGGCGACGATTCTTGGCTGATCGAGAGCCGGGCCGAACGCTTCGCGCAACTCAGACTCCGGGAGAAGCGCGTTCGACTCCCGGTCAACGAGACGGCCGGCGGGTGCGCTGATGCTGCCGGGAATATGGCCGCGTCGCGCTCGCGATCCCTCTTCACCGCTGAACTCTTTCGGCGACAACCCGCAGACGAGAGCCGCCGTCGCGGTGCCGGCGAGGACATCCTCGATGTCGGATTTGGTCGCCCACAACTCTGGGCGCTCGCCCGCGACGAACGTCGTCGGCGTGGCTTCGAGGTGGCCGATGTCTGTTTGCCGTCCCTCGGCGAGCCACTTCGTGTAGCCACCGTCGAGCACGGCAACGCGGTCGTATCCGGCCGCCCGGAACAGCCACCAGAGCCTCGAGGCCCACTGGCCGACGGAGGAGTCATAGACAACAACAGTCGTTTCGTTGTCAATGCCGAGCGAACCGGCAGCTTCCGCAAATGCGGCGGGCGACTGGTGGGTGAATGGAAGGGACGCTTCGCTGTCGGAGAATGCCTCGATCAGGTCGGCGAAGAACGCCGTCGGGATGTGGCCATTGACCAGGTACTGCTCGTGGCCGCTCAGGAAACCCGATTTGCCGGTAGGAGTGGCAAATGGGAGCACGGTGGCATCCAGCACAACAAGGCCGTCACTGCCGAGGTAGTCGGCAAGCCACTGGGTCGAAACGAGAGGCGAGGACAGTGCGGGACCAGTCATGCGCCAAGGTTACGAGCCGATGCGCCGAGTTGCCTGAGTCGACGAAACCTGACGTAACGCGGGACTCGCGCCTAACGAATCGTCTTGCGGCTTGTGATCTGGCCGGTGTCGAAGCCGAGCAGGTGGAGTCCGCCGTGGAACCTGGCGTGTTCGATCTTGATGCAGCGATCCATTACGACGGTGAGACCCTTGCTTTCGCCGTAGATGGCGGCATCCTGGTTCCAGATGCCCAGTTGCACCCAGACTGTCTTGCCGCCGACCGCCAGCACCTCGTCGATGACCGAGGGAATGTCGCTTGCCTTGCGGAACACGTCGACGATGTCGGGGACCTCGGGCAGCGACGCAAGATCGGGGTAGGCCTTGTGGCCGAGGATCTCGTCGGCCATCGGGTTGACGAAATACACCCGGTAGTCGCTCGACTGCAGCAGGTAGGTGCCGACAAAGTAGCTCGCTCGTGCGGCGTTCGGCGATGCGCCGACGATGGCGATCGACTTCGAGTTGCGGAGGATTCTCAGGCGCTCTTTGGCGTTCGGACCGATCCACGTGCGCTGCGACGTGAGCAGCTTGCCGAGTGGCGAATCGGCAGGCACCTCGCAGGAAAGTCCGTTCGACAGCTGGACGGTCGAAGTGTCGGTCATCAGTCCTCCTTGAGCGCTGCGGTCAATGCCTGGTCGAGGTCATAAACAATGTCCTCGGGGTCTTCTATTCCGACGCTGAGTCGCACCAGCCCCGGCAAAACTCCGGCTTCGATCAGTTGCTGCTCGTTGAGCTGGGCGTGCGTGGTGGACGCGGGATGAATCACCAGGGTCTTTGCGTCACCAATATTCGCGAGGTGGCTGGCCAGATCAACGGACTCGATGAACCGCTGGCCGATCGGCCGACCACCCTTGACACCGAAGGAGAACACCGAGCCTGGCCCCTTCGGCAGGTACTTCTTAGCTCGTTCGTGGTGCGGATGCGCCGCAAGTCCGGCCCAGTTGACGAACTCGATTCTCGGGTCGGCATCCAACCACTCCGCAACGATTCGCGCGTTGTCGACGTGGGCCTGAATCCGGAAGGGGAGCGTTTCAACGCCCTGGGCGAGAAGCCAGGCGGAGTGGGGCGCGAGAGTTGGACCGATATCGCGGAGTTGCTCGGCGCGAAGCCGCGTGAGGAACGCGTACTCGCCGAAGATGCCGTGCCAGTTGAGTCCACCGTAGGTGGGTGTCGGTTCGTCGAACTTCGGGAAGTGCTCGTTCGCCCAGTGGAAGCGGCCGCCCTCGACGACGACTCCGCCGAGCGTCGTTCCGTGACCGCCCAGGAACTTGGTCGCCGAGTGGATGACGACATCGGCTCCCCACTCGAGCGGGCGATTCAGGTAGGGGGTCGCAATCGTCGAGTCGATGATGAGCGGGAGGTGGTGCGCGTGTGCAACATCCGCGAGTCCCTCGAGATCCGCGATCTCGCCGGAGGGGTTGGCAATCGTCTCGGCGAAAATCAGTTTCGTGTTGTCGTTAATCGCGGCCGCGTAGTCGGCGGGATCGGAGCTCTTGATGAACGTCGTCTCGACGCCGAATCGTCGCAGCGTGACATCCAGCTGGGTAATCGAACCTCCGTACAGGTTCGCGGATGCGACGATGTGATCGCCGGCTCCAGCAAGTGAGGCGGACGTCACAAATTGCGCGCTCAGTCCGCTCGCCGTCGCAACGGCACCGATTCCGCCTTCGAGGCTCGCGACTCGCTCCTCGAACGCGGCGACCGTCGGGTTGGCCAGCCGGGAGTAGATGTTCCCGTACTTCTGGAGCGCGAACCGGGCGGCGGCATCCGCCGTGTCGTCGAAGACGAATGCGCTGGTCTGGTAGATCGGAAGCGCCCGAGCACCCGTCACCTGGTCGGGGATGTTGCCCGCGTGAATTGCGCGTGTTCTAAAGCCGTACTCGCGATCTGCCATGCGACCCACGGTACCCGAGCGGGGTCCCACTACCATCTACGCTACGTAACAGAGTGCTATCTAGGAGACCCCATGTCCGTACAGGGTAATTCGGCTCGGCCGGCTCGCATGATCATGGCAGGCAGCGTATCGCCGTGGCCGCTGTACGCCGTGCTGCTGATCGTCGGCCTCTTGCTCATCAACCAGGCGTTTGCCTCAGGGCTGGGCGCGTCTGTGCTCGGCGTGAGGCTGCTGCCCAGCGCGATTTTTCTTGTCGGACTTACGTTGCTGTGGTACTTCGCTGTAGCTCCGCTGTGGGGGATAGTCAGGCAGCGTGCAGCTCGTCGTGCGGTTCCCGCCGCCGACCTGATTCGGATCGTTCGACTCGATCGATCCGCGCTGGAGTGGCTCGCCGAGGTTCGGCGACAGACACGTGCTCCTTCGGCCGTCACTAACGGGACGGTACTTCTTGCCACGTCGGCCGACCTTGAATTCTGGGTCGGTCCGAACTCCGAACTCGTGCCGGCGGCTGTTCTCGCTTGGAGCGACATTGTGAGCGTTACCGAAGCGGTCCGCCGCTCCCGGATCGAGGTGCACCTTTCCGACGGGCGCACAATCCTGGGCTGTCGCGTTCAGATCGGCAAACTACTTCGACCCACGATTGCAACGGGACGTGCTCGGCGAGCTTTCGTCACCGAACTCGAGCGTATTCGGGTTGCCTCCGAGGATCGCTGAATCAGCAGAAACGGACTCGTCTCGGACGGGGTCACTCCCAGGTAGGTATCCAGTAGTGCAGCTGCATGTATTTGAAGTCGATTTGCTGGCCCGTCCAGAGCGGCCAGAAAAAGATGCTGATCGCGACCGCGGCGACCAGGAAGACCGCGATCCAGCGCATCCCGACGTCACGTCGGTACGCCGGATCGCCGCGTGTCCCGATCAGCATTGACGCGACAAAACCGATCGCGAGCAACAGGAAGGGCTCGAAGTCGATCGTGTAGAACTGGAAAACCGTGCGGTCAGTGTAGAAGAGCGCCCACGGCAGGTATCCGGCGCCGAGTCCGGTGAGGATCAGCCCAACTCGCCACTCGCGGTAGCGGATGAGGCGGTACAGCAGGTAAATCGCGGCCGCGACTCCGGCGTACCAGATCAGCGGGTTCGCGATACCGGTGATCGATGACCCGCAGAAACTCACCGTACAGCCGTGTTGCCCGAGATTGGCACTCGTGAAATACATGCTGGTTGGTCGAATCATCAGCAACCAGGTGAGCGGGTTCGCGGCATAGGGGTGCGGCGAGTGCTCGTTGATATTGAAGTTGTAGATATCAAATTGGTCGTGCCAGAAGCTCTGGAGCACGCGCGGCACCCAGGCGAACGTTCCCGTCCAGGCGTTCCCGGGATAGTTGGCGTATTGACGGTCATAGCCGCCCTTGGTTACAAACCAGCCAGTCCAGCTGGCGAGGTATCCGGCGAGCGCAATCGGAACCATTAGCAGGAACGTTGTTGGTCCCTGTTTGAGAATGGTGCCCTGGATCCAGTACGTCACTCCGGCGTCTCGCCGTGCGAAGACATCCACCGCAATCGTGTAGATCGCAAGCCCGGCGAGAAAGTAGACGCCGCTCCATTTGACGGCGGCATCCAGCCCGAACGCGAGGCCTGCGAGAATCAGCCACGGGCGCCACCAGAGGGCTGGCCCCCACTCCGTCGACTTTCCGTTTGCGTCGCGCCTCGCGATCCAGGCTGCCAACCGTTCCGCGGACCACTTTCGATCGAGAAGAATCGCGCCGAAGCCGAGTAGCGCGAAGAACATGACGAAGTTGTCGAGGAGTCCGACGCGGCTCATGACAATTGCATTTCCGTCGATCGCCATGGCGAAGCCGACGATCGTCGCAACCAGCGTCGACTTGAACAGGTATTTCGCAATCATCATGAGAAGGACGACAGCGAGGATGCCGCAGATCGCGGTCATGATTCGCCAGCTGACCGGGTTTGTTACGCCCAACCAGTCGAAGCCGAGTGAAATAATCCATTTGCCAAGCGGCGGATGCACGACAAACGAACCCGTCGAATTGAAGGTGTTGACGTTGCCTGCCGCGAATCCCGGATCCGGATTTGCGGGCCAGCTTCCCTCGTAGCCGAGCTTCGAGAGGGTGTAGGCATCCTTCACATAGAAGGTCTCGTCAAAAACGAGCGCACGCGGGCTGCCGAGGTTCCAGAGACGGGTTCCGGCGGCGAGCAGAGTAACGGCCACTGGGCCGATTGCCCGAACGACGCGCTCCCGAGTTGGGGTCGTGGCGTAGGCATCCCAAAGCCGATCGGTCACGGTTCGGTGCTCGACGTCGATTTGCCGTCGAGGCTTTACCGGAGCGTGACCGGCCGAGGCGAGCAAGCCATCGAAGTCTGTGTCGAACGGCTGCTTCATCCCGTAATGCTAACCAAGCGATCCTGTAACCCAGGTCAGGCTCGGAACAACTCTGGGAGAATGAGCCGTGATCATCCTCGCCGCGACCCCGATCGGGAATCTCGGCGATGTCTCGCGGCGGCTCGTGGATGCGTTGGGTTCGGTTGGCATCATTGCCGCCGAGGACACTCGCACGACCATCCACCTGCTCGGCGTTCTCGGGATTTCCCATCGGCCGCGGCTAATTCCGCTGCACGAACACAATGAGGACGCGCGCGCCGGCGAGATCGTCGAGCTTGCGCGCGAGCAGGATGTGCTTGTTCTCAGCGACGCCGGGATGCCAGCAATCAGCGATCCCGGTTTTCCGTTGGTTGCCGCGGCCGCTGCCGCCGGTGTTGCTGTTACCGTGCTTCCCGGCCCGAGTGCCGTGCTTACGGCGCTGGCCCTGAGTGGTCTTCCGACGGATCGTTTTACCTTCGAGGGATTCCTTCCGCGTAAAGGGCGAGTCGCCTACTTCGCAGCTCTCGTTCGTGAGTCTCGGACGATGGTCTTCTTCGAGTCGCCGAATCGACTCCCGGCTGCGCTCGTCGACCTTGTCGCTGCTTTCGGCGGCGACCGACGGGTTGCTGTTTGTCGGGAGCTGACCAAGCTTCACGAGGAAGTGAAGCGCGGACCGGCATCCGAAGTCGCAGCGTATTTTGCGGATGGCGCGCGAGGTGAGATTTGCCTGGTCGTCGCTGGCGCGCCGCCGGCTTCGGCGAGCCTTCCGGATGGCATCGCTCAGGTTCTCGCCCTTGTTGCTCAGGGTGTTCGGCTCAAGGAGGCGTCGGCGGAAGTTGCCGAGTCGACGGGGCTTGGTCGTCGAGATCTCTACGAGGGTGCGCTTGCCGCGCGCTAGCTAGCTGACGTTCACGGGCGCGTTTCATCCCTGCCACCAACGGGTTCTTGGACGGCATTTCGATGAGACGTTGGCCGGGGTCTCGTTCCATGGGTGGTTTGAGCCAGTAATCGCTTCCCCCATCGACTTGCCCAGAGTCGCGGATGATTTCCCAGTTTTGATTGTGGATGAGCATGTGGTGGTAGCGGCACAACAGGATGCCGCGGGAGGCCAAACGTACCTACGTCTTAGAGACGGAAGGTGTGGTCGATGGCAAGCAAGAAAAAGAGCCCCGCTGGCGAGGCTGTGCGGGTGGTGTTGTATGTGCGGATCAGCTCGGACCCGGGCGGGTTGGAGAAGGGGGTAGACCGGCAAGAGAAAGACTGCCGCGCCCTTGCCGCCGCGTTGGGTTGGCAGGTGGTGCGAGTGTTTCGGGAGAACGATACGTCGGCGTATAAGCAGAAGACGATCATCCTGCCCACGGGTGAGCGGGTGCGGCGGGTGATCCGCCCCCAGTTCCGGGAGATGCTGGCCGTGTTGGGTCGGGGTGGTGCGGATGCGATGATCGCCTACGACTTGGATCGGGCTGTGCGTGATCCGCGCGATCTGGAGGACCTGATCGACACGAAGGTCTTGACCGGGTTTCAGGTGAAGTCCACCACCGGGAGTCTGCGGTTGGAGAACGATGCGGATATCGCGATGGCGCGGGTGTTGGTGGCGATGGCGAACAAGTCCTCAGCCGATACCGCGAGGCGGGTGAAGCGTGCTTCGCAGCAGCAGGCAGAGGACGGCCGGTGGCATGGTGGTGCGGCGCCGTTCGGGTATCGGATGGAGAACTCGACACTGATTCAGGTGCCCGAGCACGCGGTTCTGGTTCGGCAGGCTGCGGACCGGGTTCTGGCCGGTGACAGCCTGTACCGGGTGGTGCGGGACTGGAACGAGGCCGGTGTTCCGTCGGCGAAAGGTGCGAAGTGGGCGACAACGGCGATCCGGCAGATGCTCACCAACCCGGCAATCAGCGCGGTGCGCACGTATCGGCCGGTGTTGGAGGACGGGTCGCTGTCGAAAGAGGTGGTGCTGACCACGGACGGGATCTGGGAGCCCATCCTCGACACGGAGGTGTTCGAGAAGGTCGGGCAGGTGATCGACGCCCGCGGTGCCGCGTACCGGGTGGAGGGCCGCGGGCGCACTCGCCTGTACCCGTTCTCGGGGATGATCCGGTGCGGGCGGTGCGGGATCGTGATGCGCAAACAGTCCGACTTCTACGTCTGCTGCCGGCCCGAGCGGGGTAGTTGCTCTAGGCGGATCAGTTTCGAGCAGACCAACACGGTGATCTTCGCCGCCCTGCTGGAGGCGTACTCGGCGCCGGAAATCCTCGACCGACTGTCCGGGGCGACTGCGCTGTCGGAGGAGGCTAAGCATCTGCAGAAACATCTCGCCACGGATCGGGCGGCGCTGGCCCGCCTGGATGACGACCACTACGACGGGGTCGTGGACCGGGCGACCTGGCTGCGGCAGCGCGCGCGCATCCAAGACCGCATCGTCAGGAATCAGGCGACCGTCGAACAGTCGGCTGCGCTGCTGCCTGTCGACGTCTTCGATCTGGGCACGGTCGCGGCGGAGTGGGACGAGCACACTCCGGCATGGCAGAACCAAGCCGCACGGCTGCTGCTCGACCGCGTGGTCATCCACGCGCACCCGAAAGGGATGGGTTCAACCACGAACCGACGCAAAGACGAGAGCGTTCAGGAGCATCAGGCGCGTCACGCCGAGCTGCGCGGTGAAATCATGGCCCGCCGGGTCAAACTGGTGTGGGCGCGATGAACCCCCTACACGCCCGTGCGGGAGCGGTGCGGGCGGGGACGCTGCCACAGGTCAACGAACCCGGCGATCGCCGCCGGGTCCTCGACCTGCGGTGGCAAGCTCTGCTCCCGACGACTGCGGGTGGCCAGGTCCCGACCGACCCGAGTCAACACCGTTCGCAGTTCTTGGTCAGCTCCGGTCGGTGTCCTTGCTATCGTCGGAGAAGTCATGGTGTGAGTGTTCATACCCATAGGTGCGTCACGGTTACCACAGCATCTTGTGGCAGATGTCGGAGGCGGCTACTATATCTGGGTATCCGGGCTATGCAGGTGTTTCTGGGGTTGGAGAATCTCCACTCCCGGCGGTGGCGCCAAGTTGGCGGCACCGCACCGGCGGGCTGTGGTGGTGCCGAATCGGCACCACCGGCAATTCCCCGGGCCGCGCACGGTCATGCAGATTCTGCGGGACCGGCAATCATGGGCGGCGACACGGTCCCGCAATCTTTGCGGGACCGGCAATTCCGCGGAAAACACGATCCTACGGAATCAGTAACACCGTGAACGCGACGTTGGCTCAGAGCCCTGCGCGGGCCGAGCGACTCAGGCTCGTTGCCGTAGGGCTGAGTTACAATTGGCATACGGGAGGTTGCTGATGGAGTACGGGATGAACGGCGCAGCTTCGGGCGCGCCGCAGTCGTTGCGCGCCTGTTATGACAGCCACCTTGTTGACGATGCCTTTCTCTACGACATCACTGCGCAAACCGCAACCAGCCTCTCTGCGGTCTGACCCGCCTGAGCCGTTCGAGGTCTCTATTTACAGTTCTTACGGGGAGGACAGTCGTGGCTTCCGCGCGGTGCGCGGCGCGAATAGACATTGAGCTCCCGGGAACGGATCCACGTACCCAATCCCGGCCACGCTCGACTTCGTTGCCATCACAGGTCGTCGATGCGGGGTCCTTCCGATGGTTGGAGGGCCCGGGCGTGGAGCTGCGTCGAAGCCACTATCGCAGCGACGCAATCCGGCGCCGCACCGACAACAACTGAAGTCGAATAGATGTCCGCTCCTACTTGCCATGCCGCGTCCTCAGTCCACCAACGGACCGGGTATCGCCACGCGTGGTCGCCTTGGATTGGAGTTTCGATCGCGCTAAGTGGCCCGGTGAAGATGAGCATTTCCCGTTCCGGTGGCAACATAACTTTGGGTTCGGTGGCTGCCGAAAATTCCGCGTATCCTTCCCACATCCCGAAGTAACACTGGTTTGGTGTCCTGGTAAATCGTGTCAGCACTGCTGCCAGCGCCGATGCGACTTCAACATCCAAGGAGCCCGCGGGGACATCAGTGCCTGCCGTCCATTTGGGTTGAACTTGGTTTGACACGCGGGCAAACGCTTCGTACTTTGTTGACACGAGGGAGCCCAGAGCCTCGCCCGAGTTTTCTAAGTCTGCGGCGAACCGAGCGGCGAATATTCTCACATCCGATAACGGCGTGAGCTCCGTTGGGCTGCTCTGCTCGTTCATCCGTCGGTGCCTTGAGTGACGCGCATCGCCCACGACGCGGAGATGGTGATTGGCGGCGACGGTGTCCCCGTCGAGTCAGGTGGGCCTGCATGTAGGTACGCAAGTCGAAAGACGATGATCTTCGCCAGCTGCAGTTTTGCGATTGTCACGGTGAGGTGAGTAGCGCTTGTGGTCACCACGCATGCGTGCGATTGAAGACAGTTAATCAGCGTGCCAGTCTGCGAGGTTGGGAGTCCGCTCCCATCCACTTTATCGAAAACGCTCACCAGCATCTGGGAAGGCCGCACTGGTGAGTTGAACGTCACCTTGACAGCGTGACTTGAAAGCGGGACCTCAGGCAGGGGAACTGTGCTCGGATCGGTAACGAGCTTGCGTGTCCACTGCCCTGCGTTCCACCACTCGTACTGAGCGATCTTAAGCGCCACACCATCAGCGACCACCGTCGGTGGCGATAGAGGCGGCGTCTGTATGGCTTGAAGCAACTGACCCCCCGGGTTCGAGGACGACGGAGCCGGACCTGCTGGAGAGCAGCCCACGAGGGCGAAGGTGATCAAACCGACTCCCACACCCAGACATGACGTCCGGTGAGCAAATCGCTTCCACCGGCCGGCACCCGTCGTTAGATTCATAGGTATTGCGACCTTAGATCGTCAGCACCTGAAATTTTGGACCGGGCTCGCCGTCGCACCGGTGTATTCCGTCCCGCCCTCGATCGAGTAGTGCGTTGAAGAGCCATAGAACGAGTGCTCATCCGTGGAACTGCATCCCGCGTGAGGAGTTGCGTCTCCTGACTTGTTTGCGAACGTGCGAGATGCAGAACCGGAGTTCAGCGGATTCCATCCGAACCAGGCCAGATTCCAATCCGTCGTGGTGACGCCGAGTTGGTCAACTGAAAAGGTGCAGTTAGTACGGCCATGAACCGAGGACGTAGTGCCGGACAGGTGCGCGTTGTCGGTCTGCCCATAGCAGCCCGCTGGACTGCTTCCGAGATGCACCGTGTTGGGGTGAACGCCAGTCGACGGCGCCGTGCCGGAGGAAGTCAGCGTCTGGGTCGAAGGGGTTCCGGGAGGTGGGGGCGTCACCGCTGCGGCGACGCTAGGTAAAGACAGACCGACCAGCGCGAGCACCGATGTCACGGCCGCGACTGAGATCGAACGACTAAGGCGTTTCATTTCTTTCCTCTCGATTTGATAGGCAGGCAAACCAGTCTGTCTACCGCTGAAGCTAGCCCTATCGATCTTGAGCGTCAATCAAATTCTTTGCCCATCGGCTGAACGAACGAGTTCGATACAAGATCAAGATTCGAGTCAGTTTTTTGCACTGAGCGTCCCCTCGCAGACATAGATTCGGGAAGGCCGGCGAGACCTTTCCTCTGCACCACCGGAAGTTGCAGCCGCCGCTTCCTTGGGCAGCGAACCCTGCTAAGAAGCCGTACTGCAGAGCGGGGCAAGTTATGAGTTAGCTACCTAAAGTCATACCCAACCGGCCAACTTGAGTATGCAATTCGACGCTGCCCAGCTCACGGACGAAGAATTCGCTAGCCGACATGGGTCGTGATTGACCGACCTGGTTGAGCCCCTCAACGTCCCTGTTGGACGGTCGCCCAACGTGTGTCGTAGCGATTGCCACGCTGTGCGCGCCGCAACAAACTGCGGGCGTCCATGAACGAATCCCGGTCCCGAATGGCTCTAACGAAGGGGCGGCTACCCAGTTATGCCCTCGCTCGGCATAGACCACGGCCCGCAGTTGTTCCACCCCTCCGGCTCGAAACCACCCACACGTTGGCACCAAGGGTGCGTGTGGGAGCGCCAGCGCACCTTCTCTTTGAGATGACTCGTGTCGTGGCCGTCTCGGGAGGGCTGTGCGGTGGTGATGTCGATCCGGGTGATGTCTGCTGGCCGTAGCTTCGAGTACCTGCTGAAGTCCGTCGCCGCCGGCGACGGAGACCGCGACCTGGGTACACCGCTGACCCGCTACTACACGGCCGAGGGAACCCCGCCCGGGACTTGGCTCGGATCCGGTCTGCCTGGGCTTGGCGGTGAGGAAACCGGGCGGCTCCACGAGGGCGACCCGGTGACTGAGGAGCAGTTGGAACGGTTGCTCGGATCCGGGCTGGACCCGGTGACCGGCGCGAAACTCGGTACGGCATATCCCGTCCTCCAACCCCCGTCCCGGCGCATCGCGGGCCGTATTGCACGACTCGACGCCTCCCTGGACGATGCGACCCGCACGCAACAGGTTGCGCACATCGAGAAAGAGGAGCGTGCCCGCTCTTCGCGCACTCCGGTTGCGGGATTCGATTTGACGTTCTCCCCACCGAAGTCGTTCAGCGGGCTGTGGGGTGTTACGGACGCGGGGACGCAATCGTTGCTCGCGCAGGCGCACCATGCCGCACTGCGCGACACCCTCAACCTGCTGGAGCGGCAGGTTGCCGCAACACGGGTTGGGCATGGTGGTGTCGCGTCGATGCCGGTGCGTGGGGTGATCGCGGCGGCGTTCGATCACTACGACACCCGCGCCGGCGACCCGCAACTGCATACCCACGTTGTGGTGTCGAACAAGGTGCAGGGCGAAGACGGGAAGTGGCGAACTCTGGACTCCCGGACCTTGCATAGGGCGACGGTGGCACTGTCGGCGTCGTATAACGCGTTCCTCGCCGACCATGCGACCCAGCTGGTCAGGGTGTCGTGGGCGCCGGTTGCGCGGCGCAGCAGCCAGTTCACCGGTTGGGAGATCGACGGAGTCCCAGCGGAGTTGTTGGCGGAGTTCTCCCGTCGCACCCTCGGGGTTCACGGCGCGGAGGGGATCGAGCAGGCAGCGCAACGACTGATCGGCGAGTACCGGACCACACACGGCCACTCCCCATCGCAGGCAGCGGAGACGAGGTTGCGGCAGCAGGCAACCTTGGAGACACGGCCGGAGAAGGAGTTGCACTCGCTCGCGGAGCTGACTGCGGACTGGCGGGCGCGCGCAACATCGGTCCTCGGACAAGACGCGACATTGTGGGCGCGCGAACTACTGACGCGCCCACCGGTTGAGGCGGTGTTGCGGGTCGACGACCTGCCGATGGATCGGTTGCACGATATTGCGGCTGTGGTGTTGATGGAGGTCGGGAACCGGCGCGCAACATGGGGGCACTGGAACCTGTACGCAGAGGCGGCCCGGCAGACGATGGGATTCCGCTTCGCCTCCGCCGACGACCGCGAGCGTGTACTGGCGAGGGTAGTCGCACGTGCCGAGCAGGACTCGATACGGTTGACACCGGAATACGACCGGCTCGTTCCGGCCAGGTTCGTGAACCCAACGGATGGGACGCATGGGTTCCAGCGAGCCGATGAGGTTGCCTACACCAGCCAGGACATCCTCGACGCCGAAACCCGACTCCTGGAACACGCGGCCGACCAGTCAGGTCCTCGGTTGTCGCTGCGGTTTGCCTATCGACACACGTCCCGCCCGATCCGCGGGGTGAAGCTCGGCGACGACCAGGCCGCAGCGATCCTGCAGCTCGCGACCTCCGGACGTGCCCTTGATGTGCTTGTCGGGCCGGCCGGGACGGGGAAGACAACGGCGTTGCGCGCCCTGCACCGCGCCTGGACTTCCACCCACGGCAAGGACTCCGTCATCGGCCTCGCCCCGTCCGCCGCCGCAGCGGATGTTCTGGGACAGGAACTCGGCATCCGGACGGAAAACACGGCCAAGTACCTGCACGAGTACACGCACGGCCGCTGGAACCTGAAACCGGGCCAACTGGTCCTCATTGACGAGGCATCCCTCGCCGGAACGCTGGCCCTGGACAGGATCGCCAGCCACGCCGCGGCCGTGGGGGCGAAAGTCGTCCTGATCGGCGACAACGCCCAACTCTCCGCCGTGGAGACCGGTGGTGCGTTCGGGATGCTCGCCCGCACCCGCGACGACGTTGCCGAGTTGGTCGACGTGCGCAGGTTCTCCGCCGAATGGGAGAAGACCGCGAGCCTGGGGTTGCGCCACGGCGACCCCACGGTGCTCGACAATTACGTGGAGCATGGGCGGGTGCATGACGGCGACCAGGACACCATGCTCGATGCCCTCTACCGGGCATGGTCCGCCGACCGGGACGCGGGCTTGCGATCAGTGATGATCGCCGCCACCGCCGAGACCGTCACCGCCCTGAACGAGCGCGCTCGTGCCGACCTCGTGGCCGCCGGCCAAGTTCAGGAATCGGGAGTGGCATTGCGCGACGACACCACCGCCGGAACCGGGGACGTGATCGTGACCCGACTCAACGACCGCCGCCTGACCGCTGGCGGCGGGTCGTGGGTGAAGAACGGCGACCGTTGGCAGGCCACCCGCACCTTCCAGGATGGTGCCCTCGCCGTGCGCCGACTCGGCAAAAACGACACCCCGCACGGCCGGGCGGTCGTCCTGCCCGCGTCGTATGTTGCCGAGAGTGTGGAGCTTGGCTACGCCACCACCACCCACCGCGCGCAGGGCTCCACGGTGGACACCGCCCACGCCCTGATCGACCCGCAGACTGCGAGCCGGGAACTGCTCTACGTCGCCCTCACCCGCGGGCGCAACGGCAACCACGCCTACGTCATCGACGCTCCCGACGAGAACGTCGAAGCCCACCACGACCTCACCGAGCCCACGACCGCGACCGAACGACTCGCCCGGGTACTCGGCAGGTCGGACGCCGAACACTCGGCCACCGAAACCATGCAACTTGCGGTCGAGGAACACACCTCGCTCAGGAAGCTGCTGCGCGAGTACGAGACGATCGCCAGCTACGCGCAAGAGGCACGATGGGCGGCACTGATCGACAACGCTCCACTAGGCGAAACAATCCGGGATGACGTGTTCGCCTGCGCTTACTACCCGGCACTGCAAGCCACGCTTCGGCGGGCAGAATCCCACGGGTACGAACCCGAACGGATGCTCGCCGCTGCCGCTAGCGCCCTCGACCGCTACCAACCAGTCGAGGGCACAGAGCCGGCCGATCCCGGACTGCTGCTGACCCGATGGATCGACAAGGTCACCGCCCAACCCCGGCACGGCACGAACCGGCCAGGACCATCCCGTGTCGCAGGTCTCCTGCCCCGTCCGATCGGGCCAATGGACGAGGACATGCGCGCCGCAATGGCGGAACGCCAGCATCTCATCGAGCGCGCTGTTCAACAGCTCACCGTCACCGACCTGGAAGCCGGCGCGGCCTGGACGAAACGGCTCGGCACACCCGGCAACAGCCCAAGACAGCAAGCCGAGTGGTTCCGGGCTGCAGCCACGATCCGCTTCTACCGGGAACGGCACGACATCACCGGGGCATCCCCGCTCGGCAACCCCGACCAGATGAACGGGCTAGAGCAGGCATACGAATACCGGGCCGCGCGAGCCGCCTACACCCGCACCAGATACCTCACCGCCCATCAACCCGGCCACGGGATCACCCGCACCGGGCCGGACATCGACCGGGGGCGAGGCATCAGCCTGTAACCCCTACCCGGTGTCCGAGGTGGGGCGTACCGTGGAAGGTATGGCGATATGGGTCGAACAAATCGAGGATGAGCGGGTCATCCACGGCACCGAAGACGGGGTCCTCCACGTCAGCGGACGCGTCCGACTCCTCGGCCACGCCTACGACGGCGTCCATATCCACCCCGGCGGCACCCTCATCACCAGCGGCATCATCGGAAAATGGCTGCGCATTGACACCGGCGGGGCCTTCTACTCCAGTGGACTCGTTTCCGCCCAACCCCAACTCGCCGATGACGCGATTCTCGAGATCCGCGGTGAACTCTCCGTCCCGCGCCTCCCGCGCGAACTGCACGGCACGATTCTCATCGCCGTCGGCGCCCGCTACAACGACCAAGTGCTTCGACCCGACGGCACGCTAATCCCACGGGTCGGAATCGAAGGTGGCAACGCCCAGTCCTCCGCACCCCGCTACCGCATCGCCGCAGGGGGGCGCGAGCCCGTGTTGCACCCCGCCACCGCGCTCGAGCTTTCGGCATATAGCCTCGGGGACGACGTCGTACCTTCGTACTAAGTGACCCCGTCGCCCACTTCGCGGCGCGCACTGCAGCTTATGAGCCGGCGGCTCGGGACTTTCGTTGGCGGCTCTGCGAGAATAGGCACGAGGGAAGGAGGCGGTCATGGTGTTCCAAGGCGAGGTGCTGCCGATCGGTGCGCTGCTAGAGCGCGCGCAGACCGCCCCGGCCTACGAGCCGGGCGCGGGCGTTGGCGTGCGCCACACCGCGGCCGACAACGCTGCGCGATGCGCTGTGCTCCTGTCCGCCGGGGACACCCCCGAGGCGTGCTGGCGGTTCGGTATCCTCCAAACCCTCGATGACTACACCTCCACCCTCCGCCGCGGCGGCACGATCCTGGCCGCGCAGGTGTTCACGACCGAGCCGACCCGCACGGGTTCGGAGCAACTCGACGCAGCATTCGCAGCCCTCGCCGACCACCTTGCCGAGCGCGACGGCTGGCCGACACCCGCGTGGGCCTCCGACCCGGCTCGACGGACGACGGGTTGGTATCCGGAGGTGCCGGCAATCTTCCGGGCCGAGGCCGTGCGGGACAGCCCCCGGGCGTTCCGGCAGCGCGGCATTCTCATCACCGGGCGGTCGCTGGACCGGGCATGAGCGAACGTGGCGCGGAACTCGACGCACGCACCGTCCGTAGCCTGTTCCAGGAACTCTCCGACCGCCTCGCAGCCGACGGCGTGCATGCGCAACTCTTCGTCGTGGGCGGGGCAGCGATGGCCCTCGCCTACGACCAGGGCCGCCTCACCCGCGACGTCGATGCCCTATTCGTCCCCGCACCACAAGTGCGTCAGGCCGCCGAGGCGATCGGCGCCGCTCGCGGGCTGGAACCGGACTGGCTCAACGACGCGGCCAAAGGCTTCCTACCCGGACAAGACGAACACCCATCCACCGTGTTCGAGTCCGAGTCTCTGCTGGTTCAGGTCGCCTCACCGGAATACCTGCTGGCGATGAAACTGCACGCCTCCCGCGACGAACGCGACCTCGACGACGCTGCAACGCTGTTCGACCGGCTCGGCTACACCACCGCCCAACAAGGCCTCGATCTCCTGACGAACACCTATCCCGCCGGACTGCTACTGCCTAGGCACCGCTACATCGTCCAAGACGTCGCCCAACGCGCCGTCGCCCGCCGCACCCCCCAACCCTTCACCTCGTCAACAGGCACTACGCCACCGCGGCCCGACCCCGCTGCGGGACGCACCAACCCGCGCCCACGGGACCAAGCCCAGGAGCGCCGATCCAAGCTCGCACCACCCGAGTCATTCGGGCGCAACTCACGACGGCCCCGTCGACAACCGCCCACTATCGGATACTGACGCCGCAGCGAGAACACGCTAAGCCGCGTACGTCTTCGAACGACGAGCTGACAACTTAATCGGAAACGGCACCGAACAGAACATCTACGACTTCGTAGGCTGCGTCCATTCGTTGACAGCAAAAGAAATAGCGGTGGTCGACTAGGCGCGCGGGCTCTTGGACGGCTCACGTGGTGAACTTGGACCTATTCCGCTGCTAGCGCCATAACCGGAGAGATTCGTGCCGCCCGGCGGATGGGTCCGATCGATGCCGCAGCAGCAAAGACCATTGCGATTCTCTCTCTGTTCCCATGCCGGCCCGGGGCGTCAGATTCGCGCCGGTGACGGGAGAACCCCCGGCAGCGCCTGAAGGCTTACCGAGGGTTCGGACTACGAAGGTTGGTTCGTAGATGTCCATCGTTACGCTGGGCATCACCTTGCGCAAGTGTCCTGTCGCAAAATAGCGAGGGCTCTGGGCAGGTTTGGTTCTGGATGTCAGCGCTCTTCGAAAACTGGGCCAGTAACGCTCTTTGAAAAGTAGGCCACCCAGACACGATTGGGTGGGTGATTAGCTTGCAGGATTGGGCGGAGATTCGGCATCTTCACGTCAGTGAGGGCATGTCGGTTCGGGCAATAGCGAAGCGGCTCGGGCTGGCGGGGGACACGGTCTCGCGGGCGCTGGCATCGGAGCGGCCGCCAGCATATGTTCGAGCGCCGGTCCCGTCGGCGTTCGATGCGTTCGAACCGCGTGTTCGGGCCTTGTTGGTCGAGTTCCCGGTGATGCCGGCGACCGTGCTCGCCGAACGCGTTGGCTGGACCGAGTCGCCGTCGTGGTTCCCGAAACGGGTCGCGCTGCTGCGCCCGGAGCTGGCGCCGAAGGATCCCGCGGACCGGTTGCGGTATTCGCCCGGCGACCAGGTGCAGTGTGATCTCTGGTTCCCGCCAGCGCCGATTCCGCTGCCCGGCGGAAAGGTCGGATCGCCACCGGTGTTGGTGATGGTGGCCTCGTTCTCCCGCACGATCTGCGCGGTCATGATCCCGACCAGGACAACCCCGGATCTGCTTGCAGGAATGTGGTCGCTGCTTTCAGGCCAACTGGGTGCGATCCCGAGACGTCTGGTTTGGGATAACGAGGCCGGCATCGGTCGCCGCAATCATCTCGCCGAGGGAGTCACTGGGTTCGTGGGGACCTTGGGAACTCGGATCGTTTAACTGAAACCCTTCGACCCCGAGTCGAAGGGGATCGTGGAGCGGGCAAACCAGTATTTGGAGACCTCGTTCCTTCCAGGGCGCTCCTTCACTTCGCCGGCAGATTTCAACCAGCAGCTGGCCGGCTGGTTGCCCCGCGCCAACAGCCGCCAGGTTCGCCACCTCCACGCGAGCCCCGCGGATCTGATCGCGCTCGATCGGGCGGCGATGAGTGGGCTGCCGCCGATCTCGCCTCGGTTCGGTTTCACGAACCGGGTTCGGTTGCCTCGCGACTACTACGTGTCTGTGATCGGCAACGACTACTCCGTCGACCCGGTCGCTATCGGCCGGATGGTCACGATCCGCGCCGACCTGGCCCGTGTCAGCGCCTGGCTCGATGGCCGGCAGGTGGCATCCCACGAACGTGTCTGGGGATCGGGGCAGACCATCACCGATCCCGACCACGTCGGCTCCGCTGCTCGACTGCGGGTCGCGTTCCAAACCCCCAGATCCGTTGCCGTCGAGGAGGATATTGGACGCGATCTCAGCGACTACGACGCCGCGTTCGGGTCAGCTTCCGTGACAGCGGAGAGGTCGCCTGATGGGGAACGACACCACCAGCCAGATCGAGTATTACGCCCGCGCGATGAAAGCACCCCGCATCGGGGAGGCAGCCGCCCGGCTGGCTGACCAGGCCCGCGACGCCGGGTGGTCCCATGAGGAATACCTGGCCGGAGTCCTCTCCCGCGAGGTCTCAGCCCGGGAAGCCTCCGGCGCTGAACTGCGCATCCGGGCGGCCGGGTTCCCGAGCCGCAAATCATTGGAGGAGTTCACCTTCGACCACCAACCCGGACTCAAACGAGACACCATCGCCCATGTGGGCACTGGGGTGTTCCTGACCGAAGCGAAGAACGTGGTCCTCCTCGGACCCCCGGGGACCGGGAAAACTCATCTCGCGATCGGGCTCGGGATCAAAGCCGCCCATGCCGGTCACCGGGTGCTCTTCGCCACCGCAACCGAGTGGGTCGCCCGACTGCAAACCGCCCACCGCCACGACCGGCTCGCTGCAGAACTGGACCGGTTACGGCGTTACGGGCTGATCATCGTCGACGAGGTCGGATACATCCCCTTCGAGCAAGACGCCGCGAACCTGTTCTTCCAACTCGTCTCGTCCCGATACGAACACGCCTCGCTGATCCTGACCTCGAACCTGCCCTTCACCCGCTGGGGAGACGTCTTCGGCGACCACGTCGTCGCCGCAGCGATGATCGACCGCATCGTTCACCACGCCGACGTCATCACGTTGAAAGGCGCCTCCTACCGGCTCAAGAACACCGGCATCAACACAACCAGCTTGACCAACACACAAGACACGGCAGAATAGCCAAACAGAAACAGTGACCGACATTTCAACGAGCGAAACCGGCCTAGTTTTCAACGAGCGTCGACACTTTTACCGAAGTTTGACACATCACAGCTACAGCGCATCTCCAGCGCACAGCGTTTGCCCACGATCACGGCGACTCGTTTTGGCTCCCCGAGATCACCATATAAGCACCGAAATCAACCGTGACTATCTTGAAACGGCCTCATCCAATCGGAAAAGCGAACCATCCGGTTGCCCACAAAATCGAGGGAAATCCGCAGGTATCTACTCTCATCTCGGAACAACCGGAACCATGGTTCTCTGTTCCACCGTCTCCGCATCGAAAGTGCCGTCAGAGCAATCTTTCGCCATGGCAGCTCTGCCTACTGCCCACATCGGCATGAGTGTTGGTCCCGAGGGCTCGCTCTTTGTCGTCTCACCTATACCTAGAGGAGCAAGTGGGCCGCTCTAAGGACCGCCTGTGCGACCGTGGTGATCGGCTGCTCGCCGTCGAGGATCGTTGCTCCGAGGCGCCGATAGATTCTCTCTTCGCGAGGATTCCAGTAGAGGGCAGCCTCGAGTTCCTCCGGGTTCTTGCCGAAGTCGTTCGTAGTCCGTGCTGCTAAGCGGTTCTTGAGGGCTTCGTCGTCAATGACGATGCATACGATCAGGTCGAACAGATCCCGCACTTCGGCCTCGTTCTCGGCCGAGCCACACAGAAACACGATTCGGTTCGGCGAATGGTTTCTGAGTGCTTCCACTTGCTCGCGGCTGATTTGCCAGCCGAAGTCGTCCAACCAGCCTTCCGGCAGCGGGTCGGGTTGGTCGATAACGGGCAGGCTCGTCAGCCGATCGATCCAATGACTGTAGCCGTCTTCGTCCGCGTCGAAAGCTTCATGTCCCAGGTCACGAAGCTTCGTGCACACGGTCGACTTGCCAACGCCTGAGTTTCCGGTGACCCACACCAGCGGCACTATCTCTCCTTCGCCCCGAACGATACCCCAGCAGTGCGTGAGGCTATTCATCAAATCAAGTGTAGTGATAAATACACTAATTATGGTATAACTAAGGCATGAGTGAAGAAATCGTTGTCCACGCTGATCGATCAGAGACAAGCATTCGGGTGATCCGGGAGGCGCTCCGCCGTCTGGGGCTCTGGTCCACCACGCGCCGGTATACCGTCCAGGCAGACCACTCGCGTGTTGTGCTCGATCTTCGCGAGGCCTGTCGCAAGTTCACCGAGGTCGTCCTAACGGCCGACCTGGTGGAGAGCACTCTCGTGCTGCTGGTCGACGAGGAGACGCGCGTGCGTGAGGCGATTCGCTGGGCCAGCAAGGGAAGGCTGAAGGACCGATGGGGGCGCGGTGAGAATCCGTCCACGACGCTGACCATCTCCGGGGAGGCCCGCGGCAGCGAGGTACGCATCCATCGAGGCGGGATCGCGGCTCTGGATGATCTGACCTCGCGGAAGCGTCTGCGGGAGTTGAAAGCCCAGGAAGGCGCCACGGATGTGGAGCAGGTTCCCGTCCTTATCGTGGGCGGTGGCTACGCGGGCACAGCGATGGCCCTGTTCCTCGCACAGAACGGCATCCGGGCAATGATGGTCGATCGTCATGACCAGCCGAGCGTTCAGGGCCGCGCGCGGGGCGTCAATCAGCGCACGATGGAGCTTTACCGCGCCGCAGGTGTGGGTGGTGCGGTCGAAGAGCTGTCCGCACCATTCAGTGGGGACGCCGGAGTCGCTCGCTGCGCGTCGCTTTCCGACCCGTGGGAGTGGCTATTCGACCCAGAGCCCGATCCGCGCCTGGAGGCCATCAGTCCGGCACGGTTCGTCATGGCAGACCAGAACACGGTCGAACCTGTGCTGACCAGGCGGGCACGCGAACTTGGGGCGAGGATCGAACGGGGCGTTGTGGCCGAGCAGTTCGCGATTGGTGACGCCGGTGCCGAGGCAACTTTGCGCAACATCACCGACGGGGTGACCAGGCGGGTGCGCTGCGACTACCTGGTCGCGGCAGACGGCTACGACGGCAGTCTCCGAGAGTCTCTGGGGATCCGGCGCGACGGGCCTTCACAGGCGCAGGATTGGGTGAGCATCGTCTTCGACGCTGACCTGGAGGACCTGATCAAGCGTCGTGCGCTGTTCTGGATTGTCCTCAACGAGAAGCTCGGGTTCGCGTCACTTACTACGACTGCCGACCGGAACCGGTGGAGTTTGGGGCTGACCTTCGACCCGGACACTACTCCGCTGAGTTCATTCGACACGGACCGATGCATCGACCTGATCCGCATCGCTCTCGGCGACCCCGCCCGCCAGGTAACAGTTGTCGATGTGACGCCATGGCAGCAGGCGGTAGGAATTGCCACGACGTACCGGAAGCAGAGCGCGTTCCTCATCGGAGACGCCGCTCACGTTTGGCCACCCGCTGGCGCAATGGGAGCCAACTCGGGTGTCCAGGATGCTCACAACCTCGGCTGGAAACTCGCAACCGTGCTGGATGGACGGGCGGCGGGGCCACTGTTGGACAGCTACGAAGCCGAACGGCGACCTGTCGCCCAAGCTCTCGCCGACGTCACCATGCGCCGTCAAGCCGCACGGTTCAGCGGCGGCGTGGATGACGACGTCGACGATCTCATCTGCACCTTCGGCCAGCGCTATGAATCAGGTGCCATTATCGGTGCAACGGCCACAGTGCCTTTTTCGGACACGGTGGCGGAGTCCGCGGAACCCGGCGCCCGGATGCCGCACACTTGGGTCGACACCGCCCATCACGCGAGCATCCTCGACGATACCGGCAACAAGTTCGTCCTCGCCGTCGCCGATCAGGCCGACGATTGGCGTCTCCAACTCGACCGATTTGGAGTCTCGGTGCAGGAAGTCGACCCGCTCGTACTACCCGCGAACGTGCGGGTCGCCCTCATCCGACCCGACGGATATGTTGCCTGGATCCCCGACACGGCGGGCCCGAGCCCGGAATCTGTGCTCGAGGCGATAGACCGGGTATTGGGACACTAGTCACGTTGAGGAAGGTAACAAGGCAACCGACATGACGACTCGCAACGGTAGTGGAATGAGACCGACGCCTCTCGGCCTGATCGTCCTCGGGATGCTCATCGAGCAGCCCATGCACGTCTATCGAATGCAGAAGCTGATCCAGGAACGTGGCAAGGATAAGGTCGTAAACGTGCGCCAACGCACGAGCCTGCACCAGGTGGTTGACCGACTCATCACACACGGCCTCGTCGAAGAGATCGAACAGCGCAACTCTTCTGAAAACTACCCGGAGCGTCGTGTCTACCGCATCACGACAACCGGCCGACAAGCTGCGATCGACTGGCTCGGCATCATGGTCACCGAGCTGCCGGCCGAGTTCCCGCAATTCCCCGCCGCGCTCTCGGTGCTCACCATGGTCAGCCCCGACATTGCGATCGGACTAATCTCAGCTCGCGTCGCCGCGATAGAGACCGCGCTCGAAAAACTTCACTCGGAACACACCGGCCTCGACCTCCCACGCATTTTCCTTCTCGAAGACGAATACCTCACCCTTCGCTTTGAATCTGAGGCCGCATGGCTCGAAGAGGTACTGCGCGACATCGATCGCGGTCTTCTCGTCTGGCAGGCGCCGGACACTTCCCCGCACGAATCGCTAGACGGGCCCGCATAGATCGGCCCGCAACCTTCTCATAGCGCGAAAAGGACCACGGGTGAACGCAAACACGACGAACGGCGATGCGGGGCGCGAGAAGGCGTCCGCGGGAAATTGGGCGGACGTCTCGCTGGGCAAGTCGCAGGACCGATGGCAGCGGTACTGGGCCGAGCATCGGACCTTTGTTCCGGTCGACGACGGGTCGAAGCCGCGCCAGTTCGTGCTCGACATGTTTCCTTATCCGTCGGGCGATCTCCACGTGGGCCATGCCGAAGCATTCGTGATGGGTGACATCGTCGCTCGTTTCGCCAAGTTGAACGGCTATGACGTCCTCCACCCGATCGGCTGGGACTCTTTCGGCCTGCCAGCGGAGAACGCGGCGATCCAGCGCGACGAGCACCCGGCGCGGTGGACCTACGCCAACATCGAGACCCAAGCGACCTCGCTTTCGCGGTATGGGCTGAGCTTCGATTGGGGTCGGCGCTTGCACACCTCCGACCCAGAGCACTACCGGTGGACCCAGTGGCTCTTCCTGCGGTTTCGGGAGCGGGGGCTGGCCTACCGTAAGGATTCCTTCGTTAATTGGTGCCCAAAGGACCAAACAGTGCTAGCTAACGAGCAGGTTGTTGACGGCCTATGCCAGCGGTGTGGGTCGGTTGTCACCAAGCGCAAACTGAACCAGTGGTATTTCAAGACCACCGACTATGCGCAGCGATTGCTGGATGACATGGAGCAACTCGTCGGCGGTTGGCCGGAGCGAGTGCTAGCCATGCAGCGCAACTGGATCGGCCGGTCGACTGGCGCGTATGTGGACTTCGACCTCAAGGGTGAACCCGAGCCGGTGACCGTGTTCACCACGCGGCCGGACACGCTGCACGGCGTCACGTTCCTGGTCGTCGCGCCCGAGTCGGACCTGGCGACGCGGATCTGCGCTGATGATCGAAGAGCCGAGTTTGATGCGTACCTCAAGCGCACCATGCTCGCCACTGAGATTGAACGGCAGTCGACGGAGCGGCCCAAGACGGGCGTGTTTCTGGGCAGGTACGCGATCAACCCGGTCAATGGTGAGCGAATTCCGATCTGGGCGGCCGACTATATACTGGCCGACTACGGCACCGGCGTGATCATGGCCGTTCCGGCTCATGATCAGCGCGACTTGGATTTCGCGCGGGTCCACGACCTGGAAGTACGCACCGTGATCGACACTGGCGAGGAACACCCGTCGGTTAACTTCGTGGCGATCACAGGCGAAGGGACCTACATCAACTCCGGTCGGTTGGACGGGCTCACCCACAAGGAGTCGGCCCTCGCGAAAATGATCGACATCTTGGCTGAGTCCGGCGCGGGCCGGGCGGCGACTACATACCGAATGCGTGACTGGCTGCTAAGCAGGCAGCGTTTCTGGGGCTGCCCAATTCCGATCATCCGCTGCGAGCAGTGCGGGGAAGTGCCGGTGCCTGATGATCAGCTGCCAGTCGAGCTGCCGCGTCTCACCGGCACTGCGCTCGCCCCGCACGGAACCTCGCCCCTGGCCGCCGCGACGGAGTGGGTAAACGTCGACTGTCCGCAGTGCGGTGGACCAGCGAGTCGAGACACCGACACGATGGACACATTCGTCGACTCCTCCTGGTACTTCTTCCGGTATTGTTCACCGGCGTACGCCAACGGCCCCTTCGACCCAGCTGACGTCAAGCGCTGGATGCCCGCCGCGCAGTACATCGGCGGCGTGGAGCACGCTACCTCGCACCTGTTGTACATGCGGTTCTTCACCAAAGTCCTCCACGACATGGGCATGGTTGACTTCACCGAGCCAGTGCGTCGACTTCTGAACCAGGGACAGGTGATCAATCAAGGCAAGGCGATGAGTAAGTCGTTGGGTAACGGCGTCGATCTAAGCAAACAGATCGAGGAGTTCGGAGTCGATGCCGTGCGCACCACGATCGTGTTTGCCGGGCCACCCGAGGCCGACATTGACTGGGCGGACGTGTCCGCTGGCAGCACTCTGAAGTTCCTGCGGAGGGCGTGGCGACTGGCCACTGATGTAACCAGTGCAGTTGGCGTAGATGCGGCCGGAGGCGATCGATCGCTTCGGCAGACGCTGCACTCCCTTGTCGATGAGATCACCGAGTTGATGACCCATCGGAAGTTCAACGTGGCGCTGGCACGTGTCATGCAGGTTGTCAACGCCGTGCGCAAGGTGATTGACGCTCGCCCCGACGGGGGATTGGATCCCGCCGTGCGGGAGGCGGTCGAGGCGGTGACAATCATGCTGAGCCTGGTCGCTCCGTACCTCGCGGAGGAGATGTGGGTGAGGCTGGGACACTCGCCGTCAGTGGCCGAAGCCAGCTGGCCAGTCGTTGATCCTGCGCTACTGCTTCGGCGATCGGTCACCTGCGTCGTTCAGGTCGGCGGCAAGGTACGCGGGAGAATAGCCGTCCGCCCTGACATTACTGAAGACGAGCTGCTCGCAACCGCGCTCTTGGAACCGTCGGTTGTCAAAGCTCTAAACGGGCGAACGATACTCAACTCCATCGTCCATGCGCCGAGGCTCGTCAGCTTGGTCGCATAGCCAGTTGCGATTCCCGTGACGCGCGCCGTCAGGTTGTGCTTGGAGAGCCACACCAATCAACCGCCGAGGTCCCGCGCGGATGCCAAGTGTGAGAGCTCATTTCGTGAACGTTGAGCTGCGGTGGATTCGATGTCGTCGTACGGCCGCGCGATTGGCGCAGCGGACGCTGCAATAAACCTGTCGCCCGTTGCGTGTGATGTCTACGACGACATTGCGACAAAGGTCGCCAGGTGCGCTGCCTGCGGCGCACCTGGCGAGGCGACTCATGCCTCGAGTGGTCAGGTGCAGTGCAGTGCCGACGCTGATGACGGCGTCGAGAACATGCGGCAGCGTCTGGTCGATGTCGCGATAATGAAGGTGCCAGCCCTCACCGTCGTGGCTAGTCAGTCGAGGGTATGCGGATGTTTGTGCAAGGTATCGATTGAGCAGGGCGGCGCGCTGGTCGGGAATTACTTCGTCCACAACAGCCAGCCATCGGTCGATCACCGAACGGACTTCGGCATGGTCGGCGAATCGAGGCGGCGCGAATACCAATCGCATGCCGAAGGAGCGCGCTCGATCGATGACACCCGAACGATCGCCTGGCCAGTCGTTAGCGAGGGATGCCGCAAGCAAGACCGCGTACTCACCGTAAGGGTTGAGATGCATAAGGTCATTACATCACAA
Source organism: Galbitalea sp. (assembly GCA_036271795.1). Classification (GTDB taxonomy): domain Bacteria; phylum Actinomycetota; class Actinomycetes; order Actinomycetales; family Microbacteriaceae; genus Galbitalea. Next base: position 27,213 of record DATAZY010000072.1, read on the forward strand.
TGGCAAGGAACTGCTCCGCTGAGAGGAAATGGTCGTGATAACAGTCGGTGGGTTGTCTTGGGGTGCGGCCGGTGGTATGGCACTGGCCGCGTTGATCGTGGTGCTCACTCCGGGGCCAAACATGATCTACCTGGTGTCTCGCAGCATCGCGCAGGGCCGGGTCGCCGGGCTAATCTCCCTGGCTGGAACGGGAGCGGGATTTCTTGCGTATATGACGATGGCGAACCTTGGCCTGGCCGTTGTCTTCGTGGTCGTCCCGTGGCTCTACGTGGGCTTCAAGGCCTTGGGTGTCGCCTACCTTCTTTATCTCGCATGGAAAGCTCTTCGACCGGGAGGAAGTGGGGTGTTTGAGGCGCACGCGCGAGTACATGACTCGCCGTGGAAGTTGTTTCGGATGGGGTTGATAACCAACTTGCTCAACCCGAAGGCCGCGATCATGTATCTTGCCCTCATCCCGCAGTTCGTGGACTCATATCGTGGCAACACCATTGTCCAAGGCTTCGCGCTCGGAAGCGTTCAGATCATCGTCAGCATGATCGTCAACGCGTCGATCGTGTTGACGGCCGGATCGATAGCGGGATTCGTTTCCACTCGACCGACCTGGACCCGATGGCAACGTCGCATCACCGGGGGCCTCCTCGGCGTGGTGGCGCTGCTCCTAGCCAGAGAAGTGCCTCAGGCAGCTCGGCCATGATCGCTCGGGCAACGCGAGAAGGACTTCCATCGCCGAATAGGGACGGACAATAGGTACCGGCGGGCCAGAATGATCACTTTGACGGCGGCGTTCCAACTCGCACTTGTCACCCCTGTGGCTCTTCGTCCTCCCAGCGCCAGACGGGCACGGGTTGGTCGCTCGAGGTATCGGCGCCCGGTTGGGAGACAGCCTGTGCGATCGTCGATCCCCAGTTCAGATAGTCGAGGAGGCGCCGACGGAAGACATCATCGGTGGGAAGCCCGACCTCGTCGGCGGCTTCGACAAAGACCTCGACAAATCGTGCCCGGTGGCGTTCTTGGATGTCCAGCCCCGCGTGATGACCCAGCAATGCTGCGTGCCCACCGTGGTACTGGGTGTATAACCGCGGGCCGCCGAGCACCTCGGTGAGCCAATCGGCCAGATGCTCAACATGACCGGGACGCGCATCGGTGCCGAAAATTTCGATCAGCACCGGATCCGTCACGCAACGCTGGTACTGGACAGCGGCAAGACGCAAAAGTGCCGTGCGGCCACCTGCGTACTCATAAATCGTCGAACGCTCCCGACGGTTTGCATCCGCCCATGTCATTGCACGACCAACCGGTAGTGCTTCATCTCGACTATTTGTTCAAGGAACGGTTTCACCGCGGCAAAGAACTCGGCGAACGCAGGGCCACCGCGAAAGCCCCGCTCGTGTCCCTCAATCGAGTCCCACTCGATCCGGACAATGCAATGCTCGGGCTCCTCGACGCCTCGGGAAACCTCGACGCTCATGCAGTGCTCGTCTGCCCGTAGCACTCGAGTCGCGCGGCGGTACGCCTCCTCGAATTCCTCAGCACGGGCCGACGGCACGACGTACCGGATGTATTCAATGACCATGAGGGCTCCTTGCTCCTATCAATCCACTACAGTATCGTATTTATATGTCATCACTGCCGTCAACCTCAGTCAAGAGACCGGGACGAGTTCGGGATCTCTCGATCGACGAGCGCGTGCTGGCGGTCGCGGGCCAGCACCTGTCCGCCCGCGGATACGAGGCCCTGTCTCTCGCCGCGGTCGCCAGCGAGGCGGGGACAACCCGTCAGGCGCTCTATCGCCGCTGGCCGGGCAAAGCCAGCTTGGCCGCTGATGCGCTGCTTGCCGCGGCCGCGGCCGGACCCGAAAACCACTCCGCAGACCCGCTGGAAGACTTGACGGCCGAGCTCACAGACTTTCAGCGTGGCGTCTCCCTGCCTGGGCGTCTCTCGCTGGTCGGCACAATGCTCCAGGACGCGACCGCGCCCGAGGCGCGCGCCCGCTACCAAGCCAAGGTCGTCGCGCCAAGGCGAGCCCGGCTCCTGGCCATCCTCCGAAGGGCCCAAAACATCGGCCTGATCGATCCCGATGCCGACCTCGAAATCGCTGTCACGCTGTGCACCGGCTCTTGGTACGCCACCGCTCTCGCTGGGCGGCAACCACCACCCGACTGGCCAGCCCGAACCGGGGCACTGGTCTGGCGCGCCGTTGGTGGTGCTCAGGGGCTCAGCCCATAGTGTGATTCGCGACTCACTCACCTACGTAACCCGGAGGCCGCGACGTGTCGAGAACCTTGCTCGGTTGTCCCGACCACCGGTGAATCCGAAATTAGATTCCTCGTAGACACAGATCGGCTCAACGGTGTGCCTCGTGGCATCGCACACGGGTCGAGCTCACCGATCGAATACGACCTCAACTAACGGGCTGTTTTCGACCCAGGATGCCTTGGTGGACAACGCCGTCGCCGATGGCAATATCCCAGCGAACACCAAGCCGCGTTCCGAGGGCTCAGCGATCAGCCGTGCAGTCGCGTGAAGGTCTGCGATCGTCGTCGTCTTCAAGTGGAAGACAAACATTGGATTTGCCTCGAGGTTCGCGTACCAGGATCGAGGTCGGTCGGGGGTGCCGGTGATGTAGAACCTGCCCTCCAACCGATGAAACCAGATCTCGATCCGACGCGGTTCACCAGACTTCCGGCCGATCGTAGTTATGTCGATAACCTGGTCGTTTGCAAGCGCGTTCGACACTTGGTCGGTCATGATTGGTCTTCCTCCACGTTGGACTAGGGACTAGTTGTTGCCTGGCCTGGGCTCCTCCGACTAACGCCGTGGTCGGCTAACGCCTCGCTCCGCCGATCAGTCGGGCAGCATACTGCTCGCGGGTTCTCTGCTCAGACACATTTGCAAACTGCAATCGGTGTTGCTCGCGAGTCATTCGATGTCCTCGCGACCATCTGACCAGAGCCATGCCAACGCGGTAGGCGATCAACTCGGGCGTCCGCGCGCCTGGGCTAACACGGCTCTTGAGTACGGGTGTGAAGGCGACTGAAGCCAACATGTTTTTGCTCCTTGATCTTGTTATTAAAACTTCGTTGCACCGAGGATGTAATTGGCCGATTCATGAGTCCGCCAATTCATGACGGAGCGCTGTCAACTGTGGTTTGAGCTTCTTCCTCGAGGACGGGGAAGATGTTCAGATGGACCTGGACAGGTCGTGAACCATCTGGGCTTTTCCGTAGATATGGTTTGAGTATTTCGCTTCGGGCGTTGGCCAGCGCCGCGCTTACTTGCGCGAATTGTTCGGCAGTGAGGCGAACGTTTGTAGTTGTGAGCTGCGCGGCGTCCGTCCATTCACGCGGGAGTTTTTCAGAGCCATAGCGACGGAAATCGTCAATGTGGCGACGGCGTTGTTGTTCGAATTCCGAGAGCACAATCTGAGCAGCAGCTTGACCGCTAGCGCTGCTGTGTTCGCCCTCTGGCGACCATCGCCAGCCAGCCCCGGGAATTCGCTCCCACCAGCGCTCTCGCGAAGAGCCAAGTCCGTCAACTTCTCTAACGAATCCGTGTCGGTCGAGCTGGCGCAGGTGATAGCTCGTTTGAGCGCTCGACTCCCGCAATATTTCGGCTATTTGCGACGCTGTCGCCGGTCCGTGAACCGTCAGATAGTCGAGCATGGCGACTCGCAATGGATGGGCGAGACCTTTGAGGCTTGCCGGATCCAATTCGCGCGCGAGCGGAATACTTGGAGATTTGCGTTTGCCTTCGTGCATAGAGCCAACCTAGCACGGCAGAGCTTTCTCTGCATAGAAAGTTCTGCAGAAATAACTCTGCCTACTCGTGGATCTAGAGTAACATTTCCCCAAGTATGTCGTTTCCCGCCGGACCCCGGTTCGCCCCTTTATGGGGGTGTCCGGCCCCCGTTTTTTGGTCCATTTCTTGTGTTAGTGCTTTCGATAATGAGAGTGCAAATGGAGCAATGAATGGCAACGGCGAAGAGATTCACGACAGAGCAGATCGTGGCGAAACTGCGTGAGGCGGAGAAGCTTCAGGCGCAGGGGATGTCGATTGGGCAGTTGTGGAAACGGTTGCAGATCTCGGACCAGACGTTCTTCCGGTGGCGCTTGAAGTACGGTGCCTTGAACGAGGATGAGGCCTAGCGTTTGAATGCCCTGGAGCGGGAGAATTCGCGTTTGAAGCGGATCGTCGCGGAGCAGGCTTTGGACATTTCGATGTTGAAGGATGTGAACCGGGGAAGTTGGTGAGCCTGTCCCAGCGGCGGGCCGCGGTCGCTTTCCTGATGAAGAAGCATCGGGTTTCCGAGCGTCGCGCCTGCCGTGTGCTGGGGCAGCATCGGTCGACGAACCGATACCAGGCGGTACCAGGTGACTTCGAAGCCCGGCTGATCGAGGCCATGAAGGGGCTCGCGGAACGCTTCCCGAGATATGGATATCGGCGCGTCCATGCCCTGTTAGTGGCGGAGGGCTGGCCGGTGAACGTGAAACGGATCGAGCACCTCTCGTCGTTGGAGGGCTTGAAAGTCCCGCCACGACGCTTGGATCGTGGTCAGAAGGCCTTCGGGACCAGCGAATTCTCTGCTTGGGCGTTGCCGGCTCTGTCGCGAACCCACATTTGGTCGTATGACTTCGTGTCAGTGCGCCTGCTGAACGGGTCCGGGTTTCGGGTGTTGAACGTGGTCGATGAATACACACGCGAAGCGCTCGGCTCCCGGGTTGCGTCCTCGATCGGGGCGAGGGATGTCACCAAGCATCTGGCGAAGTTGTTCGAGCAGCATGGCCGGCCTTCGATGCTCAGGTCTGACAACGGGCGGAAGTTCGTCGCTGCAACCGTTAAAAACTGGTTGCGGGCTCAGGGGGTTGAGCTGGTGTTCATCCAGAAGGCGTCGCCGCAGCAGAACTGCTATGTCGAACGCTTCAACGGATCGATGCGGGACGAGCTCCTCAACGGGGAAACGTTCCGAACTCTGACCGAGGCGCGGGTCGTGATCGAGGCGTGGCTTAACCAATACAACAACTTCCGGCCGCACGGCGCTCTCGGGATGAAGGCCCCGGCGGCGTTCGCCGCAGCACTGGTCGCAGAGTTGAAGGGATGAAATGAGAGTGCCTTGCATTAGGAACTAACGACAACCAAACTGGACCAAAAGCTGCCTCCCGACCGGCGGGCGGAAACCATCGAAAACCCCACATTCGGTGGACCAGTCGGTGGGGGCTGGACAAGCCGGAAGTCATGATGTTCGGCACGGGTGACGATCGACCGTGCGTTGCGAACCGCCATCAGCATGAGCATCAACGTGTAGTTGGCGACACTGTCAGGCGAATACGCGACACCCTCAACACAGATGCCGACGGTGCGCGCGAAGTCCACATCGATGTGGTTGTGTCCCGTGCTTCTGGTCGAGATGTACTCGACACCGGCTTCGCTGAGCGAGCGGAGCGTGGAGTTTGTGATTTGAGTCTTGTGGTCGACGCTGATGCACCGGTTCCCGATTGCCAGCTCGATAGTGGCTTCCGATAAGGCTGCAGTGGTGATCCGGGGTGTGACGCCAAAGCCAGGCGCCACCGCGCGGAACAGGTCAGCCTCATCCAGGCCGCACCCATAGATGGAGATTCCCATCCGGCCAGCGGCAGGCG
>DATAZY010000073.1:0-19614 GCA_036271795.1 Galbitalea sp.
TGGTCGAGCGCTCTGACCTACCTCGTGCTGCTGGCGGCATCCGTTCTCGAGTTCTTTGGTACCGGAGGGCTTGGTTTCCTGCCTGGGGAAATCGGTCTGGCTGCTGCGGTCGTCATCGCGATTGTGGGCGGAGCGATGATCACCCACCCGACGCGGTGGCACTTTCGACTCATCATCCTTGCGGCGATGATCGACGTTGTTGTGCTGCTCTTTGCGGGGTCGCGGATTTTGGCGTGAGGAGCGCCACTCGGCTCGGGCCGACGTGCGCGACCAGCACCATGGAAGCCAGGCATAGCGCGACCCGCAACGGGTTAGGGCTATGTCCTAGGTGAGGTCGTGGGTGGTGGGGAACCTGTTTTCGGGTTCGCTGGTGTAGGTGCGGCCGCTGGGCATGGTCCATTCGAGGTCGCCATTCGACAGGTGTTTGATGGTCACCGCGGTGTGGTGTTTTTCGTCGTGATGTGCTGGGCAGAGGTGGGCCAAATTGTCGTGGGCGGTTTGGCCACCGTTCTGCCATTCCTGGGTGTGGTCGATGTCACATCTGATCGCGGGGCGGTTGCAGCCGGGTTTGCGGCAGGTTCCGTCCCGGCGTTGCAGGAACGCCCGCAGAGGCGCCGGAACCTTATACCGGTCGCGCCCCACCGAGAGCATCACCCCGGTTTCCGGGTGGGTGAGGACTCTCAGCCATGATTTCGCCGCCCCGGCCAGTTTCGTCGCGGTCTCCAGGTCGATGGGTCCGTAACCCTCCAATACCGGGAGATCATCCTGCCCTGCCTTGCCTTGCCAGGCTTCTTGCCGGCACCGTGACCAAGCATCGCCAGGGCGGGCACGGTGACCACGACCGAGGGACGGATCCCGAACTCCGGCCGGTCCCCGACCACACCATCAAGCAGCAGGTCGGAAACCACATCCGCGCGCAGTTGGGTCAGGGTGCGATCCTCCTCGGGGCCTTGCAACTCGTGCGCCATCTCGTCGGCCCGGTTGTAGGCGGCAAGCCCAATGTGGGCGGAGGTGTAGAGGTGCAGCCAACCCATCCCATCCCGGGCCGGTTCGAAGAAAGTCTCCCGGTCCGCCAACGACCTCTGGTGGCGTTCGGTGATGGTGGCGGCATCCATCCGCTCCCGCATGGTGCGAGCCTTCCGGTCAAACTTCGAAAACGTGAGCCTGGACGCGGAGGGCACCACCGCCGCCTCAAACGTCCCATACAAATCCTCGGGCAACGAAGACGCGTGGGCGACGATCGACTTCGCGTGCCGGAAACTGAAATCCCCCGACTCCAGACCAGCCATGGTCAACGGGAGCCGCTCCGTGAGCATCCGGGCTTCCTCGATCAGAGTCTCTGCGGAACGTTCCGGGATCCGCAACGCCGCCGCGACCTCCGACACCGCCGTGCGCCGCGCCGTCGCCGCCCGCGACCAGGGCCGCATCCCCGCCGAGGTCGTCACCGGGATATTGACCTCCGCGAACCGGCGAATCGCATCCACCTGCTCCACCCGCCACGCCGCAACCCGCGCCGCCATCCGCTCCGTCTGGGCCAACCCATCAACCAGCGAACCCAGAGCATCATCGACCTGCCCGACGAAGGACGGTTCGTCGATCTCAAGCAAACTCTCGGTAAACACACCCCAACCCAAACAGACACCACCGACAATCCATAACCCCAGATCAGACCCCAAAAAATCGGTAGACAACCCACAAAACCGGCCACCCATGAAGGAGAAGACGAACACCCAACAAAACCAGGCAGTCAAAATCCAAATCAGAAAACAGTTTCTATAAAGAAACTTTCCTGATACATTCCTACCCACCGATCTACCCACCGAAGTAGACCACCCAGCGAGGAGCACGAATGTCGACGACTACCACCCCGGGAACACCCGGCTGGCTGCGCGCTCGCAACGACAGGGTCGCTCTCGCGCTTCTGCTCGAACACGGTCCCCTGACTCGCAATCGCATCGGCGAGCTCTCCGGCCTGTCCAAGCCCACCGCGGCGCAAATGGTTGCGCGACTCGAGAGCGCTGGGCTCATTTCGGTCGTCGGCGAGGCATCCAACGGTCGCGGTCCGAACGCGGCGCTCTACGGTGTGCGGGACGACCGCATGCGCGGAGTCGCCATCGACCTCGGCGAGTCCATCGCGACCTCGACGATCGTGGATGCCAGCGGCGCGACGCATCCCACGGTCGCCATCACTCTTCCCGCGCACGATCGGTCACCCGAGACCGACGTGCGCGGGGCACTGTTCGCCGCCGCCGAGGCCGCAGGCATCGACCCGGCCAGCGTGCGGATCGTTTGCGTTGGCGTCCAGGCTGCGACCTCCGACTCTGGCGAGCGTCTCTCCTTCACCGATACGCTCCCCGGCTGGCCAGAGGTCGGCGCCCGCGCCCGCATCGAGGCAGCGCTCGGCGTTGACGTGCTCATCGACAACGACGTCAATCTCGCGGCAGTCGCCGAACGAGCCGTCGGCGCGACCCGGGATGCCGGAAGCTTCGGCCTGCTCTGGATGGGCGACGGACTCGGTGTCTCCGTCGACCTCGGCGGCACCGTCCATCGTGGCGCGTCTGGCGGGGCGGGCGAGATCGGATACCTTTCGGTTCCGCGCGAGGCGGCGACGATCGCTCCGGATGCCGGCGACCTCACTGATCTCATCGGCGGCCCCGCGGTTGCCACCATTCTTCGAGCGCACGGGGCAACAGGCGGCACTCTCACCGAGCTGCTGGTCGGTCTCGAAGACAACGAGCCCGCGCTGGAAGAACTTGCGCCGCGAATCGCCCTCGGTCTCCTTCCCGTCCTGGCGGTACTCGATCCCGAGGTGGTCGTGCTCGGCGGCCCCACGGGCGCCGCCGGCGGCAGCACTCTCGCGGGCCTCGTCGAGCGTCGGGTGGTGTCTCTGTCGCGCTGGCGACCCGCGGTCGTCTCGACGGGCGTCGTCCAGCATCCGGTACTCGCCGGAGCCAGGGAACTGCTCCTCGGAGAGATCCGCACCAGGCTCCATGGCGACGTTAATTCGCTCGTCTCCTGAATTTCCCGACATAACCCACAAGACCCCAACCAGAGCACCACCGAGAGAGGACCGTACAAAGTGACACGCATTCCCCCAGTTCGGCGAATGGCACGTATGCGCCGCCAGCTCGCCACCATCACCGCGGTTGCGGCTGCGACCGCGCTGGTTCTGACCGGTTGCTCGACAACGAGCAGCACGGGCATCGATAAGACGGCCCCGACGAAGTTGTCCGGCACGGTCTCGCTATGGCACTTCTTCACCGACCGCGAGGCCACGGTCATCCAGGGAGTCGTGAACGACTTCGAGAAGCTGCACCCGGGCGTCAAGGTAGTCGTGCACTCCGGCCAGGACGACACGAAACTGCAACAGGCGATCTCCGCGGGCAACAACGTGGATGTCGGACTCTCCTACTCGACCGACATAGTCGGCGCGTTCTGTAGCAGCGGTGCGTTCCTCGACCTGACCCCGTACATCAAGCGTGACAAGGTTGACATCTCCGACCTCACGCCCGTGACTAAGAGCTACACAGAGTTCAAGGGGAAGCGCTGCGCGATGCCGGCGCTCTCAGACGACTACGCGCTCTACTACAACACCAACCTGCTCACGGCGGCGGGAATCTCGAGCCCGCCCAAGACGCTCAGCGAGCTGGAGACGGATGCTCTCAAGCTGACCACCTACAACCCGGACGGGTCGATCAAGACCCTCGGCTTCGATCCCGTTATGGGCTTCTACGAGAACGCCGCAGCGCACTACGCCCCCGCGACGGGCGCCAAGTGGCTGGATTCCAACGACAAGTCGCTCATCGGAACCGACCCGGGCTGGCCGGAACTCATCAAGTGGCAGACCGCGTTCGTCCAGAAAATCGGCTACGCAAAGCTCAAGGCCTTCAACGCGGCTGCCGGCCAGGAGTTCTCGGCCAGCAACGACTTCCAGTCGGGCAAGCTCGCCATGAACCTCGACGGTGAGTGGCGCACCGCATTCATCGCCGACCAGGCGCCGAAGCTCAAATACGGCACCGCGCCGTTCCCGACCGCGGATGACCACACCGATCTCTACGGCGGCGGCTACATCACAGGCAACATCGCCGGCATCGCGAAAGGCTCAAAGAACCCGGAGCTCGCCTGGGCACTTCTCAAGTACCTGACCACGAACACGTCGGCGGTCGTGAAGATGGCCAACGGGCTGAAGAACGTGCCGCACCTCACCTCGGCGCTGCAGTCATCCAGCCTCGAGGTCGACTCGCAGTACAAGACGTTCATCGATGTCGCAGGTAACCCGAACTCGCTGACAACCCCGGCTAGCCCGGTCGGAGCCGGCTACCAGACGACGTTTGAACAGTGGTGGGAAAAGTACCAGGAGACCGGAACGGGCAGTATCTCCGCCGGTCTGAAGACCGTCGACAAGCAGATCAACGCATCAGAAGCGCTGGCGGCTCAGTGACCTCCGGCTCTGCTGACCCTGCATGGCTCAGCCCGGGGCGGGCCGCTTCTGTGGCCCGCCCCGGGCAGCGGCGGGCCCGTCGACGACGCCTGTTCGTCATCTACGGGATGCTTGCACCCGCCGTTCTCGGGATCGTCATCTTCTTCGTCTACCCGTTGATCGCGTCGGTCTACTACAGCTTCACCAGCTACAACCTGCTGTCCGACCCGGTCTGGGTGGGGCTGCGCAACTACCAGTACCTGTTCACCGAGGATCCGAACGTCGGGACGGCGGCGCTCAACACGCTGTGGTTCGTGATCATCATGGTCCCCGTGAAGCTCGCGTTCGCGTTCGCTGTGGCCGGACTGCTTGCCCGCGCTCGTCGCTCGAATGGTGTCTGGCGAACTCTCTATTACCTACCTGCGCTCGTGCCCCCGGTGGCCTCGGTCGTCGCCTTCGTCTTCCTGTTCAACCCGGGAACCGGGCCGGTCAACCTGATCCTCGGCTGGCTCGGCGTGCATCCGGGACCGTTGTGGTTCAACGACCCGGGCCTGGCCAAGCCGTCACTCCTCATCCTCTCGATGTGGGTGATGGGCGACATCATGATCATTTTTCTTGCCGGACTGCTGGATGTGCCCCGCGAGCTCTACGAGGCCTCCTCGCTCGACGGCGCGAACGGCGCGCAGAAGCTTCGGTACGTGACTTTTCCGGCAATGGTGCCGGTGCTGGTGTTCGCGCTGGTGACCGGGGTCATCGCCGCCCTGCAGTACTTCACCGAGGCCTCGGTCGCATCGGCCACCGCGTCCGGCGAGGCGACGGTTGGCGGCGGCGGCTCGCTGGTCGCCGGCTACCCGGACCAGTCCCTGCTCACCTACACGCAATGGCTGTATGAGCGAGGGTTCGAGGATTTCCAGCTCGGCTACGCGTCCGCGCTGGCGGTACTGCTCTTCATCGTCGCATCGATCTTTCTTATTGTGCTGCTTCGAAAGGTTCGCGCATTTATGCCCGAGGAGGCAACGGTATGAGTGCAGTGATAGCTCCGCGCGAGATTCGAACCGGGCAGACCCTTCGAGAACCCCGAGCACAGGTGCCGACGAAGCGACGCCGCGCACGGCGACCTCTTGCCTGGATTGGCGAGCACATCGTTCTTGTGACTCTCGCGATCCTGTTCATCGGGCCTGTCGTCTTCGTGTTCCTGACCTCGGTCATGTCGAACAACCAGACGCTGACTGCGACACTCTGGCCGAGCCCGTGGACATGGAGCAACTACGTCGCGGCCTTCCGCGACGTGCCGCTGCTGCAGTGGTTCGGCAACTCGGCCCTCTACGCCGTGAGCGCGACGGTTCTGATGCTGCTCTCGTCGATTCCCGCCGCATACGTGCTCGCGCGCATCCGATTCCGCGGTGCCACGCTCATTTTCGTTGCGATCGTCGTGACGATGCTGCTGCCGCCGCAGGTGACGGCCGTGCCCGTGTACGTGATGTGGTCGAAGCTCGGGCTCACGGGAACACTGCTACCGCTCATCCTTCCCAACGCGCTGGGCGACGCCTTCTCGATCTTCCTGTTGCGGCAGTTCTTCCTGACGATTCCCAAGGAGTACTCGGATGCCGCCCGCATCGACGGTAATGGCGAGTGGGGCGTGCTCCTGCGGGTCATCCTGCCGATGGCGAAGCCGGGCATCGCCGCGACCGCGATCTTCATGTTCTTCGCGTCCTGGAACGACTACTACGGTCCGCTGCTCTACACCTCCGAGAACCCGCAGTGGTGGCCGGTAGCCTATGGTCTCGCGACGTTCCGCGGCACCCACGGAACGAACTGGGGGCTCACGATGGCGATCACCATGCTGGTCATCGTGCCGGTCGTCATCATCTTCTTCTTCGCGCAAAAAGTCTTTGTCGAAGGCATCACTCTGACAGGAGTCAAGGGCTAAGCATGAAACTCACCATCGTCGGCGGCGGGTCAACGTACACACCGGAGCTCATGGATGGCTTCGCGCGCCTGCGCGACCTGCTGCCCATCGAGGAAGTCTGGCTCGTCGACCCCGACGAGCATCGGCTCGAGCTGGTTGCCGGCGTCTCACGCAGAATGCTGGCCCGCGCCGGCCACCCGGCCGCCGTCCACGCCACGACGGATGTGATCGCGGGCGTTTCGGACGCGGACGCCGTGCTGTTCCAGCTGAGAATCGGTGGACAGGATGCCCGCAGGGGCGACGAAACCTGGCCGCACGAAGTGGGCTGCATCGGACAGGAAACTACTGGGCCGGGAGGGTTTGCCAAGGCCCTCCGCACAGTTCCGGTCGTGCTCGAGATTGCCGAACTGGTGCGCACCCACGCCAAGCCGGGTGCGTGGATCGTCGACTTCACCAACCCCGTCGGCATCGTCACACGGGCGCTGCTGCAGGCCGGTCACCGCGCGGTTGGTCTGTGCAACGTCGCGATTGGTTTCCAGCGCCAGTTTGCGACCCGGTTCAACGTGGAGCCGGGCCGCGTCAGCCTCGGACACGTCGGCCTCAACCACCTCACCTGGGAGCGCAACGTCTGGGTCGACGGCGTCGACCGCCTGCCCGAGCTGTTGAGCGATGTCAGGGAACTGGCCGCTGACACCGAGCTCCCGGCGCATCTGCTCGAGCTCCTCGGCGTGGTCCCGTCCTACTACCTGCGTTACTACTACTCTCACGACGAGGTGCTGCACGAGCAGCTGGGTGCGCCGACACGCGCCGACGAGGTACAGGGGGTGGAACGGATGCTGCTCGCCAAGTACGCGGACCCCACCGTCGACACCAAGCCGGAAGAGCTCGGCAGGCGCGGCGGCGCGTTCTACTCTGAGGCAGCGGTCGACCTGCTCGCTTCTCTCACGTCGGACCGGGGCGACGTCCAGGTGGTGAACCTGCGCAATGCGGGCATCCTGCCATTCCTGCCGGACGACCACGTGATCGAGGTGCCGGCGACGGTTGGCGCCGACGGCGTTACGGCGGTTCCCGTCGAACCGCTCGCCGACGACCTTCGCGGACTCGTCAGCGCGGTCGCCGGTTACGAACGACTCGCGCTCGACGCGGCCATCAATGGCGGCCGCGACCGGGTGGCGCGCGCCATGCAGGCACATCCTCTTGTGCTGCAGTACGAGCGCGCCGAGAAGCTGACCGATCTCCTGCTCGCCGCCAACAGGGAACACCTGGCGTGGGCGAAGTAGGCGTGGTCCACAAGCGTGGCGCGGTCGTCGTTGCGATTGACGGTGGCGGATCGAAGACCGATGCGGTCGCACTCACCCTCGAGGGGCGAGTCGTCGGACGTGCGACCGGCCCGGGTACCAGTCCACATTTCATCGGGGTGGATGCCGCAGTCGCGCAGATCGACGCACTCGTGCGACAGGTCGCGGACGGGCATGCGATCGCCCAGGCCAACATCTATCTCTCCGGGCTGGACCTGCCCAGCGAGGTCGAGACTTTTACCCGCGCAATCGCGCGGCTCGACTGGTCGAGCGACTCGACGGTCGTCGACAACGACCTGTACGCACTCATGCGCAGCGGGACGTCGGAGCTGGACGCCGTTGCGGTCGTCTGCGGGACCGGAATCAACGCGCTCGGCCGGCGCTCCGACCGCACCACTGCCCGATTCGCGGCGCTCGGCACGATCTCCGGTGACTGGGGTGGTGGAACGGGTCTCGGCGAAGCAGCCATCTGGCATGCGGCTCGCGACGCGGACCACCGCGGACCGTCGACGTCGCTCACCGCCGCCGTGCCAGCGGTGTTCGGGCTGGCGAGCATCGCGGAGGTAACGGAGGGAATCCATCTCGGCCGCATCCAGTACGGCGAGCTCGCGAAGCTCGCACCGCTGGTCTTCGCGCACGCCGCTCGCGGCGACGCGATCGCGAGCCAACTTGTCGACCGCCAGGGCACGGAGGTCGCCATCATGGCGATCTCCTGCCTCGAGCGACTCGACCTGCTGGGGCGTGAGATTCCTGTGGTACTCGGCGGCGGCATCCTCGCCAATCGCCACGACGGCCTCTGGACTGCCCTCGAAGCCGAACTTCGCGAGCGCGCTCCGCGGGCCCGAATTGTTCACGTGACGACTCCGCCGATCGTCGGGGCCGCGCTGCTGGCGCTGGAGAGCGCTGGCGCGGGTGGTGGTGCGCTCGAACTCGCGCAGGCAGAGGTTACTCGTTTGTAACCCGAGGTCTCGACACGGCCGCTACGCGGCCTGCTCGACCTTCGCGGGCTCCTTAGTCGACCGCGAATTTTGGATGCCGATCACCGACACGATCCCGCCAAGTATCAGCAGCGCCGCCGTGAGAACGAGTGTGCGATGGAATCCCGCCAGATCGACGTGAGGGCCGACCACGAGCCCAAGGAACGCGATCGCGATGAGTCCCGCAACACGGCTCACCGCGTTGTTGATGGCGGAACCGATGCCAGACTGCTTCTCCGAGATCGAGCCCAGGATGGTCGACGTCAGCGGCGCGACCGTCGCCGAGAGACCGAGTCCGAACAGAAGCACACCGGGCAGCAGTTGGGTCCAGTAGTTGACGTTCGCCGTTGACGTCAGCATCAGCAGGTAGCCGACTCCGGCCAGGATCGGCCCGAATCCCATGAACCAGCGGGCGCCATACTTCGCCGAGAGCGTGCCGAGCCACGACGACAGCGCGATGTTGAGAATGCCAACGGGCAACGTTGCGAGAGCGGCGAAGGTGGCCGGGAATCCCGCCACCTGCTGCAGGAAGACGACGACGATGAACCCGCCGATCGACAGGGCTCCATAGACGAGCGCGGTCGCGACGTTGCCGACCGCGAAGTTGCGCACCGTGAACAGGCTGAGGGGCATGAGTGGCATCCGGGCGAGTCTCTGGCGAATGAGAAAACCGGCGAAACAGAGCAGGCCCGCGATGAATGGCACCAGGATGATCGGGCTCCCCCAGCCGTAGTGCCCCTGTTCGATGAGCGCGTAGACCGGTCCACCGAGGCCGAGCACGCACAGCACCGCGCCGAGATAGTCGATCTTCATGCCCGGCTGGCGCACATCCTTCTGGCCGAGAAGCGCCAACAGGATCAGCGTCGCGGCAATCGGAAAGACGTTGATTACGAACACCCAGCGCCAGCCGGCCGTGTCGACGATGACTCCACCGAGGGTTGGTCCGGCCAGGAACGCAACCGTCGTTCCGGCAGTCCAGCGGCCGATCGCTCGACCCCGGGCGACGCCTTCGAAGTTGGAGGTGATCAGGGCGAGCGAACTGGGCACGAGCAGCGCGCCAGCGATCCCCTGTAGTCCACGCGACAGGATGAGCATTTCGGGATTGACTGCGACGGCACAGAGCAAAGATGCGACGCCGAATCCGATAAGACCGATGCGAAGGATGACGATCCTGCCGAGGACATCGGAGAGCGACCCGGCGAGCAGGATGAGGGCCCCGAGGGTGATCAGGTACGCGTCGACGACCCACTGCTGCGTGGTCAGGCCGCCGCCGAGGTCGCGAGCAATCGCGGGAAGCGCAACGTTGATGACGCTGCCGTCAAGGAACGAAACGAAGGAGGCGAGGATCGCGATCCAGAGAACAAGTCGCTGGGTGTGCGCGATGTTGTCCGACTGTGTATTTCCCGACGGTGTATTTCCCGACTGTGTATTTCCCGACTGGGCGTTCCCTGTCTGCATTCGTCCAGTGTGGCCCAAGCCGGCGTCACGCGCCCGCGACTGCACGCGTGACGGCATCGAGCAGGTCGGGTCGATCGAGAATCCGGAAGTGCCCGGTCACCGGCAGTTCGATGTTGACGGCATCCGCGAGCACGCTGCCGTTCGGGATGATCGGATCCCAGGAGCTGTAGATCGACGTGATCCGCCGGTTGACCGTGTCGCCGTTGGATAGGTTGACGATGGTCTCGTGCGTCGGTACGAATTCGCGAAGCGTTCGAATCGGGACGAGATGGGCATAATCGGAGCCGGCGAATGGAGTGTTGATGGCAACCATCGACGCGACTCGAGAGCCCTCCGTGAGCATGACGGTCTTGCCGATGAGCCCGCCCTTGCTGTGAGCCACAACTGCGACCTCCGTGAGGTCCGCCTCCTCGAGGTATTCGCGCGCCATCGCGGCCATGTCGGGAATTGGACCAAGGTTGCGTCCGAACCCCGGCACAACGTGGACCGGATGCCCGAGGTCGTGCAGGTGGCTGCCCGCGGCCTCCAGAAAGTGCCAGGTCTCGTAGACGCCGGGCAGCAGGAGCACTGGGCGACCCACGCCCGACCGCATGGTCGCGGGATCGTGACGACGCAGGGACAGGGCGCGTACCCGATAGGCCCACGCGTAGTCCACGGCGCGGCTGCCGACGTGGCGACCAAACCAGTTCATTGCTCGGTCCCGTTCATGAGTACTGCCAGTCTACGAAGGGCAAGAATGGGTGGATGGCATACAGCGATACAGAGGACCAGCCGGCGGGACAAAACTGGGCGCAGAGTCACCGCTTCGCCGCGCTGACTGTGCAACGACCGGCGGACGCGGCTGAGGTGCGCGAGCTCGTCGTGCGGGGCGGTCCGATTCGGGCGCTCGGTTCGCGGCACTCGTTCACCGACCTGGCCGACACGGCCGGTCGGCTGGTCTCTCTCGACCGCTTCGAGGTTGACCTCGTGATCGACGAGGACGCAAACACCGCATCCTTCTCCCCCGGCCTGCGCTACGGCGACCTCGCTACGCAGCTGCAGGCTCGCGGTTGGGCGCTGCACAACCTTGCGTCACTCCCCCACATCTCCGTCGCGGGCGCCGTCGCCACAGGGACACACGGATCCGGAGACCGAAACGGGAACCTGTCGACGGCCGTTGCCGCGATCGAGTTCATCGACGGCACCGGCGAACTCGTGCGACTCTCTCGCGTGGACGCAGATTTCGAGGGCGCGGTGGTCGCCCTCGGCGCCCTCGGAATCGTCACCAGGATCACCCTCGATATCGAGCCGACCTTCGACGTCCGACAGGATCTCTACGACGACCTGCCCTGGGATGCCGTGCTCACCCACTTCGACGACATCAGCTCGAGCGCCTACAGCGTGAGCCTCTTCACCGACTGGCTCGGCGACAGGATCGGAATCGCGTGGCTGAAATCCAGGATGGATGCACCGGTGCCGCCGACGGACCTATTCGGCGCGCTCCAGCAGAAGGTCGACCAGCACATGCTGCCGGACCAGCCCGCGAGCAACACGACCCAGCAAAGCGGCGTTCCGGGTCCCTGGAATGAGCGGCTCGCCCACTTCAAGCTCGGATTCACTCCGAGCAACGGCGACGAGCTCCAGAGCGAGTACCTGGTGCCGAGGCGCAACATCCTTCCCGCGCTCGAAGCGATGCGTGAACTCGGCTCCCGCATTGCACCACTGCTGCTCATCACGGAGCTGCGCACGATGGCAGCGGATCGGCTCTGGCTGAGCGGCGCCTACGACACGGATGCCGTCGGCATCCACTTCACCTGGAAGAAGCTGCCGGCCGAGGTTGGGGAGCTGCTGCCCGAGATCGAGGCGGCCCTTGTGCCCCTCGACGCCCGGCCGCACTGGGGCAAGGTCTTCGCGGCCGGCGCCAACGCACTCGCGCCGCTGTACCCGCGTCTGGGCGACTTCCGAGCGCTCGCCGCGAAGTACGACCCCGAGGGCGTCTTCCGGAACAACTTCCTGTCCCGGAAATTAGGGCTGTAGCGGGCCCACCGCAACGATGTGGAGGACGGCGACGCCCTCCTCGTTGGACTCGGCGAGATCGATCGTCGCACGGATGCCCCAGTCGTGGTCACCGGCCGGGTCGGCGAGTATCTGTCGGGCGAGCCATTCCGTCGGTCCTTCGGTGAGCTGCAGCATGGCCCCGCTGCGGGCATTCGCATCCGTTCCAATGAGCGGGCCGGGCGTGGCCTCGTACTCGTCGAAGTAGGGATCGAGCGACTCGGCCCAGCGATCCGCGTCGAAACCGGATGCCGCATCCAGGTCGCCGAGCTCGTCCCACTTCTCCAGCGCGGCGAGTTGCACCCGGCGGAACAGTTCGTTGCGGACCAGGACGCGGAACGCACGAGCGTTGGTCGTGACGCCGGGCGGTGCGGGTGGGAGCACTGGCACGTCGAACCCACTCCCTGCGCCCGGCGGAGGACCGACGGGGTTGACCAGCTCATCCCACTCGTCCAGCAGGCTCGAGTCGACCTGCCGGACGAGCTCGCCGAGCCACTCGATGAGGTCGAGCAGCTCCTCGGTCTTCGCTTCGTCGGGGATCGTCTGGCGTGCGGCCCGGTAAGCGTCGGAGAGGTAGCGCAGCACCAGCCCCTCGCTGCGAGCGAGCTTGTAGTAGTTGATGTAGTCGCCGAAGGTCATCGCGCGTTCATACATGTCGCGAACGACGGACTTCGGATGCAGCTCGAAGTCGGTCACCCACGCCTGCGACGCGCTGTAGGTCGCGAAGGCGGCAGCCAGGAACTCCCTGAGCGGCATCGGATGCGTGATCTCCTCGAGCAGGTCCATCCGCTGCTCGTACTCGATGCCCTCGGCCTTCATCGCGGCGACGGCCTCGCCACGGGCGAGGAACTGCTGTTGCGAGGTGACTGGCCGTGGGTCATCCAGAGTTGCCTCGATGACCGAGATCATGTCGAGCGCATAATGTCCGGTTGGGCTGTTCTCGGGCTCGAGCAGGTCGAAAACCGCGAGCGCGAAGGGCGACAGCGGCTGGTTCAGCGCGAAGTTGGGCTGCAGGTCGAGGGTGAGTCGGATGACGCCGTCGGCATCCTGGGTCACGACTTCTGCGGTACGCAGGGTGCGATAGATCGCGAGGGCGCGACGAGCGAGGGCCAGCTGTCGCCGCCGCGGCTCGTGGTTCTCAAAGACCAGGTACCGCACGTTCTCGAACACGTCGCCGCCGCGGCCGATCACGTTGATCAGCATCGCGGCAGTCATCTTCATGCTCGAGGTCAGCGTCTCCGGCTCTGCCGCGACCAGTCGCTGGAAACTCGGATCACCCCACGAGACGAAACCTTCCGGCGCCTTCTTCCGAACGATCCGTTTGAGCTTGACCGGGTCGTCCCCCGCCTTCTTCACCAGCCGGGCGTTTTCCGTTTCGTGTTCCGGCGCCTGAGCGACGACCGTGCCCGCCGTGTCGAAGCCCGCGCGACCGGCGCGACCGGCGATCTGATGGAATTCGCGAGCGCTGAGTTGGCGCATCCGCGTGCCGTCGTACTTGGTCAGCGCAGTAAGCAGCACCGTGCGGATTGGCACGTTGATGCCGACCCCGAGCGTGTCGGTTCCACAGATCACGCGCAATTGGCCGCTCTGGGCGAGCTGCTCGACCAGTCGGCGGTACTTGGGCAGCATGCCGGCATGGTGGACGCCGATTCCGAGCCGAAGCAGCCGGGACAGGGTCTTACCGAAACTCGTGGTGAACCGAAATCCGCCGATCAGGTCCGCGATCGTGTCACGCTGCTCGCGCGTCGCAACCTTCGCGCCGGCAAGCGCCTGCGCCCGCTCGAGTGCGGCGGCCTGGGAGAAGTGCACGATGTAAATGGGTGCCTGGCCGGTCGACAGCAGGTCCTCGACGGTCTCGTGGATGGGCGTGGTCTCGTAGTGGTAGTGGAGCGGCACCGGCCGCTCCACACCGGTTACGGATGCCGTCGGCCGTCCTGTGCGCTTCGTGAGGTCCGCGGCGAGCCAGGCGACATCCCCGAGCGTTGCCGACATGGCGATGAACTGAACCCTCGGCAGCTCGAGCAGCGGAACCTGCCAGGCCCAGCCGCGATCGGGGTCGGAGTAGAAGTGGAACTCATCCATGACAACCTGGTCGACCTCGCTGTCCGGGCCGTGCCGCAGCGCCAGGTTCGCGAGAATCTCGGCCGTGCAGCAGATGATCGGCGCATCCGGATTCACGGATGAGTCTCCCGTGACCATTCCGACGTTGACCGCCCCGAAAATGTCGACGAGGGCGAAGAACTTCTCGGACACCAGCGCCTTGATCGGCGCGGTGTAGTACGAGCGCTTGCCCTGTGAGAGCGCCGCGAAATGCGCGCCGACGGCAACGAGCGATTTCCCGGTACCCGTCGGAGTGGACAGAATCAGGTTGTTGCCCGACACGATCTCAATGAGTGCCTCGGCTTGCGCCGGGTAGAGCGAGAGCCCACGGCTCTCTGCCCACTGCTCGAATGCGAGGTAGGCATCGTCCGGATCCCACGGGTCCGGCGCAAGACTGCGCAAGTCGGACGGCTCAAGCAGCTCGGTCATTGGCCGAAATCAGTCATGGAGGTGCACGTTGCCCCAGGCGTCGTGCACGTAGTCCCAGAAGCCTTGCGTCTCGAGGCGGGTCGGGACGAGCGCGTTCGGCCGGTCGGAGTGGAAGTCGACCACGGTCATCCCGCGCGTGAAAGTGCCGTCGAGCTCGATGTCGACCCGAGCCTGTTTGGTGGTGAACAGGTCCGGGCGCGCGACATAGGCTACCGCGCAAACGTCGTGAAGCGCCTGCCCGTCCCACTCGTCGTCGAGCGGGTTCGTCCAGAACGTTGCCAGCGGGGCGACCAGCTCGATGCCCAGACGGCCGAGTTGGCGCATCCGGCCGACGATGCCATCGTCGACGATGGCCTGCAGGGTAAGGTCGAGCCCGACCATGGTCACGCGCCAGCCTGCGGCGAAAACCACGGCGGCGGCCTCCGGATCGGCGTAGATGTTGAACTCCGCGGCCGGCGTCGAGTTGCCTCGGGTGTAGGAGCCGCCCATGATCGTGAAGGACGCGGCCCAGTCGACGATCTGCGGTTCTCGGGCCAACGCGAGGGCAATATTGGTAAGCGGTCCCGTCGCGACGAGATGGATTTCATCCGGAGTCGCCTGCAGCGATTCTATGATCAGGTCGACGGCGTGCGACTCGGAAGCGGCGAGTTGCGCCGCCGGCAGCTGCACGTTCCCGAGTCCACCCGCCCCATGCACGAATTCGGCGTTCCTGATCTCCCCCTTCAGCGGCACGCCCGCGCCTGCAGCAACGGGCACGTCGCGAAAACCGAGGTACTCGCGCAGCTCGAGCGCGTTGCGAGTCGTCTTCTCGACCGAGACGTTTCCGCCGACGGTCGTCACCGCGACCAGGTCGATATTCGGGTCGCCGTGGGCGAGGAGAAGCGCAAGCGCATCATCCAGTCCGGGGTCGCAGTCGAGGAGGATCTTCACAGCCATGTGTCAACGTTCCCACAAAATCCCCACTCTCCTAATTCAGGAGCTAACTCTCGGAGAGTGTCGAGATCGGATGCCGCAGCATGACAAAACTCTCCGTGGCCACTCCCGTCACACCGCCTCCTGAATTAGTCAGACCGCCTCCTGAATGAGGAGAGCGGGAGCATTGACAGGGTTGGCTAATCGTATTAGCCTTGGGGCTATGAACATTAGCCACCAGAAAGAACAGGCCATGACTACTCTGATGCTCGACCGCGAGGGCGGCCGAATTGCCTACGACATCCAGGGCACCGGCCCACTGGTCATCTGCGCGCCCGGGATGGGCGACATTCGCCAGACCTTCCGCTACACGGTCCCGGTACTTCTCGAGGCCGGATACCGCGTTGCGACCTTCGACATCCGCGGACACGGGGAGAGCGACACGACCTTCTCCCGTTTCGACGACGAGGCGGAGGCATCCGACATCATTGCGCTTGCAGAGCACCTCGGTTCCCCCGCGGTCGTCATCGGCAATTCGATGGGAGCTGCAGCCGGCGTCATCGCTGCCGCGCGCCACCCGGAACTCATTACCTCGCTCGTCCTGGTGGGGCCATTCGTGCGCAACCCGAAAGTGAACTCGCTGATGAAGGGCATCATGCGCGTCGCCACTGCGGCGCTGTGGGCCGCACCGGTCTGGAAGTCATACCTGCCGAGCCTCTACGCCGGCCGCAAGCCGACGGACCAGAACGAGTTCGCGGCCGCAGCGAACGCGGCAATGCGGCGGAAGGGTTACGCCGCCGCCTTCTCGAAGACTACCCATCTCAGCCACGCGCCGGCTGAAGCCCTCCTATCGAACGTGCACACTCCCGTGCTGGTCGTCATGGGCGAACTCGACCCGGACTTCCCCAAGCCCGCCGATGAAGCCAACTGGATTGCGGCGCAGTTGAAGGCTGAGGTGCTGATGGTTCCCGAAGCCGGGCATTATCCGCAGTCGCAGCAGCCAGAACTCGTTGGGCCCACGATCGTCCAGTTCCTGAAGGCGAACGTTGCCTAGGGCTGGCCTCAGCGAAGACCGCGTCGTCGAAGAGGCGGAATTCCTCTCGGACGCCGGCGAGCCAGTCACCCTCGTGGTGCTGGCTCGCCGCCTCGGCGTGCAGGTGCCCAGCCTGTACAAGCACGTGGCTGGGCTCGATGACCTCAACAGGCTCGTCTCGACGAGGGCGAAGCTCGAATTGGCCTCCGTTCTCGAGCGCGCGACGGTCGGCAGAGCGGGAACAGACGCCGTTTCGGCGGTGGCACGCGCATACCGCCGCTGGGCCGTCGAACATCCCGGACGCTACGCGACCACACTTCGCGCACCGGACCCCGCAGACGCCGCGGATGTCGCCGCAGGAGCACGAGCCATCCAGGTGATATTCGACGCGTTGTCCGCGTTTGGTCTTGACGGCGACGACGCCATCGACGCCACCCGGTACATCCGAGCGACACTTCACGGTTTCGTGGCCCTGGATGCGGCGGGCGGGTTCGCCCTCCCGGATCTGGATCGAAGCTTCGAACGGCTGGTCGCGGTGCTCCAGCACAGCCTCGCGAATTGGCGAGCGCTTACAATCTGATGTGCCTTCAGACGATCGACCGACGCAGGATAGTGCCGACGTCGACCCCCGCGGCATCGATCCAGAACAGCTCGCCGTAACCCTCGAGGTGCTTGCCCGGCTCAACGAACTGGATGAAGAGCACCCCGACTTCCTGGCCGTCCGCCGGGCGACTGCGCAGATGTTCAAGTCGGTCAAGAAGGCACGCAGGCTCGAGCTTCGAGCACAGGTCGCGGATGCCGATCGAAGTGTCGTCGCCACCACCGCAACCGGGGCCGCGGATCGCATCGACGACGAGACGCGCGGCATCCCGCTCGCCGTATCGACGGAGGCTCCCGTGGCCGGGACACTGCTCAAGTCCCGCGCCTGCTACATCTGCAAGAAGCAGTACACCCAGGTTGACGCCTTCTACCACCAGCTCTGCCCGGACTGCGCCGCAATGAGCCACGCCAAACGGAACGCCCGCGCCGATCTCACCGGCAAGCGAGCACTGCTCACCGGTGGCCGGGCAAAGATCGGCATGTACATTGCGCTGCGGCTGCTGCGGGATGGAGCCCACACGACGATCACGACCCGGTTTCCCCGGGATGCCGTGCGCCGGTTCTCTTCGCTGCCCGATTCGGCGGACTGGCTGCATCGCCTGCGCGTCGTCGGGATCGACCTGCGAGACCCCGCACAGGTGCTCGGGCTCGCGGATGCGATGATCGCGGCGGGACCGCTCGACATCCTTATCAACAACGCCGCGCAGACCGTGCGGCGCTCCCCCGGGGCCTACGCACCGCTGGCCGAGGCAGAACTCGCTCCGCTTCCGGATGGACCGTTGCCCGAGCTGCTCACGTTCGGTCACACCAACGATGCACATCCGCAGGCCCTCGCTGCATCCGTTTCGAGCCATCCCATCCTCGCGGCGGCCGCAGCGCGAGCGGATCGCCTGACGAACGAAGCTCTCGCCCCCGGCTCGACCTCGCTGGATCGCCTCGCCGCCGGAACGGCAATCGACGCCGGCGGGCTGGTTCCCGACACTCACCACGCCAACAGCTGGACGCAGCACGTCCAGGAGGTCGACCCGCTCGAACTCCTCGAGGTGCAGCTCGCGAACATGACCGCACCGTTCTTGCTCATTAGTCGGCTTCGTCCCGCCCTGGCCGCATCGACCGCGCGACGCAAGTACATCGTCAATGTCTCGGCCATGGAGGGTGTGTTCTCGCGCCGGTACAAGGGGCCAGGTCATCCGCACACCAACATGGCGAAGGCGGCTCTGAACATGCTCACCCGAACGAGCGCGGCAGAGCTGTTCGAGACAGACGGCATCCTGATGACAAGCGTCGACACCGGCTGGATCACGGATGAGCGACCGCACCCCACCAAGGTGCGGCTCGCGGAGGAGGGCTTTCACGCGCCACTCGACCTGGTTGATGGCGCGGCCAGGGTCTACGACCCCGTCGTGCAGGGCGAGGCCGGAACGGATCTCTACGGAATCTTCCTGAAGGATTACCGCCGCTCGGATTGGTAGAACGATACGTCCTCATAAATGGGGACAGATTCTTGAGATTTTCGCGTCATAGCGACGTGCGCGCACAGTCTCTTCCTGTAAGCCCAGGCCCTACTGGGTCACACCCGAAGAACAAGGACACCAACCATGCCCGCAATCGCTGTTTCCTCTGTTCACACCGTTCCTGCCGTTGCCGTGCCCGCCGAAGTCGAAGCGGGTCTGCTCGTCTCGGTCGCCGACGGCGACCAGGAAGCGTTTGGCCGCTTGTATGACCGCATGCAGCCGCGCGTACTCGGGCTGGCGATCCGCATCCTTCGGGATGTCGGCCACGCGGAAGAGGTCGCCCAGGAGGTCTTCCTCGAAGTGTGGCAGTGCGCCCGTAGCTTCGACAGCACAAAAGGCAGCGCGGCCGGTTGGATCCTCCGCAAGACCCACAGCCGATCGGTCGACCGGGTTCGCTCCGCGCAGGCGCGCAGGATGCGCGAGGCCCGCATCGGACTTCGCGACCTGTTCGAGCCCAGCGACGACATCAGCGAGACGATTTCACTCCGCATCGAGAGCAAGCGCGTCGAGCGCGCGCTGGGCACTCTGCCGGAGGCGCAGCGCCAGGCTGTCGCACTCGCGCATCTCGGCGGATACAGCCACAGCGAGGTTTCTGAGATTCTTCAGATACCCGTCGGAACCGTGAAGACCCGCATTCGCGCGGGAATTGGGCGCCTCCGCGAGGAATTGGCCGCCGCCTAGAGCAAAAGTCATATTTCGTCGCAAAGACACGATTTGACTGCGATGTGTTGCCATGATGTGCTTCTGCACTAGTGTTAGCGGTGCATTATCGCGCTCTGGCGCGTGGTAATCGTGAGGCTCCGGGATTCGGGACCGACCGAATTGCATTAACAAGGAGTCACAAGCATGGCAACAGGTACTGTCAAATGGTTCAACGCCGAAAAGGGTTTTGGATTCATTTCCCCCGAGGACGGAAGCGCTGACGTTTTC
>DATAZY010000074.1:0-8831 GCA_036271795.1 Galbitalea sp.
CGACACCGGCTCCAGTTTCGCGGCAGAGTAAGGCGCGACCTTCGCGCAATACCAGCGGTCCTCGATCTTGATATCTTCGCGGCGCGCGAACGAGGTGAGGTTCATCGCGCCAAGCCCGGCGCTCGCCGCGGGCAACCGGTCAGTCAGTTCGTCGACATAGGCGTCGAGCGCCGCCTCGATCCGGGCATAGGTCGAGCGCGCCTCGCGATTGACCCGCTCGATCGCAGAGCCCGGGAGGATGTCGTGGAACTGGTGCAGCAGCACGTCGCGCCAGTGCTGCCTGAGCGCGGGTCCGGAGTCCACGCCCGCGATCGCCGCAAGCGCCTCGGCGTTGTGGAGCTTGCGCTCGAGAAGCCGGTTGTTCCGCTTGTTTGCGCCCTGCGTCGTGTAGGTGCCCTGGTGCGCCTCGAGATAAAGCTCACCGGCGTGCGTGCTAGGCACATCGAGCTTCTCGAGATTGCGGAAGAAGTCGCTCGCCGTGGAGAACTCGACGCGAGGGAGTCCGTGCAGGTTGTGCTCGCGCTCGAGCAGCTCCAGGTGGATCTCGCCCGGGCCGCCGCCGCCGTCGCCCGAGCCGTAGACGAGCAGCGCCGTATTCAAGGCGCTCTCCGGATACTTGCGAATGCCACCGAGGATCCCATCGGAGGCGGCACGACTGTTGTAGTCGCCCTCGGGTGGCATGTGCACGAGCACGGTCGAGCCGTCGATCCCCTGCCAGTTGAAGGTGCGATGGGGAAAGGTATTGATGCGGTTCCAGGACAGCTTGATGGTCTGGAACCAGTCCATCCCGCTCTTCTTGAGGATCTGCGGCAGGTTGCCGTTGTAGCCGAAGGTATCCGGGAGCCAGCACAGTCGCAGCTGGTCCGGGGTGAGACCGAACTCCTCCTGCAGGAACTGCCTGCCCATGAGGGCCTGGCGCACGAGCGATTCACCGCCCGGCAGATTGGTGTCTGGCTCGACCCAGAACGACCCCTGGAGTTCGACTCGGCCGGCGGCAACCGCCTCCTTCAACCGAGCAAATACCTCCGGCTGGTCGTCCTTCATCCACTGCATCTGCTGTGGCTGGCTGGAGCCGAACAGGTACCCGTCACGCTGCTCGATCGTGTTGAGAGCGCGGGTGTAGGTGCGAGCCGATTTGCGCCGGGTCTCGCGTAACGGCCACAGCCAGGCCATGTCGAGGTGTGCGTGACCGATGGCGCTGTAAACGAACTCACTGTCGGAGACCGCCGCGAGCGAGGGCGCGAGGAGATCCCGCGCCTCCTGTGCGCGGCCGCTCCGGAATCGACGGTAGGCGCGATGCAGAGTGCGCCACAGCTGGGATGCGAGCGCGTCGTCCGTTGTGGTCCTCGCGAGAACGACGAGGGTGAGGTAGTCGTAGTAGAGGCCGAAGACCACATCATCCCGCACGGCGATCCGGGCGCCGTGATAGACGCCGGTCCCGTAGTCGTAGAGCAGGATGCCGTTGTAGGCGACGTCGGCATAGAAGTCGACCTTGCCGTCTGCGGTGTCGACGAAGTCGAGCGGCCGATATTTTGCGCCGGTGTGCGGGAGGTCGGCCTGCTGCCAGACCGTGCTGATCGAGTCAACGACCTCACCGGAAGGCGAATAGATGAGCCCTTCACCGCGGATGCCCAGCATCACGCGCGCACCGTCGTGGCCGGGCGGGATAGTGCCCGTGATGTGCAGCCAGGCGCAGTCGAAGGTCTTGCCCCAGGCTGTCCCGGGGCGGATCGGCTTGAACGCGGCGCGGTCGAGGTCGTCGAACCGGACCGGCTCAGGGGAGCGGAACATCTCGGCGTCGAGGGTGCCGATGGTTGTGTAGATTTTTCGCCGCATGCTCAGCAGGCGCGGATACTCGGTCGGTTCCTCGATCGCGAGCCCAAACAACCAAGCGGCGAACCCGCGCATGCGCGTCACTCCTTCTGCCGGTGCAGACCTTGACGATCCATTGCCGCGTCTATGCGGTGCCCGGCATGGAGCGGACCCATCGCTGAGCGTCAGCTTACTGGAGTGCGAACGCGCGTTCTTGGAGGGCAGATTGATCAAAGTCCGGCAAACTGAACCGTGCGGCCCGCTACTTTCGCACGCGTCTGGCGGGCGCAGCGCAAGGGAGACATATGAATGTGACGGTTCGCACCGAGCCAGAGCCGGGAGAGCGTCGGGTCGCGGCCACGCCGGACTCCGTTCGACATCTGACCAGCGTTGGGCTTGCTGTCACGATCGAGCGAGGCGCCGGAGTCGCGGCGGGGTACTTCGACGCGGAATATACGGAAGCCGGGGCAAAGGTTGTGCCCAGCATCGACCTCGCGAAGACCGAGGTCCTGCTTCACGTCCGACCCTTACGGACGGTCGATGTGAAGAAGCTGCCGAAGACCGCGATCACAGTGGGGCTGGCGTCGCCGGCATCCAACCTCGCTGTCGTGGACGAGCTCAGAAAACGCGGAGTTACGAGCTTCGCGCTCGAACTGGTGCCGCGTATTTCGCGCGCCCAGTCGATGGATGCGCTGACCTCGCAGGCGCTCGTCTCCGGCTATCGATGTGTTCTCGAGGCCGCGATCCGGCTGCCGCGATTCTTCCCCCTCTATATGACCGCCGCGGGGACAGTGCCACCGGCGAGTGTTGTCGTTCTCGGTGCCGGGGTCGCCGGGCTCCAGGCGATCGCGACGGCAAAACGGCTCGGTGCCAAGGTCTCCGCCAATGACGTGCGCGAGGCCTCCGCCGACGAGGTCCGGTCGATGGGCGGCACGTTCATCTCGCTCGACCTCGGGGCGGCGGACGCCGCGGGCGGCTACGCAGCCGAACTCGCCGCCGATCGGGCCAGACGGCAGCAGGAGTTGCTCACGCCCTACCTCGCGCAGGCCGACGTCGTGATCACGACGGCGGCCATCCCTGGGCGACCGGCTCCCCGACTCGTCACCAGGAACATGCTGGTTGGGATGCGCCCCGGATCCGTCGTCGTTGACCTGGCTGCGGAATCGGGAGGCAACGTAGAAGGCAGCAAGCCGGGCGAGGATATCGAGATCAAGCTTTCCGGTGGCGGCTCGATCACGCTGGTCGGAATGAAGGATGCCCCCTCGACCATGGCGTACGACGCGTCCCGCCTGTATGCACGCAATGTTTCCAACCTGATCGCGCTGATGACCGTGGATGGCCGGGTCATCCCCGACTTCGAGGACGAGGTGGTCGGTGGCGCCTGCCTGACGCGGGATGGCACGATCAACCACGCCCCAACGCTCGCGGCGATCGAGGCCGAAACTGCCCCTAAGGCCCAATCCAGTTCAACGAAGGCGAGCAAATGATGGACCCGATCACACTTCTCACCCTGTTCGTGCTGGCCGTGTTTGTCGGCTTCGAGGTCGTATCGAAGGTCTCGAGCACGCTGCACACGCCGCTCATGTCGGGCGCCAACGCCATCCACGGCATCATTCTGGTTGGCGCGATCATCGTGGCGGGCGAGGCCCACACGCCGCTCATCCTCGCGGCCGGACTATTCGCCGTGCTTCTCGCGACCGTGAACCTGGTCGGTGGATTCGTCGTTACCGACCGGATGCTCGAGATGTTCGGAGGCCGCAAGGCACCGGCCCAGAAGAAGCCGGAGAACGAGGAATGAACCTGATTCCCGCGGAATGGGCTGCCGTTCTCTACCTCGTCGCTGCGGTGTGCTTCATCCTGGCACTGCGCGGACTCAGTTCGCCGAAGGGCGCCCGCCGCGGCAACCTCACGGGCGCCGCCGGCGCACTCGTCGCCGTGGTCACGGTGTTCCTGTCGACGAAACTCGACAACCTGCCGTGGATCATCGGAGTACTGATCGTCGGCGCACTGATTGCGGCGCCCGTCGCGCGTCGCGTGAAGATGACCCAGATGCCGCAACTCGTTGCGCTGTTCAACGGCGTCGGTGGTGGCGCCGCGGCGTTGGTCTCGCTGCTCGAACTCTCGAAGGTGCATTCGCCGTACACGGCGCTCGCAGTCGCGTTCACCCTGCTCGTCGGTGGCACGTCGTTCGCGGGGTCTGCCATCACGTTCTTGAAACTTCAGGAACTTTTGCCGACCAGGCCGCTCACCTTTCCCGGTCAGCGCTGGATCATGGGGATCGTTGTGCTCGGCGCGATCGCCGCCGGCGCCTACGTCACGATCGAGCGCGTATTCCTCGCGGCGATCATCCTGCTGGCGCTCGGGCTTGTGGTCGGTGTCCTTCTGGTCCTGCCCGTCGGCGGCGCGGATGTTCCGATCGTCATCTCGCTGCTCAACGCCTTTACCGGGCTCGCCGTCGCGGCATCCGGTCTCGTTCTCGGAAACGTCCTGCTCCTGGTTGCGGGAACTCTCGTGGGTGCGAGCGGAACCATCCTGACCCGGGCTATGGCGACCGCCATGGGCCGCAGCGTCAGCGGGATCATCTTCGGCGCGTTCCGCAAGGGCGGATCGACGGCCGGCTCGACTGCCGTCTCCGATCGTCCGGTCAAGTCGGGGACAGCCGAGGATGTCGCGATCCTGTTGAACTACGCCCAGAAGGTGATCATCGTCCCCGGCTATGGTCTCGCGGTCGCCCAGGCGCAGCACACGCTGGCGGAGCTCGCGGAGACTCTCGAGGCCAAGGGGATCGAGGTCCTCTTCGCCATCCATCCGGTCGCCGGCCGGATGCCGGGGCACATGAACGTGCTGCTCGCTGAGGCCAACGTCAGCTACGAGAAGCTGAAGGAGATGGACGACGTCAACCCGGAGTTCAAATCCGCCGACGTGGCCCTCGTGGTCGGAGCCAACGACGTCGTAAACCCCGCCGCCAAGACAAGTCCGGGTTCGCCGATCTACGGCATGCCGATTCTCGCGGTGTCGGATGCGAAGCAGGTCGTCTTCCTGAAGCGCTCGATGAGGCCCGGCTTCGCGGGCATTGAGAACGAGCTGCTGTATGAACCGCAAACGACGCTACTGTTCGGTGACGCCAAGGATTCGCTGAGCAAGGTTCTCTCTGCCGTCAAAGCCATGTAGCGCCCCGCGCAGGCGGCGCGCAGCCGCCGGGTGGGAAGATGAAGCACTATGAGCGACAACATCCCGATCACCCAGGTGCGCCCGGCGACCGAGGGATGGTCGCAGCAATTGGATGCCAGCGGTCGGCCGCTACTACAGTTCGCCTCGCCTCGCCGCAAGCAGCCGGAGAAGCACCTCGCCGACCTCGACCTGGCCGGACGGAAGGCGCGCGCGACTGAGTTCGGTCTCCCCGCCTTCCGCGCGACTCAGCTTTCGACCCACTATTTCACGCACTACACCGATGATCCGGCGATGATGTCGGACCTGCCCGCGGAGCGTCGCGGCGAACTCGTTTCCGCGATGATGCCGACCCTCCTCACCGAACTTCGCCAGCTCGGCACCGACGGCGGCGACACGCTGAAGTTCTTGTGGAAGCTGTTCGACGGGGCCCTCGTGGAGTCCGTTCTCATGCGGTACCCCGGCAGGATCACGCTGTGCGTGTCGTCCCAGGCTGGCTGCGGGATGAACTGTCCGTTCTGCGCGACCGGACAGGCGGGGCTGACTCGTAACCTCTCCGCGGCGGAGATTCTCGACCAGATCGTCCAGGCGAACCGGGCGATCGCTGCGGGCAAGCTGGGTGGTGCTCGCCGCGAGGGGAATGATGCCGAACGCGTCACCAACATCGTCTTCATGGGGATGGGCGAGCCACTCGCCAACTACGCGCGGGTGCTGACCGCGGTGAAGCGGATGATCGCGCCGGCACCCGAGGGTCTCGGGATGTCCGCGCGCCGCATCACCGTGTCGTCGGTCGGTCTTGTGCCGGCGATCCTGAAGTTCGCGGACGAGAAGCTCCCGGTTCGGTTTGCCCTGTCGCTGCACGCACCGGACGACGAGCTGCGCGACGAGCTGATCCCGGTCAACTCCAAGTGGAAGGTCGACGAGGCGCTGGATGCGGCCCGCCACTACTTCGAGGTGACCGGTCGCCGCGTCTCGATCGAGTACGCGCTTATCAAGGACATGAACGACCACGGCTGGCGCGCCGACCTGCTCGCGGAAAAGCTCAACGCGCGCGGTCGCGGCTGGGTGCACGTCAACCCCATCCCGCTGAATCCGACACCCGGTTCGATCTGGACGGCATCCGACCCGGCCACGACCGCGGAGTTCGTGGCGCGCATCGAGGCGGCGGGCATCCCGGCGACGCTGCGCGACACGCGCGGCAAGGAGATCGACGGAGCCTGCGGTCAGCTGGCGGCGAGCGAATAGCTAGCCCGCGGGCCAGTCGGTGATTTCACCGCGCGCCGCCAGGAACGCGAGCTGCGCGCGCGTCATCTCCTCGATGTAGGCCGCGACAGGCGCGCCGTTTTCGCCGTAGGTGGATGCGGCGACGCGGCTGAGCAGGGACTGGGCGTCCGCGCGACTCGACTCGCGAGTGTAGACATCCACGAGCTGGGCGAGTCGGCTCTCGCGGTACTCGGCATTGTGCGCCGCCCACGCACCCACGCTCGAGAACGCTGGCCCGTGCCCCGGCAGTCCCGGGACGTCGGCGAGAGCGGAGAGCCGCCTCATCGTCTCGAAGTACTCGGCGAGCGAGCCACTGGGTGGCGCGATGATCGTGGTGCTGCCCCCGAGCAGGGTGTCGCCGGTGAACAGGGCGTCCGGGATCCGCAGGCAAACGGAGTCGCTGGTGTGGCCGGGGGTCGCGAGAACCGCGAGCTCCCAGCCCGCGTGCGCGATGACATCCCCCTCACCAAGCGGCGTTGTGCCGCGCGCGAGTTCGGGCAGCGCGGCATAGATGGGCACGCCAAACTCTGCGGCAAGTTGAGGGGCGACCTCCGCGTGGTCGGGATGCTGGTGCGTGAGGACAATCGCGGCTGGCGTGCCCACAGCCCCGATGGCCGCCACGTGTTCCGCTAGCGGCGGTCCGGGATCGATCACGATGGTCGCGGAGTCATGACGGCCGGTCAGGATCCAGGTGTTCGTGCCAGCGAGCGACAGCGGTCCGGGGTTGTTCGCCCTGATGAGGCGAACGCCGTCCGGGAGCGGCACCGGAACCGGTTCGGGGAGAGCGGAAATCTGCACCACCTCAGTCTGCCCCGTGCGGCGCCGGATTCTAGACTGGATGAGTTCGTGAAAATTCGATGGTGAGGATGGGATACCCGTGAAGATTGCGGTGCTCGCAAAGGAAGTTCCGGACACCTGGGGGGATCGCAGCATCGACCCGGTCACCAAACGGGTGGTGCGCGGCAAGGATGTCGTGGTCGACGAGATCAACGAGAAGGCCATCGAGGCCGCGCTCCTCGTCAAGGAGGCGAATCCTGGCTCGGAGTTGACAGTCGTCACGATGGGGCCGAAGAGCGCGCTCGAGGTGCTGCGCAAGGGGCTTGCCATGGGTGCCGACAACGCCATCCACATTGTCGACGACGGACTGGCCGGATCGGATGCCGTGCAAACCTCGGCGGCGCTCGCGGCGGCGCTGAAGCCGCGCGGCTTCGATCTCGTGGTCACCGGCAATGAGTCGACGGATGGCCGCACCGCCGCGGTCCCCGCGATGCTAGCTGAACTGCTCGGCGTCGCCCAGCTCACGTTCCTTCGCACCCTTGGCGTCACCGGCTCCCAGGTCAGCGGTGAGCGGATGACCGAGGACGGCCACATCGACGTCAGCGCAGCTCTCCCCGCACTGGTTTCGGTGACCGAGCAGATCGCAGAAGCGCGCTACCCGAACTTCAAGGGAATCATGGCGGCGAAGAAGAAGCCGGTGGAGACCGTCACGCTGTCAGAACTCGGTATCTCGAGCGACGACGCAGGAGGCGCTCACTCGTGGTCGGTCGTCGAAACCGTCACTCCCCGCCCACCTCGCGAGGGCGGAAGCATCATTACCGATGACGGCACCGCGGGAACCCAAATCGCCGACTACCTCGCCGCGGCGAAACTGATCTAGGAGAACCCGTCGTGTCTCACGTACTTGTATTGGTCGAACTCGTTGGCGGAAAGCCGGCGGCCTCAACCGCAGAACTCCTCGCCGCAGCGGCTCAGCTGGGCGATCCGGCCGCAGTCGTTGTCGGCGACAAGACCGTCGGCCCGGAGCTGGGAAGGCTCGGTGCCAGGACCGTCTTCGTCGCCTCCGTCGCGAACGCGGAGTCGCTTCTCGTGACCCCCAGGTCGCGGCGCTCGCGGCGGCCGTCGCGCAGGCGGGCGACGTTTACGCGGTCATCCTCGGCAGTTCCATCGAAGCACGCGAGGTGGGGGCCCGTCTCGCAATCCGGATCGGCGGCGCCTACCAGAGCGACGTTGTCGGACTCGCCGCAGGGCCCGTCGTCACCCAGCAGGCGTTCGGTGGTTCGTTCACTGTCACGGCGGTCGCGGGCCGGGGCATCCCGATCATCTCGCTGCGTCCGCATTCGGTCGAGGGTGCCGCGCCCGCCGCCGCCGGAACCGTTTCCGAGCTTGACGTCTCCGCCGATTCAGCGCCGACCACGAGTATTACCGCGAGGCACGAGCAGGTCGAGGCATCAGAACGCCCCGATCTGCAGTCGGCCGACATTGTTGTGTCCGGCGGTCGCGGGCTCGGTTCAAAAGAGAATTTCGCCCTCGTCGAGCGGCTGGCCGATGTCTTCGGGGCCGCCGTTGGTGCTTCGCGCGCCGCGGTGGATGCCGGCTACTGCGAGCACAACATGCAGGTCGGGCAGACCGGGGTCACAGTGTCGCCGAATCTCTACGTCGCGCTCGGAATCTCGGGGGCGATTCAGCACCGCGCCGGAATGCAGAGCGCCAAAATGATCATCGCGATCAACAAGGACGCCAGCGCGCCGATCTTCGATATCGCCGACTTCGGTGTTGTCGGCGACGTGTTCACGATCGTGCCCCAGTTG
>DATAZY010000075.1:0-20073 GCA_036271795.1 Galbitalea sp.
CGGCCAACACGGCAGCCGCAGCGCGGAAGCGCTCAAGCAGCCCAGTGTCGGTCGAATTCATAACTCAATTATCGACCTTCGAACATATGTTCAGAGCCAAAAAACGCAAACTGTGGACAACTCTCACGCCCCAACGCGGGGGCAGAGCAAGGCAGGGCACCGACGCAGGTCGTAACTCTTCCAGTGATCGGCGTGCAGTGGTTGCACACCCGTGCGAACTGATTTAGACACGTCTGCCGTCAAGCAATCGCATGAAAGCGGTTCATCATCAAATCTCGCGCAGAGGATGAGGCCGCTCGGCAACTGAAGTGGGCTGGGTCAGGCCGCCAGTAAACCACGGGAGAGCACCTCACCACGTCGAAATTAGTCGCTGCCGTCGCGCAGGCTATGTCCTCCCCAACCGATCGCAATACGATTGCCGCCAAGGAGGTTTTCCGTGGCCACAGCGACAGTGACGAGAAACGAACGCACCTTCGTTGATGCGCAGGGCATCACCATCCATTACTACACGTGGCCGGCGCGCAAGCCCAAGGGAGTCCTCCAGCTTGCCCACGGTCTCGGTGAGTACGCGACTCGCTACGAAGGCCTCGCGCAGACCCTCGCCACTGCCGGTTATTCGGTCTACGCGGATGACCATCGCGGACACGGTCGCACGGGAGTAGAACAGCACCTCGGCGACATGAAACGAATGGGGCGGCTCGGCCCTGGAGGCCTCCGGGCGACCATAGACGAGGTGCGTGCGCTGACCAGGATTGCTCGCTCGGAGAGCGAGGGTCTGCCGCTCGCGATCCTCGGTCACAGTTGGGGCTCGCTCATGGTG
Organism: Galbitalea sp.; assembly: GCA_036271795.1. Lineage (GTDB taxonomy): Bacteria > Actinomycetota > Actinomycetes > Actinomycetales > Microbacteriaceae > Galbitalea. The sequence goes on from DATAZY010000075.1 coordinate 821, forward strand.
CAGATCATCCTGAACCAGCACGCCGGCGACTATGACGCGGCGATCCTCACCGGGACAGCGTATCGCCGCCCGGGCAGCATGAACGCTGGTCAGCTCAACGCCAGGCACAAGCATCTCGGCACCACGGGGTACGAATGGCTGAGCCGCGATCCCGCGGTGTCACAGGCCTTTCTGGACGACCCGTTGACCTTCTACGCGGATGTCCTCAAGCTGTTCGGGCTCGCGGATGGGCTGCGCCTGTTCGGCGTTCCAACCAAACACATCGAGAGGGACATCCCGCTCCTGATCGCGATCGGCAGCGAGGACCCGCTCGGGGGCGAGAAGAGCGTGCACACCCTGGCCGAAAAGTACCTCTCACGGTCGAAACTGACCGACGTCGAGGTCATCATCTATGCGGATGCCCGCCACGAGATCTACAACGAGCTCAACAAGGACGAGGCAATGGCTGACCTCGTAGCTTGGCTCGATTCCAGGTTGAAGAAGTCCTGACCGGCCAATATTCGGGCACGACATTACGCTGGAGCCATGCACGGCGAATTCAAGGTTCCTGGCGGCAAGCTCGTCGTCGTCGATCTCGATGTGATCGACGGTGTCATCCGGAATTTCCGACTTGCCGGTGACTTCTTTCTCGAACCCGACACCGCGCTCGAGGACATCAATCACGCCGTCAACGGTCTTCCTGCCGAGCTCGATGCCCGGCAGTTCGCCGCAGCGATTCAGGCGGCATTACCCGGGGACGCAGTGCTTCTGGGGTTTTCGCCCGAGAGCGTTGCGACGACCGTCCGTCGCGCCCTCGCGCACGCCACCAGCTTCACGGATTACCAGTGGGAGGTCATCCACGACAGGGCGGAGCGGCCGCAGCTGCAGATGGCGCTCGACCAGGTTCTCGCCGAGGAAGTCGGGGCCGGTCGCCGCGGACCAACGCTGCGCATCTGGGAGTGGGATCGACCCGCCGTCGTGATCGGCAGTTTCCAGTCCGTCCGCAACGAGGTCGACATGGAGAAGGCCGAGAAGTACGGCTTCGAGGTGGTCAGACGCATCAGCGGCGGCGGCGCGATGTTCATGGAGGCTGGCTCGGTCATCACGTACTCGATCTACGCGCCGTCCGAGCTCGTCGAAGGGATGAGCTTCGCCGACTCGTACGCGTTCCTCGACGAGTGGGTCATCATCGCCTTGAAGTCTCTCGGCATCGACGCCTTCTATCAGCCGCTCAATGACATCACGAGCTCGAAGGGCAAGATCGGGGGTGCCGCGCAGAAGCGCCTCGGCGCGGGGGCGGTGCTGCACCATGTCACGATGAGTTACGACATGGACGGCGACCGGATGGTCGAGGTGCTCCGAATCGGTCGCGAAAAGATGAGCGACAAGGGCACAAGAAGCGCCAACAAGCGAGTCGACCCGCTTCGGAGCCAGACGGGCCTGCCGCGCGCCGAGATCATTGACACGTTGATCGCGACATTCACGAAGCTATACGGCTCGACGCCCAGCGAAGTCACCGACGAGGAGCGCGCGAAGGCCGAAAAGCTGGTCACCGAGAAGTTCGGTACCACCGAGTGGCTTTATCGCGTGCCTTAATGTTCTGGCGCCGCCGCCGCTGCGGCGCTGTGCGCGCGGGGAGCCGGTCCCGCAACTATCTCGTTAGGAGGTCCTGGTAGTCGGGATGCTCTGAGATCCACTTCGAGACAAACGGACAAACCGCGACCACCCGGTAGTCCGTGTGGTCACGCACCTGATCGAGCGCATCCCGAACGAGGCGACCACCGAGCCCGTGCTCCCGTTGCTGCGACAGGATCTCCGTGTGAGTGAACGTGATTGTGCGGTCCGTCAGCTGGTATGCGGTGTACCCCGCGAGCTCTCCGTCGAGAATGAGTTCGAAGCGATCGAGCTCCTGATTCTGGATGACGTCGGACACCATTCCACCCTAGCTCCGGCGCCGCAGAGGCGGCGGCGCCACATTAGGCAGAGCCTCTTTCGATCAGGGTGGTCGGCATCAGTGTGAGGTGATCGATCTGTTCGCCATCGATGAGCCGAAGCAGGGTTGCAGCGATCGTGCTGCCGTGCATCGCGGTCGGCTGCTCGATGGTCGTCAGCGCCGGGGTGCTCGACTGGGCGTACTGGTCGTTGTCGATGGTGGCGACGGCGATCCGTCCGGGCACGTCGATGCCGCGCTCGTGCAGCACTCCAAGGGCGCCGAACGCGATCTGTGCCGATGCCGCAAACAGCCCGTCGATCGAATCATCGCGCGCAAGCAACCTGCGCATCGCATCCGCACCCGCGCTCGTTGACCAATCCGCGACTTCGATCAGGTCGTCGGGGAGCGAGGCGCTCGCAAGCGTTTCCCGCCAGCCGGTCAGCCTGTCGATTGCGGATGCGATGTTCTGCGGTCCGGCGATCGTGCCAAGTCGACGGCGCCCGTGGTCGAGAAGCACTCGCGTCGCCATGGATGCGGCGGCGACGTTGTCGATATCGACGACGTGGATGTCCGGGGCATCGAACCCTGTCGGGCGTCCGCCGAAGACAACGGGGAGCGAGTGCGCTAGCTGCACGTACAGGCGGTCCTTGGTGTGGTGCGACAGGATGAGTGCGCCATCAACGTTTCCGCTCAGCAGGTACCGGCGAGTCTTGTCCTCGTCGCGCTCCGAGGCAATGAGTAACGTCAGGGTGTAGTCGGTTGTGCTCAGGTACTGGGCGACGCCGGGTACGACGGCGGCGTAGTACGGGTCAGCGAAGAACTTCGCGGTGTCTTCGGGAATCACCAGGGCGATGGTTCGCGTGCGATGACTGGCAAGCGATCGTGCGGCCCGATTCGGCACATACCCGAGCTGTTCGATCGCGGCGGTGACCGCAGCCAGCACTCCGGGCGCAACCGATGGCGACGAATTGACCACGCGCGAGACCGTCGAGCGCGATACTCCCGCGAGGGCAGCCACCATCTCGAGAGTCGGAGTGGGAGCCTGTGTCGCCATGATCAGTTAGGAGGACTGGCGCACGATCAGGCTGGTGGGCAGGATCGTGACCTGCTCGACGGGTTCGTGTTGGATGAGCTTGACCAGGACCTCCGCCATGGTCGCCCCGAGTTCGACGGAGGGCTGGTGCACGGTGGTCAACGGGGGTGTCGCGGTCAGACCGAAGTAGTTGTCGTCGAACCCGACGACGGCGATGTCACCCGGCACGGAGAGTCCACGCTCGCGAATTGCCGTATAGGCGCCGACGGCCATCTGGTCGTTGGCGGCGACGATGGCGTCGATCGGAACACCGCGGGCGAGGAGCCGCCGCATCGCCTCCGCTCCGGACTCCGGCGTGAAGTCGCCATACTCGACGAGGTCGGTGTTCTCCATGCCGTAGCGCCGGACCGCCTGGCGCCAGCCCTCGAGTCGGTCAAGGCCCGGCGGCATGTCCTGTGGTCCGGCGATAACGCCGATCGCCTTGCGGCCGCGCTCGATCAGATGATCGATGGCGCCGCGCTCGCCGGCGATGTCATCGACGCCGACAAAGTAGCTGCCGCCGTGGCCATCCGCCTGCAGCGGTCGCCCGGCATAGACGACCGGAAGTGTGCGCTCAAGGTGCGCATACGAGTGGTCTCCGCTGTGGTGCGAGACGATGAGAGCGCCGTCGACATTGCCGCCCATGAGATAGCGCCTGGTCTTGTCCGGTCGCGACTCGACGGCGATCATCATGTTCAGCGTGTATTCGGTGTTGGCCAGGTACATGGCTACGCCCTGAACAATCGATGCGAAGAACGGGTCGCCGAAGACCATTGCGGTCGACTCCGGGATGACCAGTGCGATGACCTGGGTGCGTCGAGACGCAAGCGACCGCGCCGCACGATTGGGCACGTAGTTGAGCTCCTCGATGGCGGCCTGCACCGCCGACATCACATCGGCTGTCACGCTCGTCGAACCGTTGACGACGCGCGAAACGGTCGACCGTGACACCCCCGCGCGGGCGGCGACCATCTCGAGAGTGGGCACCGGCGCTTCGGGTACGAGGTCAGATGACATTCGACACGCCGCTCATCAGGGCTCCATGCTACTGGGCCACTGCTGTTGGCGACGCGGCGCGGGCATCCTGCGCGACATCTCCCGCCTGGGCCTTGGCACGCGCGATGATCCGCGCGTAGTGCAGGCCGCTGTCCTTGATGATCCGCTCCTGCGTGTCATAGTCGACGCGCACAACGCCGAAGCGCTTGCCATAGCCCCAGGCCCACTCGAAATTGTCGAGAAGGGACCACACAAAGTAGCCGCGGACGTCCGCGCCGTCGGCGATGGCGTCGCCCACCGCACCGATGTGCTGGACGACGTAGGACTCGCGCTCGCTGTCGTGAACGGCCCCATCCCCGGAGACGACATCCTCGTAGGCGGCGCCGTTTTCCGTGACGTACAACGGTGGCAGCGTCGGATACTCATGACCGAGGCGAACGAGCAGCGTGTGGAGTCCCTCTGGGTGGACTTCCCAGCCCATTGCCGTGCGCGGGAACCCGCGGAGGGGAAACGTGACGTACTCGCTGCCGACCATCGATGAGCTCGTCGGCCTGCTCGTCGGCTTGAATTCGCGCTCATCCGGCGCGGTGCTCGGATGACCGCTGACCCCATCGTCGTGGTAGTGGTTGACGCCGAGAAAGTCGATCGGCGCACCGATGATTTCGAGGTCGCCATCCTGGATGACTTCCGCGAGACCGTACTGCGCGACATCCTGCAACAGGTCGGACGGGTACGAGGATTCCAGAATCGGGTTCAGGAACGCGCGGTTCCATAGCGCGTCGACTCGACGCGCAGCTTCGATGTCAATCGGATCGTTCGGATCTGCCGGGACCGCGTTGGTCAGGTTGAGCGTGATGCCCAGCTTGATCGGCCGATCGAGCGCCTCGCTCTGCTCGCGCAGTGATCGCACGGCGAGCCCGTGGCCGAGGTGCTGGTGGTGCAGTGCCGCGAGCGCCGCCGCTGGCTCCTGGCGACCGGGCGCGTGATCCCCCGCCGCATAGCCGATGAGCGACGAGCACAGCGGTTCATTGAATGTTGTCCAGTGCGAGACACGGTCACCCAGTGCGTCGTAGACCACGTTGGCGTAGTCGAGGTAGCGATATGCGGTATCGCGATTGGGCCAGCCGCCCTTGTCTTCGATGGTCTGAGGCAGGTCCCAGTGGTACAGGGTGAGCCATGGCAGGATGCCGGCGCCGAGCAACTCGTCGACGAGGCGGCTGTAAAAATCCAGCGCCTTGGGGTTGACCGCGCCGTCGTCCGGCTTGATCCTCGCCCAACTGGTCGAGAATCGGTAGGACTGCAGACCAAGTTGCTTCATGAGAGCGACGTCTGCCGGCATCCGGTGGTAATGATCGTCCGCCCGCTCGGGAGTGTCGCCGTTCTGCACGGCGTCGGGCACCCGAGCGAAGTGATCCCAGATGGAGTCGGTCTTCCCGTCCTCGTGCGCCGCGCCCTCAATTTGGGCGGCCGCGGTCGCGGCTCCCCAGAGGAAGCCGTCTGGCCAGGTGATGTGGTCGGGCGTGCTCACGAGATATCAGTCCGTTCGGTTCTAAAAGGAGGGATTACTTGACCGCGCCGGCGCTCAGGCCGGCAACAAAGTTGCGCTGGAGTAGCAGGAAGCCGACGACGACCGGGATGCTGACGACGAGGGATGCGGCCATGATCTGGTTCCAGAACACGGCGGTCTCCGACGAGTACTCGGTCAGGCCGACGGCGAGCGTGCGAAGGTTCTGGAACTGGCCAACGATCGCCTCGGCGAAAAGCAGCTCACCCCACGCAGTAATAAAGGAGTAGACGATGACGGCGATGACACCGGGGCGCGCGACCGGGAGGATCACTCGGAAGAGCGTTGTCAGCGCGGACGCGCCATCCACCTTTGCCGCCTCATCGAGGTCGCGCGGAATGTTATCGAAGTAGCCGGTGAGCATCCAGATCGCAAACGGCAGGGTGAAGGTCAGATAGGTGATGATGAGCCCGGCAAGCGTGCCAACCAGTGGAATGCCCGTCGCCGTGTGGATGTTGACGAAGATGATGTACAGCGGCAGCAGGAACAAAATGCCGGGGAACATCTGGGTGGACAGCACCGCGGTCGTGAACACCGTGCGTCCACGGAATCGCCAGCGTGATACTGCGTAGGCAGCAAAGATCGCGATGATGACGCTGCAGAGGCTCGCGATGGTCGACACGATGAAGCTGTTGGCGAAGTAGGTGGCGAGCGGCACGGTCGACCAGATGTCGATGTACGGCTGGATTGTGAACGTGCTCGGCCACCAGGTGAAGCCGCTCTGCACGTCGACGAGAGGCTTGAAGGACGACGTGATCATCACATAGATCGGGAAGATCACGAAGATCGACAGGATCACGATCACGATCACCCGGAAGGTTTTGAATCCGACTGTGTCACGCACGAGCTGACCTCCGGTTGACGAAGAGTAGGTATGCCGCGGACACGATCATCAGGAAGATCAGCAGCAGCGTTGACATCGAGGCCCCGAAACCGAAGTTTCCGGTACTGAACGAGTTGTTGTAGATGTGGAACGAGATCAGATCTCCCGCGGGAGGTTGGCCCTCGCCGAACAGGATGGCCGGATCATTGAAGTCGTTGAACGTCCAGAGAAAGAGAACGAGCACGAGCACCCGGTTGACCGGACCAAGCTCGGGAAGCGTGATCGCTCGCCACTGCCGAAACGGTTTGGCACCGTCGAGAGCCGATGCCTCGTAGAGATCCTCGTTGATGGTCTGCAGCCCAGCCATGAGCATGAGGAACGCGAATGGCCAGGTGCGCCAAATCGCCACCACGACCACCGCACCGAACGAGTTCGGCCCGATGAGGAAAAACGGCTGGTTGGTGGCGCTGACGAGGTGAAGGCTGACGAGGATTTGATTGATCACGCCGGTCTGCTGCTGGAACATGAACTTCCAGGCGATGATTCCGGCGTACATCGGAATGGCGTAGGGGACGAGAAAGATCGTGCGGAATATGGCCCGGCCGCGGAAGGTGCGCTGTAGCGCCACGGCCGCGGACATCCCGAATCCCCAGGACAGCGCGACCACGATGACCGTGAAGCCGCAGGTTATCCCGAAAGAGTTGAGCAGCGCGGCCCCCTGGGAATTGGTTGCCGAGACGGCGATCTGGTAGTTGCCGATCCCCGCAAACGGGGCTGTCGACCAGTCCGCGATGGTGGAGTAGGTGAGCTTCAGGAAGCTGATCCAAATGCCCGTGATCATGGGCGTGAAATGTATGAGGAGCTCGAAGACTACCGCGGGGGCGATGAGAGCGTATGGCAACCAGCGCTTGGCCTGGTGCCGGGGGTGTCCGTGACTTCCACTTCTTTGTGGAGTTCTGGAGGAAGTTGTTGGGGGTGCCGTTGTGATCGCCATGAACTTAGGCAATGCCTTTCTTATGGTGGGAGTGCGGTGCTCATGCGAACCGCGGGAGTTGATGTCTCCCGCGGCTCACACGAACTGTACGCACGGCCCGGGTCGGCCGGGGCGCATCCTGCGGACGGATGCCGCCCCCGACCGAATCCGGGGAGAGGTGTTACTGCGTTGCTGTGGTCTTGTCCTGCGCGGTCTGCAGGGCAGCCTTGACGTCCGCAGCGGTGACCTTGCCACCGGTTGCGATCGTCGCGAACAGGCCGCTGACGGCTGCTCCGACGTTCTGCTCGAACGCGCCCTCGGACTTGACCAGCGGGTACGGTGCGGACTGGGTGTCGTAGATCTTCGAGAACACTGACTCGAAGGTCTTGTCCGAGGAGAAGTTCGGAGTGACGCCCTTCACAACCGGGATCGTGCCGTACGGGCGGCCAATGGCAGCCTGCGCGTAAGAGCCGGTCATGAACTTGATGAACTGAAGGTCAGCAGCCTGGTTCTTCGAGTTCTTGAAGATCGAGAGGTTGATGCCCTGGATTCCACTGTTGATCTGCTTGCCACCCTGAGGAGTCGGGATGTTCGAGACGCCGTAAGCGCTCGGGTCCATTCCGTCTGCCGTGAGTGCCGTGTTTCCGTTGTTCTGGTCGACGACCATTGCGACCTTGCCCTTGGCGAAGTCCGCAAGTGCCTCGGTGCCGTTGGAGTACTCGGCGTCAGCCTTGCTGACAACACCGTCATCCTGCATCAGGTTGAGGTAGCGAAGAACACCGTTGACATTGGCGTCGGTGGTGAAGGTCGGGTTGCCTGACGAGTCGTACCACGATCCGCCGTTCTGCTCTCCGGTGATGAACGCGAAGTGCACGTTCTCGGTGTAGCTGCCGGCCTCGAGGCCCATTCCTTCAACGCCACCCGTGGTGAGTTTCTGGGCGTCCGTAACCAGATCTTCCCAGGTGGTGGGAGGGCTGCTGATTCCGGCCTTGGAGAACAGCGCCTTGTTGTAGAACAGGCCGTACGACAGTCCGATGTAGGGGACCGAGGTGGGCGCCTGGCCAGCGAGGCCACCGGTTGCGAGGGCGCTCGCGACGAACTTGCTCGTCCCGCCGATCGCGCTTGCCGCCTTGCCGGTGAACGGCACGAAGGCGCCGGTCGCCGCGAGGTACGGTGCCCAGGTGTTACCGATGTTCAGGACGTCGGGGCCCGAGCCAGAGGAGACCGCGTTGTTGATGTTGTTCTGCAGGTCGCCCCAGCCGATGACCTCAAGGTTGACCTTGATGCCGGTTTCCTTCGTGAAGTGCGCGAGGATCGGGGTCAGGATCTTGACGTCCGCCGCGGTGGTGGTGCCCGACTGGTTGCTTGCCCAGTAGGTGATGGTCGAACCGGAAACGCCGTTAGAGCTGTTGCCGCCACCGCCGCTGGTGCAGCCGGTCGCAACTAGTGCAAGTGAGACTGCGCCGACTACTGCGGCTGACAGCTTGGTGCGTCGTGAGAACTTCACGGTCACTCCTTTGTGTGCGTGGATAGGGGAGATCCCCAAGAGCGCCCGTGTGTTCGTGAGAGCGCTCTCACAAGATCGAGCTAACACTAAGTATCGACTATCGGTTCTGTCAAGACATTTTTGGGAGCGCTCCCAAATTCGACTGATTTGATGGCAAATCGGAGAAAAAAGAGGGGCGCAGCCCCGTGGCCACGCCCCTCCCGGCCGCTCGATGACGACCGCCAAACTACTTTGTGCCGACCGATTCCGACTCCTGCTCGTCGGCGACAACGCGAATCCGACCCGTGTCGAGGTCGGGGGCCAGCCCGGAACTCAGGGTGTTTGCCGCCCTCGTCGCCTGGATCGCCTCGTCCTGATCGGCGACTTCCTGGATGGCCGATTTCGCGCGCAGAGGGGTCGCCTTGAGGAAGAAGCTCAACACGAAGGCCACTCCAATTACCGCGAGACTCAACCAGAACACCGATGCCGTTGCATCGGCGAATCCATGGAGGAACGGCGCCGTCAGCGCAGGGCTGGAGGTCTTGAGGAATGCCGTGTCGCCATTCAACGCATCTCCCAACAGCGCCGGATTCTTGAGAATTGTGAGGATGTGCGCGTTGTGCGGGTCGGAAAGAATCGCTCGTCCGTGCGCCGTCGTCGGGTCAGTCGCCTTGGCAAGTGCGGCCTTGAGCTTTGGATCCGCAAACGCGGCCTTGAGCGTGTCAGGCAACCGGGAGAACAGCAGTGAGAAGATCACCGCGACGCCCAGGGTGCCACCGATCTGACGGAAGAACGTTGACGAGGATGTCGCGACCCCGATGTCGCGAGCGCCCACAGCGTTCTGGCTGGCGATCGTGAGGGTTTGCATCAGCTGGCCGAGTCCGAGGCCAACCAGAAGCATGCCGCCCGCGAGCAGGATGTAAGGAGTGGAAGCGGAAATGAAGGTGAACAGGTAGAACCCCGCCGCCATGAATCCGGTACCGAGGATGGGGAAGATCTTGTACTTGCCCGTTCGGGAGATGAGCTGGCCGCTGGCAATCGACGAGATCATCAGGCCGAGAATCATGGGGAGTAAGGCGAATCCACTCTGCGTCGGATTGAACCCGAAGACGAGTTGCAGGAAAAGCGGAATCGAGGACAGGGCACCGAACATCCCAAAACCGACAAGCACGCCGAGAATCGTGGCCATGGAAAAGGTCGGGCTCTTGAACAGTTTGAGAGGGATCAGCGCGGAGTCGCCCATGAGCCTCTCCGAGAGGATGAACGCCGCGATCCCGAGTACGCCAATGACGTAGCAGGCCCAGGCGCCTCCGGAGCCCCAGCCCCAGGTCTGTCCCTGCTCGGCGACAAGCAGCAGCGGCGCAACCGCAATTATCACCGTCACGGCGCCCCACCAGTCGATCCTGACGCTGCGGTTGGCGCTGCGCTTCGGAAGGTGGAGGAAGCGCGTCACCATGAACAGAGCGAGGATCCCAATCGGGATGTTAATCAGAAAGACCCAGCGCCATCCGGTGATGAAAAGGATCTGGTCTGCGCCGGCGAAGAGCCCGCCGATCAGCGGGCCGGCAAGACTCGAAACGCCGAATACAGCGAGGAAATAGCCCTGATATTTGGCCCGCTCTCTCGGCGCGAGCATGTCTCCCATTACCGCGAGGGGAATAGACATAAGACCGCCCGCGCCGAGACCCTGGATCGCGCGGAACGCGGCGAGCTCATACATTGACGTCGCGAAGAATCCGGATAAGACCGAGCCGAGGACGAAGACCGTGATCGCGATGATGAAGAGCGGCTTGCGGCCGAAAATGTCGGAGAGCTTGCCGTAGATCGGGGTGGCGATGGTCGAGACGATCAGGTAGCCCGTGGTGACCCAGGCCTGCTCGCTGAGGCCGTGCAGGTCGTCGGCGATTGTGCGGATGGACGTTCCCACCACCGTCTGATCGAGCGATGCCAGAAACATGCCCGCCATGAGGCCGTAGATCACGAGGAGGATCTGGCGGTGGGACATCACGCCGCCGGAATTCTTTACTGCGGCGGCTCGCTTTTGCGAATTGGACGTCGCGGTTGCGTCGTTTGACATGGAACCTCTACCTTGCTTCGCGTATGTGCAATTGATCGCTACAGAAAAGTGGCCGCTGCGGCACAAAGCCAACAGCGGCAGAAACTTGCGTAAAGTGCAAACTTACACCAATCGCAGTGGATGAAGAAAGTCTTACCCCTACTCCCTCGGGTGTAATTCTCGGACCAACTCGGAGCTCAAGTCCGGTCGAACTAACCGATCTCAAGGAGTTCGGAACGCCCGCGGATCGATTGCGTGCGAACGAGGATGAAAGGGACCGAAATCTCCTTGAGATCGTTTCTCCTTGAGATCGTTCGAATGTGACTGTCTTACCCCAGGGCTTCGTCCACGATCTGCCTGGCCTCGACCTGCACCCGTGCCAGCTGCTCGGGTCCATCGAACGATTCTGCGTAGATTTTGTAGACATCTTCCGTGCCACTCGGCCTGGCTGCGAACCACGACTTCTCGCCGACCACTTTGACTCCGCCGATCGGGGCGCCGTTGCCGGGGGCCTCACTGAGTCTGTCGATGATCGGTTCGCCAGCCAGCGTCGTCGCTCCTATGGCGGAGCCGTTCAGCCTGCCGAGGCGGGCCTTCTGTTCCTTGGTTGCCGCGGCATCCACTCGCGCGTAGGCGGGGTCGCCAAACTGCTCGACGAGCTCGTGGTAGAGCCGTGATGGCGACTTGCCGGTCACGGCCTGGATTTCGCTCGCCAACAGCGCGAGCAGGATGCCGTCCTTGTCGGTCGTCCACGCAGTTCCGTCCTTGCGAAGGAAGCTCGCACCCGCGCTCTCCTCACCGCCGAACCCCACCGAGCCGTCGATGAGGCCGGGGACGAACCACTTGAAGCCGACGGGGACCTCCCAGAGTCGACGTCCGAGGGCGACTGCAACCCGATCGATCATGGAACTCGAGACGAGCGTCTTGCCGACGGCGGCATCCTCTCGCCAGAGCGGTCGATGTGTATAGAGGTACTGGATGGCGACCGCGAGATAGTGGTTGGGGTTCATCAGTCCGCCGTCGGGAGTCACGATGCCGTGGCGATCGGCGTCGGCGTCGTTGCCCGTCACGATGTCGTATTCGTATCTGTGGGCAACTACCGACGCCATCACCGACGGGCTGGACGGATCCATGCGGATCTTGCCATCCCAGTCGAGCGTCATGAAGGGCCAGGTCGGATCTACTCGCGGATTGACGACCGTGAGTTCGAGCCCGTAGTGGTCAGCGATGAGCTGCCAGTAGTGCACGCTCGCACCGCCCAGCGGGTCCGCGCCGATCCGGATACCGGACTCTCGGATCGCATCGATGTCGATGATGTTCTCGAGGTCCTCGACGTAGTTCTTGCGGAAGTCGTAGGTCTCGACCGCGGTCGGCTCGGCCCGCTTCACCTCGCGACTGCCCGCCGCGATGATCTCGTTGGCGCGATCCGCGATCCAGCTGGTTGCGTCGCTGTCTGCCGGACCGCCGTGGGGCGGGTTGTACTTGAAGCCGCCGTCGCGCGGCGGGTTGTGGCTCGGCGTGATGATGATGCCGTCGGCCTTACCCGCGTTCCCCGAGCTTGTCGAAGGGCGTGCCGCGTTGTACTTAATGATCGCGTGACTCAGCGCGGGGGTCGGCACATAGTCGTCGAACTCGTCGACCAGCACCCGCACACCATTGGCTTCGAGCACCTCGAGCGCGGTCGTCTCGGCCGGTCGGCTGAGCCCGTGGGTGTCTTTGCCGATGAACAGTGGGCCTGTGATGCCCTCGCCGACGCGATACTCGACGATCGCCTGCGTGATCGCCGCAATGTGTGTCTCATTAAATGCGGCGTCGAAGGATGACCCGCGATGGCCGCTGGTTCCGAACACGACCATTTGCGCGGGATCGCTCACGTCGGGAACCAGTTCGTAGTACGCCTGCACCAGCGCGTGCACATCGATGAGGTCGGACTCTTCCGCGGGCAGGCCGGCTCTGGCGTTCATCCTGCAATCCTTGCACTGCCGGTAGGCTCGCAGGCATGTCCGAGACCGCCGCGCCCACCGAGACCTACTCGTACCTGGGTCCGGCCGGAACGTTTACCGAGGCGGCACTCGCCCAGGTTCCCCAGGCGGTCGGTCAGACCTGGCACCCAGTTAACAATGTTGGCCAGGCGCTCGACGACGTGGTCAGCGGCCGCAGCATCGCCGCGATGATCGCGATCGAAAACACCGTCGAGGGCGGGGTGAGCGCGAGCCAGGATGCGCTCGCCACCATCCCGAATCTGCGCATCATCGGCGAGTATCTCGTCACGGTCAATTTCGTGCTCGTCGCAACGCCGGGTACGAAGCTGTCCGATGTCAAGGTCATCAACGCGCATCCGGTTGCGTATGCGCAGACGCACCTGTGGCTGGATGCGAACCTGCCGGACCACGAGCACATCCCGTCGTCGTCCAACGTCGCCGCGGCCGCATCCCTGCTGGACACGTCTTCCCAGGCTGCGGGGCTGGCGGATGCCGCAATCGCGCCGCCGACGATCACGAACCACCATGACCTGGCCGTTCTCGCGGAGAATATCGGCGACAACCCGTCGGCGCAGACACGTTTCGTGCTGGTCAGCCGCAGCACGCGGCTTCCGGAACCGACCGGTTCCGACAAGACCAGCATCATCGCCGAACTGCCGGACAACACAGCTGGTCGACTTCTCGAGATGCTCGAGCAATTCGCTACCCGAGGCGTCAATTTGGGCCTGCTCGAGTCGCGACCAATCGGCGATGCCCTCGGCCGCTACCGCTTCGTCATCGACCTCGACGGTCATGTGCGCGACGAGCGGGTCGCGGATGCACTGCTCGGACTCAAACGGTTCAGCCCGAATGTCATCTTCCTCGGCTCGTATCCCCGCGCGGACCGGCTCCAGATTTCGGTGACGCAGCGCTACGACAACCAGGCATTTCGGGACGCCCGCGCCTGGTTGCAGAGCCTGGACAGCCCGGAGAGTTAGGCGTCGCTGCGGTCGGCCGGCACCATGACGTGGAGACCGAGGTGGTCGACGTGCGCTTTGAGCGCGATGGCCTCACCGAACGGATCGCCGTCGAGCTCGAACTCTTCCGGACGTTCGAGCCGGAGCGTCAGGTCGCTCCCCCGGAGGTACCGCAGCGCCCGTACGTCGCGTGACATGCTGACGATCCGTCGCCCGACGGTGCTTCGCCGAAGGATGCCGTTCTCCCACACGAGCTTCACGTAGATCTGAACCCAGCCGATGAAGCCGCCGGGGCGCAGCGCGACGATGTCGAATACACCGTCATCGATGACCGCGTCGGGCAGAAGCTGGATGTTGCCAGGCAGCAGGCCGCAATTGCCGACAATGACGGTGTTCACGGATGCCGACTGCTGAGGTCCGCCATCCACCGAGTAGCGCACCTTCACGCTCTTGTTCTCGCGAACTCCGCGGGCAATGGCGTCGATGTAGGCGATCCAACCGACCCGCGCCTTCAGCATCGCGTTGGTATTCGCCGCCATCTGCGCGTCCAGGCCGAGTCCGGCCATGACAAGGAACACATACGAACTGCGACTGCCATCCGCGCGTTCCGCCTGGACGACTCCGACGTCGATGGGTCGCGCGGTACCTGTGAACGCGGTATCCACCGAGTGCGACAGGTCGTCGAGGGTGAGCGCCAGGTTTCTGGCCAGGAGATTGCCCGTGCCGGATGGCAGGAGCGCGAGCGGTACACCCGTCCCCCGCAGCGCCTCCGCGACCGCGCGAATCGTGCCGTCCCCGCCTGCGGCGAGCACGACATCCGCGCCCTGAGCGAGTGCCCGCTTCGTGATCTCGCCGCCTGGATCGAGCACACTGGTCTCGAACCACTGCGACCGATTCCAGCCGGCGCGCGACTCCGCAAGTTTGACCGCCGCTTTGAGGTTCTTGAGGTTCACCTTGACGGGGTTGTAGATCACCGCGGCCGTCTTCGCTTTGGTCGACGTCGCGGCTGCCATGCTTCAAAGCTACTGCGCGAAGGTCGCGCGTGAACGCCAAAGTAGACTTGGCCGGTGATCGATCCACAGCTTTTGCGCGACAATCCGGACACCTTGCGCGCGTCCCAGGAAGCGCGCGGAGCATCCGTCACCCTCGTCGACGACGCGATCGCATCGGATTCCTCACGGCGAGCGGCGATCGGCGAATTCGAGAATCTCCGCGCGGAGCAGAACGCGTTTGGCAAGACCGTTGCGACGGCGAGTAAGGACGAGAAACCGGCACTGGTCGCCCGGGCGCAACAACTCGCCGCCACGGTAAAAGCGGCGCAGCAGGTCGCAGCGGATGCCGAGGCCGATTTCACCCGGATCGTTGGTTCGATCGCGAACCCGATCATCGAGGGTGTTCCGGCCGGCGGAGAAGAGAACTTCGTCACGCTCCGCGAGTTCGGGAGCAAGGCCGTCTTCGATTTCGAGCCAAGGGACCACGTCGAGCTGGGCGAGCTGCTGGGTGCGATCGACATCACCCGGGGAACCAAGGTCAGCGGGAGTCGTTTCTACTTTCTTCGCGGCATTGGCGCCCGACTCGAGCTCGCTCTCATGAACCTGGCTCTCGACACCGCCTTGGCGGAAAACTTCATACCTCTCATTACTCCGACTCTGGTACGCCCGGAGATCATGGCGGGCACCGGCTTCCTCGGCGAGCATTCCGACGAGATCTATTACCTGCCGGCCGACGACCTCTACCTGACGGGCACCAGTGAGGTTGCCCTCGCCGGCTACCACAGTGACGAGATCCTGGACCTGACGAACGGCGCTCTTCGGTACGCAGGGTGGTCGACCTGCTATCGCCGCGAAGCCGGTTCCGCGGGCAAGGACAACCGGGGCATCCTTCGGGTGCACCAGTTCAACAAGCTCGAGATGTTCAGCTATGTCCTGCCCGAGCACGCCGAGGCGGAGCACGATCGTCTCGTCGGCTACCAGGAGTCCATGCTCCAGGCCTGTGAGCTCGCCTATCGAGTGATCGACGTCGCCGCAGGGGACCTCGGTTCCAGTGCGGCCCGCAAGTTCGATATCGAGGCGTGGGTTCCGACCCAGGGCACGTTTCGGGAGCTCACCTCGACGAGCAATTGCACGACCTATCAGGCGCGTCGGCTGGACATCCGCTACCGCACCGAATCCGGCAAGACCACGCCCGTGGCGACCCTCAATGGCACGCTCGCGACCACTCGATGGTTGGTCGCAATTCTGGAGACGCACCAGCAGGCGGACGGGTCGGTGCGAGTTCCGGAGGCGCTGCGCCCCTACCTGGGCGGGCTCGCTGTTCTCGAGCCGGTCCGGTGACCGCGAAAGCGAGGGCACCGCGCTGGTTCGTAGCTCTCGACGTCGACGGGACCGTCCTGCGCGAGGACGGCAGCCTGAGCGAGGAGGTCGTCACCCAGGTGCAACGCGTGCAAAAGCTCGGGCACGAGGTGACCCTCTCGACGGGACGATCGGTGTCGATGACTCTGCCGATTCTCGAACGACTCGGCATCGTCCCGGAGTATGTCGTCTGCGCCAACGGAGCGATCACTCTGCGCAGGGATCCGAGTGCTCCCGTCGCATATGTCCGGGATCACGTCGAGACCTTCGACCCGGGTGAGGTTCTCACGACCATTCGGAGTCACCTATCGGGGGCTCGTTACGCGGTGGAAGACGAGTTCGGCGCATTCCTCTATCCCGGTGGCCAATTCCCGGAGGGCGACATCGAGGCAAACGGTACTCACGTCGAATTCGAGGGACTGCTCGGTGTACGCGCTACCAGGGTCGTCGTGATCTCGCCCGGCCATGCGATCGAGGATTTCCTCGCCGTTGTGGAGCGCATGGGCCTGCATCGGGTGAGCTACAACGTCGGCTGGACGGCGTGGCTCGACATCGCTCCGGATGGCGTCAACAAGTCCGTCGCCCTCGAGCGGGTCCGCGCGAAGCTTCGAATTCCCCGCACGCGTGTCATCGCAGTCGGCGACGGGCGCAATGACATCGAGATGCTCGAATGGGCAGCCGCGTCCGGTCGCGGCGTCGCGATGGGCCAGGCACCGAGTGAAGTGAAGGCGGCGGCGAACGAAACGACCGAGACGGACCAGCAGGATGGCGTGGCTGTGCTGCTGAGTGGATTCGGCAGCTAGCGACGCAGTCGAGGTCCCCCGATGGTACAGGTCTGGCAGAAATCGATGGGTTACCATTGGGGCTGTCCCCTACTGAGCCGCCGTCACGCTGCTGCGCATCGCGACGGACTGCGCAGCGGGGGCCCAGGGAGGGCTGTCCGAGCGGCCGATGGAGCCAGTCTTGAAAACTGGTGATGTGAAAGCATTCGTGGGTTCGAATCCCACGCCCTCCGCTTTTCGACAAAAGACCGAAAGGGATCTGACTTGAGCGACATGCGCCCCCGCGCCGGAGATTCGTCATCGGTTTCCGGAATCGCCCGGCACGGTCGGTTGAAGAAGTCCGGACCGCTGCGCGGCATCCTCGCCCTCGTCGGAACGATTGTCGGCGTCATCGTGGTGTCATCTCTGGTAATTGCCGGCGTCGCGGCGTATCAGACGGTTTCGGCGCTGGGTCCTGGGGTGGACATCCACCCCCACGGGACTATCGCGCCGCCGCCAGACATTGGGGCGTACCCGGGTGGATTCAACATCCTCATCGTCGGAGACGATACGCGTGCAGGACAGGGCGGAATCGGTGTCGGCCCGGACGATGGCGGCGCGCTCAACGACGTGACGATCCTGTTGCATGTCTCGGCCGATCACACCTGGGCAACGGCCGTGAGCTTCCCGCGCGACATGATTGTGCCGCATCCGCAGTGCTCGAAGGGCGGCCGGGCAGCTGGCTTGCCGATCAACACCGCGCTGTCGTATGGCGGGCTCGCCTGCGTCGTCACCGTTGTCGAGGCGTTCACGGGTTCGACCATTCAGTTTGCCGGCCTCATCACGTTCGACGGTGTCATTAATATGTCGGACGCGGTGGGTGGTGTCACGGTGTGCACGACCGGTCCGATGATCGACAAGTACTCCGGCATCAACTTGCCAACGGCAGGAAATCACCTGCTCGAGGGTTCCGTTGCGCTCGCGTTCCTGAGGGCCCGTCACGGTGTCGGTGATGGAAGCGACCTCGGGCGAATCAGCTCGCAGCAGGTTTACCTTTCCGCGTTGGTTCGCAAAATGGAGGACTCGGGAACGCTGAGCAACCCGTTGACCGTCTACAAAATCGCTACCGCGGCGACGTCCAGCATGCAGCTTTCTTCGAGCCTCGATTCGGTGCCGACGATGATCTCGATAGCGTCGACCCTGAAGAACATTCCGCCGAGCCACGTGGTGTTCGTTCAGTATCCCGGTTCGACGGGTGGCACCGGCATCTTCACCGGCAAAGTTCAGCCGAACCTGACTCTCGGCAAGCAGCTGTTCTCGCTCATCAACGCCGACCAGCCGTTCTCCCTCGGCACCCAGGGACAAAACCGTGGATCGGTGGATGCGACGGGCACCTCGACGACTTCGCCGACGGACACCCCAATCGCGGGCGCGACAGTGATCAACGGTCTCGTGGGCCAGTCTGCCGCGACGGTGACGTGCTCGAAGACGCGTCCGCTCGTCGACCAGTAGCGAGCGGAACGCGGTCCGACAACGGCAAAGGTGGTAGGCCTCCCGCCGCGTACCCAGTGCGCGGGAGACCTACCGTCTCACTCAGCTACGACCCGAACTGTCTGCTGCGTGAGAGGGGCGCTGGCCGGCTCCGACGTTGTCAGGAACAGGCCAGACAGGGAAACTCCACGGCGTAAACGCGTCGCGATGGAATGCATCGAGGGCGAGGTTGTGGAGCGGGGCATGGGTAGGCCTCTTAATAGCTGACGCAGGTTCGGGTCCGTCAGTTTGCCCCTCGGGTAAGGGAAAACTCAAGCGTCACGATGAACTCTAGTCTGTCCACCAAACGGGGGACAAGTCAGTGCGTTACTCATTTTTGGGGGTTCCGGATTCGGCCTCGGAGCGCCCGGTGGATAGGATGGCACACGAACAATGGAGACGTCGCATAGTTCGGCCTAGTGCACCACCCTGCTAAGGTGGAGAGGGGTTTATTCTCCTCCGTGGGTTCAAATCCCACCGTCTCCGCCAGATAGGTTTTGCTGATCAGAGTGACTGTCTGGACATCGCAAGAGTGCGACTTGCCCACATCTGCGCAAACCTTGCCCACGATTCCAGCGTCGTAAGTCTGCTCAAACGACAAGGATCCGCGCGCTTCACCTAGCCCACGGGCACCATGGTCCAAGCCCATACAGGGAAGGCCTTAGAGCCGCATTCCCCCTGAGGCTTCGATCCGTTCGCCGCTGATCCAGTGTGCGTCGTCTGAGAGCAGCATCGCAATGACCGGGGCGATGTCGTCGGGATTCGCCGGACGCCCCAGCGCGGTGATGTCT
>DATAZY010000076.1:0-5445 GCA_036271795.1 Galbitalea sp.
CTGTTTCAGCTATCGCCGAGGCTCCCGCTCGAACCGGTGATCGCATCCGTCCGCGCGCCGATCGCCGAAAACGGCGGATGGGCATGGTTCTCCTTCGCCGAGCGCGGTGTCGCTGACCCGTCGCCGGGAGAAGTGGATGCCGCGGTCGCGGCGCTCATCGACTGGCTCGACGGGCTCGAATTCGCCTCGGTCAGCCTCCTCGGTTTCTCGCAGGGTGCTGCTGTCGCCCTCCAGGCAATGCGGCACCGGCCGAGCATGTTTCGAGCGATCGTCGCACTTTCTGGATTCGTGGCGACGGGCGACGAGACCGGCGACGTCGAGCTCGAAACTCTCAAGCCCCCCGTGTTCTGGGGCAGAGGCACGCTCGATCGGCTCATCCCGGCCGAGGCGATCGAGCGCACCGAGGCCTGGCTGCCGAGTCATTCTTCTCCGACGATCCGCATCTACGAAAACCTCGCCCACTCGGTGTCGACCGATGAGCTCACCGACATCGCCTCCTTCCTGAAGACGCATGAGTGAGCTGCCGAGCCTGCCGACTGACGGCAGTTAGGGGCAGGATGATCGAGTGAGCGACGCGCTTGATCGATTCTCCCCGGCCACCCGGGAGTGGTTCGCTGGCGCGTTCACGCAGCCAACCTCCGCACAGGCCGGAGCCTGGGATGCGATCAGTTCGGGCTCACACGCGCTCGTGGTGGCGCCGACCGGATCGGGCAAGACGCTCGCGGCATTCCTCTGGTCGATCGATCGCTTGCTGTCGGCGCCCGCGGTCGTGCCGAAGCAGCGAACCCGTGTTCTCTATATTTCTCCGCTCAAGGCTCTCGGTGTGGATGTCGAACGCAACCTGCGATCGCCACTGGTCGGAGTGACCCAGACCGCCAAGCGCCTCGGCCTGCCCGCTCCGGATGTCACGGTCGGCGTGCGCTCCGGCGACACCACGACCCAGGACCGACGCCTGCTCGCGCGCGTTCCCCCCGACATCCTGATTACGACGCCCGAGTCGCTGTACCTCATGCTCACCTCGGCCGCACGCGAGACGCTGCTCGGAGTCGAGACTGTCATCGTGGACGAGGTTCATGCCGTCGCCGCCACGAAGCGCGGCGCGCATCTCGCCGTGTCGCTCGAACGGCTGGATGCGCTGCTGCCGAAGCCCGCGCAGCGCATCGGACTCTCCGCCACCGTTCGGCCGCGCGAAGAAGTCGCGCGCTTCCTGGGCGGTCGCGCACCGGTCACGATCGTTGCGCCGGTTTCGACCAAGAAGTTCGAGCTCCGCGTCGTCGTGCCCGTGGACGACATGAGCGAACTGGGCACGGCATCCCAGTTGGATGGCCCCTCCGCGGGTACCGGGGCGCAGGGTTCGATCTGGCCACACGTCGAGGAGCGCATCGTCGACCTGATCCTCGAGCACCAGTCGACCATCGTGTTTGTCAATTCGCGCGGGCTGGCGGAGCGACTGACGGGTCGGCTCAACGAGCTCTACGCGGAGCGAATGTATCCGCAGAGCGAGCTGCTCGCCGTAGGCCCCTCCGCAATCGTTGGGAGCGAGGCCCGGCCGGCCCTCATGCCAGGTCAGTCCGGTACATCCGCGGGTGCGCCCACTCTGCTCGCCCGGGCGCACCACGGCTCGGTGAGCAAAGACCAGCGCGCCATCATCGAGGATGACCTGAAGTCGGGTCGGCTCCGCTGCGTCGTCGCCACCTCGACACTCGAGCTCGGCATCGACATGGGCGAGGTCGACCTCGTCGTGCAGGTGGAGTCGCCGCCGTCGGTCGCGAGCGGCCTGCAGCGAATTGGACGCGCCGGTCATCAGGTCGGTGAGGTGTCGCGAGGGGTGCTGTTTCCGAAGCATCGGGCCGACCTCATCCATGTCGCCGTCGTGGCGGAGCGGATGGTCGAAGGCAAGATCGAAGCGCTGAGCGTCCCGCAGAATCCGCTCGACATCCTCGCCCAGCAGACCGTGGCCGCCGTCGCGCTGGAACCCATCGATATCGAGGAGTGGTGGGAGACGGTGCGCAAGAGCGCGCCGTTCGCGACGCTGCCGCGGGGTGCTTACGAGGCGACGCTCGACCTGCTGAGCGGTCTATATCCGAGCGACGAGTTCGCCGAACTTCGTCCGCGCATCGTCTGGGACCGGGTAAGCGGAACGATCACCGGCAGGCCGGGCGCCCAACGGCTCGCCGTCACGAGTGGTGGCACCATCCCCGACAGAGGCCTGTTCGGAGTCTTCATGGTTGGCTCGTCCGAAGGAGGGCGAATGGCGGGCGCCAGCGCCGGCGGAGGGCGCGTCGGTGAGCTCGACGAGGAGATGGTCTACGAGTCCCGGGTTGGCGACGTGATCGCCCTCGGCGCGACCAGCTGGCGGATCGAGGACATCACCCACGATCGAGTTCTCGTCGCCCCGGCCTTTGGCCAGCCCGGGCGCATCCCGTTCTGGAAGGGTGACGGTCTGGGGCGACCCGCGGAACTGGGCGCCGCGGTTGGCGCCTTCATTCGCGAGGTATCGACGAGCGCCGCGGATGCCACTCTCGAGCGCGTGCGTGGAGGTGGACTGGACGAAAAGGCCGTCGCCAATCTCGTCTCGTTCATCGCGGACCAGAAGGTGGCCACCGGTCACGTACCGACAGACAAAACTCTGCTCGTCGAACGGTTTCGCGATGAACTCGGAGATTGGCGGGTCATCCTGCACTCGCCGTATGGGATGCCGGTGCACTCGCCGTGGGCACTCGCCGTCACCGCACGGGTGCGCGAGCGTTTCGGCTATGACGGTGCCGCAGTCGCCGCCGACGACGGCATCATTGTGCGACTCCCGGACACGGATTCCGAACCGCCCGGCGCCGAGCTGTTCGTCTTCGAGACCGGCGAGTTGGAGCAACTGGTAACGGATGAGGTCGGCGGCTCCGCACTGTTCGCCTCGCGATTCCGCGAGTGCGCTGCCCGTGCGCTGCTTCTTCCGCGCTACAACCCGGGGCGGCGATCCCCGCTCTGGCAGCAGCGGCAGAGAGCATCCCAACTCCTCGAGGTCGCGCGCAAGTATCCAAGTTTCCCGATCGTGCTCGAGACCGTGCGAGAGGTGCTTCAGGATGTCTACGACCTGCCCTCCCTCATGTCGCTGACCGCGCAGATTGCGAACCGCAGCATCCGCATCGTCGAGGCGGAGACCGAGTCCGCGTCACCCTTCGCACGCTCCCTGCTGTTCGGCTACGTCGCGGCGTTCATGTACGAGGGCGATTCCCCGCTGGCCGAACGTCGCGCGGCGGCGCTGAGCCTGGACCCCATACTTCTCGCCGAGCTGCTCGGGCGGGCGGAGTTGCGCGAACTGCTCGATCCGAGAGTTCTCGAGCAGACCGAACTCGAACTGCAGCGACTTGCTCCCGATCGGAAAGCCCGCGACCTGGAGGGTGTTGTGGACCTGCTGCGTGTGCTCGGCCCGCTGGCACTCGCCGAGATTCAGTTCCGCACGGTCGAACCGGAGAGCGTTGCAGGATGGCTGGACGAACTCACCCGTGCGCACCGGGTGCTGCCCGCTCGAATCGCCGGTGACGATCGTTGGGCGATCATCGAGGACGCCAGCAGGCTTCGGGATGCCCTCGGAGTAGCACTCCCGATCGGAGTTCCGACGGCGTTCATCGAGCCCGTTGTGGATCCCGTCGGAGATCTGGTGAGTCGGTACGCGCGCACCCATGGGCCGTTCACCGCAATCGCGGTCGCCGAACGATTCGGTCTCGGCGTCGCCGTGGTGATCGACGCCCTTCGCCGGCTTGGCAGCGATCGACGGGTCGTCGAAGGCGAATTCCGTCCCGGTGCTTCGGGAAGCGAGTGGGTCGATTCGGAGATTTTGCGCCGTCTGCGCAGTCGCTCCCTCGCGGCATTGCGTCAGGAGGTCGAGCCCGTTTCGCAGGACACTCTCGGACGATTCCTACCGGCCTGGCAGCACGTTTCCGGCGACCCGAACCGGGGACTGCTCCGTGGAGCCGACGGACTGCTCCAGATAGTCGAGCAACTCGGCGGTGTTGCGTTGCCGGCATCGGCATGGGAGACGCTCGTGCTCCCGGCGAGACTGCGCGACTATTCACAGGCGTGGCTCGACGAACTGACCGTGTCCGGCGAGGTCCTGTGGTCGGGCATGGGTGCGTTGCCCGGCAGCGACGGATGGGTGAGCCTGCACCTCGCGGAGTCGGCTGCGGTGACGCTCGCGCCGCCGACCGATCTCGAGACGACAGAACTACAACGCGACATCCTCGTCGCTCTCGCTGGAGGCGGCGCATACTTCTTCCGCCAGCTGGGTGCGGCTGTTGGCTCGACGGATGACCGCGAGCTGGCGACGGCCCTCTGGGATCTCGTCTGGGCCGGTCTCGTGACCAATGACACGTTTGCGCCGCTGCGATCGTTCCTCGGCGGTAAGGCGTCGCCCCGCCGAGCTCCGCGCGCTCGCGCCTATCGGGGGCGGGCTCAGTCGCTGCTGAGCGCGCAATCCGGGCCGCCGACTGTTGCGGGGCGCTGGTCCCTGCTCCCGCTGGCCGAGGGCGATACGACCATTCGAGCGAAGGCTACGGCGGAAGCTCTGCTCGACAGGCACGGAATCGTGGCCCGCGGGGCGGTGATGAGCGAGGGCATCCGTGGTGGCTTTGCGCTCGCCTACAAAGTGCTGAGCACCTTCGAGGAGACCGGACGAGCACGCCGCGGATACTTCGTGGACGGGCTCGGTGGAGCTCAGTTCGGGACCGGCGCGACCGTCGATCGCCTGCGACAGTTCGCCCGCGATCCCGATGCGCTGCCCGAGCTGGCCGCCATCACCCTGGCGGCAACCGATCCCGCAAATGCGTACGGAGCCGCGCTGGCGTGGCCAGCAACCGAGGGGCATCGTCCCGGCCGAAAAGCCGGGGCACTCGTGGTGCTCGTGGATGGCCGGCTCGCCGCCTACATCGAGCGTGGCGGCAAGACCGTGCTCACGTTCAGCGACGACGAAGCGGTTCTCGGAGCCGCCGCATCCTCGCTCGCGGCAACAGTCCGTACAGGTCTCGGCAGGCTCCGTGTCGAACGCGTGAATGGCGAGTTCTCGATCGGCACGCCGTTCGGAACGGCCCTGACGAACGCGGGCTTCGCCCCGACACCGCAGGGCCTCCGCCTGCGCGCCTAGCCGCGATGGTAGACATCTACCCCGCAATGGTAGATTGGCTCCCATGAGTTTGAACATCAAGAACGAACGCACCCACTCGTTGGTTCGGGAACTTGCCGCACTCAGAGGCGTGAGCCAGACGGAGGCGGTCGAGGACGCCGTGACACGACGACTCGATCAGTTGCGCGGCAATTCTCGCGCAGGTTTGAGCGACCATCTGCTCGAGCTCGGGCGACGCAGTGCAGAACACATGGGCCCCGAGCGTTTCGAGAATCCCGATGAATGGCTGTACGACGAGAACGGGTTGCCACGGTGATCGTCGACTCCTCGGC
>DATAZY010000077.1:0-45242 GCA_036271795.1 Galbitalea sp.
CCCGCCCAGCCCGCGACGGATCGCATCCGCAGCATCCACCGAAATCCCACCCGACACCACCGCATCAACGATCGGCGATACCTGTCCGGGTTTGACACCGTCGGACGAACCACGGTCATCGACCATCGACTGCCCCAACCGGGCCAGCTTTGTCGCGTCCTCGATCGAAGCCCCCGTTATCGACTGGATAAAAACCGCCGGAGTCGCCGACCCCCTCCGCCTCGCCAACCCGTGATACCCGAGCGTGTGATCCGACCGCTTCGCAATCGCCGCCGCAAACCAAAGCTTGTAGGTCTGCTCCTGCTGATCCAGCGCCCGAATCAATCCCATCCCTGCCATCAGCGAAGCGTCATCCAACAAATCAATGTCAGCTTGCGATGCCCCCAACGCCGCGACAGCAGAAGCTGCCTCGACCAGACCAGCGGGCGAATTCGACATAACCCAATTTTCCCACCAACTCGAACACACATTCGAACGACATAAAGATCTGTGGAAAACTTTTTTACAGAACAGGCTTCAACCCGAGGGCACGAGAGTCAACGACTTCCGCGCTTGCGAGTCTTGCCACCGACTCGCTTCTGCGAAGGTCGCGCTGACGACTTCGGCGATCGTGCCCTGGTCGCCTTCGCTGGTCGCACCTTCGGTGTCGGGGGAGTCGGGTTGGCTCTCGAGCTGGCTTCTGTGCGTCCGCGAACGATGCCGACGAACTCCTCGACCAGTTCCGTGGTCTCATCCCGAAGCCAGGCGAGAGCGATTTCGGTCTCCGGCGCGTCCTCGATCGGGATCGCGACGACGTCCTTGCGGGCATTCAGCCGTGCGAGCGAGTGTGGAAGCCTCAGGAACCCGACGCCAGCAGCGACGAGGGCCACGGCATCCTTGACCGGCTGCCTGGGTGAATATTCCGCAACCTTCGCGAAGTCGGCGACCCGCGTCTCGGTCATGGATTCAAGTGTTGCGAGTTCTGAATCGCGAGGCACAACCAGCACAGAGACCTCACCGTAGAGCCGGATGACATTCAGCCCTTCGCGTTCGATCGGCAGTCTCACAAAGCTCAGCGTCGCCTCCCGCTCGAGGAGAACGGCCACACCGTCGGCTTCCGGCACGGAGAACACCTCGAGAGCGAGCTCCGGATGCCGCTCCGCCCAGCGTCGCGTCCATTTCCCGACCGTGACGCCCGGCGCGAAGGCAATTCGCAATGCCGGCTGGACCTCACTCACGAGGCTCAGGCTACGCTGTCGAGATGCCCACGAAGTCCCCACAAACTCTTAAGCCGGCGACCGTCGCACAGAAACTCGGTGTCTACCTTCCCGCGATGCCGGACGAGTTCCAGTCGATGCCGATCACCCGCGAACGGCTGAACGAGTTACTGGTGTCGCCACCGGAGTGGCTGACCCACCTACGCTTGAACGGCCCGCATCCGCGCCAGATTGTCGCGGGAAAGCTCGGAGTATCGGCGTCCGGTCTCGCGAGGGCTGGCGTGACCGAAGCTCTCACCACCCAGGAGATCAAGGAGCTGCTGGCCGACCCCCCGGAGTGGCTGGTTCGCGAACGGGCAACCCAGGCCGCTGTCCGCGAGGAGCAGAGACGGGTCAAGGAGCGGAACGCCGCGAAGGGTTAGCCTGAATTCGTGGCAAAGGATCCCGCGGCAAAGCGCAACGACGACGAGCCCATTGGCACGTCGACACGCGTACGTGATCAGCCGTCGCTTACGACATCGACGGGCAGGAGCTGGCTGATTCTCGGTGGACTGCTCGCGGTGATCGCAATCGCCGTTCTCGTGCCACTGCTCTCACAACAGCCCGGTGGTGTCGCCCTGTTCGGGATTTGCGCGATCGTCGCTCTCTACGCAGCAATGGTTGTTGTACGCATCAACGCTCGTCCCGGCCGCGGGATGCTCGGCTGGCTCGCCGCATGCATGATCGCGATTGCGCTTGTCGGCGTCGTGTGCGTTGGAGTTGTCGCCGCCGCGACGGGCAACGTCATTCTGCTGTAACAGCAAGTATTCTCGACCGAGTGCAGGACAGTCCCATCTCGGCAAACGCCTACGAGGTGCTTGGCGTGGCGGCGACCGCGAGCCACGACGACCTGCGGCGCGCCTATCGACGGCGGCTGCGCCAGACGCATCCGGATACGGGTGGTATTGCTCGTGAGTTCACTGCGGTACAGCTGGCCTGGGAAAAGGTTGGCACTCCTGCCGCACGCGCCCTGTACGACAGCGGGCGGAGCATGCCGAGCGTCACCTTCGAGGCGCAACCGGCACGTCCGCGCAGGGACACCCGCCCGATCGCGAGATCCTACGGTCATCCGGGTGGCTGGCGACGCGAGCGCTACCTCAGCCTGATTCGGGAGTGGGCAGGCAGGGGAGCGGTGATCGACAATCCGTACGATCCCGCGCTGGTCCGGTCGGCACCGCGCGACATCCGACACATCCTCGCGGACGCTCTTGCCGAGGAGGCGAGCGCTCGCGAGCTCGGCCAGCTCGGCATCGCGTTCACCCTCTGGCACGACGTCGCAACCAACGGCGGACCAGAGCACAAGATCGACCACATCGTTCTCGGGCCGACCGGCGTGTTTGCGCTGTTGTCCGAGGACTGGGGCGGACCGGTGCGCGTGCGCAAGGGCGAGCTCATCGGTGAGGTGATCGGTCCCGGTGAGCATCCGTTTGCCGCCCTGTCGACGCGAGCGCGCCACGTCGGGCGAACCGCGCGCCTCCGGTTTGATGCGCTGATCATCGTTGTCCCCGACGAGGACACGGATGCCGGGCTCACGCTCGCTGGCCGCCTGCGCGGCGTGCCGACGGCACTGGTTGCGCGCTCGAGACTGCCTGAGCTGATGCGAGATGGGCTGCCAGGTAGCCCCGCCGTCGGAGGTTCCGAGTTGTTCGAGATCCGGTCCAGGCTTCAGGCTGCGGTGCGCTTCGTCTGAGCCGACTCGCTGGCCCGCTTGGTTTGCTCCGGCTACACCACGAAGAGTCCGACCGCCGCGAAGTATGCGAGCACCGAAATTCCGGGGGCGAGGATCGTAGCGACGATGCACCAGATCACGGATGCCCAGCCTCCCGTCGCGTAGTGCCGCACGTGCCGGGCGCGGGCGATCAGATAAATGAGTGGCGATAGCAGCGTCCACCACGGCGACGCAGCGGACTCGTTGCCGCCGGCTAACAGTGCGGCACGATCGGCGAATGCCATCCCCACGAGGGCCACCCAGAGGAGGACATTCACGATCTCCAGGCCAATGACGAGAATCGGCACAGAAGGCGGCGCCAGGGAATCGATGATGGCGAACACGATCACCTCAGGCACAGAGATCCAGAGCGGTGAACCGGCGAGCCACCACGAGGTGCGCGTGTACCCGGTTCCTACCTCCACCTGACGGAACGGCGTAGTCGGGCGAAAGTCACGGGATATGGAAGTGGGAGTGCCGACGGTTGCCGCGTAGCCGCCGACGGCCTGGGCGGGTGCTTGTTCCTCTGGCGCCCGAACATGTTCCGTCCAGCGAGTGCCATCCCACCAGCGTTTGCCGCCGCCGCCGGCAGGATCCGCGTACCAGCCTGGGGGAATCGTCGCAGCGCCCGACGGTTGCGAGGTGCCATCGCTGGACATCGGTTCTCCTTTCGGCGCTGCCGGTGACAGCCGTCGAGCCTGCAATATCCCGGCAATACGAGGATAGGGCGCGGGGGAGCGGGACAAGACGACGTAGCCTTGAGAATCTGCGCGTGTTTCACCAGAACGGTGATGTGATTCGCACGGGAGGATTTCGCGTGAGCGACGAATGTATCCATGGGTTCGCGGATGGACTGTGTGCGACCTGCAATCCAAAGCCCGTTGCCGAGGTTCCGGTTACGGCGCGCCCGGCAACCCGCACTCGGATTACCGCAACACCGCGCGCGACGGTGCGGAGTCTCCGCGCTGCTGCACGCGTGCCGATTGGGTCTGCTGCGGCCGACACGCTTCTTGAGCAGCGGATCTATCACGTGACGCACGTCACGAACCTCGCAGGGATTCGGGAGCGTCGCGCCATCATCGCTCGCGCCGAACCGATTCTGGATCTTTCACCCGCGGAGTCGCGCAGCGAGAGAAGCGAGATCCTCATCCCCGGCATGACCGATTCCACAATCGCCGACTTTGTGCCGTTTTTTCTGTCGCCGGATGCTGCACTCTGGCAGAGCCTTCGGTCGGGTCTCGATCATCCACGCCTCTCGGCCAGCGCGCGGGCGACTGACCCACTCGAGTTCGTCTTCCTGGTGAGCACCGTCCGTCATGTGGTCGCCGCAGATCGCGCGTTCCTGATCGCGGATGGCAACGTGGAGGGCGCGTCGACTCGTTTTGCCACAACTCGCGAGGATGCGGAGCGCCTGCTCTATCGCCTGCGTACGGACGCCGATGGAAACCGGCTGGTTGATGCGGAACTGCTCGTAGCGGAGGCGCTGCCGTTGGAATCGGTCACCTTGATCGGCGTTGCCAATGACCGGGTACGCCAGACCGTGCGCGACCTGCTGACGGGATCGGACTTCACGCCGAAGATCTCGGTCTACCCGCCGTGGTTCCAGCCGTCTAGCGGGTGAGCAAACCACCGCGTTCCGGATGCTCGTCGAACCACTTGGCGACATACCAGCACATCGGCACGATCCTCCGATCGCTCGTCGATTCGACATCGTTCACTGCGTACTCGACGACTTCTGCGGCGTAGCCCTTGCCACGCTTTGTTGGATTCGTGAAGGTGTGGTTGAACGAGATGGAATTGCCGTTGATCACGTAGTCGGCAACCGCAATCAGTTCGTCGTCGATGCGCAGGACGTAGCGGTTCGCATCCGTCTCGTGGGTGAGCGTCGTGGTCATGATCGAGCTTCTACTTCTCGCGGAGCGACGCCTCGATCAGTTCGATGATCCGCGGGTCGTCCGGTTCCGTCTTCGGGCGGAACCGGTGCACGTTCCCGTCGGGGGTCACCACGAACTTCTCGAAGTTCCAGGTCACCTTGCCCGCTTTGCCGTCGGCGTCAGGAGCCTTGGTCAGTTCTGCGTAGAGCGGATGGGCGTTCTTGCCGTTCAGCTTGACCCGGTCGTACATCGGGAAGGTGACACCCCACGTGGTCGAGCAGTACTCCTTGATGGCGTCGTTCTTGCCCAACTCCTGCAGGAACTGGTTGCTCGGGAAGCCGAGCACGGTGAAGCCGCTTTCGCCGTAGGCCTTCTGCAGAGCTTCCAGCTTCTCGTACTGCGGCGCGAGGCCACAACGGGATGCGACATTCACGATGAGCATCACCTTGCCCTTGTGCGGGGCAAGCGTTGTGTCCTTGCCGTCGATGGTTGTAACGGGAATATCGGTGAGCTCCATGGTCGCAACGCTACGCCGGAAAAGCTGTGAGTACGCGGCGCGGTCGCTGTGCGGGTTTTCGGCCGGTCAGAGGATCAGTGTCATGAGCGCTCGACCGGGTATCGGCCGCGCCGTGACCTCGAATCCGGCTCCCGCAAAGAGCGTGACTGTGCCGTGATAGAGGCTAGCGGCACTGACCTTCTCCTTCTCGCTCACGTCCACCGGATACCCCTCAAGGACGCGAGCGCCTCGGTTCCGCGCGTGACTCACGGCGGCCGCGATGAGGACGCCCGCGATACCCTGTCGGCGATGTCCGACTCGCACGACAAAGCAGACGATCGCCCATACGGACTCGTCGTCCGGAATCTGCGCGCTTGCTGCGGATGCCACCTTTCCGCGAATCGCAGTGGGGTAGCTGGTGCGCGGCTCGACCGCAACCCAACCGACCGGTTCACCGTCGCGGTAGGCCAGGAGACCTGGCGTCTGGGCTCCGTTCCCGCTCTGCGCATTCCGCACCTGGTCGTGCAGACGGACGGCACATCCCGCGCCACCCAGCTTCGACCACTCCGAGTTGGTCACCTTGTAGAACTGGCACCAGCACCGCGCGGGATCGCCGCGAGTGCCGAACACGGTCTCTGCGTCGATCCATGGCACCTCGTCGACCGGCCGGACGGTGACCTCCTGCGATTCCATGTGTCAAGCGTATTGACGGGGTGTGTCAGTCCGACAGTGTGACTGTGGATAAACCATGGCTCATGACGGTGTGATGGGGTAGACCGGTAGGTATGACCGATTCCGAACTGCACCCGACTTCCGAGCCTCTCGTTCTTGTTCCGCTGCCGGGCAGCGAGCGCCCCGCGGCGGAAGGCATTGCACCGGCCGCCGTCAGCATCGACCATGACAGCGCCATCGAGGTCACCATCATCCTTCGGCGCCGGGCTTCGATGTCCACCGACGACGCGCTCGGCACACCCCTCAGCAGCGAAGAGGTCGCTGCCCGATTTGGCGCTGACCCCGCCGATGCCGCACTGGTGGGCGTCACCCTCACCGCGCTTGGGCTACGAGTTCTCAGTACTGACCTCGCGCCGCGTCGCGTCCGAGTTTCCGGAACCGTGGCGAACATCGGTCGCGTATTCGGTACATCGGTGTCTGCCGGTACCGCGCAGGCTGGTACGGCGACGCACCGCATCCGCACCGGCGGGCTGAGTATCCCCGCGCAGCTCGATGGCATCATCACGGCCGTTCTCGGAATCGACGATCGCCCGCAGGCGCGTGCCCAGTTTCGGGTGTCCGCGGCCAGCGCCGCGTCGGTGAGTTATACCCCGGTACAGCTCGGCGAACT
Organism: Galbitalea sp.; assembly: GCA_036271795.1. Taxonomy (GTDB): domain Bacteria; phylum Actinomycetota; class Actinomycetes; order Actinomycetales; family Microbacteriaceae; genus Galbitalea. Next base: position 6,656 of record DATAZY010000077.1, read on the forward strand.
CTACAAGTTTCCCGCGGGAACGGATGGCACGGGCCAGACGATAGCGATCATCGAGCTGGGTGGCGGCTACGAAACCGCCGACCTGAAAACGTATTTCAGTGGTCTCGGCGTCGGCAGCCCCTCGGTTGCTTCGGTCGGGGTTGACGGCGCCAAGAACGAACCGGGCAAAGACCCGACCGGGGCCGACGGCGAAGTACTGCTCGACATCGAAGTGATCGGTGCGCTCAGCCCCGCGGCGAAGATCCTCGTGTATTTCGCGCCAAACACCGACGCCGGCTTCGTGGATGCCGTGTCCGATGCCGCGCACGCGACCCCTGCTCCCACTGCGATGAGCATCAGCTGGGGCCAGAGCGAAGACCAGTGGACTGCGCAGGCCAGAACTGCGCTCGACGACGCCCTGCTGGATGCTGCCGCGCTCGGCGTCACCGTCACGGCGGCCGCGGGCGACAACGGCAGCACGGACGGGAGTGATGACGGTGCGCAGCACGCCGATTTTCCGGCATCCAGCCCCCATGCCCTCGCTTGCGGCGGAACAAGCCTGCACGCGAAGGGCACAGCGATCGCGACGGAGACGGTCTGGAACGACGGCGCGAACGGCGGGGCTACCGGCGGGGGAGTGAGCGATGTGTTCGCCCTGCCGACCTGGCAAAAGGGAGTCGGCGTGCCCGCCGCGAAGAAGCCAGGCGGTCGGGGCGTTCCGGATGTCGCGGGCAATGCCGACCCGGAGACCGGCTACCAGGTCCTGGTCGACGGAACTCGCGCGGTCTATGGCGGCACCAGCGCAGTAGCGCCGCTGTGGGCCGCTCTGGTTGCTCGCCTTGCCCAGTCTCTCGGCTCCCCGCTCGGTCTCCTGCAGCCGAAGCTCTATCCCCTTCACGCGGCCCTTCACGACATCACCTCGGGTAACAACGGCTCGTTCGAGGCGAAGAAGGGGTGGGATGCCTGCACCGGTCTCGGCACGCCCAACGGCACCGCGATCCTTGCGGCACTCAAGGCGGCTTCTCAGTAGTTGTTATTGCGTGATTGGCGGGTCCACGGAGAGCAGTTTGGGGGCGAGCTTCCCGTCGGCACCCTGCACGATCTCCATCTTCAGCGTGTGAGCGACGTTGGTCGACGTATCGGTGGCCGTACAGCTGAACTGCGCATTTATCGTCGTTGGGATGGCTGGCGGGCAATTCACGGTGTAGTGACCGCCGTGTTCATCCAGGCCCTTCTCGAGACCCGCGATGAACTGAACCTCGTAGGAGGCGTTGCTTGCCGCCGCCTGGCTCCCGAGAAAAACCGGGACGGCGACGGCCACACCGGCGCCGAGCAGCCCGATGGCCACACCGGTGACGATGTACGCAATTAGTGGGCCGAACCCGTGGCGGACCTCCCGCGACATCGCAACCCCTCGCGCAATCAAATAGCCGAGCGGGGTGAGCAGGATCCACCAAACGCTGGCGGGCTGAAGATATCCGAAGTTCTGGAGCTTCCTTCTGTCCATTACCGCGAAAAGCACCTGGAGCAGGAAAACTCCGAATTCGATCGCTGGAACCGTGATGGTAAGTGAGTTGTTCGGCGTCGCCAGCGTGGCAGTGAGGGTCGATGCGTAAGCCGCAACAAGGGCAGCTATCGCGATGATCGTGATAAACGGACTGAACGCCAGTAACCAACCGCCGCCCGTGTTCCACTGGCCCGGTCGCGCGAACTCGCCCTGAGCATCGTATCCGGCGCCCTGGGACGACTGGTTCCACGAACCCTGGAACGGTACGTACGGCTCTCCGGTGGCCGTCGGAGTTACCGGGGCTACGACCGGAGGCATCGCGGGTGCCTGAACTACCGGTGTGGGGGTCGGTGTCGGTCGGGGTGCGAGGTGTGCGGTCCAGGTCGCGCCATCCCACCAGCGCAGGTTTTCCGACCCGGCCGGGTCTGGGTACCATCCCGCCGGTGTTGTCGGCCCCGACGTGTTCGTCATCGTTTACCCCTCGCTCAACCGCCCTGACGACACTACCGGGTCGCGAGCGGGAGTAACCTAGCTCCCGTGCCCGAGGATGCCGTCGACGAGGCTTTCGTCCTCGACAGTGAGCTTCCCGATCTCGACTGGACGGTGCTTCCGAGCGGCGTGACATCCTCACGATTTGCCGCGCCCAGCGGCGCGCTCGCCACCATCGAGGCCGGCGAGCCCGGTCGACCGCGAATAATTCTCGTTCCGGGAGTTACCGGCTCGAAAGAGGATTTCATCCTCATGATGCCCTCACTCGCCGCGGCGGGCTTCCATGTGCTCGCCTATGACATGGCGGGCCAGTACGAGTCGTCGGATGCGGGCCCGGAGAACCTCGATCCGGCCGCCGCCCACTACGACCACGACCTGTTCGTCAACGACCTGGTTGCGATTCTCGAGTCTGCGCCCGGCGCGGCCCATGTGCTCGGCTATTCCTTCGCCGGGACCATTGCGCAGCTCACGCTCAGCCAGCGTCCGGAGCTTTTCCTCAGCCTGACGCTCCTGAGCGCCCCACCGCAGTCCGGCCAGGGATTTCGCGGTGTCAAGCGCATCGGCTGGATTTCGGGGCTCACAACCGGCAAGGTCGGTGCCGCATTGATGATCTGGGGTGTCGAGCAGAACTTCGTGCATGTTCCGCCGGGACGGCTCGCCTTCGTTCGAGAGCGATTCCTGCTCACCCGCCGCAGCAGCGTCGCCGACATCATCTCGCTCATGAAACATGCGCCAGACCTCGATGCCGTACTCCGATCGAACCCGGTCCCGAAGCTCGTCGCTGTCGGAGAACACGACCTCTGGCCGCTGGACCTGCATCGCGAGTTCGCGATCTCGATTGGCGCGACCCTGGCCGTGTATCCGACCGGCCATAGCCCGTGCGAGACCTCGCCGCACCAACTGGTGCGCGACTTGCTGGCGCTGTACTCGCGGAGCTAGTCGGCGCGGATCTTAATCCGCGCCAAGCTCGGCGCCACCGAAGCCTTCCGTGCCGTATTCCTCGCCGACGAACGTCGCGCCCCGGTGTTCGCGATCCCACGCCCGGTGGCGGGCTCTGCGTTCAAGCAGGGACTGCTCTCGCGCGTTGGTGGCAATAGTCGTGTAGGCCCAGTAGATTCGTCGTCCGAGACCACGCAGCGTTCCGAACGGTCGCGAGGATACGCCGACGCGAAGGTTCTTGTCGTATTCGACCTGCATCCCGACGGTGAATTGGAAGCTGAGGTCGAGGTCGTCGTGTAGTTCACGGACATCGCGATGAGCCGACTGGCGGATACGGTGCCACGCGGTCGAGCGAATGGCAAAGTTTGATCCGAAGAGTGGTGGATGACCGAGCAACCAGCCCATCGACCAGAAGTAGCCACCGATGTAGAGCACTTCGCCGGCCCCTCGCACCATTCGGTTCGAACCGTAAAACTCGCCGGGACCGGTGAGGGCGGAGAGCCGCTCGCTGGCCTCGAATCGATGCTCGATCTCGGCAATCCAATCCGGCGCCGGCACAGAATCTGCGTCAAGCCGTCCGATGATGCTGCCGCGTGCGGCGTCGAACCCCGCTGCCGTTGCCGCCGGTATGCCGCGCCGCGGTTCCGAGACGACGCGTGCTCCCGCGCGCTGCGCGACGACGACCGTGTCGTCGGTACTGCCGTTGTCGACTACCACAATCTCGTCGGCGGGGCGGGTCTGAGCAGCAAGTGCGTCGAGACACTTCGCGAGCATTACCGAATCGTTGAGCGCCGGTATGACCACCGAAATGACCGTCATGATGGGGCCAAGTCTATCGACGCCAGCGACGCTCTGCAGGCGGAGTCTGGATGCTCAGCAGGTCAACCGAACGGGGGAATGGGCACGGTGAGCAGGGCCGGAAGGAGGGCGATCAGACCCACGATGGCTCCGGCCTGGAAGACAAACCAGACGACAAGCGGACCGATGGAGCTTGACCCGGTTCTGAGGCAGCGAACGAGCAAATACAGCGGCGGAACAATTGCGAACGGGATTCCCGGCGCCTCCGCGCCGAGAATGGCGAGTCTGGTGCGATCGGCGTTGGCGAAGAGCAGCGAGAAGGCGGCGGGCGCCAGCAGGATTCCCCACTGCATCCCGGCATACAGCGGGTACTTGAGAGCCCCGAACGCAAGGTAGATGAGTGCGAACTGGATCAGGGGAAGCAGACCGATCAGCCACGCTGCAATGGTGGTCGGTCCGTGCTCGAGTGGCCCGGTCGCGACCAGCGCTTCTGATGATGGGTGAGCACGCGCGCGTGACCCGTGACCGGCAGCGACGGGCGCGCTCGAGGAGGGGGATGGAGCCGCGATCGGCGGCAGCTCCGACCAGCCCGGTGCCGATGGCACGGGGGCGATCAGCGATGATGGCGGTAGCAGGGGTCCAGCGGCCGGAACATGGGCCATGCCCGGCGGCGGCGGAACGTCATATTGTCCGCCGACTGGTGGGGGTGCGTATGGGGCGTCCGACAGTGGTGCGGCCCCCTGTTTCGGCTTGCCGCCTCCCGTGCGACCCGCGCCCGCATCCTGGACGTCGGGACGCTGGGGGATGAAGGGAGGTTCGAAGGTCGGCAGGGTCGGGAGTCCGCGCTGCACCGGCTCGACGAATGTCGGCGTCGGGAGTACGGCGTCATCCTCGAGCCCGGGAATCGAGCTGAGGTCTGGCGGTAATGTCAGGCCAGGCAGGTTGGCCCACTCCGGGAGCGAGACCGGTCCGGACTGTGGATTCGGGTGGTGGTTCACCGGCGGCGACGGTCGGGGAATAGTCGGCGGCATCGACGCGGGCTCCGCTGAGGGTGTCGGTGCCCCCTCGGTGGGCGGGGGAGATCCGGGCGGAGTCGATCCGGGTGGAGGCGAGGCAGGCACCGGTTGTCCCACGGGCGGCTGATTCTGCTGGGGCACGGAATCCTCAGGCGCGGACGGGGTCGGGTCGGTACGCACGGGAACGGTCGGCTCTGGAACGGTCGGTTCTGGAACGGTCGGTTCTGGAACGGTCGGCTCTGGAACGATCGGTTCAGGAACGATCGGTTCAGGCGCGGGCGACGACGAAAGAATGGTCGGCTCTGGGGTCGATTGCACGATGGGTGGAGCGTACTGAGGCGCGGACGGAGGGCTGTAGGCGGCCGGAGAAGACGGTGGTGCCGCGGACTGAGGCGCCATCGGGGACGCTGGCGTGCCATCCGGGTTGAGGATGACATCCTGTGTCCAGTTGTGACCATCCCACCGCCGAAGGCGCGCGTCATCGGCCGGATCCGGGTACCACCCGGGCGGCACCGCTGACGTACCGTCTCCGACGCTCACGCGAGCACTCCCATCTTTTGCTTGCCCATGGTCTGTCTCGAGATCGTCCCCTGGCTCTTCGAGTGTATGTCAGAGGTTATATCTCTGGGTGAAGGTTCGGTCCCCTCGCACCACTCGGCGGGAAGCACCCGGCGCTACACCTATGCTCAATGCACAAGAGTTCTAGACAGGCGGAGCCCCCTCAAGTGATACGTGTCATCAGCTACAACCTCCGCGAAAATCATGCGGTCGGCGAAATCGTCGACCTGGTGCACCACAATTCGCTGGACGTGCTCTGCCTCCAGGAGTGCAATACCGCGGAACTACCTGACGAGGTTGGCGAACTGTCGCTCGCCGATTCGACCAAGCGCAACCGTCTCGGCCTTGCGCTGTATTACCGCAAGACGCGGTTTACCGCCGTCAGGTCGGGAACTTTTGCACTCAAGAAGTCCTTGCACGACCGCGTGCTCGCGCCGGCGCACGAGCGACTGCTCGGCACACGCCTGATCGACAAGCAGGAGAACCGCGAACTCGTCGTTGCATCGTTCCACGCGGCTCCGCTGACTGCTCTCAATTCGCTTCGCCGCAACCAGATTCGCGCCGCCCACGGCGAGTTGCGCGTGCTCGGGGATGGCCTGCCCGCCCTCATGGTGGGGGATTACAACTATCCGTGGTTCAAGAAGAACCTGAGCGAGCACGTGCAGGAGAACGGCTACGACCTGACCCTCAGCGAGACCCGCACCTACACGCGCTACAAGTTCTTCAGCGGACACTTCGACTTCGCAACATCCATGGGCCTGCGCATCGATCGCGTCGAGACGCTCAAGCAGGGCCAGTCCGACCACATGCCGATCCTGGTAACGGCCGACTACGCGAGCTAGGTTCGCTCGGGACAGCTACTCCCCGTCGAGAGCCTGGATCAGGGACTCGACCGCCGTGAGCAGGTTGTGCAGTGCCTGACGCTCGATCGAGTTCTCTGGCAGTTTCTGGATGTCGTAACTCGCCGCACTCGCTGCGGCACGGGCTGCGGACACGGCCGCCTGGGTCTCAAAATCTGCCATGATCGTCCCTTTCCTGTTGCGCTGAGCTTCGAAAACACCCTAACGCTCGGACAACCCAGTCGCCCAGGCAATCCAGTTCCGCTACTGCGGATGACGGGAATCGTATCCGCTTCGATACGGACGCGAACCGACGGTATCGTGACTGACGACCACGGCCGTGGCGATGCCGCTCGCTACCGCCACAATGCCAAGGAATATGAAAATAGCGATCATCATCACGATGCCACGCTCCCCAACGCGATTTTCTTCATACCCAAAGTTTCCTCGCGACCACTGACACGCGAAATGGCAGTAATGCCGTACACCGCGTGATTTCTGCCAGTGTGGACGTCGGCTGCCGAGCGCAATCCGCCGCTGCGAGGACGTCCCGATGGGACGTCCTCGCGAAGGGGGACTTGACTCCCTACCGAGCCGCCGGAATTTTGCGACGCAATATTCCGGACTGCGCGGTCGGGGCCCACGAAGGGTTCGCGCGGCACGTTCCCGAATGAATCAAAAAAGGACGCCCCTTTCAGGACGTCCTTTTTGATTCGTGCGCGAAGGGGGACTTGAACCCCCACGCCCTATACGGGCACTAGCACCTCAAGCTAGCGCGTCTGCCATTTCCGCCATCCGCGCGCAGGCGACCGATCTTTCGAACCAGCCAACGTATGACAATAGCATTCGCAGCAAAGCCAAGCGAACCACCAGATAGCGTTGGAACATGACCGAGGACACCGCGCGAATTGCCCAGGACCTGATCCGGATGGACACCACCAATTTCGGAGAGGGCCGCTCGAAAGGTGAGACCGAGGCGGCGGAATATCTCGGCGCGCTGCTCGAAGGCCTCGGGCTGAAAACGACCTACGTCGACGCCGCGCCCACCCGCACCTCAGTCATCGCCCGGGTCCCCGGCGCCGACTCGAGCCTGCCCGCCCTCGTCGTTCACGGGCACACGGATGTCGTCCCGGCAGATTCCGCAAACTGGAGCGTCGACCCATTCGGCGGTGAGATTCGCGGTGGCCTCCTCTGGGGTCGCGGTGCTGTCGACATGAAAAACATGGACGCCATGATGATTGGCGCGCTGTCCGACATCCTGGCCAATGGCGGGCAGCCCCGAAGGGATCTGATCGTCGCCTACTTCTCAGACGAGGAAAACGGCGGCGTATTCGGCTCCCACTACATCGTCGACGAGAAGCCGGAACTGTTCGCTGGCGCCGCGGAAGCCATCAGCGAGGTGGGCGGCTACTCGATCTCCCTCGGCGGCACTCGTGCCTACCTGCTCCAGACGGGTGAGAAGGCCCTGATCTGGATCAAGCTGGTTGCTCGCGGGACGGCCGCGCACGGGAGCAGGGTCATCCACAACAATGCCGTCACGAAGATTGCCGAGGCGGTCGTCGCGCTGGGTCGGCGCGACTGGCCGGTTCACCTCACGGCAACGACGGATCAGCTCGTGACCGAGCTGGCCAGGATCATGGGCTCCGATGTCACGAAAGTCAGTCCGGAAGAGATCGTGCTGAGCACGGGAACTGCCGCCGGATTCATTCAGGCGTCGCTACGCACGACAAGTAATCCGACCCTGCTCACCGCCGGATACAAGCACAACGTCATCCCGGATGTCGCGGAAGCCCTCGTCGACATCCGTTGTCTCGCCGGCGAAGAGGATGCCGTGATCGCCGAGGTGCGCGAACTGGTCGGGGATGACATCGAGGTGATCATCCTGCATCAGGACATCGGACTCGATAACAAGTTCGCAGGTCCCCTGGTGGATGCCATGGTTGGTGCGCTGCAGAAGGCTGACCCCGGCGCTCCGGTGCTGCCCTACCTGCTCTCCGGTGGCACCGACAACAAGGCACTCTCCAAGCTCGGTATCACCGGGTATGGGTTTGCGCCGCTGCAGCTGCCCGCGGAACTGGACTTTCCCGGGATGTTCCACGGCGTCGACGAGAGGGTGCCGCTCGACGCTCTCGTGTTCGGGCGACGAGTGCTCGGCGACCTGCTGGCAACCTACTAGCGCGCGGCGAGCTACGCTTCAGAGGTGAAGTCCTGGAGCCGTCCCGAGGTTCCACGAATCACCGGGCACGGACAACCTCCACGCATCTGGGACACGGCCTCCGCGAACCTTGTGCCGACCGGGACTATCGCCACGAACCCGTCGAGGGTCGCCAGCATCTACGTCTGCGGCATCACTCCATACGACTCCACGCATATCGGCCACGCCGCCACCTACATCGCCTACGACACGCTCATCCGGCTCTGGCTGGATGCCGGTCTCGACGTGGCCTACGTACAGAACTCCACCGATGTCGACGACCCACTGCTGGAACGCGCCCTCGCGCGGAAGATGGACTGGCGGGAACTCGCCGCGGACCAAACCGACCGGTTTCGCGCCGACATGGAGGCGCTCCGAGTCATCCCACCGGACCACTACATTGCCGTCACCGAGCGCATCGACGAGATATCCTCGGCGGTCAAGATTCTCGCCGACCGCGACATCGCCTATTCGCTCGACGGCGACTACTACTTCGACATCGCGGCCGCCGAACGCTCACAACCGTGGACCCTCGGCGACGAGAGTTCCTACGATCGTGCCGTCATGCTGGCGCTCAGCGCCGAACGCGGCGGTGACCCTGGTCGGCCCGGCAAACGCGACCCACTCGACCCGGTGCTCTGGCATGCCGAGCGAGACGGGCAACCCGCCTGGCCGAGTGTGATCGGGCCGGGCCGCCCGGGCTGGCACATCGAGTGCACCGTGATCTCGGCGGAGTTCCTGCACCTCCCGCTCACGGTCCAGGGCGGGGGAGCGGACCTGATCTTCCCGCACCACGAGTTCACCGCCGGTCACACCATCGCCCTTACCGGCACGCGGCTCGCCTCGATCTTCTCGCACACCGGCCTGGTCGCCTACCGTGGCGAAAAGATGAGCAAGTCCCTCGGCAATCTGGTGCTGGTGAGCGAGTTGACCGACGCCGATATCGATCCGCGAGCGATTCGACTTGCCATCCTCGGCCAGCGCTATCGCGATAGCTGGGAGTGGACCGACTCGCTCCTGACGACCGCGCAGGAACGGCTGGCCCGCTGGCTGGCGTGGGGCGAGCATCCGCTCGAGGACTCGTCCGGGCAGCTCGCCGATACCCTGCGCGAAGTACTTGCCGAGGATCTCAACACTCAGGTCGCGCTGGCGTCGGTCGACGCTCGGATTAACGCGGGACACCCTGCGACGAGTAATGATCTCGCCGTGATCGATGCACTGTTGGGCATCCGGCTTCTGGAAGTCTGAGGGGCGATCGTTATGGCGTCGGGGGACGCCACGGGTCATCGCCCGCGGAACCGCGGCCGTCTCGGCCATCCCGGCGCTGCAGGTAACGCTCGAACTCCTCGGCGATGGCATCGCCGCTCGCCTCCGGTGAATCGACCGTATCGCGGGCCTGCTCGAGCTGCTCGATGTACGCCGCCATCTCCTCGTCGTCGCCAGCGAGAGCGTCGATACCGTTTTCCCAGGCAGCCGATTCCTCGACGAGATCGCCGCGCGGAATGACGACGTCGATGAGTTCTTCGAGCTTCTCGATCATCGCGAGCGTCGCCTTGGGGGACGGCGAGTTGTGAACATAGTGCGGGACGGAGGCCCAGATCGACACCGTCGGGATGCCCGCCTTGTCGGCCGCATCCGACAGCACGGACAGGATGCCGACCGGTCCCTCATACGTGCTGCGTTCGATTCCGAGGGCTTCGCGTACTTCGGCGTTCTCGCTGCTGGTGAAGACCGAGATCGGCCTCGTGTGCGGTACGTCGGCGAGCATGGCGCCCAGAAAAACCACCCCGGTGATCTCCGCGTCATCGAGGACTTCGAAGATCTCCTCGGTGAACGTCTTCCAGCCGCGGGATGGCTCGGTGCCGAGGAGCAGGTAAATCGCGGCGCCCGGAGTCGAACTGGGCGTCGTCGGTCCGTAAATCGTCACTCCCGGCCAGATCAGCTGACGAGCACCATCCTCGTCCGCCTCGACAGTTGGACGATTGAACTGGTAGTCGAAGTAGTCCTCCGGGTCGACCTCGGCGATGGGGTAGACGTCGAACTGCTCCTTGAGCGTCTGCACAACGCCGCTGGCCGCCTCGCCGGCGTCGTTCCAGCCCTCGAAGGCCACGACGAGAATGCGACCTGTCGTGAATCCGGAGAGCTCTGGCACGTGTGAAATCCTTAGCTGCGCGCATCCGATCGAGCGCACTTCTTCTTTCAAGGATAGGCCGAGTCGCAACCGTTGAGCCCATCCGCGCTCGATCCGCCCCGTAGAATCGGGCGTTGTGACCACGCTTCCCGCCGCCGTTCTCTGGGACATGGATGGCACCATCATCGACACAGAGCCCTACTGGATGGAAGCAGAGGGCGAGCTTGTCAGCCAATATGGCGGCAGCTGGACGCACGAGAACGCGCTCACGCTCGTCGGTCAGGGACTGTGGCATTCGGCGCGAGTGCTGCAGTCGCACGGCGTAACGCAGAGCGAGAACGAGATTATCGAGCACCTCACGGAGATCGTTCTCGACCGCATCCGGGCCAATGGTCTGCCATGGAGACCGGGCGCACGCGAACTGCTCCTGGCGGTCCGCGCAGCGGGAATTCGCACTGCCCTCGTGACCATGTCCATCGGCACGATGGCGAGGTTCGTCGCGGAAGCTATCGAGTTCGACGCCTTCGATGTCGTCGTGGCGGGCGATGACGTGGAACACAGCAAGCCACATCCCGCCGCGTACCTTCGCGCGGCCCAGCTGCTCGGTGTCGATCCCGGCGACTGCGTCGCCATCGAAGATTCGCCGCCTGGCGTCGGGTCCGCTGTCGCGGCAGGCGCGGCGACGATCGGGGTGCCGCTGCATGTCGCGCTCGTTACCGACGGCAGCTTTGTCAGCTGGCCGACGCTCGAGGGCCGTACCGTCGGCGATCTTGCCGGAGTACTCGCACAATCCCGGCGCCGCTCACTAGAAGAGATCCAGTCGTGAACGATGCGGTGCGGCGGCAGAGCGGCCCCTTCAGGCCCGGCGATAGAGTGCAGCTCACGGGCCCGAAAGGTCGGCTCAACACCATCACGCTCGAGACCCACGGCGAGTTTCACACTCACACGGGCATCCTCGCCCACGATCTGGTGATCGGACAGCCGGATGCGTCGATCGTCACGAGCAGCAACGGGATCGAGTACCTGGCCCTCCGCCCGCTCCTCACCGATTTCGTGATGTCCATGCCTCGCGGCGCCGCCATCATCTACCCCAAGGATGCCGCCCAGATCCTCGGCATGGCCGACATCTTCCCGGGAGCTCTGGTCGTCGAGGCAGGCGTCGGTTCCGGTGCACTTTCGCTCTGGCTGCTCCGCGCGATCGGGACGGCGGGAACACTTCACTCGTTCGAACGCCGGGAGGAGTTCGCCGAAATCGCGCAGGCGAATGCCGAGGCGTTCCTCGGTGCCGTCCCTGCCAACTGGACGGTGACGGTCGGCGATTTCGTCACGGCGCTCCCGGCATCCATGTCACCGGGATCGGTGGATCGAGTCATCCTCGACATGCTCGCACCGTGGGAATGCATCGATGTCGCGGCCAACGCACTTACCCCCGGCGGCGTTGTGCTCTGTTACGTCGCAACGGTCACGCAGTTGTCCCGGACCGCCGAGGCAATCCGCGCGACCGGGCAGTTCACGGCACCCGATTCTGCGGAGACGATGGTGCGCACCTGGCACGTTGAGGGGCTCGCCGTTCGCCCGGATCACCGGATGATCGGACATACCGGTTTTCTCATCGCCGCACGACGGCTTGCCCCCGGAGCCCGCCTGCCAGAGGTCCAGCGACGCGCATCCAAGTCCGACTACTCCGACGACGATGTCGAGATCTGGACGCCCGGCGCACTCGGCGAGCGCACCGCAAGCGACAAGAGCCTGCGGAAGTCGGTACGAGAAGCTCGTGCGGCGGCCAACGCGGCGGCGGGGGACAGCAAATCGTCAGATACAGAACCGTTAGAGTAATTCACGTGATTCCGGAACCGTCGAAAGTTGGTGTCGTGCGCAAGATTGCCGCGATCGTCCTTGCCGCAGCATTCGTCGTAAGCGTTGCCGCGTGCGCCGACCTTCCCGCCGAGGTACAGGGCTGTGTCCCTACGTTCCACGCGGGTGCGGCATCTAAGGCCGTCACCACGAGTGGCGCAATCGGTTCGAAGCCGAAGGTGCACGTTCCGACGCCAACCACCGCATCCAAGGTCGAGAATTCGGTCGCGACTCGGGGCAAGGGGCTCATCCTCGGCAAGGGTGATATCGCCGAGATCTCTTCTCTGCTATATCTCGGCACAACCGGCAAGCTGGTCGGGGCTACGGCGACGACTGCGTCGTACACGAAGTCCACTGCCGTGCAGGTCCCCGTTGGCGACTCCTCCACGGTCCTGCCGCCGACGGTGACCAAGGCGCTCATGTGCATGACGGTCGGATCGCGCATCGTCACCGTCCTGTCGGCCGCGCAGGTCTACGGCAGTTCCTCCGCTGCGACAAGCGCTGCCGCATCCGCGAATCTTCAGTTCACCGGTAAGACCACCATGGTCCTGGTGACAGATATCGGAATGGGTTACCGCGGACGTGCGGTCGGCATTCTTCAGCCTCTGCAGTCCGGCTTCCCGTCGGTCGTGACGTCACCGGACGGCACACCCGGACTCACGCTCGACCTTCAGGAGCCGCCGAAGACGCTTCAGCATGAGCTGGTTCGCGGTGGCAGCGGCGCGAAGGTTAAGGCCGGGCAGAAGGTTCTGCTCCAGGTACAGGGCGTCGCCTGGACCGACCCCGCCCCAACGTCGACATTCGACTCGACCTGGACGGACCACACCCCACGCTTCTACACACTCACGGCACTGGCGGCGAACGCCGGCGGCCAGTTCCTCGACAAGGGATCGGTGAAGGCTCTCGTCGGGCAGCGCGTCGGCAGCCAGATGCTTGTAGTGGTGCCTCCCAGCGCGGGATACCCGAAGGGCAAACAGCCGAGCGGATACCCGACCGGAACGACGCTGATCTTCGTCTACGACATTCTCGGCACATACTAAGCAGTACGTAATCGCAATAGTTCCAGACACTGGCCGGGTGTCCTGACCACAGAAGGAATAGCTTTCGTGTCAGCAGCCGCACAGGTGCGAATCCCGGTTGAGGAGCGACTCTTCAGTCTGGTCCTCGCGTTGCTCGCAACCGAGGCCGGGCTCACCAAGAACGAGATCCTGTCGACCGTGCAGGGCTATCGCCAGCGCTTTTCGACTTCCGGTGACAACTCGAATCTTGAGCGCCAGTTTGAGCGCGACAAGGACGACATCCGTGAGCTCGGTGTGCCGCTCGAGACGCTCGAGTCCCCGGGACAGGTCGGCAACAATCAGAACCTGCGCTATCGCATCCCGCGCGGCGACTACGAACTGCCGTCGGACATCTCCTTCTCGCCGGAGGAGACCACCCTGCTTAATCTCGCCGCCATGGTCTGGCGCGAGGGCTCGATTTCTGGGGAGTCGCGGCGCGCCATCCTGAAACTTCGTTCACTCGGAGTGGTTACGGATGAGCCTGTCATCGGCTACGCACCGCGACTTCGCGTGCGAGATATCGCGTTCGAGCCGCTGAACGTCGCGCTCGACAAGCACGTCATCATCCGGTTCGGCTACCTCAAGCCGGGGGAGCAGGAGGCGCGGGTGCGCACCATCGCTCCGATCGCGCTCATCCAGCGCGAGGGCAGGTGGCTGCTTCACGGCCAGGACGAGGACGCCGGCGGAACGAGAAACTTTCTGCTCCGCCGCATCGTCACTCCGATCACGACCACGAATACCAGGTACGCGCCGTTCCCGGAATCCGCGACCGAGGACGCCAAGGCCGAGCTCGACGACATCTGGGATCGTCGCACCGCCGTCGTCGAGGTCGAGCCGGGTTCCGATGCCGCGACCCGGCTGAGCAAGCGCCCAGGAACGACCGTTGACGAGAACTCCCTCACGCTCCACTACTCCGACATCGACCTGTTCGCCGACGAGCTCGCCGGTTTCGGACCGGAGGCGCTCGTCACATCCCCAGCGGAGCTTCGAACAGCCGTGCGCGACCGACTGCTGCGAACGGCGGCTGACCATGGCTAAGTCTCCGTCCGAAAAGCCGGGCGTGGGCAAAGCGGCTGCGGGTAAGGCGGCGCGCTCAAAGTCCCAGCCGCTGCAGGCCCAGGACAAACTGACGTTCCTGCTGTCGCTCGTGCCCTATCTCATGGATCACGACCGGGTGAGTGTGGCGGAAGCCGCGGCTCATTTCGGCATGACCAAAGAGCAGATCCGGGATGCCGTTCGCCTGATCGGCGTGTCCGGGATTCCCGGCGAGACGGCGCAGTACCAACACGAGGATCTGTTCGACATCTCCTGGGACGATCTGGAGGAGAACGACCAGATCGTGCTCACGCACCGGGTTGCCATCGACGATTCGCCGCGGTTCTCCGCGCGCGAGGCGGCGGCGCTTATCGCCGGCCTTCAGTACCTGTCGGCCCTACCGGAGCATGCCGATCGTGCCGCGATCGCAACGCTGATGGCAAAACTGTCGCGCGGTGCATCCGCAACACCCAGCCAGCTCACCGTGCAGTCGCGAGCCACGGACGAAACACTCGCGCTCATCCGCGATTCGGTGGATGCCGGTGTCCAGCTCGAGTTCGACTACCTGAACTCGCGGGGCGAGCGAGAGCGTCGGCGTGTGGACCCCCTGCGAATCGAGTCGCTCGATGCCGACTGGTACCTGCGCGCCTGGTGTCACCTGCGCGAAGCGGTGCGCACCTTCCGCCTGGACCGCATCTCCGATCCACAGGTCACGACGGAACCCATCACCCATGGCGCCGCAGACGTGAAGCTGCCGGACACCCTGTTCGAGGGCTCGGCGGATGACCTGATCGTCACCATCGACGTTGCGACGAGCGCGGCCCCGCTGCTCGCCGACTACATCCCGGATGGCGCGGTCACGGTCGAGAAGGATGGCCGACTGCGCACCTCCGTTCGGGTCTCGCACTATCACGGGCTCAAGCGCCTTGTCGCGAGCATGCCGGGCGTCGCGACCGTCGTCGGGCCGCCGGATGCCCGCGCCGCGGTGCGCGAGTGGGCCGCGGCCGGCGCGGCGCGATACCAGTGACCGCCCGATGACCGAACTCTCGCCCGCGGAACGCTTTTCGGCATCCCGCACCCGCAATGAACTCCCGATGCTCGAGGCCTTCCGGGCACACCAGCGGTTCGACCTGGACGAGTTCCAGCTGGCGGCCTGCGCGTCGATCGAACACGGAAACAGCGTCCTCGTCGCAGCGCCAACGGGTGCGGGCAAGACGATTGTCGCCGAGTTCGCGATCTTCCTTGCCATGCAGGAGCGGCAGGACAAGGTCTTCTACACGGCACCGATGAAGGCGCTAAGCAACCAGAAGTTCCAGGAGCTTGTCGCCGAGTACGGACCGGATGAGGTCGGCCTCCTCACGGGGGACACCAACATCAACTCGACTGCCCGCGTCGTCGTCATGACGACCGAGGTGCTCCGCAACATGCTCTACGCGGACTCGAGCCTGCTCACCAATCTCTCCCACGTGATCATGGACGAGGTGCACTATCTGGCCGACCGGTTCCGCGGCGCCGTCTGGGAAGAGGTCATCATCCACCTTCCCCAGGCCGTGCGCCTGGTCTCACTGAGTGCGACGGTGTCCAATGCCGAGGAGTTCGGCGACTGGCTTCAAGCTGTGCGCGGCGACACCGACGTGATTGTTTCGGAGGACCGGCCGGTGCCGTTAGAGCAGCACGTGCTGGTGCGCACGCGGTTGCTTGACCTTTTCGATTCATCGGGCCTTGCCGCGACCAACCGAGTCAATCCGGAGCTGGCGCAGATGGCGAACTACGGCGGGCGCAACCTGAACGCGAAGCAGACCCGGGACATCGGTCGCTACCACTCCCGTGGCGGTCGACAAGACAACGTGCGGATGGATCGCTCTGACCTGGTCGCGATGCTTGACTCGCGAAATCTGCTGCCCGCCATCTTCTTCATCTTCTCGAGAGCCGGATGCGACGCCGCCGTGCGCCAGGTGCTGCGCGCGGGGGTGCGCCTCACCCAGAAGAACGAACGCGACGAGATCAGAGCGATCGTTGAGGAGCGCTGCCGCACCCTGCGTGACGAAGATCTGGCGGTTCTCGGCTACTGGGAGTGGCTCGAGGGACTCGAGCGCGGCGTCGCGGCGCACCACGCCGGCATGCTGCCCGCCTTCAAGGAGGTCGTCGAGGAGCTGTTCCGGCTGAAGCTCGTCAAGCTGGTCTTCGCGACCGAGACGCTGGCGCTCGGCATCAACATGCCGGCAAGAACGGTGGTGCTCGAGAAGCTCGAGAAATTCAATGGCGAGGCCAGGGTGCCGATCACGCCGGGGGAGTACACCCAGCTGACCGGTCGCGCGGGCAGGCGCGGAATCGATGTCGAGGGGCATTCGGTCATCCAATGGGTCGATGGGCTGAATCCGCAGGCGGTCGCCTCGCTGGCCAGCCGGCGCACCTATCCGCTCAACTCGAGCTTCACGCCCACCTACAACATGGCGGTCAACCTCATCGAACAGTTCGGTCGCGACCGCACGCGCGAGATTCTCGAATCGTCCTTCGCGCAGTTTCAGGCTGACCGGGCGGTCGTGGACCTTGCACGCAAGGTGCGCAGCCAGCAGGAGTCGCTCGACGGCTACGCGAAATCCATGACCTGCCACCTCGGCGACTTCGTCGAGTATTCGACCATTCGGCGCGAACTCACCGATCTCGAGCGCAAGGGCACGACGCGCAATGATCAACAGGGACGCGGCGATCGCGAGCGGCGCCAGCGCCAGCTGACCGCGCTGCGGACACGGCTCAAACAGCATCCGTGCAACAGTTGCCCGGATCGCGAGGCGCACGCCCGCTGGGCCGAACGCTGGTGGAAACTCAAGCGCGAGACGGACAAGCTGACCGCGCAGATCCGCTCGCGCACGGGTGCGGTTGCGAAGGTGTTCGACCGGGTCACCGACGTCCTCATCGAGCTCGGCTACCTGGTTGCCGGCAAGGACGGAACTTTGTCGGTTGCGGCGCCCGGACGAACGCTGCGTCGGATCTACGGTGAACGCGACCTCCTCGTCGCGGAATCCCTACGGCAGGGCCTCTGGAACGAGCTGGATGCGCCATCGCTGGCCGCGATGGCGGCGTCGCTGATCTTCGAGCCGCGACGCGACGAGGGCGCGCCGAATGATCGCAATCTGCCGGGTGGCCGGTTTCGGGAGGCCTTCGACCGGACGACCGATCTCTGGGCGCGGCTGGATGACCTCGAACGCGAGCACAGGTTGCCCGGTACCAACCCCCTCGCGACCGGGCTGACGCTCGCGATGCACAAGTGGGCGAATGGCGGATCCCTGGACTCGGCCCTGAGCATTGCCGATCTTGCAGCGGGCGACTTCGTCCGCTGGACGAAGCAGACGATCGACCTGCTCGACCAGCTTTCTATCGTCGCGGATTCGCCGGTCGGATCGACGGCACGCACGGCACTCGACTCGATTTTCCGCGGCATCGTTGCATACAGCAGCGTTGCGTAGGATTCGTACTCCGATGAACGGCACACTGGGCGAAACGGCGACGCGGCCGCTGTGGGCGGCCGTGCTGCTCGCGGCGGCATCCGGGGTCGTGATGGATGCCGGGTTCCCCAGCCTCGGCTGGTGGCCGCTCACCTTCGTCGGGATCGGGGTCTTCCTGGTCAGCATTCGGGGACAGCGCGCCGGCGGCGCATTCCTGGTCGGGTTCGTTGGCGGGCTCGTCTACTACCTGGTCCAGATATCCTGGGCGGCGCTCTTCCTCGGTCCGGTCCCGCTGACGGCCCTGTCAACACTCGAAGCCCTGTTCGTCGCCTGCGGCGCCATGCTCATGTGCCTCGCCTACCGGCTCCTCCCGCGCATCTGGGACTCGGCGCTCGGCCGGTTCGGGCTGCTCCCGGCGATCATCGCCTGCCTCTGGGTGCTTCGCGAGGCGGTCGCGGGATCCTGGCCGTACGGCGGGTTCTCCTGGGCCCGGGTCGCGGAGTCACTGTCGCAGAGTCCGTTCACGGGTCTGTTCTCCTGGATCGGCATCTCGGGAGTGAGTTTCGTCATGGTTTTTCTCGTGGCGCTCGCCCTCGAGTGCTGGGAACTCCGGATCATTCCGATCCAGACGCGGGGGATTCTTATCGTCGCCGCGATAACCGTCGCCCTCATCGTCCCGGCGTTTCCGGTGGTCTTGAAGGGGACGACTACCGTTGCGGCGGTTCAGGGTGCCGGTCCGGCTGGATACTTCGACCCGCACGAGTACGGCGACCTGCTCGCCGCACAATTCAAGGCGACTACGCCGCTGTTCGATTCCCGGCGCAAGATCGACATGGTCATCTGGCCGGAGGGCGCGAGCGACATCGATCCGGTTGCCGCAGACGGAGCGCCGGACTCAAACGTCGCGGCGACGGAGTTCAACGATGTCAGTGCACGGATGCACGCCCCACTGCTTGCCGGGACCATCCAAAATCGCGGAACGAAGTATTTCAACACCTCGCTGCTGTGGGAGGCGGGCAAGGGCGAGGTCGACCACTACGACAAGAAGCACCCGGTACCGTTCGGCGAATACGTGCCTGACCGTGCCTTTTGGCGCGCACTCGCGCCCAGCCTCATCGATCTGATCGGTCGCGACTACACGCCGGGCACGACAAACACGGTCTTCAACGTCAACGGAGTCATCGCCGGGATCGACATCTGCTTCGACATCACCGACGACGGGGTGATGCGCGACTCGATCCGGTCGGGAGCTCAGATCCTCATCGCGCAGACGAACAATGCCGACTTCGGACACACCGACGAGAGCGTGCAGCAGCTCGCCATCGCGCGAATCCGGGCCATGGAACTCGGCAGGACCCTTGTAAACGATTCAACAGTTGGCACGACGGCAATCGTGCTGCCCGACGGCTCGACGATTGCCCAGCTGCCCACCTACAAGGCCGGGTCCCTGGTCGCGACTGTGCCGCTCAGCACCACCATCACCGCGGCGACAGCGTGGGGACAGCCGATCGAACTGCTTCTGGAGCTCGTGGGGCTCGGCGCGCTGATCGTGGCGATGTTCTGGGCAAGAAAAAAGCGCCAGCACTAGGTGCTGACGCTTTAGATCTCGATTGGCTTAGTTAGGCACCAATCTTGTGTTCCCCACGACGCGCACGGAGGAACTGGAGACGCTCCTGGAGGAGCTCCTCTAGCTCGGCCCTCGTGCGGCGCTCAAGCAACATGTCCCAGTGGGTACGGGGAGCCTTGATGTCGACCTGTTCGGTCTCCACGGCGTCCCCAGCGCTGTCCAGAAGGACACCCTCCTGGCCGCTCTTGGGCGATTCCCAAACTTCTGGGATCTCGGCTTCAGCCGAGAAAACTACCTCAAACGTATTTCCATCAGGCGTGCGGTACACGCTCTTCTTTCGCGGCGAAAACTCGACGCCTTCTTCACTCTGAAGGCTCTGTGTTCCAAGTCGCATGCCGCGCAAACTACGGTCTGCCATTGTGTGGCCTCCTTACTCGCAAACGCACTCCAAGTTATAAACCCCTTGGCTGGACGATTCCTTTCAACCGCCCGCGGTTTGCAGGCAGTTCCCAGCGAATTGGCAGGGAAGGAGTCAGTTGCCGCGGCCGACCAGGCCGAGCGCGAGATCGATTCTGTCCGTGAACAGGCCGTCGACGCCGAGGTCGAGAAGCCGCTTCATCTGCGCAACGTCGTTAATGGTCCAGATGTGAACCTCGAGCCCGGCAGCGTGGAAGCGCTTGATGACGCCGCGCGTCGCTATCCGAACGCCGGCGCTGCGAACGGGAACCTGAACCGCGGTGACGTGCCGAAGGGCCCATCTCACGACGGCAGAGAGTCGCAGTTTCGCCGCGATAACCGCGATGACAATCTCGCCAGGTGACGATGAACTGGCGACTCCCGGCAGGAGTTTCACTGCCGCGTGCCTGCGCTTGGCATTGAACGACGTGATCAGGACGCGATTTGTCGCGCGAGCCTTCAGGATCGCCTCAGCGGCGGGGCGTCCCGCATCCAGCGACTTGATGTCGATGTTGAATCGCGCTTCCGGAAATGCGTCGAGGAGCTCAGCGAGGGTCGAAAACGTCTGACCCTCGCCGAGGTCGATTTCGCGGAGCTGCTTCAGCGTCAGCTCGTTTACTCGCACCTTGCGCCCAGCGGTACGCACGAGATTCGGGTCGTGGGAGAGTACCGCGACGCCGTCCTTGCTCGCATGAACGTCAGTCTCGAGATAGGTAGCTCCGGCCGCGAGCGCCTTGACGAACGCGAGCAGCGTGTTTTCCGGAGCATCGACCGCGAGGCCGCGGTGGGCGAGCAGGCGCGGCAACGCCGGCTCGAACCACGGAGAGCGAATCGATGCCCGATTGGGAGAGTGGGGCAGTTCGGGTTTCGCCACGCTATTTCTTCGGAGCCGCAGTGGAACGCGATCGGTTCGCCGGCGCACTCGCCGTCGCCGTCCCCGGGTTCGTCGTTCCGGAGAAACCCCCCGCGATGCCCTTCAGGGCCTCGCTCAGTTCGCTCGGGATGATCCAGAGCTTGCTGGCCTCGCCCTCCGCGATTTTCGGAAGCGTCTGCAGGTACTGGTACGCCAGCAGGGGAGCGTCCGGGTTTCCCGTGTGGATGGCACCGAAGACCGTCTCGATGGCTTTCGCCTCACCTTCTGCGCGGAGAACCTGCGAACGAGCGTCACCCTCAGCGTTCAAGATGGCGGCCTGTCGTGCACCCTCGGCCTGCAGGATGGCGGCCTGCTTGGTGCCCTCAGCCGTGAGGATCGCGGCGCGCTTGTCACGCTCTGCGCGCATCTGCTTCTCCATCGAATCCTGGATCGACAGGGGCGGGTCGATGGCCTTGAGCTCGACTCGCCCGACGCGGATACCCCACTTGCCAGTCGCTTCGTCGAGGACGATGCGCAGCTGGCCGTTGATGTTGTCGCGACTGGTCAGGGCCTGCTCGAGGTTGAGGCCACCGACGACGTTACGAAGAGTCGTCGTGGTCAGCTGCTCGACGGCGCCGAGATAGTTGCGGATCTCGTAGGTCGCGGCACGCGCATCCGTCACCTGGAAATAGACGACCGTGTCGATCGAAACGACCAGGTTGTCTTCGGTGATTACTGGCTGCGGCGGAAACGAGACGACCTGCTCGCGCATGTCGATGAGCGGACGCATCCGATCGATGAACGGCACCAGGACGTTCAGTCCGGGGGTCAGTGTCTTGTGGTATTTGCCGAGCCGCTCCACGATGCCCGCGGTGGCCTGGGGCACGATCTTGATCGCACGGAAAATCGTGACGATCACGAAAATCACCACGAAGAGGATGACGATCCCCAGGATGACTTGCAGGACGATGCTCATTTTTTGGTGGTCCTCTCGGCGGGTTCGACGATTGCCGTCGACCCGTTAATTGCTGTGACGACCACTTGGTCGCCCTCCTTCAGTTCTGGTTCAGTGGTGTGGGCGCGTTCTGCGGTCCAGGTCTCGCCGTTGGCGAGCTTGACGATGTTCGGTTTGCCGTTGAAGTCGACGGTGACGACGCCCTTCATGCCCATAAGTGCATCGACGAGGGTCCTGGCGTGATCAGATCCACGACCGAGAGCACGCTTAAGCGGTGGTCGAACCGTGAAGAGCAAAAGCAGGGCGATGACGGCCGCAACGACTACCTGCAGCCAGATAGGCAACGAGAACAGGCTGATGATGAGTCCGCCAACACTGCCGACGGCAAGCATGAGGGATATGAAGTCGATCGTTATGACTTCGAGAATCACGAAGATGAGAATCAGAACAAGCCAAAAAATCCACGCGTAGGTCTGGATGAAGTCCATGGGTAGATCAGCGCCTCCTGTGTGTCGCTCGATTGACGGTATCACTCGCGCTACTCAGATGGTGCTACTCAAAAGTTCCGAGCTTCGCGTGGGCCTGTAATGTCGTCTCTCGTGACTGACACTCCCATGGCCGGGCCCCTGGCCGCAGGTTCCCTCGTAGGTAAGCGCGCACTCGTCACCGGTTCATCCCGGGGGATCGGTGCGGACACCGCGCAGTACTTCGCGGCGGCGGGCGCGACCGTTGTCATCAACTACCGGAACAAGGAAGCCCGCGCTCTGAAACTCGTCGCGGCCATCGAGGCTGCCGGCGGCACAGCGATCGCGATCGGGGCAGATCTCACCGACCCCGACTCATTGGCCGGCATGTTTGCCAAGATCAAGGAGTCGCTTGGCGGTCTCGACATCCTGGTGATGAACGCCTCCGGCGGAATGGAATCCGGCATGGGTGAGGACTACGCCATGCGCCTCAACCGCGACGCCCAGGTCCAGCTTCTGGACGCCGCGCTCCCACTTCTCCACGACGGATCGCGCATCGTGTTCGTGACCAGCCACCAGGCGCATTTCATCAAGACGACCGAAACTATGCCCGAATACCTGCCCGTCGCGCTGAGTAAGCGCGCGGGCGAAGATGCACTGCGAGATCGGGTTCCCTCGCTTGCCGAGAAGGGCATCGGATTTGTCGTCGTGTCGGGCGACATGATCGAGGGCACCATTACCGCGACGCTCCTTGAGCGGGCCAATCCGGGTGCAATCGGGCAACGCCGCGAAGCCGCGGGGCGCCTGTACGACGTGAGCGAGTTCGCTGCCGAGGTCGCGCTCGCGGCCGTCGAGACGGTGCCGGCGAACAACACTCGCTACGTTGGCGACGTGAGCGACTTCGGCGCCTGACCCCGTTTCGCCCAAAGCGGAGAATTCCTCGCTAGCATCTGACCATGGACACGCTGGGCATCGTTGCGATTTTTGCCATCTACATACTGCCGATCGCGTTCGGCTTCGTGATTCTCTGGTGGATCATCCGAACCGCCGTGCGCAGGGCACTGCGCGATCACCAACTGTGGCTCGAGTCGCGGTCAAGCGGACCCGACGAGCAGTCAACCGGCAAATAGACTCGAGGACATGACGATCGGCCACCGCCTTACGTCGCGCATCCTGCTGTTCGATGAAGCGGGCAACATCCTGCTGTTTCTGACGATCGCCCCGGACACCAGCAAATTTGCACGCTGGGTCACGCCTGGCGGGGGAGTGGACCCTGGGGAAACTCACCAGCAGGCCGCCGTACGGGAACTTTTCGAAGAAACCGGGCTCGCCATCGAGGATCCGGGAACGCCGGTTTGGAACATCGACTTCGACGTTGCCTGGGATGACGCCGACCACGACACCGGTCACGCCGAGTACTACGTCGTACACGCCCGCCGGTTCGACCCGTCCGACGAAGGCTGGACGGACAGCGAGCGTGTCGACACGCTGGAAGCGCGCTGGTGGAGTCTCGAGGACCTGCGGGTTACCAGCGAGCCATTCGAGCCGGCGCAACTGCCCGAGCTCGTCGAGTCATACCGATTCACGAAAGAGATTCCACAATGACGCACGCCATTCCCGAATACACCCTGGACCAACTCGAAGCCGCCGGACGAATCGAGCTCGACCACTTCACGAGCGAGGATGCCTTCGAGCTGGGCACGCTTGCCGCAGCTGTCACACAGGAGTGGGGCGTCAGCCTCTCCGTCGACATCGTAATCGACGGGTATCTCGTGTATCGAGCCAGGCTCGGGAAGACCGGTCCGGGCAACGATCCGTGGCTCAGAGGAAAAGCCGCGGTCGCAAGCCACTTCGGTGACAGCTCATTGCTCGTCAAGCTGCGCCAGGAGGCGACCGGGACTCCCTTCACCGACCTGGCGCTCGATCACGACGTGATGAAAGCCCACGGCGGATCGATTCCCATCTATGTCGACGGCAAGCTGGTCGGAACCATCACCATGTCCGGCGAACCCGACGTGGTGGACCATGAGGCGGTCACCGAGGCGCTGAGTCGCTATGTGGCGCTTCGGGCGTAGCGAGCCGACGCGGATTTGAAGCCACCGCCCGAGTGCTGCGACACTTGAGCATGAGCACCGACCACACGAAGGCATTGACGCTGAGCAACACACTTGCTGTGCGGCTCACGTCATGGCCAATCGATGGCGACAGCGCGTTCTCGGTCTTCGTGCACCTGCGAGAGGTCTTCGGCGAGGACCAGGTCTGCCTGTTTGAGTCCCTCGGCGGTCCGGCCGCCGACACCAATCGCGCGATGATCGGAATCTCACCGCTTCTCGATGTCACCGTTGACGGTGGCACTATCACGCTGACGGGTGGCGCACCCCTCGTCGCGTGGGCGGATGCTCGACTCAGCGAGTTGGACATCCTGACCAGCAGCGGTCCGGGCGTGCACAGGATCGGCACCAGAGACAAAGTGTGGGAGGCGCTTCGTCACCTACAGGCGAGCTTCGATGCGCCGGACGTCACGAAGTCGAGCTTCGGATTCGGGTTTGTCACCGTGCTCAGCTACGACGCCGTCGCGTACATGGAGGACCTCCCGCAACTGATCACCGAGCGCGGCACCGATCCAGACATGGTGTTCCGGGTGTACGCCGCGACCATCGACATCGATCTTCCCGCGGATCGCGGAGTACTCACCGTCGCTGAAAGCTCGCTGTGGGAAGTACCGGATGGCGGGAGAATTGTGCAGCTCGCCGCGGCGGCTCCGCACGTTGCCACCGAGCAGGATGCCGCGATCGAACCCGTTGCGGCGCCAAAATCGGGCACGTTCACGATGACCCAGGCCGAATATGTGGAGCGGGCGGAAATCGCGCTGGACCACATCCATGCCGGAGACATCTACCAGGTGCAGCTCGGTCATCCCATCCACGTGAGGGCGGAACGACACGACCTGGATGTGTATCGCCGGCTGCGCGCGATCAATCCTTCGCCCTATATGGCTTTTCTGCCGCTCGGAGATCTCGCGCTGATTAGTGGCAGCCCAGAGCTTCATGTTCGGGTCGACGCCGACCTTCTGACGATGCGTCCGATCGCGGGAACGGCCCGTAAGACCGCCGATCCGGCGGAGAATGCGACGTCGGTCGCCTGGCTGAAACAGGATGCCAAGGAGGCGGCGGAACACATCATGCTCGTCGACCTCTGTCGCAACGACCTCGGTCGAGTGGCTGTGCCGGGTTCAGTTGCCGTCTCGAACCTCATGAATGTCGAGGAGTACTCGCACGTCTATCATCTGGTATCCACGGTAACCGCTGCGCTCGAGCCGGGAATGGACAGCTACGACGTCATCCGGGCAACGTTCCCGGCGGGAACGGTCACGGGTGCGCCGAAGATCTCCGCGATGGAAATTATCGAGACGCTCGAGAAGTCGCGCAGGGGAATCTACGCCGGGGTTTTCGGAGTGATCGGCTTTGGGGGATTTACCAACCTTGCCCTGAGCCTGCGCACGATCGTGGCAACTCCGGACGGATATTCGGCTCGGGCATCGGCCGGCATCGTGGTGGATTCGGTCCCGGACAGCGAATGGCTCGAGACTCTTGCAAAAATGGGATCAACCATTCGGGCTATCACGGGAGGTGATGCGGCATGAGGGCGCTACTGATCGACGCGTACGACAGCTTTACGCACATCATTTACCAGTACCTCAGGATGATCGACGTCGATACCGATGTCGTGCGATCCGGGGAGTTGAGTCCTTCTGATGCCCTCGCGCACGACTCCGACTTCGTGCTGCTCGGGCCTGGTCCGGGTACGCCAGAGGACTCCGGCCACGTGGAAATGGTGCGCGAGCTGCGAGGTTCGAAGCCCGTTCTCGGTGTCTGTCTCGGTTTGCAGGCCATAGCGACGGCCTACGGCGCAAGCGTTTCTCCCGCGTTACACCAGATGCACGGCAAGACCAGCACCATCGATCACGACGGCAGCGGAGTCTTTTTCGGCCTGGAACCAGGCTTCCTGGCTACCCGCTATCACTCGCTCATTGTCGATGAGTCGACCGTTCCCTCCGAGTTGATCATCACGGCGCGCTCACGCGACGACGGCTATGTGATGGCGCTACGGCACGAGACCGAACTGGTCGAGGGCGTGCAATTCCACCCGGAAAGCATCCTCACGGCGAATGGCCTCGAGCTTTTCCGCAACTTCACCAGACGCGTCGCCGAGCAGCACAGCGTCTCCGCCTAGTCACACAGCGCGCTAACGGTTCCTGCCGCGTGCGTCGACCGGCCAGGTGGCGAATTCGCCGCGGCCATCCGAACTCGCAACGACGTACTCATCGGCGAGGTTGACGGTTGCGCAGACGTGATTTGGCACCACACGCACACGGGTTCCGAGAGGGATATCGACGCCGGTAACCGTGGCGTGGTGCTCGGAAAGCGCTGTAATCCGGGCATGAGGATAGTCGAGCAATCGTCCGAATCCGGTCGAATATGGGGCCCGATCGGCGCCCAGGACCTTACTTCCTGAGTCCAGGATGATCCTGCCGGGGGAGCGGGACACCACGGTGGCCAGCACCGTTAGCGCGATGGTTTCACTTGAGATCGTGCCGAGTTCCCACTGCTGCGCGTCGCCGAATACGTACACGCCCGGACGCACCTCCGTGAGCACGGACGAGCTCGAGAATTCGAGTGATGGCGTAGAGCCGCCGCTGACGATGCGTGGCTGGATGCCGTGATCGGAGAGCGAGCCAGCAGCAATCGACAGCGCCTCGCCCTCGTCACGCGCCGCGCTTTCGCGTGCCTCGGGGGAGTAGCTGTGCCCCGGGAAGGTGAAAACGCCAGCGACCCCGAGTCCGGCATCCCGAACCGATTCGGCGAGCACCCCGGCATCTTTCGGCTGCACTCCGCTGCGATGGTGGCCGGAATCCACCTCGACAAGCATCGACAGCTGCCCGGCAGCGACAAGCCCTGCCTCTGCAATCTGGGTCGCCCCATCCACAGAATCCACGCCGAGCATCACGGAACTGAGTTCCAGAACGTGCCGTAGCCCGTCGACCTTTGTCTCGTCGAGCCAGAGAGGGTACGCGACGAAGATGTCGGTGAAGCCTGCCTCGGCGAAGACCTCAGCCTCGGAGAGCGTGGCAACCGTGATGCCGATCGCGCCCGCGTTAATCTGCCTGCGGGCAATCTCGATCGACTTGTGGGTCTTCACATGCGGTCGCAGGTTCAGTCCGGTTCGAGCGGCAAACTCCGCACCTTGGGCAATGTTCGCATCAAGGATCGCCTCATCAACGACGACAGCCGGCGTCTCGACGGCTTCCTCGGTGTCCCGCTGCATAGCCGCCATCGTATTCCGGCAGCGCGCCGGCGCCTGCTACACGACAGGGGTCGTCGGGTTGTCTTTGTGAAACTCTTTCAGTCCGCGACGCACCGCGCGCCAGATGACGCTGTAGGAGATCCAGAGTCCGATCAGGAAAATGACGATGCTGACGACGAGGTAGATCACGAAGAAGATAACGCCGCCTGCGGCAAAGAAATCGTTTGAATTGAACATGCCGCGACCGTATCGCACGGAGATTCCCGAGCACCACGAGTATTTTGGCGTAACCTGCAACGCTGATAATGCACACACAATCGAACATCCGTTCTGTGGTTTCGAATATTTGTTCCGGAGGTACAGGGGCCTCTGTCGCCCCGTCGTTGGCTGGGGGTTCCCCCGTTGGCATGGTGAGGTGCGTTCCGGGCGTGGCTTTGACTGGTCCAAGACACTCCCGGGTTGCACCGGTCTCCAAGTCGTCCTGGTTGCAGCGCAGCGGAAACCAAGACGACTTGGAGACGCCATTGCACGGGGGGTAGCTCTGCGCCGGGGCATCCTTGGATGACGCGAAGCGCAGCTTCGCGGCACCCTCCGCCTCCTCGGGTTGGCTGGTTGCCGGTGTCCGCTGGCACGAGGCCCGTCAGGGCCTGTCCGTGCGTGCCTTGGTGCGTGGCGGGGTGCGGGGAGTCCCGTTGGGACGGTCGCACCCGCCGTCCCCACCCACTGCCTGTTGGCAAGTAATCGCTTGCGATTGCGCGGCAGTTCACGGTGTCAGGACCCCCGTTGTATAACATGGGGGTAACTCGGGTCTTTCGGGGTACGTTTCCTAGTTTTGAGGGGGTCCACTGCGGGCAGCTGTTCTGCTCTTTCGTTGCTGAGGGGGGTGACCAGCCATCTCGTTTCGAGCTGGCGTCGGAGGTTGGCGCTGGCTTTGATCGCGGCGGTTGCGGCGCGGTAGGCATAGGGTTCGTTCCACAGTTGGGCTTCGACCGCGTCGACGTCGCGGGCAAGCGACCGGGCGATGTGGGCCAGTCGGTGCAGGTTTTCTTCGAGATGCTGGAGGTCCTCGTCCATGGGGCCGATCGGGGTCGGGTCAGCCATGTTGGCGCCCGGTTCCCGGTTGGAGGTTGCCTACAGTTTCCCAGCGCTGATAATGCACATTATGTCAAGTAACGTGGATCGAGGCCCTTTGGGGAGCCTCTCGGTTGCCCGTCCCCCGAAATCAGGGGTCGCAGGAAAGGCCTGGGCTATCGGTGTTGGCCTTCGAACGCTTCGGAATTCGCAATCCTTACCAGGTCGGCAACTCCCGTCGACCGACTGTGCGGAGGCCAGGCAATCACTGTCGTCACCTGCTCAGCATCAATCAACGGAACCACTGCCAGATCGTCCCCAATCCGTGGCGCCGACTGCGGCACTATCGCACATGCTCGCCCCAAGCCGATGAGTTGCAACAACTGGACGTAGTCACGAACAGCCGGACCGGGACCATCGGGGTAGGTGCCGTCAGGTTCCGGCCAACGCGGCAGAGGAAGGTCGGCCAGCCCCTCTAAGTCCGAGGTTCTGAGCGCCTTGCGTCGCGCGAGTGGATGACCGCGGGGCAACAGCGCGACCTGGCCTTCTGCGTGAAGTTGCGCAAACTCGAAACCGGCGATCTCGTCGAAGGGCAGAAGGAGTATCGCGACGTCAGCTCGACCGTCGCGCAGCATTCGCTCTGGCTCGCCGATACCGACGACCTGAACGTCCACTTGCGCGCCACCCGAGGTCGCGCCGTAGATATCCAGCAACCTGACCAGGAAGCCATGGCTCGCTCCGGCCTTAGCGGCGAGCACGACGTGACTGGGTTTCTCTGCGGCACGTTGGGTGCGCAGCTCAGCGGCTTGAATTGCGGCCAAGGCTGCTCTCCCCTCGCTCAACAGCACCTCGCCGGGAGCCGAGAGCGCCACTCGTCGCCCCGAGCGTTCGAAGAGGATGACTCCGAGCCGTCGCTCCAATTGCGCAATCGCACGGGACAGTGGTGGCTGAGCCATCCGGAGTCGGTCGGCGGCGTGGCCAAAGTGCAGTTCTTCGGCGACGGCCATGAAATAGCGAAGCTCTCGGGTCTCCATTAGCCGAGGCTAGGAGCAGCCGATACCTTACGCAAGTTTGTTTTGATACCCCCCGGGTATCGTGAGACGCTCTATTGGTCTTGGACGTCGCCACAGTCCGCTGCCTATCGTCTAACCATGACTGAACAGCTGACCGCGCTCATTACGGGTGCGAACAAGGGTATTGGGTACGAGACTGCCGCAGGGCTCGGTCGTCTTGGGTGGAACGTCGGCATTGGTGCACGGGATCAACGGCGACGTGACGACGCTGTTACCAAACTGCGCTCAGAGGGGATTGACGCCTTCGCCGTGCCCCTCGACGTCAGCGATGACGAAAGTGTCAATGCCGCGGCCACGCTGCTGAGGGAGCGCGGTGGACTTGATGTGTTGGTGAACAATGCCGCGATCACCGGAGGCCCTCCCCTGCCGCCCACAGCGACGATTCTTGACGTTGTCCGCACCGTCCTGGAGACGAACGTTCTTGGCATCGTCAGGTGACCAACGCAATGCTGCCGCTGCTTCGGCACTCCAACGTCGCGCGTATCGTCAACATGTCAAGCAGTGTCGGATCGCTCACTCTGCAGAGCAACCCTGACATCCAGCTCGGCGTTGGTGATCTCGCGTACACCGCATCGAAAACGTTCCTCAACGCCGTCACTGTGCAATATGCACAAGAGCTGAGCGGGAGCGGCATTCTCATCAACGCTGCGTGCCCCGGCTATGTGGCCACCGAACTCAATGGATTCAGCGGATTCCGCACACCTGTCGAAGCAGCAGCCATCGCTATTCGCCTGGCGACGCTGGCCAATGACGGCCCCAGTGGCGGCTTCTTCAACGACGAGGGCGTCGTTCCCTGGTGAGCCTCCATGGTGGCTAGCGGGAGGGAGTCATCCTCACGAACGATTGACGCTCCTTAGATCCGGATCGACACTCGAAACATGATTCGTCTCGTCGTTCCCGTGCTCCGGGTTCTTCTCGGCTGCCTGTTCCTGGGCGGCGTTGTGGGCCAGGTCTGGACCATCCCTCAGGTCGCGACTGACATGGAGAAGGTCAATCCGGAGGTGTCCTACCTCGAACTCCCCTACCTGGTCCTTGCCATCGCGACCGTGTTGTGTGCTCAGGTCGTCATCGTGGCGCTGTGGGCGTTGCTATCGCGGGTGAGGCGCAAAACCGTATTCTTGGCGGGCGCGCTGCCCTGGCTGGACACGATGATCGTTGCCAGCATCCTCGCGACTGTCCTGCCGCTCGCGGTAGAAGTCCATTTGCTCGCCATCGTAGGCGCTGGACCTCCCACGATCCTGATACTGCTGACCGTCACGGCGATCGCGAGTGCGGCGTTCGTGCTTCTGACGGTCTTGGCGCGTCACGTCCTGCGTGTTGGGATCGGGTTACGCGACGAGCTCGCCGCGAAGGCGGCGTTGTCCGTTGCTCAGGACGTTGAGGACTCGCCGAGGATGAGTCGCACACCATCGCGGTAGAGGTCATCTGCCGTGCGACCCGAGGAGAAGTATTCGATGATGGCGCTCGTGATCGTCGGCAGGCGGCGCTGAAGCTCGCCGGGATCCGGGATCCGGGCTCCGGGCGCCAGATTCGGGTGCCGGTGCCTGTTCCTCGAGTACGTAACCCACGGTGTACCTCTCGCCGACCAACAGCGTCA
Organism: Galbitalea sp.; assembly: GCA_036271795.1. Classification (GTDB taxonomy): domain Bacteria; phylum Actinomycetota; class Actinomycetes; order Actinomycetales; family Microbacteriaceae; genus Galbitalea. The sequence goes on from DATAZY010000077.1 coordinate 37,839, forward strand.
TGCGCGCACGCTGCGGCTCAACACCGTGCTCGACCAGGGTTGCCATGGCGCGCTCAGAGAAATCCGCGCGACGTAGCGACTGGCGGGCCCCCGACACGATTCGCGCCCCGTCGGGGTGCGCCAGCATGGCATGTCGCAGCTGGTGGAGGGCTGCCAGAAGCCACTCCCCCCACTCGGCCTTCGAGTCGAACGTTGGAATCGCGGCCAGCGCGTCATCCAGGATGGCGTCTGCCAACGCATCCAGCAGTTCGGACTTGTTGTGCACATGCCAGTAGAGAGTCGGCGCCTGGACGCCGAGACGGCCGGCCAGGGCCCGGAGCGTCAACGCATCCAGTCCCTCGGCGTCGACCAGGTTTAACGCCTCGCCGATCACCTGCTGCCGGGTAATCGACACGTGGGCCTCCTTGCGACATCCCTCTTACGGTGTTAGGCACGATACTCGCTAACGTCGACAGGCTGGGCGTCCTCGACCTGTCGGCCCACCTTCGACGCCGGCACACTCTCACCCGTCTCGAGCAGTGTCTTGAGGCTCGAGATGACCATCGGCCATCCCCCACTGATACTTTCGAGCATCGCGCTGCCCGGCTCGAATCCGCGATGGATGACGGTCAGCTTGACCTTGTTGCCGGAGGGTTCGAGCTCGAACGTCACCGTCGACCTCCGTTCGGCGTTGAGTTGCGCGGTGAGTTCGTCACTGAATCCGACCTCCTTTGCAAGTTCCGAGGAGATCGTCTGCCAGGTGTACGCGAGCCGCGTGTAGGGCTCAAACGTCACGACCTGCTGCGCTGGATCGGCGATCGTGACGCCGTTGTAGTGCCAAACCATTTCCGAGCCAACCTTCCAATCAGTGTCGAAGCTGGTGCCCCAGTACTGCTTCGTGAACACCGGCTCAGTGAGCGCCTTCCAGACTCGCTCGGGCGTCGAGTCGATGTAGCTCGTGTAAATGAATTCGTTGGACATAGTCGTCTGCTCCAGTGCTGCTTTGAGGTCGCCGAGAGCCTGAATACGCTCGGCGTGAAACTGGTTGATCCAGCGATTGCCGATCGACTGGATCGGTTCCGCATTGAGGAAATGGAGCTTCTCTCGGCCGCGGCGAAGTGTCGTCATGAGATTCGCGTCCTCGAGCAGTCCGAGATGCTTGCTCACCGATTGGCGCGTCGTGTCGAGCCGCGAACACAACTCCCCCAGCGTTTGCCCGCCGCGTGAATTCAGTGCGTCAAGCAGCGCTCGACGAGTCGGATCGGCAAGGGCCCGAAATACCTCATCGTCCACGATCGCCTCCACATGCAGCCATTCGGTTGCTTTTCCTTTGAACACAATATGCAGTCAACTGGTTGCCTGTCAAGATCAGGGACCGCGGTTCGGAAAAGGGCCAACGCGGAATCAGTCAACGAGTAGCATCGAGGCGAATCGGAGGTTCAGCGCATGCGAAAAGTCGTCGTCTACGAATTGTTGTCACTGGACGGAGTTGCCGAGGATCCGGATAGCGTCATCGCGGACTGGGATGAAGCGATGGATGCGAACCTTGCCGCCGTGATCGCGACCCAGGACGCGGTCATTCTCGGTCGTCGAAGCTACTCCGAGTGGGCACAGTTCTGGCCGAGCAGCCAGATCCAGCCGTTCGCTGCATTCATCAATGGGGTGACGAAGTATGTCGCGACATCCACGCCGCTCGAGCTGGGCTGGACTAACGAGACGTCGATCGACGGCGTCCTGGTCGAATTCGTTCGCGACCTGGCGCAGCAGCCCGGAGGCGATATCGGCGTCCACGCGAGTATCTCGGTCGCGCAGGCGCTGCTCGACGCCGGAGTCGTCGACGAACTCAGGCTCGTGATAGCGCCACGGGTCGCGGGCAGTGGACGACGACTGCTCGACGGCTTGCCAACAATCCGGCTCGAGGCGATCCGAAGTCAGCTCTCACCGACCGGCCACCTGCTCGTCGACTACCGCGTGACTCACTAGCAGTACATCTAGAGTTCGCGGACGCGCATGGATGACCAGGTGTCATCCACCGAGATGAGGGTAACGCCGTCCATTCCGTGCTCCGCGAGAAGGGCCTGAAGAGTGTCGCGGTGCAGCGGAACCTTACCGTCGTGCGCTTTTGCACCCTTGCGGTACCAGACCCACAGCCGGCCTCCGGTCGCTATCGCGTCCCAGACCCCGGGGAGCATTGCCGCGAGATGAGAGACGCCGTCCGCGACCAGGATCGCCTGGTCGCGGGAGAACCGTTCCGGGCGCCGACCGCGACTCCCTCCGGCAACTCTCCGAGGAGGCCCGTCGCCTCTTCGATGGGCATGCCATCGACAAGGATGTGACTGCCGGGTTTGATCCCAAGTTTCTGCGCGACTGTGCTCATGGTTCGTGACTCACCTTTCGTTTCGCTGACACCGTCGAATCTAGCGACGAAGCGTCCGCCCCGCTCGTTCCTCGAGCAATCTCGCGCCAAGCAGTTCGCCGTCGATCGCGCCGAACCGCCCGAGGGCGTCGCGGTGAATCCTCTCGACAGTCGTCGAGAGTTCGAACGGTACGTCAGCGCCCCGGGCCAGGGAGACGAGCGTTTCCAACTCCTCAACGCAACGGTCGATTCCGAAGGATTCGAGATAGTCACCGTCGAGGAGGTGGTCGAGATACTCGTCGATAAACACGCTCCCGCCCGCGCTGGTCGAAAGCTGACCGCGCAGCACGGTTGGTGACAGCCCGAGGGCTTGTCCGAGCAGCAATGCCTCCGTCACCGCGACTGCCTGTCCGAACCAGAGAAGGTTGGCGAGCAGCTTCGCGACGTAGCCCGCCTCCATCGCGGTGCCGAGCTGCTCGATCGAGCCAACTACCGCCAGAACCGGGCGCGCACGATCGATCGCGCTCGGAGCTCCACCGGCATAGAACCGAAGCGACCCGTTCTCCGCGGCATCCGCTCCCCCGGCCATCGGAGCTCCCACCGAGTCGACGCCTCGCGCACTCGCGCGTTCCGCGATCGCCCGGGCGACTCTCGGGTCGTTGCTGGTGAGATCGAGCCAGAGGGAGCCCGGTCGCATGCTCTCAACCAGCGGCCGTGGCCCGATCATCGCGGCCTCGATCTCGGCGATCCCGGGTAGAACCGTGATCAGGATGTCGCTGAGCTCGGCGAGCTGCGCGTCCGATACCGCGACTGCCGAGCGAGTCCCGGCGCAGCGCGTGGGGTCGAGGTCATAGACGGTTACGTCGAACCCCGCGGTAGCCAGGTTCCGCGCGATCGGAGCGCCCATTCGGCCGACGCCGAGGACCCCTAGCCGCTCGCCGTGCGCCATCCGCTGCCCGACCCTAGAAATCGCGAAGGTTGGCTCGCAGGCCGCCGCCGCCGAACTCGGTGCGAAGAATCCCCCTGCGCCGAAGGATGGGGACGAGGTCGTCGAGGATCCGATGAACGGTCACCGGATGCAGGTCTCCCCACAACAGGATTCCGTCGTTGTCGGCCGACTCACCGAGGTCCTCGATGAGATCGGCGAACTCCTCCGCGGTGCCGACGAATCCAGTGCGATCGCTGATCCGGCCGAGCCGCGCCTGGTTCGCGAGCAGCACCTTGAGTGGCGTCGTAGTGGGATCGAATTTGCCGATCAGGCGCTTAATACTGCCCTGCGAGACGTGATCTCCGAAGACACGAACTTCCAGCGGCTGGTCGAAATCGAGCACGGTGAGATCCGTCTCGAGGTCGCTCGACTGACGCTCTGCGATGCTCAGAATGGCGGCCTCATCGGGATTGGCCGAGGCGGAGACAAGGCGATCCGCCTCTTCTGCGCTCGAAACCAGAACGGGCTGGATCGCGAACAGAATACTGATCTCACGGGGATCGCGACCGCGCTCCCGCGCCGCATCGTGGATGCGCGCGCGGTACTCCCGGATGCTGTCGACGTCCAGCGGAGCCAGCGCGAGCTGGACATCCGAATTCGCACCGGCAAAACCGAGTCCACGACCGGAACCCCCCGGCGACACGATCGTCGGATCGCCGGCAGGGAACGGGATGGCGTTCAGCGGGCCGTCGAACGAGAAGTACTCGCCGCGGTGCTGCTGCGCCGTGAGCTTCGATCCGTCCGCATATCGAATCCTCGCGGGATCGGCAATGAGTGCGCCGTCGGACCAGCTCCCCCAAAGTTGCCGGATACCAGCAAGCCACTCTTCCGCGCGATCGTAGGCGGCATCGTGCGACAGCGGCGGCTGGTCCCCAAAGTGCCGGGCGCTGCCGGTGTCAGTCACGACGTTGAGGCCCAGGCGATTGCCACTCAGGTGTTGCAGCGTCGCGAACTGACGAGCAGCGGTGTACGGCAGGTAGGCGGCCGGATTGACGGTCGGCGCGACACCGATGTTCGACGTCACGTCGAACAGGTACGGCGCCAGAAGAAGTGGATCGTGTTTCGGGCCGCCGAAGGCCTGCCGGATGCGCAGGTCGATGGTCGACGCGTTACCCAGCGACGGAGCATCCTCGATGATCAGCAGGTCGAAGCCTGCCTGCTCGAGGTCGCGCACGGACTGCTGGTACAGCGCGGGTTCCATCCAGCGATAGTTCCAATCGAGGTACGGGTGACCCCACCCGTGTGGACCGAATCCCCGCGCAAGAAACCAGCCGAAGTGCTGTTGCTTACTCACGAGCCCGAGCGTACCGCTGCGAGGCCCCGGTCGAGATCGAGCAGAAGATCCGGCAGATGCTCAATGCCGACCGAGAGTCGGAGCGTACCCGGCCAAATGCCGCCCTGGCTCAACTCGTCGTCGGTGCGCTGGTTGTGACTCGTCGTCCCCGGATGCAGGATGAGCGACTTGACATCTCCCAGGTGGGTCATGTGGGTAAAGATTTCGAGTCCATTGACGAAGCGGCGTGCCGCATCCACTCCCCCGCGAAGGGTGAACGAAAACACCGACCCCTGGCCGTCCGGAAGGTAACGAAGGGCGAGTCGGTGGAACGGGTTCGACTCCAGCCCCGAGTAGTCGACCGAGTGCACCTCTGGCTGATGTTCCAGCCAGCGCGCGACTTCGAGCGCGTTCGCCGACTGGCGTTCGACCCGAAGCGAGAGCGTCTCGATGCCCTGGTTGATGAGGAATGCATTGAGCGGGGACGGCGTGGGACCGAACCGAAGAGCGAGTACGTCGCGAAGGTAGGCGATTCGGGCCAGACCTCCCTCTCGATCGACGAAGCTGGGGCCACCGAGACGACCCGGCTCGGTGAGCTGGGGGAACAGGGTCCCTGACCGCTCTGCGTCGAACTTGCCGTTGTCCACAATGACGCCGCCCAGAACTGCGCCATGGCCCGCCAGGAATTTGCTGGCCGAATGGATCACGATGTCCGCGCCGTGTTCAAGAGGCCGCAGGAGGTAGGGCGTCGCGAGGGTGTTGTCGATGATCAGCGGGATGCCGTGTGCGTGGGCAATCTCCGCAATTGCTGAGATATCGAGGATGTCGTTTTTGGGGTTCGGAATCGACTCAGCGAAGAGCGCTCGCGTGGTTGGGCGGATCAACCGCTCCCACGCCTGTGGATCGTTGGCGTCATGCACGAAGGTTGTCTCGACACCCATCCGTGACAGATTGTCGACCAGGAACCCGCGAGTTCCCTCGTAGATGCTCGACGAGGAGAGCACATGCTGTCCCGCCTCAAGCAATCCGAGCAGGGTAATCGCGACCGCGGCCTGGCCGCTCGAAACCAGCAACGCTTCGGCGCCGCGCTCGAGCAGGGCGACCTTCTGCTCGACGGCCTCGGCCGTCGGGTTGGCGACGCGGGTGTAGGTGTACCCGTCGCCGTTCTCGAACAGATCGGCGGCCTGGTCGAAGTCCTCAAGGACGAATCCCGCGGTCAGGTAGATGGGCGTAGCTCGAGGCGCCACCCCCGATCCCGGACGGTCCCCGGAGTGCAGCTGCAGCGTCGCGAAGCCTCGCTCCCGATCGATTGACTGGGGCAGCGTCATGGTTACCCCTATCGTCCGGCCGATTGTCGCTCGATTCAGGATGCCACGGTCCGAAAAAATGGCCCGCGAATACTAAGTACTGTTACGTTTCTCTGCCGCCCCGACAGATAATTGGCGGATGCTCGATCTCGCCGCATCCGCCCGCTGCCCCTGCGGCACCGGCCTCAGCTACGGCGAATGCTGCGAGCCATTCCTGACAGCGCAAGCACAGCCGCCCACCGCCGAACGGATGATGCGCTCGCGCTACACCGCCTATGCGCTTCGGGATCCCGGCTATCTGCTGGCGACCTGGCATCACTCGACGAGACCGGCATCGATCAGCCTGGATCCCTCGATCGAGTGGCTCGGGCTCGAGATTCTCCGCCGGACCCGAGGAGGCATGCTTGACGCGGAAGGCACGGTCGAGTTTCGGGCGACCTACCGCAACGACGGGATGCGCCTGCACCAGCATGAAGACAGCAGCTTTGTCCGGGAGAACAAGACCTGGTTCTACGTTGACGGAATGGTGACCGACTGACGGGCGCCTCCGGCGAACGCATCGATCGCAGATATGACGGGGAGGATGCGCTGCCCGCGCTCCCCTAGCGCATAGACGACGGAAAGCTTGCCGCTCTCGCCCTCGCGAGTAATCAGGCCGCTGGCCTCGAGGCGCCTGAGGCGATTGCTCAGCGTCGCGGGACTCGCTCCCCCGAGCAGCCTCTGCAGCTCCGAGAACCGGAGACCGTCCTCGGCGAGTGAAAGCTCTTCGACGATGCGGAGTACCCAGTAGTCAGCCACGAGCCGAAGCGCGTCCTGACTGCAACGGGCGTGGTCCTTCAGCGTCATGTGACGAGTCTATCGCTTCATGGTTCGTAGCACTACGACTTATGTAGTAGTTTTGCTTCATGACTTCAACCCCTCACATCGTGATTCTCGTTGCCAGTACCCGCACCACCAGATTCGCGGACTACCCCCTCAAGTGGGTGCTCGAGCAGACGAAAGATAACTCAGACTTCACATTCGAGGTGGTCGATTTGCGTGACCACACTTTGCCATTCGAGAATTTAGAGGGTTCGGCAGCGATGGCTCCCCGAGAGTACGTCTCCGAGGACCACGAGGCTCTCGGCGAGATTTTCGACCACGCGGATGGGTTCGTGGTTCTCGTAAACGAATACAACCACGGGTATTCGGCTTCGCTCAAGAATACTTTCGATCACTACTTCGTCGAGTGGAACCGCAAGCCGGTCGCGTTCCTTGGGTACGGCAACGCGGGTGGAGCTCGTGCGATCGAGCAGCTCAGGCAGGTCATTGACGAACTCGATATGGCGTCGGTGCGACCCACTGTCAACATTCTGGGTCAATTCGTCATGGCCATCCGCGGCGGCAACGAGAATGTCACCGAGGTCTTCCAGCCCCTCGAGGTGCGCCTCACGGCTCTCCTGAACGACCTGCACTGGTGGGCGACCGCGCTGAAGACCGCGCGGGACGCCGACAGGGAGCA
>DATAZY010000078.1:0-29220 GCA_036271795.1 Galbitalea sp.
GGGGTCGCCGTCGGCGCGTACATTGGATCGGCGTACTTCTTTACAAGCTCGACGAGCTTCGCAAACCCAGCCATCACGGTAGGACGGATGTTCACGACGACCTTCAGCGGCATCGCGCCGGCTGCGGGCGCGAGTTTCATCGCGGCGCAGCTGGTTGGCGGCGCGCTCGGTCTCGGTCTTGTGGTTGCGTTGTTCGGTGCCGGCAGCGCGCGGTCCTCGAAAGTCCTCCAGTGACCGACGCCCCGCCAATCGAACGGGTGACCGTCGGCACGATTATCCGTGAGTGGGCTCGCATCGGTGTGACCGGGTTTGGTGGGCCGCCCGCGCACATCGCGCTGCTTCGCAAGCTGTGCGTGGAAAAGAACGGCTGGATGGATGCGGCCGAATTCGAGGACGCCATCGCCGCCACGAACCTGCTTCCGGGTCCGGCGTCGACCCAACTCGCCATCTTCTGCGCGTGGCGGCTTCGAGGGTGGCTGGGCGCCATTCTCGGCGGCATCTGCTTCATCGTTCCGGGACTCGTGCTCATGGTGCTGTTGTCCGCGCTGTTCCTGGCGGCGCATCCGCCTCTGTGGATCGTGGGTGCGGCCGCAGGGGCCGGAGCCGCGGTTCCCGCAATCGCGGTCAAGGCGGGCATCGGACTCGTTCCCGCGAGTTGGAGGCGCGCGGGGGAGCATCGCGGTGCGCGCGTCCGCTGGATCGTCTTCGCGACTGTTGGGGTCGCCGCGGGTGCGCTGGTCGGCGCATGGCTGGTCGTCGTGCTCATCGTCATGGGCCTGCTCGAAATCATCGTGCAGCGCGACTGGCACCGGAATCCGCCGCGCGCCGCTGCCAGCGTTCTGGTTCCGTTCCTGCTTCCCGTTGGTGCGCTCGGCGGAGTCGCCGGTCTCGCCGCCCTGGCCTGGGTCTCGCTCAAGGTTGGTGCGCTCTCCTACGGCGGCGGCTTCGTGATCATCCCGCTCATGCAACACGACGCCGTAGTCACATATGGCTGGATGACCAACACCCAGTTTCTCGATGCGGTTGCCCTCGGCCAGGTTACTCCCGGACCGGTGGTGCTCACCGTCGCGGCCGTTGGCTACGCCGCGGCAGGTCTCGGTGGCGCGCTTCTCGCGGCGCTCATCGCATTTACGCCGTCATTCGTCTTCGTTCTTGCGGGGGCGAAGAGCTTCAACCGGATCCGCACCAACCGCACCATCCAGGCGTTCCTTACCGGAGCCGGGGCAACAGTCGTCGGCGCGATCCTCGGATCCGCGATACCGCTTGGCTTGGCGATCGCCGACCTCTGGCAACTCGGCGTCCTCGTGTTGGCCATCAGCTGGCTGCTGGCCCTGCGCCGCGGCGTGGTTATCGCGATCGTCGGGGCTGCCGTTCTCGGAGTGGCGGCCGCACTGGTCGGCCTACCCCTTCCCCATTAGCGTCGAGAGATGCCTGGCGCGGGAGCACCCGATTCTCCCGCACCGGGCCTTTCTCGAATGGTCGACGCTCACGTTGGCGTCAACCGTGAAGCTTCTGCTCCTGCTGGGTGAAGCTGATGTGATCAGCGTCTATCCCGACTAGTCCGAGGTTCACTCGGAGCAGTTCGCTGGGCAGCTCATTGCCGGGCGGCGGGGTTTCGTTGGTTCCGAGAGTCAGCCCGAGACCTCCTATGGTCGTGCCGGTCACGGAGTCGAGGTATACCCTCACGTTCCCCTTCACCACCATCTGTCCCGCCGTTGTCACCAGCGACGGCCCTGTCGCGCGGCGAACATCCAGCAGGAAGCCGTTCATCGTAATGCTGTCGGCCACCAGCTTGATCACCGGAACTCGCGTGCCGTCGACCAACCGAATTGTCACGAGGCTCACCGACTGCAGGCCCGTGAACGAAAGCGACGAACCACCCAGCTGAGCTGCTGGCATCGTCATGATCGGTGCTCCCGGATCGTCCAGAATAGACAGCACGCCACCGCCGGTGGTCGCCCCGCCGCCGCCGAGGAGACCACCAAGAAGACCACCTGACGGGTTCGTGGGGGTAGGTGACGGTGTCGGCGATGGCGTGCTGCAGTTCATGAGCAGCGGGATGCAGAGTGCTTCCGGTGCAGCCGTGGGAACTCTGGCTGCCCCAATCCCGAATACGGCGAGAAAGAAGCAGAGTGCGACCGCGCCGCTTACCGGCGCCGATCTAAAGGGCGCGGCTCCGCGGCGACCTTCTTCGGCATCCAGGAGACGATGAGGATGCCGCCGACGGACGCGAGCAACATTCCGACAAAGAAGCCGCCCAGGTTCACACCGATGAGGGAGTACACGGCGACCACCAAGGCGATGACGCCGTAGAAGATCCGGTGAACAGGCATGAAGATCACCAGAAGACCGAGCAGCAGGAGGGCGATGGGGATGACCGTGGCCTGGAACCCCTCAACGCCAACCTGGACGTGGATGTGTCCGACATCGAGTTGGCCGGAGAAGAACATCTCGACTCCCGCCAGAATCGTCAACACACCGCCAACGAATGGCCGCTGTTTCGACCACACACGGAACTCGGTGCGACCCTCCTCGTAGGACGTTTTCGGTTTCGCGTACGACCGGGCGTTGAGCACGTGGTCGGCGAGATTTCCGATCGACACTAGAAGCACCCCTTTGATCCATCGGTCAACTGCACGTGCATGCCGTTGAGCGTGAAGACGGCGGCCTGCGTCGACCACGCGGTCTGCTGGAGGCCGTCGATCTTGATGGAATCCGCGTCCTGTGCGAAGTCACCCGGCGTGCCCTTGCCGGTCGTGTTGACCGTCGAGGCGTCGACGCCGATGCGGATGTTGTTGAAGGTCGCGTCACCCTTCAGGTCGGTCATCCCGATCTGGAGTCCCGTCGCGGTCGCGGGCTTACCACCGCCGCCGGCGGTGATCAGCATGCCGACCTTGCCGAGCGGCGTCGTCGTGACGACCGACTGGCACAGGTTCGCGAGGCTCGCCTGGCCGATGTTCGCGATCGCGACCTGGTGCTGCCCTCCCGCAGTGTCCGTGGTGACTCCGGCATACTGCGAAAACGACGTGCCATTGAGTTCGGTCGCGCTGATCTGGAATTGGCTACCGGAAACGGCGAACGAAACCGGTACGGCTCCGTTCGCAACTCCTCCCAGGAGCGCGGTAGCGACGATGGCAACCGGCACGGCCGTGAGCACAATGCGCCCCGCGTGAGTTCCGGTCAACTTGTTGAGTTTCATAGATCCTCCTTGATCCCAGGTGGAGGGCGCTGTGCACCACTCCTCACTAGGGGAGACTGGCCGCCCGTGGAGCTATGACGCCCCTTCGGGGGACATTCAGGAATTTGTCGGAACCAACAGCATCCGCAACGCTTTCGCGGGGATGCCTGTGGTTTGCCACAAACTCAGCGTTCGGATCGACGCGGGATAATTCAGTCATGGCCAGAAAACCGCGTCCCGCAGCAGTCCAGTCGCCCCAGGGTCCGGAGGGTCGGTGGTGGTTTCTGGTTCGGCCGCAAGTGATCTACGGCACGATCATCGTCAGCGCGGTAATCGTGGCGGCCGACGACAAGGATTTGGACCTCGAGGTCATCGCCCTGACGTTTTCGGCCATTGTGATCGTCTGGATCGCGCACGTATTCAGCGAGATCGTCGCCGGGCAGCACACCGTGACCAATCCCCCCACCCCGTTCCGTGCCGTGCTGGCACACGCCATGACGCACGGGGCGGGGCTGCTGATATCGGCGATACTTCCCCTATTGACGCTTGCGATCGGGGCGGTTGGCCTGTTGCCGAATCACGTCGCCTACCTGTCCGCGCTCGCGGTTGGCGTGCTCTCGCTCGCCGTGCTCGGCTGGTTTGTCTTCGCCCATCGGGGCAATGCCTGGCCGATCCGACTGGCGGGCGCCGTTGGGACGGGACTGCTTGGCGCTGGTGTTGTCGCACTCAACTCGCTCGTCCACTAGCAGGTACGGTCTTCGCGTGAGGGGCGCCAATCGTGTCCAAAACCCTGTCGGGAAGACTCGATTGACGCCCCTCGGACGCAGCTGGATGCGGTTAGTCCACGACCGCGCCCGCCAGGTCTTCGGACTCATCGTCGGGAACCTCGAGAGAATCGGCCTGTGAGGCGGCGAGCACCTGCTCGGCATTCACGTCGATGCTGCGGCTGAGGATCCAGTACAGCAGCGCCGCAACCGGCAGGCCGATGAACAGTGAGATGTCGACGCCGCCCATCGCTTTCGAGATGAAGCCCGTGTAAAACGTGCCAAGGTCGAAGAACGGTGTCATGCAGACGAACCCGACGACGTAGGCCACGATCCCTCGCCAGCCCCACCGACCGTAAATGCCGCGCGGCTTGAAGATCTCCGCGATCGCATAGTGGCCCCGACGAACTATGAAGTAGTCGGTCAGGTTCACTGCGGTCCATGGGATGAAGAAGTACAGCACCAACTCGAGGAACTCAAAGAAGAAGCTCGCGAAGCTACCGGTGACGAAGATCGCCAGCACGCCGGAGATTACCGAGATGATGACGATAGTGACTACTCGGATACGAAGGGTCGCGGCGACCTTCTTGAAACTATCGACCGAAGAAATCAGCGTCAGCGACCCGCCGTACACATTCAGCACGATCACCGCAATGAGGCCGAACGAGAAGATGAGCAGAGCGATTATTCCGAAACCCGGGAACAGGTCGTTGGAGACTTTTTCGATGCCAACTACCGGGTCATCCGCGTTGAATCCCTTGACCGCCGCAGCGAGGTAGGCGCCGAGCCACATGATCCACGCACCGCCGACGACACTGCCCCAGAACGTCCAGCGGAAGGTCTGGGTGGTCGGCGTGGTGGACGGCAGGTAGCGCGAATAGTCGGAAACGTAGATCGCCCAGGAGATCTGATATCCGGCGGCGACACCGAGTTGTGCGAAGAACGCCACCGGCGAGAAGTGCCCGAGGTCGAACGCTCCGGCGGGAATCGGCAGGTGGGCGAGAGCCGAGATGGTGACCAGCGCCATGACGAGGATGGTCGCGTACACGAGGTAGCGCTCCATCCGGTGGATCAGATCGTAACCGAATAGCGCGATGACGGCGCCAACCACGGTGACGATGATCATCCACATCGCGTTGAATCCGAACGTGGCTGGCGTGTGTACCGCCGTGCCCAGGGACTCCCCCGCGAGCGCCGTGTTAAAGATGTTGAACCCGGCGTACTGCAGGAACGCGAACAGCCAAACCAGGAGCGCTCCGATGTAGCCGAACTGTGGTCGTGACTGCACCATTTGAGGAATACCGAGCTTTGGTCCCTGCGAGGAGTGTGCCGCCATAAAGATGGTGCCGATGATGAGTCCCAGCGCGATCGCGATAATGGACCAGACCAGGTTGCCGCCGAACAGGAAGCTCGTGGTTCCTACGGCGAGCGTCGCGATCTGCGCGTTGCTCATGAACCACAGCGGTCCGATGTGCCAGACCTTGCCGTGTCGTTCGCTTTTCGGCACATAGTCAATCGACCGTGTTTCGAGCCCTCCGGATCGGGGCTCGGTCTTTACTGGTGCACTCACTTGGTTCTCCTTCTTGGGGTGGGGATGGGATTCAAGACTTTGGCGCGGTGATCGCGCCATACAGTTCCGGGCGTCGGTCGCCGAAGACGTCGACCATCGCGCTCATGCTTTTGTCGTTGGACAGGTTAAGGTCGAGATCCGCGCTCACGATGCCCGCCGCATCCGCGGTCGCGACGATCCAACCGTGCGAATCGATGATGCAGCTCGCTTCATCCCAGGCCTGGCCACGTTCGATGCCTGCGCGATCGCAGCAGGCGATCGCGACGTGGTTGCTGTATGCACTCGCCATGGCGACAGTGACCTCGGGCACACGCTCGCCGGCCGGCACAGTCTCGAGCGGCCAGTTGGTCGGGGCGGCAATGAGTTCCGCGCCCCGAAGTGCGAGGCTGCGCGGAAACTCCGGAAACTCGAGATCGAAGCAGATCAGTACGCCGAGCCTGCCGGCGGGGGTTTCTACGACAGGGGGTTGAGCGGACCCCGCGGTGAAGACGAGCTTTTCCTTGTCCCAAAGATGGACCTTGCGATAGACCGCGAGCACTCCGGTGCCGTCGACGACTGCGGCGCTGTTGTAGACGAGACCGTCGGACGCGAGTTCCGTGAATCCTCCGACGACTACGCCGTCGACATCTCGAACCGCCTCGGACCAGTGCTCGAACACCGGATGCGTCGGTTCGATGGCAACCGGACGGGCTTCCTCGGTCGAGCCGAACATGTACCCGGACAGCACGAGTTCCGGCAGGATGACCACGCGCGCTCCCGCAGTCACAGACTCGTGGACCGCATCGATGCTCAGCTCGATGTTCGCGTGCAGGTCGCCGAGAATCGGCGCGAGCTGTCGACAGACGATCTGAGTCACGCTTGCCCTTCGTTGGACATGGATGAAAACGCAGTGAGCCGAGTCTGCACCATTCATCACCCCCGTGGGTACAATCTCGATCACGGACGCAGTGGGGAGACCAGCGGATGAAGGCACGGTATGGAATCTCGGCGGTCCTTGGTCTCGCTGCTGCATCGGTTTTTGTCGGCGTGCCCGCCTGGGCCGCGACGACCGTGGAGCCGCCGGTCGCGGTCGGTTCCAGCCCGGCTGGCGTCGCGTTCAATCCGTCGGGTACTGAGGCCTACATCGCAAACGCCGGAGCAAACACCCTCTCGGTGTTCGACCCGAGCACTGGTCTGATCACCGGACCGATCACGGTGGGAAGCGGACCGCTCTCCGTCGCGTTTCTCCCGAATGGGTCAGAAGCCTATGTAGCGAACTACAACGACAATGACGTCTCGGTGGTCGACACCGCGACCAGTTCGGTCATCACGACGATCGCGGTGGGCAGCGCCCCGTTCTTCGTCGCCGTGAGTCCAGACGGCAGCACCGCCTACGTGGTCAATAGTGCTGGCTCATTCGGGGTCAGCGTTATCGACACGGCGACCAACGCCGTGACGGCGACCATCCCAACCGGCGTCGCCCCCGTCGCCGTCGCTTTTTCGCCAGACGGCACGAAGGCATACGTGGCCAATTCCAGCGGCGACGTATCTGTCATCGACGTCGCAACGGCAACCGCGGGCACACCCATCACTCTGGGCGACACACCGTACGGGGTAGCGTTTAGCCCGGACGGCACCAAGGCCTATGTATCGCAGTACGGCGGAGGAGCGGGCAATACGGTCGCGGTGATCGACACGGCTACCGATACGGTCACGGGCACGATCACGGTTGGCGCCGGGCCAGAGGGCATCACGTTCACCGCCGACGGCAAGTTTGCGCTCGTCGCCAACAGCGACGAGACAGTCTCGGTCATCGACGTCGCGACGGGAACCGCTCTGACTCCCATTCCGGTCGGGAACGGGGCTCGACTGGTGGCCCTCCAACCGGGCAGCACGCTCGGCATCGTGTCGAATAACCTCGATAACTCGATCACACCGTTCCTCTTCGACCCGGACCTTCCGGCGACGCCCACTCTCCCGTCGACCGGTTTGTCGACGGGTCAGCTGGCCGGTGCGGGACTTTCCGGGGTGCTTCTCCTGGTTGTGGGTGCAAGTCTTGTCGCGCTCCGTGCGCGGCGGACTCAGTTTCGCTAGAACGCAGTAGAGGTGCAGCACAAGCCCTAGCGATGGGCTACGCCCGAGGCTACTTTTGGGCCAACCCACCGAGGATGGAGCGCTCATGCCCAAATCGAATCCCGCGATGCCCTCTGATGTCGACAGCGACGTTGGCTGGTTCGACCGGTTTGCCGACATCGCATCACGGATTGTCAGCCGCGCCTGGTTCTTCGCGTTCTGCCTGCTCCTCGTGATCGTGTGGGCGCCATCCTTCTATCTGCTGCACAGTGTGAGCATCTGGCAGCTCATCATCAACACGGTGACGACGATCATCACGTTCCTGCTTGTCGCGCTCCTGCAAAACACCCAGGAGCGCTCGAACAACGCGGTTCAGGGAAAGCTCAACGCAATTGCCGACTCGCTCTCCGATTTGATGCACTCGCAGGGCCTCGAAAAGGATGCCGCGGAATTGCGCTCAGCCGTCGGACTAGAGGATCGCGAATCGAGCGACGGCAGGTAGTGGGCCACCAGCGGATCCGTCCCGAGCTCTGCCTCGTCGCCCGCTACTCCGCGTTCTGCGAATCGCCCTGTGTTGTGGTGATCTCATTGATTTGTGCGATCGTGAGCGGTGTCCACGGTGAGCTGTCCGGGTTGGATGACGCGGCCGCCGGACTGTCGCCCTGATTCCACCACTTGGCCTGGTAGGGGATGCCGTCAAAGATCGCCCGGTCGCCGGTGTTGTAGACCGTCGCGCCGTCCCAGGTCGGGTAGGTTCCGGCTGGCACGCTCGGCTGGACCACGGGTTTCTCCCCCTTCAGGACGGGGCCAACGAGCTGCCAGGGCGTCTGCCATGAGTTAAGCACCGGGTTGTCCGGGACGTCTCCCTGGGTCCACCACTTGGCGACGTAGACGTTGTGGTGCCAGACGATCTTGGTGCCCTCGAGATACGAGTTGGTGCTTGCCCAGATCGGGTACGGGCTCGTCTTCGGATTGTCCTTGAGCGATTTCGTGTTGACGATCTCGCTGGTAGTAACCGACTTCGCATCGGCAGTCGCGCTGCCCGAAAAGCCGGCGGCGAGAATCGTCGAGAAGTGTTGGGAGCCCTGCGCCACTCCGCTGCAGGAATCGGAGACGACGGTGAGGGTCGTGTAATTCGACCCGCAACTCAGATCCCGGTTGAGCGACCACTCGGAGACGCGGCCGACGCCGTGAGATTTCAGGAACGCGTTGAACTTCGTGGCGTCGGCGAGGCTGAAGACCTCACCCGCGTCATCATTCTGGCCGATCATCGGGGTCGCGCCGATCTTTGACCACAGCGTTCCCTGGTTCAGCGTGATGTGGTCCTCGCGGTAGAGGATGCCCAGCTGGCGCTGAAGGGCGACCGTGGCATCCTCGCTTGCCTGCAGCATGCTCGTTCCCTCAGTGAGCGATGTTCCGTAGTCCATGGTCATCCCGTTGACGCCGGCGAGATCCACCTTTTCGGCCAGGGTCTGCCGGACGACATCCTGTCCGTCGAGCGCGAGACCGGTCTGGGTGACGGGAAGCGTCAGCCAGACCGCGAGCGACTTGCCCTCCGCGCGTTGCTGCTTTTGCACGATTGCGAGCGCCTCGGCCCTGCGGACGTTTGCCGCGCTGTTATCGAGGGCGGCGCCCTCGACGTCGAGGTCGATGGTCGAGAGGTTGTACCTGTCGACCACCGCGGAGTAGGCGGCCGCAAGTTGTGTCACGTTGGTGCAGGTCACCGCCAGCTCCTGGTTCTTCATCCCACCAAACGAGACAGCGACCTCGCCACCCTGCTCCTGCAGGCGCGCGATCCGCCGATCGAGATCGAGCGAAGCGGATGCCTGATCGAGCGAGTATGCGGCGCCCCAACTTGGCGTGCATGAGCCGTTCTTCGAGGCCACGACGAAGGAGAGCACGACCTGCTTTGCGGCCTTCGTCGCGGGTGACTCGAACGCAAAAGTTGGCGTCGCGGTCACGTCGACGTATCCGGCGAACCAGGAGCCCGCCGACGAGTCGTCGGCCGATGCCGAGTACATTTGCCAGCCCACCAGGCCGCCGGCGATCACGCCAGTGGTCACGACGATGGCGACGAGTAGCCGAGCGATTGAGAGCTTTCGGACGGCCTGGCCCGTGCCGGATGACAATTCTGAGTTGGCCTTTTTCATGATCTAGGCCGAAATCTGTGAGTCATGGTCGAACGAGATAGGCATCGGGCCCGCCGCGGCCTCGCCGGCGACAGAGCGACCATGGTAGAGGGTTGATCGCCAGTCGAGCACGGGTGAGAGCGGCGTAGTCCGCTGACTCGCCTGCCGCGGAAGTCGTTCCACGAACAGCCATCCGGTCGCGCCGACCCAGACATCCACTATCGAGTTCCAGATGCCGATGTACGACAGGATCGCCCAGGTCGCGAGGACGGCGTTGAAAGCGGCAAAGGCCGCGTTGCCCCAGTTCTGCGCCAGGTAGTCGCGATAAAGCGTAAACAGCGAGAACGCCACGATCGCATACGGTGCGACGACGTAAATCAGCGGCGCCGCCGTTCGATTCTTCACTTTGGGGGTGCGCGCGAATGGAATCTTCCTGCCGGTGATGGCCTGCTGGATGGACTTCAACACGCCGGCGAGGTTGACCGGAAGCAGGATCAGGTTGAAGCCGTAGATCCTCAGCACGTCCGTTCTCTTGTAGCCCGCCGACTTGAGGTCGCTCGACATGGCCCAGAAATAGGGGATTGCCGCGAGCAGAACCAGCGGGCTGAGCAGCCGAGAGTCGTACGGGAACGCGAGCAAAAGCACGAGCCCAAAGCTGGCCCATGCGATCGAGCTCATGTAGTTGACCCGGAGGGCAAGTTCAATCAGTGGGATTCGCTTGCCCGCCCTGCGTCGCTCGGTGGCCTGGCGCCAAAGCTTCGGCAGAATGAGGAGCCCACCGTTTGCCCAACGCCTGCGCTGGACGATGAGCGAACCAAAGTCGGGCGGCGTCGCGCTGTAACTGAGACGCTCGGGATAATTTCGAAGCGTCCAGCCGTGAGTTCCGAGGTCGATGCTCGACTCGGTGTCCTCGATGACGGTTCGATCCTGCACATAACGCTTGATTTCGAAGCCGCCAACCATCCGGGTTTCGACAATGTCCTCGAGGGCGCGCTTGCGGATGACCGCGTTCGCGCCGACCCAGAATGTCGCACCATAGAAGGACATGCCCTGATGAAGCACGTGCTGCAGATCGGTGGTCGCACCGGCGAGGCGTTCGATGCGAGATCCAGCGCCGCGGAAGGACGAGTACGGCGTTTGGGTGACGGCGACCCGCTCGTTTCCCGGCTGTTCGAGCAGGTAGACGAGCCTGAGGCAGTAGTCGCGCAGCAGCAGTGAGTCGGCATCCAGCGTGAGGAGGTACTCGGTGTCCGGTACTACGAGGTCCGGTTCGCCCGACTCAGCGATGTGGCGCAAAACCCCGCCGCCTGGGGTGTTTTCCCTGCGGTAGGCGCCGCCCATCAATCCGATGTAGGAGTTGAGGTTCATGGCTTTATTGGCCTCGTGCGAGAGGGATGCATAGAGCTTCCGCTCGAAGACCGAGACCTCGGCGTCGAAGGTCCAGGCCAGCCTGCGGTACAGCTCGCGCATCCGCTCCATCGTTGGGGCTGCCCGTTCCTCCGCGGCAGCGAGCAAGGCGTCGGCGTTCAGTCGCAACTCGTCGGCGAGTCCCCGAAGCACCTGGTCGGCGAAGAATTCGTCGACGTGATCGGTGTGCTCCTCATTGGCCGCCATGTTGTACAGCCATGCCGCGGCCCAGCCATAGTGATCGGCCAGATCGCGCACATCCGGATTCGAGACGAAGTCGTCGTCGCGGGTCGCAAACTCGAAACCGGCGTGCGCCTGCCAGAAGCGTTCGCGAGGCATCGCGAGCGCCTCGGTGATCTCCGCGCCGAGCTGTCGCGTGCGTTCGAGACGGCTGCGGATGTCCGCCCCAGTCGGGAAGGGCGGGTCGTCGAGCAACAGAACGACGTGCAGCGATGGGTATTCCTGGAGCGCGGCGGACCAGAGCGTTTGGCGAACAACCTCCGGCTCTTCCGCGTATGACGGCACGAGCACAGTCATCGATGATTCGCTGCCCGCGAAGTGACGGTCCAGTTCGGCGCGAGGTACTCGAACATGCGTCTGGAACTGTTGGAGCGCCCCCTGTCGGGCGACCAGGTACATGAGTGCGGAGAAGCTCAGGAAGGTCACGATCACGAGATACGAGATCGCCTCCATTGTGAACTGGAAGTTGGCGCCCCGATCAAGAAACTGTCGAAGGACCGTGGAGATCACGTACGCGACCCAGAACACGATCGTTGCAATGATCGCCAGCCGACCCGCGATGATCTTGCGATCGCTCGGGCGAAGGTGGACGGTCGGCAGCGGCTGGGTTCGCCGCTCGGATCCCCACTGCCGTTTTTGGGCGCGAGGAACTGGGGTAAGGGTCTGCATTGGGTGTCCTTGAAGTGCCCACGCGGGTTCGGGTCGTGAGGCGGGGGATGCCAGGCGTCGGGTGAAGTGTGCCGGGGTATTTTGACTGTAGTCCGCATAAAGGGGGACACGATGTTGAGGACCGGTTTTCGGGCGAAGTTTTACCGAACGCTCAGGTTCGGAGTGAATTTGCCCCCCTTACGGGGTACTCAGGTTGCTTGTCCGTGACGACCTCGACGTCTCGCTTGCTTTTCCAGCGCGCGAAGGTTGATGTTGACGAGCGCGCGGAGACGTGCATCCCGGTCTTCCTCATAGAACGGATCGGGGGCCCTGGGCAGGGAATCGATGAGCCTCGCCTCGATGGCGTCGCCGACATCCGCCCAGGCTTGAACGCGCGCGCGTTCCGCCAGCTCTTCAACGTAGGTGTCGTCCTCGCTCAGCCGCTCGAGCTCGGCAGCGAGAAGCACGTGGATGATGCCGCGCTTGGTCAGCGTCGGATGGTCGTCGACCTGGTACCCCTCCGAGTCGTCGGGGGCGCCCCTCGGCGTCTGCACGTCGACAGCGAGTTGCTGGACCCGCTGTGCGCTGGTCTGATTTTCGTGCGCCAGCGCCACAAGATCCCGCCGAACCGCGGAGATAACGGCAGCCCTGTCATAGGGATGACCCTCGCGGATCGCCTCGACGATGATGTAATTCTTCACATCCATCGTGACCGTCGCGCTGGCAATCAGCACGCCCTCATCCACGGAGCGCTCGATCGAAACCGGCTTGCGCAGTGCGTCAGCCATGTTTCCCCTCTCGCAGCACAATTTTAGGGATGTTAGCCTTCCTGCATGACACCGCAGGAGCTCGCGAACCTCACGCACCTGCGTCGTGCCCGCGACCTCATCGACCGCGAATACGCACGTCCGCTCGATGTGCCAACCATGGCAACGAAGGCGCTCATGTCTCCCGCTCACTTCTCGCGGCAGTTTCGCGCGGCATACGGCGAGACGCCGTACAGCTACCTGATGACCCGCCGCATCGAACGTGCGATGGCCCTGCTGCGCCACGGGATGTCCGTCACCGAGGCCTGCATGACTGTCGGCTGTACGTCGCTGGGCTCATTCAGCAGCCGGTTCACCGAACTCGTTGGAGTAACGCCGAGCACCTATCGCGCCGCAGAGCACGATGCGGTCTGGGCCATGCCGTCGTGCGTCGCCAAGGTACGCACGCGCCCGGCTCGAGTGCGGCAGGCGGCCGCGGCCTAACGCTGCGCGGCACCGATCGTTGCCGGCATGAACGTGTACTCGACGGCTCGGAACCTGGACACTGCGCGGCGGAAGAGCGCGGCTCGGTGCGGCCACAGCGTCGTGTTCATTCCTGCATCATCGAGGTAGAAGCTCGTGCATCCGCCGGTGCTCCAGACCGCGTTCGCGAGGGAGCGCTGCAGCTTCTCGTTGTATCCGGATTGCGCGGCGGGTGTCGGTTCAATCGCCACCGCGTTCCGGCGATCCATCGCGGCGAGAGCCAGAAGGATATAGCCGAGCTGCGCCTCGATGATGTAGATGATGCTGTTGTGTCCGAGTGCGGTGTTGGGCCCAACGAGCAGGAACAGGTTGGGAAAATCCTGCACCGTCGTGCCGCGCAGGGCGGACATGTGAGGAGACCAGCGATCGGCCAGCGAAACGCCGCCCCGACCGTTGAGGAGGCGAGCGACCGGTGGCTTGGTTGCATTAAATCCCGTGCCACAGATGAGCACGTCGAAGTGCCGCGTCGTGCCGTAGGTCGTCCTCACGCTGTCGCCTGAAATCGAGCCGATGGGCTCGTCAATAAGCTCCACGTTGGGCTTGGCGATCGCCCGATAGAAGGCACTCGAGATCAGGACGCGCTTGCACCCGAGCCGGAAGGTCGGCGTCAATTTCGCCCGCAGCGCCGGGTCCTCGACGGCGGACCGCAGGTATCGCAGCGCGAGGGACTCGATGAGTTTGCCCACTCGCGCATACCGGAATCCCGCGAATTGCGCCTCCGCGCGGGTGAAGATCCAGCGCCGGGACGCGCGTTGCAGCAACGGGACACGGGAGAACAGTGATCGTCGCAGGTCCGAGGTAGCGGCATCCGCCCGCGGCAGGATCCAGGGAGCGGAGCGCTGGAAGACGCTCACTCGTGCGGCGATCTTCTGCAGCTCTGGGACGAACTGGATCGAGGATGCGCCAGTGCCGATGACAGCGATCGTCTTGCCCGCGAGGTCAATGCCATGGTCCCAGCGCGCGGAGTGGAACCGCGGACCGGTGAAGGTGTCGAGCCCGATGATTTCCGGCCATTTCGGATCGATGAGCGGTCCGGCACCGGCCACGAGAACGGCCGCCGTGAAAGATTCCCGGCTGGTCTGGATTGTCCAGACGAGCTCATCGTCGTCCCAGGATGCGCTCGTCAACTCTGCCCCGAACAGGATCTGCGGATAGAGGTCAAAGTGCTCGGCCGCCGATCTCAGGTACTCGAGAATCTCGGGCTGCTGCGCGTAGTGGTTCGCCCAGTCCGGCTTGGGGAAGAACGAGAACGAGTAGAGGTCGCTGCGAATGTCGCAGGCCGCGCCCGGGTAGGTATTGTCGCGCCAGGTTCCGCCGACGTCGTCCGCACGCTCGACCAGCAGGAAGTCGTCGATGCCGTGACGCCGCAACTGGATGGCCATCCCGAGTCCGGCGAAGCCGGTTCCGATGATGGCAACCCGAACGTGTCGTCGCGACGCCATCGTGCTCCTTACCCCGCCCCGCGAACCAGTATGCGACGAATGCGGGCAACCGAGCAGGATTCGAGAAGCGATCGTGACGGTCGCTGCCTAGGGTTGCAAGCATGACAATCGCGCTTCAGTACACCCACATCAGCGCCAATGACGTCGACGAGTCTGTCGCGTTTTATCGCGATGCCATCGGCCTCGAGGTGAAGAACAACGTCGAATCTGGTGGATTCCACTGGGTAACTGTCGGCAGCCCGGACCAGCCAGACCTGTCGATCGTGCTGTCCGAACCCCACGCCGGGCGTTCGCAGGCCGACGGGGATGCCCTCCAGGAGCTGCTCACCAAGGGCGTGATGCCCATGCTCAACTTTGCTTCTGACGACGTGGACGCCGCGTTCGAGCGGGCGCGCGCCGCCGGCGCGGAGATACTTCAGGAACCCATCGACCAGGGCTGGGGACCGCGCGACTGCGCATTCCGCGACCCGTCCGGCAACATGGTTCGGATTTCTCAGGTCACCTGATTTCTCACCCTGACCTCGCCATCCTCAGCACTTGAACCGATCTCAAGGAGAATCTCGTTGGCGCGGGGGATTTCCGCAGGTGAGTGTTGCCCGGGTAACAAATTTCCTTGAGATCGGTTACCCGAGCAGTGATCACCACTCGATCCAGTCCTTGCCGGCCGGAGTCCAGGTGCTCGTGGCCGGGGCTCCCGTGAAGGCGACCCCCAGATCGTCGTAGCTCGCGCTCGCGTACCACTCGTCCATCTGCTTCGGATCGAGCCAGAAGTCGACACCGAGCACCTCGGTCGCGGGCGTCGACCCCGGCATCGGAACGGGAACCCAGAGCAGGTGCGCAACCTGGCCGAGCTGCCGGCTGGAGTTGATCTTCGCGGCGGAATCCGCGGCGAAGGCCGGGGCGGCGGCGTCGAAGGAGCTAACCGGGGCGCGCATGACGCCCATCGCACCGACCGAGCGGCCGGACGGAACGGGCAGACTATAACCGCCGAAGCCGGCAGCGGGCATCCACAGCACCGCTTCCCGATCGGCGAACAGGGCTGCGCCGCCCTGCTGCACATGCTCGTCGGAGAAGAACTGGCCGAGTCCGGTCGGACTGTTCCAGGTGTCGAGGAACAGCAGTCGATCATCCCCGTCGGATGCCGGCAGGAAGACGTTGTGGCTCAGGTCGCCGAGCGACTTTGCCGCCGCTACGCCACCGGGGTCGCCCGCGGTGGAGTTGTGCAGGTCCTTCGCTTTTGCTGGCGGAGCCGCATTCGGTTTTCCGAGCACGGTCAGCAGGTAGAGGTTCGCGCCAGCATCGGCTGGATAGGTTGGCTCGCTCACGGTGTTTCCTTTCGTCGCTATCTCGACTCCGTGATCGGAGTCATTTGCACGACGCGCGACGGAGCGGGAATTCGACAAACGATCCGCATTGCCATTTCGTGCCAGCATTGACGCAGCAACAAACGGAGGATCCGATGGATAAGACCTATGCGAGCGCGACGGATGCCGTCGCCGACATCGAGGATGGCGCGTCCATCGCGGTGGGCGGCTTCGGTCTCGTCGGTGTGCCGATTGTTCTCATCCGTGCGCTCCTGACGAAGGGAACAACGAATCTCGAGGTCGTGTCGAATAACTGTGGCGTCGACGGCTGGGGACTCGGCGAGCTTCTCGAGGTCGGGCGCATTCGTCGGGTGATCGCGTCGTATGTTGGTGAGAACAAAGAGTTCGCGCGTCGCTATCTTGGCGGTGAGCTCGAGGTCGAGTTGACCCCGCAGGGCAGCCTCGCCGAGCGGCTGCGGGCGGGTGGAGTGGGTATCCCTGCGTTCTACACGCCGAGCGGGGTTGGCACGATGGTCTCCGAGGGCGGCCTGCCGTGGCACTACAACGTCGATGGCACCGTGCGGACGAAGTCGCCAAAGAAGGAAACTCGCATGTTCGAGTCGCTCGGTGAGCAACAGGAGTACGTGCTCGAGACGGCGATCGTGACCGATTTCTCACTCGTACGGGCAAAGCTCGGCGACACTCACGGCAACCTCGTTTTCGAGAAGTCGGCGCGCAACTTCAATCCCGCCGCCGCTATGGCCGGCAGAATCACGATCGCGGAAGTCGACCAGCTCGTCCCTGCCGGGTCGATCGATCCGGATGATGTGCATCTGCCCGGCATCTACGTCCATCGCATCGTGCAGCTCAGCCCCACTGAAGCCGCCGATCTGCCGATCGAGAAGACAACCGTCCGGACCAGGGACACTATCCAGGCGAAGGCGGGGATCTGATCGTGGCGCTGACTCGCAACGAAATGGCCGCCCGCGCGGCTCAGGAACTCGTTGACGGCTCCTACGTCAACCTGGGCATCGGGCTTCCGACGCTTATCCCGAACTACGTCGCGCCCGATGTCACCGTGGTATTGCATTCGGAGAACGGCATCCTCGGCGTTGGTCCATACCCGTGGGAGGGCGAGGCCGATCCCAAGTTGATCAACGCGGGCAAGGAGACGGTCACCGTGCTCCCGGGAGCGTCCTTCTTCGATTCAGCGGCAAGCTTCGGGATGATCCGCGGCAAGCGCATCGACGCCGCGTTCCTTGGCGCCATGCAGGTCTCCGCGCGGGGTGACATCGCCAACTGGGCCGTGCCAGGCAAGCTCATCAAGGGTCCGGGCGGCGCAATGGACCTGGTGCACGGCGCCAGGCGCGTGATCGTCGTCATGGAGCATGTCGCAAAAAGCGGTGAGCACAAGATCCTGCCGGAGTGCGAACTCCCGCTCACCGGGCGGACCGTCGTCAGCAGGATCATCACGGACCTCGCGGTCATCGACGTCACGGAATCCGGGCTCGTGCTGCGCGAACTCGCCGACGGGGTTACCGTCGAAGAGGCACAAAGCGCGACGGGGGTTCCCCTGCTCATCGATGGTCAGCCGGTGACGATCGTGCCGGGCATTTGATGCCCGCTATGCTGGCCACGGCCTTGTGGCCGTCGCACGAAAGCACAGAGGAGTAGGCGGGCACGGTGTACTGGTTCCTCAAGCACCTGGTGGTTGGTCCGCTGCTGCACCTTTTCTTCCGCATCCGCGTTGATGGGCTCGAGAACCTTCCGAAGCATGGGCCGATCATTATGGCCAGCAATCACCTGTCGGCCATCGATTCCTTCTTTCTTCCGATCGCGCTGCCGCGACGCCTCACCTTTCTGGCGAAGGCCGCGTATTTTCACGGCAAGGGACCCGTGGGCTGGTTCGTCCGAAACTTCCTGCTCGCGGTTGGCCAGATTCCGATCGATCGGTCCGGCGGAGCCGCATCGAGCGACTCCCTTAATACGGGCCTGGCGGCGCTCGCGGCGGGCAAGGCACTCGGCATCTATCCGGAGGGTACGAGAAGCCCCAATGGCAATCTCTACCGCGGCAAGACCGGGATCGCGCGGATGGTGCTGGCGGCGGGAGTTCCCGTGATCCCGGTTTCCATCAGTGGCACGCCCATGATCTTCCCGAAGGGGAGCAGGTTCGTGCACTTTCCGCGCATCACGGTGACGGTCGGCGATCCACTCGACTTCTCCCGCTTCGCCGGACTCGACAACGACCGGTTCATCCTGCGGGCGATCACCGACGAGGTGATGCTGAACATCCTCGCGCTGGGTGATCAGGATTACGTCGACACCTATGCGTCGAACGTCAAGAACAACTCGGACTTCGATCCGCAGCGAGAATTGGTGAGCACCGTCTCGTAACCCTGACTAGTCGCTCATGGCCTGGGTGGCAATCGACTCGTTCGAGATAGCGGGCGCATCGAGTTCGCCGGTCATCCGCTTGGTTTCGCGTCGTAGATCAAGTTGCGCCATCACGAGGGCGGCCAGGTCCTCGAGGTTGGCCAGTTCGACCTCGGTCACGGTGTGCGGCTTGGTGTCGAAGACACTGAGGGTCCCGATCACCTCTGCGCCGTCGCGGCGGAGAGGCGTACCGGCGAAGAAGCGCAGCCCCGCGGGGCCTGTTACCAGCGGGCTCTGCCGCGCCGTGTCGTCTCGTTGAGCATCCTCGATGACCATCGTTTCCTGGAGCAGCGGTCCCGGCGTGGTCAGATCGACGGCGCGGACCATTTCGTTGACCTCTGCGCCGTAGTGCGACTTCAGCCAGACGCGATCGCTGTCGAGAACGCTGATGACGGCGATCGGAGCGGCAAACAGCCGGGCCGCCAGTGCCGTCACGCGGTCGAGCGCCAGATCCGGGAGCGTGTCCATGTAGGCGGCGCGGAGGTCCTCGAAGTTGGCCGGCTCGCTCGCCGGCAACAACGGCGAGTCGAGATCCTTGTGTTTGGCGCTCTCCGCAATCATGAGTTGTCGAACGGATGCGACGAGTTCCCGCGGCCGAGGACGGTCGCCCGGTCGGCGCGAGGTCATTGCCTTGAGCAGTGAAGCCCAATTGGTCGGGAGATCGTCTGGGATGACCGGGTCGCGCGTGATCCGCGCGACCGCCGACTCGACGATATTGCCGGGGTATTCGACGTGTAGTGTGAAGCACTCGAGCAGGACGAGACCAAGCGAGTAGACATCGCTCTGTATTCCGACCTTCGCACCGGCCGCTTGCTCCGGGCTCAGGTAGGCGGCGGTGCCCGTTGTCGCGCCCTCACGAGTCATCCGCTCCGTGTCCTCGCTGAGCGCGATGCCAAAGTCGCTGAGCTTGGCGCGCGCCCGCGGGGCGCCGTTTCCGTAGTCGACCAGGAGGATATTCGACGGCTTGATGTCTCGGTGGACCACCTTGTTGTTGTGGACGTACTCGAGCGCCTCCGCGATGTCGAATCCAATCTCGGCGATGTGGCGCGTGCTGATCGGGCCGGCAGCGAGCCGCGACTGCAGGTCGGTGCCCCGCACGAATTCCATGACCAGGTAGCGGTGCCGTTGACCGTCATCCATGACATCAACACCCGCGTCGAAAAGATTGACCAGTCCGTGATGGTTGAGGCTGGAGAGCACACCCAACTCCGCCTCCTGGCGGCTGGTATCCGTCGCGCTGGACTTGGTGAACAGCTTGATGGCAACCGTCCTGCCGAGCACCTGGTCGGTCGCGCGAAAGACGGTGGACATGCCGCCGTGGCCGAGAATCGCCTCCAGCCAATAGCGATCCCCAAGCAGCCGGTCGGTTGCTTCCGTCGCTGGCACGGTCCCGTCCTTTCACTCTCGTGAGGTGATTCTATTGACGCGCTCTCTGCTGCCTAAATTAATCTTTGGGGCTTGACTACAGCGCAGAACCTACCCCTAACTGGGGAGCGGGTTTCGTTACCAATTCGTTGCGCAAAGGTGACAGATCACGATGCCTCGGGTAACCTCGAAAACGAACTGGTTTGGCTTCCGCGTGGGAAATTGCCCGCAAGCGTCCAGTCAGATGCGCCCGGAGGTTCACGCCGTGTCCGATGAGCAGCCGCCAGATTCCCTGGCAGAGCTCTTCGCGAACCGCGCCGACGCTGACTCAGCGTCCGCCCTATTGGTTCCCGTTCAACCCCAGTTCGAATCGCGTCGAGCGATGAGGAATGCTGCTTCGCCAGCACGCCGAACTCGCACTGGTGGATCTGTGACCAGTACCAAACTCTCGAGGCGCGATCAGGCTGCGATCCGCAAGCTCGCGGCCACTCCGAAAATCGCGCCGCCCAAGGCCGCGACATCCGTTCGCAAGCGACAGAACCCTCTCAAGGTGCTGTTTGTACTGCTTGTCATTTCCGGCTTTGTCGGTGGAATCGCGCTGCCGGCAGTGGCGTCGTCCGGTTCTGTGCTCCAGGCCGGATCGCTAACAAGTAATAAGAACGCCCAGTCAGTCAAGGTGTCCGCGAGCATCGAGACAGCCAAAGTGAGTCGAGACACGGTCTCGGCAACATCCGAGGCTGAGCTTCGCACCGAGCAGATCAACGCCCGCGAGCTGGCGGACGCTTCCCGCGTGAAACAGCCCGGTGACGACTACCCGTGGCGTCTCGCGGCCACAAGCGCGCTTTCGCCGCTCGGCTACTACTATCGCCAGTGTGTCGACTTCGTGGCCTGGCGCCTTAACCGCGACCAGGGGGTGACCAGCGCACCGTGGAAGTGGACCTGGTCGAGCCTCACTCCCAACGGCGGAGATGCGTCGCAGTGGGAAAAGTCATGGATCGCTCACGGCTGGACGACGAGCGCCACCCCGATCGTCGGCTCCGTGGCCTGGTTCGTTGGTGATCACGTCGCCTACGTGCATTCGATCGACGGTGCG
Organism: Galbitalea sp.; assembly: GCA_036271795.1. Classification (GTDB taxonomy): domain Bacteria; phylum Actinomycetota; class Actinomycetes; order Actinomycetales; family Microbacteriaceae; genus Galbitalea. Next base: position 20,915 of record DATAZY010000078.1, read on the forward strand.
AACGTGACTATCGAGGAGTACAACGGCATGGCGAGTCTTGCCTATGCGATGCGTACGATTCCGATCACCTCGGTGGGGCGTTTCCTCTACCCACCGACCTAGCCGGCGACCGTTGCCCCGTCTCGCAGGTCGCAGGCCACTGGGGCGAAACCCCGCAGGCGTCCCCGAAATTGCGGGATTCCGGCCTTAAAGTGGCCTCGTGTGGCGTGCCGGAACTGACGAGGAGGAATCCCTCGACGATGATGCTCCTCTCGATGTCCCGCGACAGGTCACCATGCCGCACGCGATTAGCCTGGGAAACCCGACCGTGAAAGCGGCAAACGTGGCCGAACCGGTTTGGGAGGCCTGGCGCACCGAACTCGCTGCCGTCGGCGGCCAGTCGCCGCTCCTGCACTTCGTCGACTCACCGCGCACGCGAATCGAACTCGGATCGACACATCCCGGTGGGCTCGCGCAATTCATCACCGGCAAGACCACGCTGCTCTCGAACCTGATCCGCGACGAAGTCGCGCTTCGTGTCGCCAAGGTTGCTGCCGGTTCAATCGCGGCCAAGGGACTCGAACTGTCGACTGCGAGGGGGATCGACAGCATCCAGCTCGGTATCGGGATCGTCGAATGGACTCACGCCGACATCGACTACTGCGCGCCCCTGCTGTTGCGCCCGCTGGCGATTCGACGCGCCGGTCGGGACTTCGAGCTCAAGCTCCGCGGCGACGCGGTGCTGAACCCCCAGCTGCAGTCGGCACTGACAGAACAATTCCAGCTTGAGCTGGATGAGCGGGCGTTCGTCGCGCTGACCGACGAGGACGGCACGTTCAAGCCCAACCCGGTGATCGATCGCCTTCGGGGGCTGACAAGCCATCTCGAACGATTCGCCGTGAGCCCTCGCCTGGTCGTCTCGTCGTTCGCGGAAGTTGCGTCGGCGATGGTGGCGGATGCCGCCAACCTCGAGCACCCGGTCCTCGACGCTCTCGCCGGCAATCCGACCGCGCGCTGGACGATCGAGGAGAGCTACTCTCCCGTTGCCGCGATGAGTTCGGATACCCGTCCGCCTCAGTCCGACACCCTCCTGCTCGATGCCGACGCAGAGCAGGAGAACGTGGTCGCCCAGATCGCTGCCGGTAACTCGCTGGTGGTGAAGACTTTGCCGGGAACCGGGGGAACGCAGACCATTGTGAACGCGATTGGTAACCTCGTCAGCCAGAACAAGCGGGTGCTCGTGGTGAGTGCCCGGCGGTCATCCCTGCGCGGGATCACGCAGCGTCTCGTCGATGTCGGGCTCACCGGCCTCGCGGTCTCGCCCGCGACGCTTCGCCGCGATGTGGTGCGCTCGATTTCGCGCATCGAGAAGGCGAAGAAACCGCTGATCGGCGAGGTGGATGATGCCCTCGTGCGCCTGCGCAAGGTTCTGCTCGATTATCGCGGTGCGCTGTCCCGTCCGGACCCGACCATCGGCGTGAGCGTGCTCGACTGCGTCACGGAATTGAGCCGCTTGTCGCTTCTCCCCGTTCCGCCGAAGACGACGGCACGCCTGGGCCGGTCAACGGTTGAGGCTCTCACCGTGGACCGCCACCGGGCATCCGAGACCATGGTTACGGCCGCGGCCCTGGGTGAGTTCCGCTACGGACCCGGGGATTCGCCGTGGTACGGGGCCCAGTTCTCGTCGGGGGATGCCGCGACCAGGGCGCATCGCATCGCGCAGCATCTGAACTCCGACCTCCTCCCGCAGCTGTTGGCGCGCGCCCAGGAGCTCATCCGTTCGACCTATATGCGCCCGTTCGAGAATTTTGCGGAACTGGGTACCTACCTGTCGCTCCTCGTCGATCTTCGGGGAACGCTCGATCGCTTCCTGCCAGATGTGTTCGACCGTTCGCTCACGGAGCTCATCCTGGCCGTCGCGCCGCGTCGCGAAAGCGACATGTCGGGGTCGAACCGGCGTCGGCTTAAGAAGCTTGCGAGAGAGTATGTGCGGCCCGGTGTGCACGTCGGGGACATGCACGAGTCGCTGGTCAGGATCCAGCAGCAGCGCATCCTCTGGCAGCGCTTCGTCACGGAAGGTGTGCCACCGGCGGTTCCGGTCGGAATCGCGGAGGTTCAGTCGGTGTTCTCCGAGACCGCATCGCAGCTCGCGCAACTCAACGAACCGCTGCGGCTGATGACCCGCGACAGCCAACTCGAATACCTGTCGATCGGCGCGTTAGTCAAGACGGTCGAGGGCCTCGCCGCGGAATCGGATGTCCTCAACAACCTGCAGGAGCGGTCCGCATTGATGTCCACGCTCCGAGACCTCCAGCTCGACCCGTTGATCGCCGACCTGGCCGCGCGTCACGTGCCAGAGGCCGAAGTAGAGGCCGAACTCGAGCAGGCGTGGTGGCAGTCCGCGCTCGAGTCCCTGTTGCAGTCCGAGCGGGCACTGCTTGGCGCGAACACGACGGTACTCGATCGGCTCGAGGCAGACTTCCGGCTCGTGGATGAGGCGCACGCGGCCGGCAGCGCACAGCTGCTGTCGTGGCAATTGGCCGAGAACTGGAAAATCGGACTGGTCGACTGGCCCGACGAGGCGACGCTGCTGAAGAAGCTCCTGCGTCGCTCGAGCATCACCGCCTTCGACCTGCAGACCACATCGCCGCATCTCTCGCGCACGATCGCACCGGTGTGGCTGGCCTCGCCGTACGAGGTCCCCCGGATCGCGGAGTCGGCGGTGTTCGACACGGTCGTCCTCGTCGACGCCGGCGCGACCACGATCGCGGAGAACGTCGGAGCGATCCGTCGCGCGCGGCAGGTAATCGCGTTCGGCGACCCGGTAACACAAAGTCCCTCGCCGTTCACAACGGGCATCCCCGATCCGGACAGCGAGTACCGGGACATCGAGACGACGGAAGGCTCGGATGATCGCCACGCCGACTCGGCGCTGGCGCGACTGAGCGGGCTGCTCACAACGCTGTCGCTCACCCGGAGCTACCGGGCGGGTGGAGAAGACCTCGCCGAACTCGTCAATCGACGTTTTTACGGTGGCAAGATCGACTCGCTGCCGTGGGCCGGCAGTTTCCTCGGGCACGGCAGCATCTCGCTCGAGTACGTCGAGGACGGTTTCGGGATGCCCGATGGCGATACCGGCGCGGTCGAGAGCGTCGACGCAGAAGTGGATCGCGTGGTCGCCCTGGTTGTCCAACATGCCGCCGAGCGTCCACGCGAGTCGCTGATGGTCATTACCGCGAGCCAGCGGCACGCGGTGCGCGTGGAGCAGGCGGTGCTCGCCGCACTGGCGACGAGTACCGAGCTGACCGAATTCGTTGTCGGCGATCATCCGGAGCCATTTACCGTCGCGACGATCGAACACGCCGTCGCCGAGAGCAGAGATCGCGTCATCTTCTCGATCGGGTTTGGGCGGACCCCGCACGGTCGGGTGCTGTCCGATTTCGGGGCTCTCGGCGAACCCGGTGGCGAGCGACTTCTTGCGGTCGCTATGACGCGGGCCCGACGCTCGATGGTCATCGTGAGTTGCTTCGAGCCGGAAGACATCGATGACGCGCGCATGGAGCACGGCGCGGTCGCGCTGGCGCAGATTCTTGACGAGGTCGATGCCCGCGCCGCCGAGGTCCCGCTCCCCGATGACTCCGATCCGATGCTCGTCGACCTTGCCCGCAGGCTTGAGCTTCGCGGATTGAACGTCGCGCTCGGACACCGCGGCAAACTCGGGCTGGTCGCATCCCACGGGGGAATCTGCGTCGCAATCGAGACCGACACTGTGCTCATGCGCGGCAGTCTTCGCGAGTCGCTGCGGCTGCGGCCGGAACTCCTGCGGCGGTTGGGTTGGCACTACCTGCGGGTTCACGTGTTCGAACTGTTCAGCGACCCGGACGCGGTTGCGGCGCGCGTGGTCGCGCTGCTCGGCGCGACTGCGTCTCCGGCTTCCACGCAACTGGACACGCAGCCGATGGACAGCCTGCCGCTCGATACTCGTGGCTGAACCGAAGCCCAGGAAACGCCCGCGCCGGGTCACGACCGAGCCGCCCCCGGGCACCGACCCGACTCCCGCGGCAGAGCCGGATCGCCACGAAGTCACCGAGAACGACGAGCGCCTCAAAGCCGAGAAGCCGCCCCACTACTGATCTTTCTCTCGTAATTCAGGAGTCTGCGCGATTGAGGCCCTCGCAATTCACGCGATTGAGGCCCTCGTAATTCAGGAGTGTGTGTGACTGAGGGCCGAAATGACCCGGATATGCCGCCCCATCCCTCGACATTCATCACTTCACTCACACCGGCTCCTGAGTTGACTAGCAGGGCTCCTGAATTAGGAGAGAAGAACGGGGGGTGGGGTTACTGGACGTCAGTCGTCGCGCCCTTGGCGAGCAGGTCCCGGATGTCGGTGAGCAGCTCGAGCTCGGTTGGCGGAGTTCCGGCGGAGACCGCGGGCTCACCCGCCTCCTTCTTGTGGAATGCCCGCTTCTTGATGAAGTTGATGGGAACGACCAGGGCGAAGTAGACGACGACGGCCACGAGCAGGAACTGGATGACCGCCGCGATGAGCGCTCCGAAATAGATGACCGCAGGCGCCCCGCCGTGGATGACTGACGGAACGGTGACCGGCAGCGACTTGGCGAGGGATGCGGTACTGAACAGCGCGCCGATCGCCGGGTTGATGACCCCGGTAACGACGATCGTCACGATGTTGCTGAACGCGGCGCCGATGACCACGGCGACGGCCAGGTCGATGACGTTGCCGCGAAGGATGAACTCCCTGAATCCCTTCAACACTGTGGCTCCCGATTGTTAGGCGCGCGGGGTTACCCGGCGGTCTTGGTGGGGGATTTTGCTGGAGTCGACGGTGACTTGGCGGCCGGCTTCGGCTGCGATGACTTCGACTCGGATGACGTCGAGCCGGACGACTTCGACTCCGCTGGCTTCGACTCGGCCGACTTGGTACCCGCCGACTCAGACTGTGACCCGGTCGACCCCGCCCCGGACTCCGAGGACTTTTCGCGCGGCCGCGAGTCGTTGCGATAGAACCCGGAGCCGTTGAAGGTCACACCGATCGCGGTGAAAACCTTGCGGAGTTTGCCGCCACAATTCGGACACACCGTGAGGGAATCATCCGTGAATGCCTGCTGGATGTCGAACGCAGTCCCGCACTCGGTGCACTTGTATGAATAGGTAGGCAAATGGGGTCCTTAGGAGAAACGCACGACACCGCTCGGCGTGACGACGCCGTTGACGCGCTTGTCGTGCACCTCGCTGGGTACGGAGTCGACGAGCTCATCGTCGAAGATCACAGCATAGACGGGTGGGCACTTCTCCATGCTGCCGAGAGTCTTGTCGAAGTAGCCCTGGCCCCATCCCATCCGCATGCCGGAGCGGTCGACCGACGCCGCCGGGACCAGGATCAGGCCAACGTCGTTGATGGTCATCGGGTTCAGGAGTTCGCTGGTCGGCACGGGCATCCCGGCGATGTCCTCCGACTCTTCGCTTGCGTCGTATGGTGCCCAGTCGAGCAGTCCGTCATCGCGTGAGATGGGAAGGATGACCCGGATGCCTCGCTTGCACGCCCAGGACAGGAAGTCTCGCGTTGGCGGCTCATTCGGCGTTGACAGATAGGCCGCAAGGTAGCTGACGCCGAGGCTCTCGGTAAGCGATTCAAGCTGCGCGGTGAGATTCTCGGCTTCGGATACCCGTTCCGTGCTGGTTCTGGTACGGCGTCTCTCGCGGAGCTCCGCGCGCAGTGCGCGTTTCTGGAGGCCGACCTCGTCGCTCATGTACGTAATTCTAGGAGTCGTTGCCCGATACCCTGTTGTTATGCCAGCGAAGCTCACCAAAGCGGTCATTCCTGCGGCCGGTCTTGGCACGCGATTCCTGCCTGCCACGAAGGCGATGCCGAAAGAGATGCTTCCGGTCGTCGACAAGCCGGCCATCCAGTACGTCGTCGAGGAAGCGGTCGCCGCTGGGCTCACCGACATCCTGATGATCACCGGTCGAAACAAGAACGCACTCGAGAATCATTTTGACCGCGTGGGCGAGCTCGAGGCAACGCTCGAGGCGAAGGGCGACACCGCCCGGCTCGAGAAGGTCAACTATTCGACCGACCTTGCGGACGTGCACTACGTCCGGCAGGGCGCGCCGCTTGGCCTTGGTCACGCGGTGCTTCGCGCCAGGATGCACGTGGGCAACGAACCATTCGCTGTCCTGCTCGGCGACGACATCATCGACGCCCGCGACGTCCTTCTGTCCCGGATGATCGAGGTTCAGGGGGAGCGCAACACCTCGGTCATCGCGCTGCTGGAGGTCGACCCCTCGCTCGTCGAGATGTACGGAATCGCGACTGTAGAAGTGACGGATGAGAGCGACGTTGTGCGCATCACGGGCATGGTCGAGAAGCCCGCGGTCGGAACGGCGCCATCCAACTTCGCCGTCATCGGACGCTACGTTCTCCGGCCCGAGGTGTTCGAGGTCCTCGAGCACACCGCGCCGGGCAAGGGCGGTGAGATCCAGCTGACGGATGCCCTCCAGGTGCTCGCCGCGGACGAGTCGATCGCGGGCGGGGTCTACGGGGTCGTGTTCCGCGGACGGCGGTACGACACCGGCGACCGGCTCGATTACATCAAGGCGATCATCCAGCTCGCGGTCGACCGCCAGGATCTGGGGGAGGCCCTTCGTCCCTGGTTGCGTGACTTCGTCCGCGGAATGGACCAGGGATGACGACGATCCCGTCGCTCTCCGACGGCGACGTCACGATCCGACCGATCAGGGCTCGGGATGCGCGCGCGCTCGAGCGGGAACTCATCGAGAATCGCGGCTGGTTGCGTCAGTGGGAGGCGACCAACCCGCACGGGCCGCTGTCGTTCGATGTGCGGTCCAACATCCGGAGCCTCCAGGCCAACGCGCGGGCGGGTCTCGGCCTGCCGTTCGCCATGGATTACCAGGGTGAGTTTGCCGGGCAGCTCAACGTCTCGTCGATCAGCTACGGTTCGCTCGGCTGCGCGACGATCGGCTACTGGGTCGCGGAGCGGTTCGCCGGCCACAACATCACGCCGATCGGGGTCGCCCTGGCAACCGATCACTGCTTTTACGGGCTCGGCCTGCACCGAATGGAGATCTGCATCCGGCCGGAGAACGAGCCATCTCTGCGGGTCGTCCAGAAGCTCGGCTTCCGCTACGAGGGCCTTCGGCGCCGGTACATCCACATCAACGGGGACTGGCGCGACCACTTTTGCTTCGCGCTCACGGTGGATGAGCTGCCGCAGGGTGTCCTGAAGCGTTGGCGCGACGGCCTCGCACCCGAGGCGGACGCCGCAGTTCCGGCTGCCGACCGTGCGAAGGCGGCGATCCCGCTGCGTGTCACTCTCCGTCGCTGACTGCCCGCGAGTCAACCGGGTATTCGAGGCGACCGCTCCTACCGTAGTCACATGGGATTCACGGGCCTCGACGGCGGCATCATGGTGGCACTCGCCGCCGGCCTCTGGCTCGTCTACCTGATGCCGACCTGGTTCAAGCGGCGCGAGTATGCGGCGCTCGAGAAGACGAATGTCCGTCGCCAGCAGGCCCTTCGCGTTCTCGAGGAGACTGCTCCGGTTCCGGCCGTTGAGCGGGTCGCGTCCATCGTGTCCCCGACTGGACAGGTAACGGACCGGGACAAACTGGCCGAGGCGATCAAGCGTTCCCGGGATGCCCAGGCGGCCCGGGTTGCCAGCCGCCAGTATGCGGAAGAATCGGCGGCTCCTGGTCAGGCGGCGACATCCAAGGCTCGGATCTCTCGTCGGCTCCGTCGCACTCGCGGGTTCGCGATTCTTCTTCTGTTCGCCGCGCTGGTCACGATCGTGGTGCAGCTCGGCCTGATGATCGCGACGGGGGTGGCCACCGGCGCGTGGACCGTTCTCGGATTCGCTGCCGTCGTCGGCGTGGTCTCCTTCGCGGCACTCGGTCGTCTCGCGAGCATGGTGCGTCGTCGTGCTTCGATTGTCGCTGCTCCCGCTCAGGCACGGCCCATGCGCACGCGCATCCTCGAGGACCGCGAGGCTGCTCGCCCGCCGGTCGCCCGCTGGACGCCGGTGCCGGTCCCGAAGCCGTTATACCTGTCGCGCTCTGAGGCGGCTCCCGTCGAGCCGGCGATTAGCCCGCTCGAGTCTCTTCGTGCTGCCGCCCTCGAATCCGATCGTGCCCTTCGTGAGGCTCAGGAGTCGCCAGAGGTTTCTCCGATCACGAAGCCCGAGCGTCCCGAGGTCGCAGCTTCTGCATTCGCCTCAATGGGAATCGTCGACCGCACGGATGTCACGGGCCCGGACCTCGACGAGGCTCTCCGCCGCCGTCGAGCC
>DATAZY010000079.1:0-13130 GCA_036271795.1 Galbitalea sp.
CAAACCCTCAACGAAGGTCGGGCGCAGCGGGCGGTCGATGAGACGGCAGACCAGGATGGCCTCCGTCGATGGGCGACCCTCGCGGCGGAAGAACGAGCCGGGGATCTTGCCTGCCGCGTACGAACGCTCTTCAACATCCACTGTCAGCGGGAAGAAGTCGAATCCGTCACGCGGACTCTTGCCTGCCGAAGTTGCCGACAGGATCATGGTGTCTTCGTCGAGATATGCAGCGACGGCACCCTGTGCCTGCTGCGCGAGGCGACCGGTCTCAAAGCGGACCGTTCGCGTGCCGAATTTGCCGTTATCGAGAACGGCTTCGGCGAATTTGATTTCTGGACCCTCCAAGGGGGGTTTCTCCTTTGTTTTACGTCGCTTTCCCGTGTGGAAGGCGACTCTTCACGGAGCAGGAGCGGGTTCGAGGCACGCGAACTATCGCGGCACATAGTCGTCCCTAGAAGTGGGGCACATGTCTGGCCAACAGTAGAAAGTCACTGAACTCTCGCTCAGTAATTCACCACCGGTGACCAGCGTCTTGCCAGCCTGCTCCGCCCGCCAGTCTACCAGTACGCCCTCGAACTCATCGAATGTGCTCCGGATGCGAGTGTCGCGGGGTGCGCACCGGCATCCGGAGCACATTCGTTGGGGGGGTTTATTTGTGGGCGGCATAGAGCTCGCCCGGGTAGGGCGGGCACGCGGTGAGGAGGTACGCCTGGCTGATCCCGTCGGGGAGCTTCGCGTGGGTGAACGGGTTGAGGGCTCCGACATCCTCGTATCCCTCGCCGAACTGGCCCACCGGCGGCAGGTCGGACACGACCGCGCCGTGAGCACGCAGGCACGGGACGGTTTCATCGCTCCAATAGCCGTACAGATATTCCTCCTGCGCGTCGCTGAGATAGCCGAGCTCGAGCGGATCGGATGGATACTGCGCCTCGCAGATATAGATCGCGACCTCAACCGGGAAGCGGTCGACGGGCTTCACATCGGTGTCGACGATGCCGCCTTCGAGGGTCCACGCGACGTGTGGATAGCCGGCCTGGCGCATGCAGGTCGCCAGCACCTGGCCCTCGTCGAGGTAGTTCACGTATTTGATGATCGGCACGGTGGGCCGCAGGTAGTCGGGATTACCGGGGCTGACCTGGTCCCAGCGGAGGTCCAGGTCGGCTTGGGTCGCTGCCTTGCGCTGGGCGGCGGTGATGCTCGCCGGAATCGGGTTGTCGGACGAACATCCCACCAGCAGTGCGCACAAGAGAGTTAGTACACCTACGCCAACTCCGGCCCGCCTCACGCGTTAAAGATTACGCGGCGGGACCCGCAATGAGAGTGACGGGTGCGGTGTGCGAGACACCCTCCGGGTCGGTCCAGGTGATGTTCACGGTGTCGCCAACCTTGTGGGACTGGATCGCCGCGGTGAGCTCGTCCGGGGTGGTCATCGCGACTCCGTTGACCGCAGTGATGACGTCGCCCTCGCCAATCCCGGCCTTGTTGGCGGGCATCCCGGCGAAGGTCGACGCGACCGGCACGCCGGTGGTCGACGGGGCGCCAGTGGTGGCGATGTTGATTCCGGCGAAAGCCGGGTAGCCGATGACGATCTCGCTCGACGCTGATCCGGCCTCGATGGAGTCCGCGACCTTCAGCACCTGGGCGATGTTGATCGCATAGCCGGTGACGGTGCTGCTCCCGCTGGATGCGGCTGTGACGATCCCGATGACGTGGCCGCTCTGGTCGAACAGGGGTCCGCCCGAGTCGCCGGAGACCACATCCGAGTTCAACTGGATGAGTCCGGACAGGTTCTCGGGGGTCGCGGACTCGTCGCTGCCAATCGCCAGCGACTGGTTCACGGCGCCGACCGTGCCAACCGCGGTGACGAGGTTGCCGGTGCCTTCTGCGTTGCCGACGGAGTGGATGGATTCGCCAACGGTGACCTTCTCGGTGGGAGCGAACTTGACCGCCGACAGTCCGGACGCGTCGGTGAGTTTCAGCACGGCGACATCCGCGGTCTTGTCGGTCCCGACGACGGTGGCAGCGTAGGTCTTGCCGGTCGACTCAACGGTCACCGAGATGCTCGTCGACGACTCGACGACGTGGTTGTTGGTGAGTACGTACCCGTTTGAGGTGAGGATCATGCCGGTGCCAGCGGCCTGCTCGTCGCGGTTGTAGTCGAGCGTGGTGTTGATCGTGACGACGCCGACCTCCTGCGCGGCCGTCGACGCGGTCGCGGTGGCTTCGCCCGCCGCGGCCTGCTGGCCGATGGCCTGTCCGCCCTGGAGGCCGCCGAGGCCGCCGTTTCCGAATGGGCTACCGCCGTGGCCGAAGGTGCCGTTGGAGTTGGAATTCGGCGCGGAGCTGGAGCTCGTCGGGTTGTGGTTCGCCGTGAGCTCGGCGACGGCAGCGGTGCCGAGCCCGCCGATGCAGACGACCGCCGCGGTAGCGATGGCGACCGCGATCCACGGGCTGCGCTTCTTCGGCTCGGTCGGGTCGGTGAGAGGAGTCTCCGGCTGGTACTGGCCGTCGGGGGTGATGCTCATGACGTGCTCCCTGCTTGAGGATGTTGGGAATACTCAACGCCGAAATGCTGGGTGCATCCTATGAACCAACAATGACTACTCCTAGTGTTTTTAGTAGGGCTGGGGCTGGGTGAACGCGTGGTGCGGATCGTACTTGGCGCGGATGGCCTTCAGTCGGGCGGCGTTGCCCGCGAAGTAGGACCTGGCGGGGTTCGTGAGCGAAGCATCCGAGTAGTTCACATAGGCGCCATCGCCCCAGTATGGCGTCATGGCTGCCCGAAATCCGCGCACGTACGCGTCGAGGGGCGCCGGGTCGGTGCCGTCGGGGAAAGTTGCCGTGTACTGCACGCTGGCGAGCGCGGCACGATGAGGGAAGGCGGTCGCGGCCGGCGCAACCTTTGCGACCGCACCGCCGAGGGCATCCATCGAGATCCCGGCCTCGCGAACGCCGGGCACGCCTCCGGCGGCGACCACCTGGTTGATGACCTGGGCGATGCCTGCGGAATCGAGAGTCGCGTAGGCGATGTGCGACGTCGCCCCGAAGGACTCGCGCACCAGGGAACCACCGGGCGCCGTCGTGCACTGCGCGATCGGGATCGTCCCGCATCCCGCATAGCTCATCATGGCGTCGTGGTAGGTGTGAGTTCCTCGGAGATTGGATGCCGGTGCCCCGGCCTGCGCAAAGAACGGCGCGAACTGCGCGTCCAGGTCGGCGGGCGCGCCGAGCCAGGTTCCGGAAACGGACAGTCCCGGGTTCGCGCCATACTTGGGTCCGTTGAGCAGCTTCAGGGTCGACCAAAGCCGAGGATCCGCGTTCGGCGCCCACGCCTGCCACGCCGAGATCACTGCGGCGGCGCTCGCGAACGGCCAGCTGAGCGCGAACATCGTGACCTGCGGCGCGGCGACCGTGTCGAAGGTGAGCGAGGTCACGACGCCGAGGTGACCTCCGCCTCCTCCGCGGCAGGCCCAGAACAGGTCGGAGTTGGTGGTCGAATTCGCAGTTCGGGTCACGCCATCGGCGGTCACGATCTCGACCTCGGAAAGCGAGTCGATCGTCAGCCCATACGCCCGCACCAGCACTCCGACACCGCCGCCGAGCGTGAGACCCGTGATGCCGACGGTGGCGCATGATCCGCCGGCGAGCGCACGGCCCTGATTCCCCACCGTGTTGTAGACGTCGGCCAGCGATGCGCCCGCGCCGATCGTGACCTGGGTGTTCGCGCCAAGTGTGATCGCGTTCAGACTCCGTGTGTCGATGATCAGTGATGGCGGGATGCCCGTTCCCGGCGCACCGCCCGCCGAATATCCCGGGTAGTTGTGACCGCCCGACCGCAACGCGATTGGCAGGCGGTACTTCGTCGCGAAGGCGAGTCCGGCCGCGACGTCCGCGGCACTCGACGCGCTCAGGACGGCGAGTGGCTGCGCCGCATCCCAGCGCGGATTCTCGGTGAGCTTGACGGTGTTGTAGCTCGCGTCGCCTGGTCTGGCGAGTGCGCCGGTGATCCTTGCGGCGAGCCCGGTCCAGTCGGGCGGACCGACCGGGGTCGGAGTCGGAGCGACCGTGTGCGGCGGCGAAACGGGAGCACAGCCGGCGGCAAGAAGGCCGACCGCGCCCAGCACCAGAAGGTGCCTGCGCGATAGCTCGACCATGTCGTCAGCGTACGACGAGGCTGGCGCAAAATGCTCCTTGACCGCGCGCTATACACGTGTATAACATGCTGAACGTGCGTATAAGCAGGGGCGACAGGGGACACGGTGGCGTCGCAATCGACGACCTGACCACTCGCGCACGCATCCGGGATGCCGCCATCAACTGCTTTGCCGCGACCGGTTTCGATGCGACAGTCCGGCAGATTGCGGCGCGGGCCGGAGTCAGCGCTGGTCTCATCACCCACCACTTCGGCTCGAAGGACGCGCTGCGCGCCGAGTGCGACGAAGAAGTTTTGCGGCGCATCCTCGAACTCAAGGTCGAGACGATCCGGATGTCCCCCGGCCAGGCCGTCGGTCGCATAGCTCAACTCGACGAGTTCGGCTCGACCTTCGGCTATACGCTGCGCAGCGTCCGCGAGGGTGGCGAAGTTGGCCGCGCCTTCCTGAAGAGCATGATCGACGATGCTCGCGAGTACACCAACGCGGCGGTCGAGTCGGGCATGATAAAGCCCAGTGCGCACCCAGAAGCCCGGCTCGAACTCCTGGTGACCCAGTCGATCGGCGGGATGCTGCTGCAACTCACCCTCCGCGGCGAGACGGACTTCAGCGATGGCGCCGCGCTCATCCGAAGCATCTCTGACAGCACATCCTTCGCCCTGCTCGAGCTTTACACCCAGGGGCTGCTGACCGACAGCAGCCTCCTGGATGCATACGCAGACCAGATGCCGCACCCGGCAGCTGAATCCGAACCAGCCGGAAAACGACAAGCCACAAGAAAATAGGAGCGACACATGTCCGGAACTCTCGCCGTCGACGTCAAGGGTCTCACCAAGTCCTTCGGCTCGGCCCGCGCCCTCAACGGCCTCGATCTCAGCGTTGCCAGCGGCACCGTCGCGGGGTTCCTCGGGCCGAACGGGTCCGGCAAGTCGACGACCATCCGCATCCTGCTCGGACTCCTCAGGGCCGACGGTGGCACGGCGAAACTTCTTGGCGGCGACCCCTGGCGGGATGCGGTCGAGCTCCACAAGCGCATCGCCTACGTTCCCGGCGACGTCACGCTGTGGCCGAACCTGACCGGCGGACAGGCCATCGACATCCTCGCGAAGCTGCGCGGCAACGTCGACCGCAAGCGCATTGACGAATTCCTGCAGCGGTTCGACCTGGATCCGAGCAAGAAGGCGCGCAGCTACTCGAAGGGCAACCGTCAGAAGGTTGCCCTCGTCGCGGCGCTCGCGAGCGGCGCTGAACTCCTGATCTTCGACGAGCCGACCAGCGGTCTCGATCCGCTCATGGAGGGCGTCTTCACGCAGTGCGTCCTCGAGGCGAAGGCGGCCGGTCAGTCGGTGCTGCTCTCGAGCCACATTTTTGCTGAGGTCGAGAAGCTCTGCGAGACCGTCACAATCATTCGGCAGGGGCGCACCGTCGAGGCCGGCGTCCTCGCCGACCTGCGTCACCTCCAGCGTGCCACCATCACGGTGTCCCTCGAGGGCTCCCCCGCTGCGCTCGAGCGCCTGAACGGCGTGCACGATGTCACGATCGACGGCTCGCGGGTGACCTTCTCGGTGGATGACAGCTCGATGGCGGACGTCATGAAGACGCTCGCAGGCCTCGGCCCGCGTTCCCTCGTCTCTGAACCGCCGTCGCTCGAGGAGCTGTTCCTCCGCCACTACGGCGCAACGGCTGACGAGCTCGACGAGTCCGCTGCGGCTCCTGGGGTGCTGGAAGGCGTTGTCAAATGACCGCCGTTTCGATCGCGCGCCCCACATTCACCAGCGCGCGCAGCTACGCCGGCTGGACGATCGCTGCCCGCTTCCTGTTTCGCAGAAACTGGCTCAGGATGCTCGTCTGGCTGATCGTTCTCGCCGGACTCATCGCGATCGTGGTCGTCTCGCAGCGGCAAGCGTTCCCAACGCAGGCCGACCGCACCGCCTATGCCGCTATCGCGAACACGCCCGCCGTCGCCGCACTCACCGGGCTGCCATATGCGGCGGGGAGCCTGGGCGGCATCCTCATCATCAAGATCTGGATGACGGATGCGATCGCTCTCGCCTTCGCGGTGATCTTCCTGGTCACCCGTAACGGTCGCGCAGAGGAAGAGGTCGGTCGAACCGAACTCCTTCGCGCCGGCGCTCTCGGCCGGCACGCCTACACGCTCGCCAACTGGGTGATTGTTGCGATCTTCAGCGTCGTCGTCGGGCTGGCCTGCACCGGTGCCGCAATCGCCGAGGGGTTGCCCGGATACGGAGCTCTCGTGATGGGTGCGTCCTTCGCCGGCGTCGGTCTGGTGTTCCTCGGGATCGCCGCGCTCGCCGGGCAGCTCGCCCAGACGAGTCGCGGAGCCAATGGGCTCTCGACGATTGTGCTCGGCGTCGCCTATCTGCTGCGTGCCGGTGGTGACCTGTCCGCCAAACACGATGTTCCGGGTGGCCTGAGCTGGGCATCCCCGATCGGTTGGGGCCAGGCCATGCGGTCGTTCGGCGAGAACAACTGGCTGCCGCTCCTGCTCCTGGTCGGAGTCGGGCTTGTGCTGTGTCTCGTCTCCCTTCGCCTCGAGGCCACTCGGGATCTCGGCGCCGGGCTGCTTCCGGATCGTCCCGGTCCGCGCGCGGCGAGCGCGTTTACTCGCACGCCGGTTGGGCTCACCCTGCGTCTGCAGCGATGGTCGATTCTCGGCTGGGGCATCGGCATCCTGATCGGCGGCCTGTTCTTCGGGACCGTCGCGACGGCGATGGCGAACCTGCTCGGCGGGAATGGTGCGCCGGCGAAAATCTTCCTCGGTGGCGTCACCGGCAGTGTTTTGACCGGTCTGCTCTCGTATTTCACCATGGCTGACGCGCTTCTCGTCGCGGCTTTCGTTCTGGGAAGCATCATCACGATTCGCTCGGAAGAGGCGAACGGCAGCGTCGAGCTGCAATGGACCGGAGCCATCTCACGGGTTCGCTGGGCGGCATCCAGAATCGTGGTTCCGGCCGTAGCGTCGCTTGTCGTCCTCGCGATCAGCGGATATGCGGAGGGCGCGAGCTATGGCTCCGCCATCCACGATCCAAGGCAGGCCGGCCGCTTCCTCGGAATCGCCATCGCGTACTGGCCAACCATGCTGCTCGTGATTGGGCTGGTCGTCTTCCTGGCCGGATGGCTTCCGCGGGCGTCGATCACCGCGTCGTGGGCCGTCTACGGGGTTGTCGTGCTGGTGTCGATGTTCGCACCGCTGCTCAAGCTGCCCGACTGGCTGTCGAACAACACTCCGTTTACCGCGATCGAGCACCTGACCACCAAGGAGAGCTTCGACGGGCTGCCGCTCATCGTGCTTGCCGTCCTGGCGATTGTGCTCACGGTTCTCGGTCTGCTTCGGCTGCGGTCGCGCGACTTCGTGACGGGCTAAAACGGGCTGAAGCCTGCGGGTAGTTCGAACGGATCGCGAACCCGCGTCGAGCGATCGCTGTCGCGAACGAGGGCAGCGAGTTCGCCGGCCGCGCGGCCGATGCGGTCGGGCAGACCGGCGTCGCTCCCCCAGTCCGACGACGCCGCATACACCGCGGTTGGCACAACAACCGCGTGCAGGTAGCTGAACAGCGGCCGGATCGCGTACTCCAGCGCCAGCGAGTGGCGCTCGGTGCCCCCGGTCGCCGCGATCAACACGGGCAGGTCGGTGAGCGACGAGGTGTCGATGACGTCGACGAAGCTCTTGAAAAGCCCGCTGTAGCTCGTCGTGAAGATCGGGGTGACGGCGATCAGTCCGTCGGCATCGGCGAGGGCATCCAGCGCGTCCTGCAGTTTCGGGCTGGCGAAACCGGTCAGCAGGTTGTTGGTGATGTCGTGAGCCAGGTCGCGGAGCTCTATCACCGTGACCTCGACGTCAACGTGCTGCTCGCGCAGCCGATCGACGGTCGCCGCGGTGAGACGGTCGGCCAGAAGCCGGGTGGATGACGGCTGGCCGAGCCCGGCCGACACCACCACAACCGATCTCAAGGACTTATCCGTTGTTTCAAACATTCTCACTGCCCTCCGAAGCCATTTCGGGTTTGATCTCCTTGAGATCGGTTCCCTCGACGGCGTCGGCGGCATTGCGCGCAGTCACCTGGGACGCGTGGGTCGGGCCGTCCGGAATGTGCGCGGGACGGTTGACGGCGAACTCCTTGCGGAGAACGGGCACGACCTCCTCGCCCAGGATGTCCAGCTGCTCGAGCACCGTCTTCAGCGGCAGGCCGGCGTGATCCATGAGGAAGAGCTGGCGCTGGTAGTCGCCGAAGTACTCACGCATGGACGCGTACCGGTCAATGACCTGCTGCGGGCTGCCCACGGTGAGCGGCGTCTGCTCGGTGAAGTCCTCAAGTGAGGGACCGTGTCCGTAAACGGGCGCGTTGTCGAAGTACGGACTGAACTCGCCCACCGCATCCTGGGACCTGGCACGCATGAACGCCTGGCCGCCGAGACCGACGATGGCCTGGTCGGCCGAGCCGTGCCCGTAGTGCTCGAAGCGCTGGCGGTAATAGCCGATGAGCTTCATGTAGTGCTCCTTCGGCCAGAAGATGTTGTTGGCGAAGAAGCCGTCACCGTAATACGCGGCCTGCTCGGCGATCTCGGGCGAGCGGATGCTGCCGTGCCAGACGAACGGCGGCACGTCATCCAGTGGCCTGGGGGTCGAGGTGAAACCCTGAAGCGGAGTGCGGTACTTGCCCTGCCAGTCGACCGTGTGCTCGCGCCACAGTTTGTGCAGCAACGCGTAGTTCTCGATCGCCAGTGGAATTCCATCGCGGATGTCTTTGCCGAACCACGGATACACCGGCCCGGTGTTGCCGCGCCCCATCATGAGGTCGACGCGGCCATCCGACAAATGCTGCAGCATGGCGAAATCCTCGGCGATCTTGACCGGGTCGTTCGTCGTGATCAGCGTCGTGGCCGTTGACAGAAGAAGGGTTGAGGTCTGCGCCGCGATGTAGCCGAGCGTCGTCGTCGGACTGGATGAGACGAACGGCTCGTTGTGGTGCTCGCCGAGCGCGAACACATCGAGACCAACTTCCTCGGCTTTCTTGGCGATCGTGACGAGCGACTTGATGCGCTCGTGCTCGGTCGGTGTGGTGTCGTTGGTCGGATCCGTCGTGACATCACTGACGGAGAAAATTCCGAACTGCATTGCTACCCCTCAGGAGTCAAATTCAATGCGTTTGCATCGATGTCGAGTGTAACCGATACCCGACACGGCGTATTCCCGTCGCCCTCAGGTTGCTCGTTTCGAAGATCCTTGGTCTTGTTCATTTCGCGGGTCGCGATCATTTCGCGGGTCGCGATCATTTCGGAGGTCGCGCATGTTGCCAGCCTTCGACTGCAGAAGTCGGGGCAGCTGGTCTGGATCGACACTCTGTGGCGGAATCAGCCAGTATTCGCCCTTGTCGTTGCGTCTGACGTGCCATCCGTTGTTGTGGAAGAGCAGGTGGTGGTGCTTGCAGAAAAGGATGCCGTCGGCAACGTTCGTCTTGCCCTGTTCTGCGGCCCATTCGTCGATGTGGTGCGCCTCCGTCCACGACACGGGCGCGTCGCATCCTTCGGCCGCACATCCGCCCCACTTGACGGCTAACGCTGTACGCTGGGCGGGCGTGAACAGCCGCTGTTCCCGACCGGCGTCGAGCGGCTGGAGGTTCTCGTCGAAGATGAGCGCTGTGACTCCACCCGAACATTCGAGTCGCTTGAGGGTGCGCATCGAAAAGAGAGCCGAGTGACCCTCGACCCGGACGATGCCATCGCCTGCCTGTAACGCCTTGAGGGTAGTTGTGACCCGAATCTGCGGTGCGCCGGATCCGAGTAGGAAGTCGGGGTTCGCGCCCGCCCCCAGAAGCAACAACTGCATGAAGGCGTCGAAGCCCAGCTGCGAGGGCGTGCGGTCATCCCCGAGAATTCGGTCGGCTTTGGCTTTCTCGGTGGGATCGAAGAACCGCACGGTCTTCAGCTTCGGGGACACCGCCCGATGGAAGATTTCTTTCGCGAGGATCAGGTTCTCCGGATCCAGGTCCAAAATCAGGCGCCCAGCCCCCGAAGGGAACTCCACGATCTTCATTCCCCGGGCTTCGTATTGTTCGTCTTCGCGAAGTTTCACCGACTCGAGGTCGAGTTCCTCACGTCGCATCCGGGTCACCCTCACCAGATGGTCAACGTCCAGGCCGGCCGATCCGTCGGGGCGAACCCGGGCGGCATCACACAGCTCCGTCGCCAGGTCCGAAAGCTGCTGCGCGGTGACTGCGGAGTTCGGGCAGCCCAACCAGAAGGAGATCGCATCCGCCGCCTCGACCGAAATCTCGGCGGCGCTCAGCGCGGAAGTGACCTCGCGCAACCACGGCTGGGACGGTGCGGACACCTCGCCGGTCGCTAAATTAGGCGAACCCTCGTCGGCCATCTCGCCGAGAAGTACCCCCGTACGAACCGCGGTGGTGGCGGCGCGACCCGACGAACCCGTCGTCACTCTGACAAACTGCTCCGCAGTGCGATGCCCGGCCCGCTGTGCCAACCCTTGCGAGCCGAGCTCGGGCGCCGACAATCGGGCGATCTCTCCCGCAATGAGAGCCGCGTGTATCTGGTTGAGTCGCGCGGCCTCCGCGTTGAGCTTGTTGAGAGCCAGCAAGCCAGCTTCATCGAGGGCGCGATAATCGGAAACATCCGTCGAGACCAACCGCATTCCGCCGACGGCGACGTGGAAGGCGCGAGCCAGTTTGGTGCTGGCAAGCCCTTCGTGCGCGTCGGCTGCGGCCCTGAAAGCTGCCGCGGTGTCGATCGTTTCCATACCATCAAGTATCGAACATATGTTCGAGAGATGAAATCAAATACAGCAATCTGTGGACAACTCTCACGCCCCAGTGCGGGGGCAGAGAAGAACAAGCGGCCGAGCTCCCGCTACTTCTTCGCGAGCGCCGCCTCGAGTGCCGCGATCTTGTCGAGCAGTGCAGAGGTCGCCGCGTCCTGGGCGGCGAGGTGGGTCTGGATCTGCTTGGCCTCCTCGAGGATGGCCGTGGCATCCCTGTACGTCGCGGCCGACCGGGCATCCGACGCGTTCGCCTGGATGTTTTGCCCGACGATGATGATCGGCAGAAGGACAAGCTGCAGGAAGGTTTGCGCGATCCAGCCCACGATGACGATCAGGCTGCCGCTGCCGATAGCCGATGACAGGCTCACCAAGGCGAGCGCGGTGAAGATGTAGGCCGCCCACATTGTGCCGACCGCGAGTGTGATGCCGAGGCCCAGCCTGCGATTGAACTTGCGGATGCCGGTGGCGTCGTTGACTCGCTTTTTCGCTACTTCGCGCACCTTTACCGGCCCCTCGGACGCGCGCTCGGCGATACGGGGGTGTTCGACGTACTTGAATTCGACGGCCATGCTGCTCTCCTTCGTGTGGCGGATGTCTCGTGGCGGACATTCAATGATCCAGTGAGCACGACCGTACCCGCCATTTGGCCAATTTTTGGCGTTGACTGAGCCGAGCTGTCGGTCGCGCCGCGGCGGGCGCAAGCGCGAGCATGGCTGCAGGCCACAGGGACGTGGCCGACCAACGGAGGTCATCATGAGCACCACAGAATCCGAGCGGGAACTCGCCCGGCCGCCCTACGACATCGAGCTTGGCGCCGTTCTTACCGCCATGGCGGAAATGCTGCCGACGTCCATCACACCAGAGATGATTGTTCCCGCTCGCGGGCAGAGCTTCGGTCCGCCCATCGACGAGGCCCTGGTGGCCCGCGGCGTCGATCACGAGATTCGCGTCATTCCGGGACCGGTCGGCGAACCGGACATCACGGTGAGCATCTTCTCGAAGAGGAATCGCATCGCGGGCGGCCCCGGCATTTACCACATCCACGGCGGCGGGATGATTCTCGGCGACAGAATGCTGGGCGTCGAGGGACTGCTCGACTGGATCGTGGACCTGGATGCCGTCGCCGTGAGCGTCGAATATCGACTGGCTCCGGAGCATCCGGATCCCGCTCCCGTCGACGACTGCTACGCCGGACTGGTGTGGATGGCCGAACATGCCGACGACCTGGGGTTCGACGCGAACCGGCTGATGGTCATTGGCGGGAGCGCCGGCGGCGGCTTGTCGGCGGGTGTCGTCCTCAAGGCACGGGACCTCTGCGGTCCGGCGATCGTCGGCCAGGTCCTGGAGTGCCCGATGCTGGACGACCGCAACCAGACGGTCTCCAGCCACCAGTTCGTCGGCACCGGCACCTGGGATCGCAACAGCAATGACACCGGCTGGGACGCCTACCTCGGAGACCGTCGACACACCGATTCCGTGTCGATCTACGCGTCCCCGTCGCGCGCCACCGACCTGTCCGGACTGCCGCCGACCTACATCGACTGCGGCTCCGCCGAGGTCTTCCGGGACGAGGATGTGGCGTACGCAACCGCCATCTGGGCGGCTGGCGGAATCTGCGAACTGCACGTCTTCGCCGGAGGGTTCCACGGCTGGGAGGGTTTCGCCCCGCAGGCGGCCCTCTCAGCCGCGGCACGAGACAGCCGCGACCGCTGGGTGAGGCGCCTGTTGAGCGCCTAGAGTGTCGCCATGCAAGAGCTTCTCGGGCGGTTGACGGCGCTCGATCCCTCAGCGCGCGAGACCCTGACGGTGATCTCGTACTTCGACACCCTCATCGAGGCCCACGCGACCGGCGAGATGCTGGTCCGTGGGGCTTGCATCCTCACGGGGTGCGCGGCCGGCTTCGTCGCGGACCGTACCGTGCTTCGAGTGGCCGGCACGGGCGAGGTCGACCGGTCCGCGGTTGCACCCGATGCGGGTGTCTGGCCCGGTCATCCGATTGCGGGCAGCTGGCGGGTCTGGCTCGAACGTCAGGGCGACGCACACGTCAACGACGCGATGGTCCTGGAGCGGCTTGCTCTCGGCCTCGGCATTGTGCTCGAGCGAACGCATCCAGCGGCGATCGCGCGTCGCAGCCTCGAGGTGCTGCTCGACAGTGAGTCGACAGCGGAGGATCGCGCGTCGGC
>DATAZY010000080.1:0-50428 GCA_036271795.1 Galbitalea sp.
CCGGTCAACTACGGTGACGACCTCCCACAGCGGCTTCGCAACGCTGCCCCATCCGGACGCATTGATGCACTGCTCGACTTCTTCGGCGGCGGATATGTCGCAATGGCTGTCCAGGACCTCGGAATCGCGACCGACCGAATCGACACCATCGCCGATTTTCCTGCAGTAGAGCAGTTCGGCGTTCAGTCTGTCGGGGGTGCGGATGCCTCGAGCGCGGCTGTCGTCGCAGAGTTGGCGGACCTCATTGTAGGGGGCGAGCTGGAGGTGCCAATCGCCGGGGCATTCCCGCTCGACCGGGTACAGGATGCTTACCGGGAGCTCGAACAACGACACACTCACGGCAAGCTCGTGCTGCGGCCCTGAGTGGTGTTGCGGAAACCAGACCACTGCCAGCTACAACACGCCCAACTGCCGCAGGATGCCGAGCTAGCCAGTTGACCCTCAAACGATCGGACATTTTGCCGTCTCGGCCGAGGTCGGCGAAGGACTTGCCGAACTGCCTCCAGAACCACGCCATCCCGCATCCGCTGCATGGCACCCACGATGGCCTGTCGGCCTTCGGTGACCTCTGTTGGAAGGTTCGTCCTTTCGTCGGGAGCGCGTCGCTTCTTATTCGACGGCTCGATGCATCTGTCCATCCTGCGATTTGACGTACTCGTACGTGTCTCGAACGATACGCTCGAGGATGGGTAGCTCGATGTCGCCAAGTCGCCTGACATACAAACAGACGCGGCTGGTCGTGTGCTCGGCCGGGCGACTCCCAGTTCTGTCGCTGTAGAATTCCGGCGGAAGGCGCCCTCTGTGCCCATCCGCGGTTGAGAGGTACGAATGTCTGGCCTGCGTCGAGTTGCCGCGATTGTGTGCGCCGCGGTGGTTTTGACCTCGCTGGTTGGATGCAGCAGCGTTACCCAACTGAGCGAGGCCGGTGCCGAGCACATCGGAGCTGAGGCAGTGTCGCAGGCGACCGCCCCGTCGCAAACTCCGACCCCCACCCCAACACCGGTCGTCCCGGCACCTGCTGCGGCGTGCGCGGCTACGCCGGCCGGTGTCGACCACATCTACGTGAGCATCGCCCAGCAGACCCTGTGGGCGTGCACCGGACCAACGCTGTTCACCACAACTGCCGTGACTACGGGGGCGTCCGCGTTGACCAACGTGCACGACGCAACACCGGTTGGTACCTGGCGCATCTACAGCAAAGTCCGAAACACCGTGCTCACGGGTCACGACGCAAATGGTTCCTGGCGCGACCCGGTCGCATATTGGATGCCCTTCTACGGTGCCTATGGATTCCACGACGCCTCATGGCAGACCTTCCCCTACGGCAGTCCGCTCTACACGACGCAGGGTTCCCACGGCTGCGTTCACGTCCCGGTCGCCGTGCTGGGCACGCTATTCAATTGGGCGCCGATCGGGACCCTTGTCACCATCCAGAGTTGAGCTGAAGGCGGGCTCAGCGCAGTAGCGCATCGATCATGTCAACGCCCAGCCGGGCGATCGCGGTCTGATCCAGTTCGTAGAGTACGTAACGACCTCGCCGGACTGAAGTGAGAACGCCCGCCTCGCGAAGGATGGCAAGGTGTCGCGAAACCTCGGGCGCCGTCAGCCCCCAAACCTCGGCGAGTTCAGCCGTCGTCCTCGGTCCACGCGCCAGGCTGCGCGCGAGACGCAGCCGAACCGGTGAATCCAGCGCGCGCAGGCGCAGCTCAATCGCCTCGAGCGGGATGAGATCGGCCACTGCAGAGCCCGCGGCCGGATACTGGACCACGGGTTGCCAGCCAGGCGCGTGCACAACCATCAGGTGCGGGTGACCAAAAGCACTCGGGAGAAACGTCACCCCGCTCCCCACCGCCGAGGTGCCGCTGTCCTGCAACTTGTCGACGACGATCCTCGTTCCCGGCGAGTCGAGTGTCATCGCCGGAGACATCGCGGCGAGAGCGCGCTCGAGACCATAGGCCGCCAGCAGATCGCGCTTGAGACGCGCATCCGCGCTCAGTCCCGCGAGCACCCGTTGCCAGGCGGTCGCAAAGAACGCTCGCTCACAGTCTTCGAGCAGACGGCGCACGAGCGAACGTGCGACCGCCGGCTGCTCAAGGACAAAATCCACGAACGCGACAGCACGGGGTCCCCGTGCCGACGCGCGCTCCCTGGCGAGGTCGCGAGCCCGGTCGTCGACCAGGGGAGATTCCAACTCCCGGTGCAGTGCCACCGTTCCGCAGCTGCTCGTAATGAGAGCCGAATTCACCCATCGCTCATCGCTCAGCTCGTCGATGGCGTCCAGCTCGGCCGTGAGCGACTCCCGCGGACTCGACGGCAGAAACATGTCCGCGCGCGAGGTACGCCAGAGAAAATCAAGGTCGATGATGCGATCCAGGAGGTCCGGTTCGACCGATGCGGTTACCGCAGTCACCCAGCCCAACCGGGCCGGATGGTGGTTCGGCTCGGTGATGAGGTGAAGCGCCGAACCCAACTCCGCCAGCGGAGACACAGCGAAAAAGTAGTCGTCTGCGGTCAGCCCCGCGACATCGATTGTTACGCTCACCTGCCCCATCCTGCCAATCCGGATCTCGGATTTCACTCGGATTGACGATTTTGGTCAATTCAGTTCTCAACATCGAACAGTGGGACGAACCTTGGCCTATGACCACCTACGACCTCAGCCACGCGAGGCAATCCCTCGCACGCAATGTTCGGCTCATCACGTCGGATATTCGGGACCGTGCTCGAACCTTCGCGCGCCGGCTCGCCGACGCTCGGGACAGGTCCGATCGCCAGGAGTGGTCAGCCGCGAAGGCCCGCTTCGAGGAGGAGCGACGCCGACTGTGGATGCGGTGACAGCCCGGCACCAGCCCGTCCCGCCTTATTACCGCCTCGCGTCTCTCCAATTCTGGCTCACCGGATCATGCACTGCGACCCCGATGGTCGTGTCACTCTGGCCGTAGTAGGCGTACCACCGGCCGCGGAACTGCACGAGTCCCTCGACAAAAGTGACATTGGCAACCATGCCATGGGTGTCCTCGAAGCTTCGCGGCCGCAGCCACGGCACAGTCATTTTCGCCACGACGGTTCCGGGATCGAACAGCGCAACTGCAATCTGACCTGCCCGGTAGTCGACATCCTCAATCGATGTCGCACTCGCGTTATTGATCAGGAACACGAGGAGACCATCGTCGGTCGCCACGGGCGGTGCTCCGATCTCGACGAGCGTGCCATCCCATTGGCCAGGAGTCGGCGAGTACATCGGGTGCTCGTCGTCGGTGACGGGTGTCCAGTGGATGAGGTCGATCGAGGTGGCCGCGTGAATGGTGCCCTCGCCGAACCACATCCAATATCGCCCGTCGATCGGCTCAGGATGGATGACGCCCGCCTTGCTCCAGCCGCGAGTCTTGTCCGGGCCGTACGGCAGTGCCTTCCAGGTGTTGAAGCCGGGGAAGACCGGACCGTACTTGGTCCAGTCCCGCAGGTCGGTCGAGGTCGCGAGGCACAGTTGTGCGATGCCGCCGCCGTAGCCGGTGTACGTGAGATAAAAGGTGTCGCCGACCCGAGCGATCCGCGGGTCCTCGCACCCGAATTCCTCGTAGTCGTGCTCGGGCACGATTACCGGCTCCGACTCCCGCTCGAACAACACGCCGTCGTCGCTGAAGGCAAGCCCAATTCGCGAGACGCGGTCGCTCGCGTGGGCTCGGTAGAGCAGCGCAACCCGGTCATCCACCACGATCGCCGCGGGGTTGTAAACGTTCGCCGACTCCCAGCCGTCCCCCCGCGGTCGCAACACCGGATTCTCGTCTGCGGGCTCGAATGGCCCCAGTGGGAATCGAGCGACCGTCATGCTGGGCTCCCATCGTCGAGTGCGTGGGCCATGGCGATCTGCGTCAGGGCCTGTAACGGCGGCGCGGTGTAGGAGAACAGCTGGATCATCCCGACGTAAAGCAGGTCGTTCTCGGGGTCGACCCAGAACCACGTACCCGCCGCGCCATCCCAGAAATAGCTGCCCTGGCCAACCGGTAACTCAGCCGCGACCGGGTCGAAGACCACCGCGCCGTCGTACCCATATCCGAATCCGGGGCGGAAGTGCATGTGGCCCGCGTCAAATCCCTCGGCCAGCATGGAGTCGGGCAGGTGATTGGACATTTGCGCGGCGAGGGCCTTCTCGCTCACGATCCGTCGCCCCTCCCACTCGCCGCGATTCAGCAGCAACTGGGCAAAGCGCGCATAGTCGCCGACCGTCGAGTACAGCCCCATCCCGCCGTACGCGGCGCCCGGCTCCTGGAAATGGTCACGGAACATGATGTTGTGGAACGGCACGAGGTGCAGCGGCCCGGCCGACAGGTGCAGCCGAGCGAGTCGACCCCGCTTCGCCGGCGGTACGAAGAACGCGGTGTCGACCATTCCGAGCGGTTCAAACACCTCCTCGCGCAGAAAGTCGGCAAAACGGCGGCCGGTCAGGCGTTCGACGATCGCACCCTGAATGTCCATTGCAATGCTGTACTGCCAGCGGCTGCCCGGCTGGTATGCCAGCGGCAGCGTTGCCAGCCGCGCGATGAAGTCGTCGAGGGTGGCTGCTCGCAGAGGCTCGATCTTCTTGTAGAGGCGCGTCTCGGGCCGACCCTTGTCGGTGCCGTAGGCGAAGCCCGCGCGGTGAGTCATGAGCTCGAGCACCGTGGGTGGATGCTCGGCGTCCTCGAGGATCGGTTTGCCGGCGGCGTCGAAGCCAGCCAGCACCCTGAGGTCTGCCAGTTCTGGCAGGTGCTTCGCGACGAGGTCATCCGGATGCCAGAGACCGCGGTCAGCGAGGATGCTCATCGCGAGGCCCGTGATCGGTTTCGTCATGGAGAAGATGTGGAAGATCGTGTCCTCGCGGAGGGACTTCCGCGGGAATCGGTGGTCGGTGCCCATTACCCGTGTGCGCACCGCCTTTCCGTGGCGTGCGGTGAGGGTGACGGCGCCCGCTATGCGGCCCCTGTCGACGGCCTCCTGAACCACCGCGTCGACTCGGTCAAGTCCGGCGGACGAGAGCCCGACATCCTCGGGCGACGCCATTCCGAGTCCAGGAACCTCGACCGTCATGCCTGCCGACCGTCGTCACCGGGATCGGCTGGTGTTCCGGGTTCGATCGACATGGTGCGCAGCGCGGTCACGCACTCGTCGAGCCACTCACGTGCGCCCGGCAAGAGAAGGGTGAACCCTGCGGTGCCGTGCACGATCCCCGGGAACACCCGCACTCGTGCCGGCACACCGGCAGCCGCGAGTCGGGCTGCGTAGAGTATTGAGTCGTCGCGAACTGGATCGACATCGGCGGCGAGCAACAATGCCGGCGGAAGTCCAGAGAAATTGGCAGCCCTCAGCGGCGAGATCCGCGGATCGGCCGGCTCCGCGCCCGGCCCGGGATACCGTTCCGCGATGAGCACGTCGGCCGCCGCGAAGGTGGGGAACCGCTCGACGATCTCACGTCGGGACTCGGTGTCCGGGCGTCCGAGGTCAAGCACCGGCACCTCGAGAAGCTGCAGCGCGATGGCCGGCCCGCCAGCGGCTCGCAACTCGATGGCCGCAGCAGCAACCAGGTTGCCGCCCGCGCTCTCGCCGCCGATCGCGAGCCGCTGCGGGTCGATGCCGAGTTCCGCGGCATTCGCGGCGACCCAGCGGATCGCGGTGATGGTGTCGTCGAGCCCGGCAGGAAACGGATGCTCGGGCACCAGCCTGTAGTCGATGCTGACAATGACGACATCCGCGCCCCCCGCCATGGCGCCGACGTGCTCGTGCGCCGTGCTCGGCGACCCAGTGGTCCATCCGCCACCGTGCGCGAAAACCATGCCGCCTCGCGGGCCAGCCGCATTCCCGTCAGCTGTCGCCGTAGGTGTGTACACCTTGGCCGGGATGTCCACTTCGCCGGGGATGAGGATGTCGCGCACGCTGACACTATCGGGAACGGGTTCGGTGAGGAGGCCGACCACTGATCGCGCCCCAGCCTCTCCCCTCGCCCGCTCCGTCGCGATGTCGGTGGGGCTGAGGTCCAGGCCGGCCATCACCGGGACGAGCGCCGGGTTGATCTCCATCGCCATCAGGCCACCTCCGCTACAGCGGCAGCCGGAGCGAGCGAGCCGAGCCAGCGCAGTGACGGTTTCGGTGTACGCACGAAGGTCTCGCGGTCTACGGCGACCAGTCCGAAGGTGGGCGACCAGTGGCCCCACTCCCAGTTGTCGACCAGGCTCCAGTGGAAGTAGCCCCGCACGTCGGCACCGCCATCCATGGCCGCTCGCAACGACTGCAGGGCTCCCGTCACGTACTCGATTCGACGGACATCGTCGGCAACGGCGACTCCGTTCTCTGTTACGACGATCGGCACGTCGGGCAGCAGGCGCGCGACCCGAGCGACCGCACCGCCGAGCGCGCCCGGCGTATATTCCCACCCGGTGAGGGTGCGGGGTGCGTCTGGATTCTGGACGATGGCGCCACCGACGGCGATAAGGCCGCCCGTGTAGGTCTGCACTCCGATGAAGTCGTCGCCCGCGGAGGCGCGCAGAAATACGTGGTCGCGCGGCTCGGCATAGGCATCGACATCGGCTTCCGCACCGGGCTCGGGTTGGTAGTCCTGGACCGAGACGCCCCAGCCGACCGCGAGACCCGGATGCCTGTTGCGAAGTCGCGCCACGGTCGCCCGGTGCACTCCGATCATCACCTGGGTGAGCCCCTCGTGTGGAACGGGGATGCCCCGGCTCAGATCCTCCGCGCCGCTCTCCAGGATTGGAAAGACGGCCACGATGTTGGGCTCGTTGATGGTCATGACCCGGTCGACACCAGCGTTAAGAATCGGCGCAACCGCATCCACGTAGCGCAGAAACCGCTCCGCGGCATCCGGCCGTCCCCAGCTGCCACCAGCCGCGAACCACTGCGGCATGGTGAAGTGGTACAGCGTCACGGTCGGGCGCAGCCCACGCGCGACCGCGCCGCGCACGATGCGCACGTAGTGATCGACTGCGGCCCGCGAAATGAAGCCGTCAGCGGGTTCGATGCGTGACCATTCGATCCCGAACCGATAGTCCGTGAAGCCGGCGCCGGCGACGAGATCGAGGTCCTCTTCCCACCGGTGGTAGCTGTCGACGGCGTCACCACAGCGCTCGGCCACGGGCGAATCCGACTGGTTTTCGCGATACCACCAGTCGCTGGCGACGTTGCCGCCCTCGGTCTGGTGGGCGCCAACGGACACGCCCCACGCGAATCCTGGCGGGAAGGTGTTCCGACCGAGCTCGTTCATCGCACGCTCCTTATTCCGAAGATAACGGCCGCCGCCGCGATCGCAAGGACGAGTGCAATAACGAAGACTGCGACGTATCCGAGGGTCGCGGCGACCAAACCGCCCACGATCGGAGCAACTACGGCGGGAAGTGTCGACCCGATGCTCAGGAAACCGATGTCGCGGGCAGCAGTGGCGGCATCCGGCAGCACCGCGACCATGAGCGCCTGGTCGACCGCAAGATATGCGCCGAGTGTCAGGCCGATCGCTCCGAAGAAGATGAAGACGGTAACGAGGCCGGGAGTAACAAGCAGGGGCACAAGGCCGGCCGCGAGGATGAGCGGCGTCACGATCACAAACGGCTTGATGCGGTGGGTGCGATCGCTCAGGACGCCAGACACGATCACGCCGATGGCTGACAGGACGCCGATCAGGAGTGTGCCGAGGCTGATCACCTGCCCCGCGTTCGCTGTGGACAGGCGCAGGTAGTCGGTGAGCACGTACAGCTCGAAGGTAATCACCATCAGGATGGCGAGGATGAAGAGGAACCGACCGAGGAACGCGAGCCAGAAGTCGCGCGAGCCGTGCGGCACGAGATCGCGCAGGCGGATGCTTCGCGCCGCCGCTATCCCGGAACGACTGTCGCGCCCCCGGACGAACAGCACGATCGCGACGGCGCCCAGCACCATCACCCATGGACTGATGACCAGGCCCACATGCGGGTTGGTGACGAACGTGCCTGCCACCACTCCCCCGACTGTCTGGCCGAGGAGATAGCCGAACCCGCCAAAGGCGGAGGCGCGCCCAACACTGCCGGGCGCGACATGATCCGGGGTGAGCGCGGCGAGCGCCGCAACGTAGCTGCCGACTCCGAGCTGGAAAATCGCGAACAGGACACCAATGAGGAATAGCTGATCGGTAAATGCGGTCGCGCTGAGAGCGATCGCCGCGAGAACGGATGCCCCGAGCAGCCAGGGTGCGCGTCGGCCGAGGCGAGAGCGGGTGCGATCGGAGAGCAGGCCACCGACAACGGTGCCGATCGCGCTCGTGAGGGCACCAGCGACGGCGTATGCCGTGAAGATCTCGACCTTGTTCCCCGGGGCGAGGTCAGCGATGACGGCCGCGAGCAGGGTGTTCGCGACACCTCCCGGTATCGCCCACGCAGCTTGGCCGATGAGCAGGAACGGGCCGAGCCGCCGAACTCTCAATTCGCGATCGAGCGGCTCGGCAATGGCACGACCACCGGAGAGCTCACTGCTGGTCGATGGTATGGGTGCCGGGATCGGCATGGGTGTGGGGGTCGATTCGATCATCGTCGATCTCCTTCGTCAGGGTTGAAGTCACTATAGCGCCAAAACCCTGCATTGCAGGGTTTTTATCAGAAGAGGTATGGTCGAGGCATGTCCGAACCGGCGCGACGCGGCCCGTATGCGAAGGGTGTGGCGCGTCGCGAGCAGATCCTGCGCGAGGCGCTGGCAGCGTACGCGGAGAGCGACAGTTCCGGCCCATCCTTGCGCAGCATCGCCGCGCGTGTCGGTCTCAGCGAGCGGGGATTGCTTCACTATTTCGCGTCCCGCGAGGAGTTGTTGATCGCCATCCTCGCCGAACGTGACGCAGCGGACCGAGCCCGCTTCGACTCGAGCGGCCCCGTCTCTGATCTCTCGGCGGTAATCGAAAACAGCGCACACACACCTGGACTCGTGCGGCTGTTTTCCGAGATGGCGGCCGCGGCACCCGACCCCACGCATGCCGCCCACGACCACTTTCGCCGCCGCTACGCCGAGCTGCGGGGGATCCTCGAGGGGATGCTGCGGCGCGAGGCGGCGGACGGCGGCTCCTCGGCGAACGAACCTCCCGCGCCGATGCCAGACGTGGATGTCGCCTTCGCCGCACGAATGCTGATTGCCGCCTCCGATGGCCTGCAGCAGCAGTGGCTCCTCGATCCCAGCATTGACCTGCAATCCGATCTGCGACGTTTCGCGGAGTTGTTTACCTGGGCGGTGCGGGCGCGACCCTGACGCCCCGCGGCGACGTCGCGGCCGAGCGTATCTTTGGCAGCACAACGGTGTTGAGCCAGAGCGTGGCGATCGCTTCGTGCCCGGACACTGAGGGGTGCACACCATCTGGGGCGAGGCTCTCGTCCTGAGGCGAAGCGCGGCGGGTGTTGAGAAAATCGTCCGTGGCCACCACGGTCGCGCCGAACTCGTGCGCGAGTGTTCGAACGACGGCGATCTTCGGATCGAGATCTTCACGCCAGATCTCCTGGTCCGATGAGACCGGCAATGAGAACGGTTCCATCAATACAACCTGTGGTGAAAGGCCACGAAGGGATTCAAGCAATGCGCGATATCCCTCCCCAAATTTGGTGACCGAAGTTGGATCGTTGCTGTCGTAGCGCCGCCAGGTGTCGTTCACGCCAACTGCGATGGAGACGAGCTTCGGCTTCAGTTCTAAGCAATCCGTATTCCAGCGGGCGGCTAGATCGGGGACTCGGTTCCCGCTCACTCCGCGGTTCAGTACTGTTGCGCTCGAACCGAGTCGCCGAAGTCGATCCGCGATCATCTGGACGTACCCGTATCCCAGTCCGCGAGGATCCTCGAACCGACCCGCTTCGGTCACGCTGTCCCCAATGAATAGGTACGGCAATGGGTTGACACTCATCTGATGACCTCCGCCACTTGTGGGACGAACCCGGGATGCGACGCATCCGTCACGCGATCAAGGCTCGCCACACCGATGCTGCTGTCCGCCATCCCGTAGAAGACATAGCGCAAGCCTGCGATCGTTTCTATTGAGGTCGGAAATACCACGTTGGGCACTATCCCGTTTGTTTCCAACGGCGACTCGGGCATCAGCATTGGCGTCGAGCTACGCGCGATAACGTGCGATGGATCCTCGGCGTCCAGAATCATTGCGCCCGCCGAATAGTTGACGTTCTGTTGGGTCGTGAACGGATCACCGACTATGGTTCCCGATACTCCGTGATGAATCAGCAGCCAGCCTTCCGGAACGCGAACCGGCGGTGGGCCGGCGCCAATCTTTAGCGCCTCCCATTCGAAGCTCGGCGTCGCAAGAACGCCATGCGCCCTCGGCCGAGTCAGGGCGGAGATGTCGCGCTCCGCCTCATCGGCGTCGATATAGGAGATCCAGATGCTCGGCCTCGAATCGACTACTCCGATGGGAAGTTCCGGAGCCTCCCCGGGACGTACAAAGCTGAAATCCCACATCGGGCGGTGGAGGACCGCGTAGCTTCGCCGACCTCGCGAGTCGAAGACGGGTTCGGGAAAGAAGACCACGTCCTTGTTGGGGAACAGGTTGAGGTCAGTTCCGAGGCCATCCTCGTAGCCGAACTGAAGCGGCCCACGCCGATGCCAGTCCAGCGCGTTCTTGGACAACGCGATGGCGGGTCGCGGCCCCAGAGGACCGAACGCGACATACGTCATCACATACGTGTCCAGACTCTCAATGAACGTGATCCGGGGATCCTCGACCCCGCCGTGTCCCGTACCGCGCTCCCAGGATCGCGCCGGCCCGAGCGCAATCCCGCGTCGCCCAACCCCGATGGGCATCCCCTCCTCGATGAGGACCTCGACGCGTCCGATTCTCGAGTAGTTGCCTTCCGCCACGAGTCGCGGGAACAAGTAGAGCTTTCCGTCTGAAGCCCAGGCGCTCGCCGGATTGAGCACGCCTTCTGCCTCGTCCGGACGGGATGGGTCGCGTTCCATCACCACACCGATTCGGCGCATGGCGTAAGGGATGCTCGTTGAAGGCGCGGGCAGCGATGTCACTTGTCTCCTCATGATTCGGTCAAGGGTGTCGGGGCGGACGCTTAACCCTTTACAGCTCCGGCAACAACGCCGCCGACGATGAACCTCTGAAGAAAGACGTAGGCGATAATCAGCGGCGCCGCGACGATCAGCGTGGCGGCAGCGAGCAAGCCCCACTCGTTCGAGTACGTGCCCTGAAAGTTGAACAGGCCCAGCGTGATCGGAGACTTGGTCTGGTCGGGAAGGAGAACAGTGGCAAGAATGATGTCGTTCCAGACATTGATGGCCTGCAGGATGAAGACCGTCGCCAACGCCGGCCTCGCCAGCGGGATGACGAATCCAACCAGGTATCTCCAGTAGCTGATGCCGTCCAGGGCTGCGGCCTCGTCCAACTCAATGGGGATCGAGGTAAAAAACGCTCGCAGGAGCAGCGGCCCGACGCCGATGCCGGCGGCCATGATCAGGATGTATCCGAGCTGGGTGTTATAGAGGTGAATGTTCAGCAGTAGTTGGAATTGGGTAATCAGTGAGTTGGGCAAGAAGAGAATGACCACGAAGAGGACATTCCACCAGTTCGAGCCCCGAAGATAGCCGCGCGAAACGGGGAAAGCGAGCACCAGCGAAATGATTGTCCCGATAAGGGCTGCCACCGCCGTGTAGAGCGCGCTATTGAGGATGTATGCCCCAAAGTGCCCCTCATTCCAGGCATCGAGGAAATTGGCGAAGCGCGGGCTGGTCACCAGGCCCACCGGGTTGGTGATGAACTCGTTGTCGCTCTTCAAGGCCGTGTTCACCAGAAACGCGAGCGGGAAGACGTAAACGAGAAGAACGACGGCGACGATGACGTAGCTGCCGACTCGACGAGGCTCGCGGATTCTTCTCACAGTCGCGCCTCCCTTTTGCGTAGATAGAGGAGCACCGCAAGTGAGATCGCAGCGACAAGGACGAACTGCACGACCGAGATGGTGGCGGCATATCCCTGCGTGAGCGAGACCGAGCTCGCGCCGACCGGTGTTCCACCGAAGCCCTGGACATATACCTCGAGCGAGAGCATCTGGGTTGCTGGATCCTGTGGGCCCGTAAGAACGTAGGTGAGCTGATAGCTCTGCAACGACGAGACGATGCCCAGCAGCACATTCGCAGTGATGGAGGGCGCGAGCAGCGGAAAGGTGACGTCTCGGAACCGTTGCCATCCAGATGCCCCATCGATGTCCGCGACTTCGTAGAGTTCGGTCGGTATCGCCTGCAGGCCGGCAAGGAAAATCATCATGGAGATCCCGAGAACGGACCAGATCTGTACGAAGATCACCAGGCCGAGCGCGAGCTTGGGGTCTCCGAAGAATGCGGAATTAGTGTGAAACCACTTCAGGAGCGCGGTTGCCGGGCCGCCCGAAGGGTTGAACACCAGCGTCCAGATCAGTCCGATCACCGTGACACCGAGCACAGTCGGCATGAAGACAATTGCGCGGTAAGCGCTTCGACCATGCAGCTTCCGATTCAGCAGCACCGCGAGCCCGAGTGCTGCGACGATCTGAATTGTGGTGCTGGCGATCGCGAAGATGAGCGTGTTGGCGAGCGCGTTGAGGTTGTCACCGAGGTGTGCTGGGCTGAAGAACTGGACGTAGTTCTGCGCGCCAACCCAGTTCACGGGAATTCCGGGAATGCCGCGGATGTCCGTGAAGGAGATGACGAAAATTGCGATGGCCGGGACCAGGCTGAATGCGGTCAGGACGGCGAGTCCTGCGCTGAAAGTCCCGCGCATGTGCGAGCGGCGTGAAAACGGAAAGTAAGTCGTCACATACACCACCTCGTGTCAGAACCGAAACGTTTCGGTTACTCGCGCCAAGCTATCACGCCCGAAGGACACGGGCAACTGGCAAGTGCCGATCGGAGGACGTTAGCCCCGCGCCGGGCCAATAGATCCACCGAGGTGTAGCTCTGCCGGTTCCACTGTGATGTCGGCTGGCTCCATGCCCGCAACCTGGTCGAGCAGGATGGTCGCCGCCTTCGCTCCCATTAGCCATGGCGAGGTTTGCAGCGAGGTCAATGTGGGCCTGACATAGTCGCCAAGACGCACGCCGTCGAATCCGGCAACCGACAGATCTTCGGGAATTGTCAGGCCGAGTTCCTGCGCCCGCGACATGAGTCCGATCGCCGTTAAGTCGTTTGCGCAGAAAACCGCCGTGGGGTGGTCCCCGCTGACCAACCGGTCGGCAGCGCGCTCGCCACCCTCATACGTGAAATCACCCGCGATAACCGGGCCGGGGTCGACCCCCCTTGCGACGAGCGCTTCTCGCCATGCGTCCATTCGCTGCCGCGTATGGATGAATTCGGAAGGCCCGCTCACATGGGCGATATTCACGTGCCCCAGTTCGATCAGATGATCGATGAGGCTGGTGATTCCGGGCTTGTGATCCTGGCGCACACTGGGAAAAGGAAAGTCGGTCGGGTCGGGATTGATCCCCACGGCGGGCATGCCCAGCTCGGTTAGTAGCGAGACGCGCGGATCGTCGATTCGGATCTCATTGAGGAAGACACCGTCGACCCTGCGATCTGCGGCGAGCCTTCGGTGTCGCTCGAGCGCGTCTTCGGCAGTTGTCGCCATTTGCAGGACCAAGGCGTATCCGTCTTCCGCAAGCACCGACTCAGCGCCACCAATGAAGGCAGCGAAGAATGGGTCGGCGGCAAGCACGTCAGTCGGCCGCTGGACGACCAGCCCGACCGCAAATGCTCGTTTCGACGAAAGACTGCGTCCGCGCAAAGATGGCACATAGCCGAGATCGTCGGCAGCGTTGCGAATTCGCTCGCGTGTTTCTTCCGACACTCCGGGCCGCCCGTTTAGCGCAGCGGATGCGGAACTGATCGCGACGCCTGCGCGCGACGCCACATCCAGAATTGTCACCCGATCAGTCGCCATGCACAAACCTTAGAGGCAGTAAAGCGGAGCCACCCGCAAACCCCCGCGAACTTTCGCACCCCGGCGTCCAGCCCAGTCCACCATCCGACATCCCGCCGCGCGTCGAACCGCACATGGAACGCGACGGGATGTCGAAGGCCTGTGGACGTGGTTAGAAACCGGCCGCCCAGGCTTGTTGCGCGGCTGCCGCCGCCTGTTGTGCTGTGTCACTGCCCATCGGAGTGAGCGCGGTGTAGTTGAAGCCGGACGATGCTGCCTCACCGGCCTTGGGATTCGGAACGAACACGTTGGGGTCCAGCCAGCCGGACTCGTACGTCTTGGTGTACTGCGAGATCGAATCGAGGAATGCTCCCGCGGCGATTCCCGTCTCCGCCGGCGCAGTGCCGAAGTCCTTCACGAAAACTTTGTACTGCGCCGGCTCGGTGAAGAAATCGAGGTACGCAAGAGCCGCGGCCTGGTTCGGTGACGACTTGGGTATCGAAAGTTCAAACGTGACCGCGCCGTTCAATGAATCGTTGTTCGCTGCGATGTCGCTCGTCGGAAGTGGGACGTAGCCGAACTGGAACTTCGATCCAACTGCCGCGGCAATCGTGGTCTCGTTCACCGATACGTCCGGTGCCATTGCGTACTTCCCCGCAGCGAAGCCGGAGGCAATGCTCGCGTATGGCACACCGGCGAAATTCGGCTCCGCGTACTTGTAGATCTGCTCGACTCGACTGAGCACCGCCAGCGGTTTCGTGTCGGTGAATTTTGTGCTCTGAGTCCAGAGAGCCTTCGCGAGAGCGATCTTGTCTGCCGTCGATGGGTAGTACCCCTGGACGGCCGAGAGCATCGGAAGCCCTGCAGGCCAGCTGTCCTTTCCGCCGATCCCCAGCATTGAGATTCCGTGCGATTCGAAGACGTTCGCGTCGCTGACGAACTTCGACCATGTTGTCGGAACCGTCAGGTGATATTTGGCGAACAGGGCCTTGTTGTAGAACGCTCCCGACACGTAGCCCGTGCCCAGTGGCACGGCGTACTGCTGCCCCTTGATTCCATATGTCGTCAGCAGGCTTGGAATGATTCGCTTCATGAACGACTCTTTGGTGAGATTCACGAAGCCACCGCTTTGGGCAAGCTGGGTGTCGCTCGAGGCGGCGCTCTTTGCGTATGAAGGAACCGGAGCGATGCTCGTGGTCACGATGTCGACGTTGCCCGCGGTCAAGCGCGAAGACTCCGCTGACGCGTAGCTCTGATCCGGCACAGAGTCGAGGACAATCTTCACCTTCGGATACTTCTTCTCGAACGCAGCATCGATCGCCTTGAAGCCCGCATTGGAGCCGTCGTTGCTGCCGATCAGGATCTGCAGAGCGCCCGTGGGGCCGCTCGCGGCACTGGACTGTGGAGCCGATGCCGAACATCCAGCAAGAAGTCCAGCGCACGCGGACACAGCTGCCACCGCGAGAATGCGCGCGGAAAGTCGACGGCCATGAAACATCTTCGTTGTCATGAATACCTCCAGGTCGGGATTACCGAAACGTTTCGGTACCGGCGACTATAGCAACCACACTTTGCAATTGACAACAGGCAATCGCAATCTGGACCGCGATCAGGATTCGCGACGTAGCGAACACACTTGCGCCCGAGGCAACTCTCGTGTGCTCCGATCACGTATGAACGGCGTGCATCGGCCCTATGGCTCACGCGCAGGACCCTGGACCGGGAGCCGCGGCGGCACACGTCCTTCACGAATCCATTGACAGTGCGCCGATGAGCGAAACAATCGTCGACTCAATCGAGCTGATGCTCCGTGAGTCCACGGGTCGCGCCTCTGCGTTAGTCGGCTTGCTCCGGCTGGGGGTCGAGCGCTGCGAGAACAGCTGGCAACGCTCCAACAGCGGCGGCCAT
This sequence comes from Galbitalea sp., assembly GCA_036271795.1. Lineage (GTDB taxonomy): Bacteria > Actinomycetota > Actinomycetes > Actinomycetales > Microbacteriaceae > Galbitalea. Next base: position 15,803 of record DATAZY010000080.1, read on the forward strand.
GACCGCGTGGTTGGTGAAGTCGCGGGCGGACACGATGAGGCCATCCCTAACGCGAAGGATCTGGACGCTCGGTACATCAAAGGTGCGGCCAGTCGGGATGACCTTCCCGTGGAAGTCGCACTCAATGACGATCACTTCCGGGTCGACGGTTTCGAGCACGCGGATGTTGCGAGTCTCCATCTCGATCGGGCTGGAACCCGACATCGCGAAGTGGGCGCGCACCGCTTCGCGTCCCTCAGTGCGGTGAGGAACGGGCAGGGCAAAGGGAGTCTCCACGACGGCGTCCTCTGCGTATAGGTCGGCAATCTCGTTCCACCTGCCTTCCGCGACCAGGCTGTTGCGGGTCTCGAAGACCTCGCGCGGGGTGGCTGTTGCGGACATGATTTCTCCCTGAGAAGTGCGATGTGGATCGGATGGGCACCGGCCCGTATAATCGGACTGTGACTCCGGATACAGGATACGGAGTGATGACTCCGTTTGTCAATTGGCGCGTGCGCGAGGAGTTGCGATGAGCCAGGCCAGCGATCCCGCCCCAACGAGAGCGCTCCGCGCCGATGCTCAACGCAACCGGGCCCGGCTGCTTGAAGTCGCAGAAGAAGCGTTTGCCGAGCGCGGTACGGGCGTGTCAACCGAAGAGATCGCGCGGAGGGCAGGGGTCGGCGTCGGCACGGTCTTCCGGCACTTCCCGACCAAGGAAGCACTCCTCCAAGCGGTCTTCATCGACCGGCTAACCCGGCTCGGAGAGCAGGCGACGGCACTATCAGACAGCGAGCAACCCGGGCCGGCGTTCTTCACCTTTTTTGCGCTCGTCGTCGACCAAGGGTCCTCGAAAAACGCTTTTGCGGACGCTTTGACTGCCGCGGGAATCAACGCGGAGGCGGCGGCCTCAGGCGTATCCGGTGAGTTTGCTGGCGCCCTGATGGAGCTGCTCACCCGGGCTCAACGGGCAGGCGAGGTGCGGTCCGACATCGGTGTGACAGAGCTCAAAGCCGTTCTTGTTGGCGCGTCGAGGGCCGTGGAACAGGTCGGAGACGACCCCACCAGCCGTTCTCAGATTATCGCCATCCTGCTCGATGGACTGCGGCCTCCTGTCACCCCTCGACCCGCAGTGAACCCGACCGCCGCTCCGCAGTAGGCCGTGGAGGACTGGAACCGGCAGAGCGGGCAGTGAGGTCGACGAGTCGGTCCCAGGTTGCGCGCGGACGCGGCAGGGTCGCCGGTCGTTAGGTCACCCGGAGAAAATCGGCCATCTCCTGCTCCGTGTTGGGCTTCGCCTCGAAGTGTGCGAGCACGCCTGCCGCTGCCATGACTCTCCCCCGCATGGCGTTGTTCCCTGTTTGACGCAGATCGGTGGTGTCCATCGACTCGCGGGCACCACGAAATCAACACGTTTAAGAGATCTCCTGGACGAACCACACGCGGATTTCACTAGTGCACGGTCTCGGGCCGCGGCTGGCTCTTGAGTTCGATCTCGACGAACATCACGGGGGAGCTGGAGACGCTAATGACGTTGTGGTGCGTACCTGCCTTTCCCGTATACGAGACGCCGGGGACCTGGTGTAACTCGCGCGCGCTGCCGTCCTCTGCGACGACCGTGAGATCACCGCCCGTCACCGGAACGACGATGTAGTCAAACTCGTGGATATGGATGCCCGTTTCATCGCCCGCGGCAGAGAAGGTCAACTGATTGACCCGGGCCCGACCATCCTCGTGCTGCGTCGTTGACTCTCGTTCTGACATGCGCCCCAGTATGCGCCGACAGCGAGAGTTATGAACACCCTGCCCCGCCGCGCAAATTCTGAGGCTGCGATTGTGCGCTTAAGGCCAGCGACGCGCGTGGGCAACGCACAAGGGGCCACCTCGTCTGTAGATAGGGGAAGTAGCGAGGGCGGGACTCGAACGCGCGACACCACGATCATGAGCCGTGCGCTTGATCAGGATGGGCAAGACCCCAACTTGTTCCCGAAACTGCTCAAGAACATGGGCGGCAACGTCAGCGAGCGGGCTCTTCGGGCGGTGAAACTTGATGTGGTTGTGTCCAAAATGTGTCTGCCGCATTCGCTCGGCGTCATAGCTGACTCCTCGCGCGACTCTACGCGGTCCGTAGCGCGTCGGTTGGTGGCATTCGTGCCGCTCGGAGCGCCGGAAGCAGACCAGCTACTGCACCAATCACGACCGCCGCGGCAAGTCCTCCGGTCCAGGCGATCGTGGGGATGACGACTGACCATCCTTGGGTAGCCGCGTAGATCGCAGTCGACGAACTGCCGAGGCCGACTCCGACCGCTCCTCCGGTGAGCGCCAGGAGGATCGCCTCGGAAAGGAATTGTGCGCGGATATGTCCTTTTGTCGCGCCGAGCGCACGTCGCAGTCCGATTTCGGAACGACGTTCGAGGACCGAGATCACCATGATGTTCGCCACTCCGACGGCCCCAACGAGGAGCGCTACTGCGCCGAGTCCGAGGAAGAGGTTATCGAACGCGCCTTCGGCATCCGCCTCAGCAACGAGGGCCGACGATGGCTGACTGACATCGACCTCGCCGGGGTTCTGCGGATTTGCCGCGCCAGCGAGCACCGAGTCGACCTCCGCGACGTCGCCGATGTTAGCTCTGACGTAAATGGCCGACGGGTGCCCGTCGAACCCGAGGTACTGCGCCGCAGCAGGGAAGCCGACAATCACCGAGCTGTCGACCGCTGGTGCGAGGACCGCAGGATTCAGGATGCCAGCAACGTAAAACCACCGGTTGTCGAGCCAGATCCGTTCTCCCGAGATGACTCGATCGATCCCGAGTCGTCTGGCGGCCGCAGCTCCGAGGACGGCGACCGGCTCGGTCGAGGTGGCCGAGTTCAGGTACCGCCCGCGAGCCACGGTGGTTCCGACGGTGCGGAGAAGGCCAAGCGAGCCTGCCTGGACAGATAGTGCGTTCGTGTCAATGGCGGGAATGAGAGGGCTGCGATAGACGTCAACGTTGATATTCCCGGTGTCCTGGACAGAGGTGACAGACGTGATCCGCGCGATCATCGACGGCGCAAGGAGCGGCAACTCGGCCGTGGCTCCAGTGAATCCTTTCCCGTCGCTGACAGTGAGTAAGTTCGTGCCGAGCCGGTTGATCTCTGCGCGCAGACCGGCGGACGATGAGGCGGAAAGCCCGAGGACGGCGACGATCGCTGCCACCCCGATCGCGATGCCGAGCGCGGATAGCGCTGCTCGCAGTTTGCGAGTGAGGAGGCCGACCACCGAGAGCCGCGCCAGGTCACGCAGCATAAGCCGCCTGACCCTGGTTCCCGAACTCCCGATCATCGGGCCGGCTCCTTAGTGTTTCGTGGGCGAAATGAGTCGGACACCACCTGTCCATCCCGCATCTCGATCTGTCGAGGGAAGCTGCCGGCGATGGACTGGTCGTGGGTGATGACAGCGATCGTGGCACCGTCCGCGTTGAGATCCTCGAGAAGAGCGACGATGGATGCGCCCGTTTCCTGGTCGAGATTTCCGGTCGGTTCATCCGCGAGCACGATCGCCGGTCGGCCGACGAGGGCACGGGCTATTGCAACCCGTTGTCGTTGTCCGCCGGATAGTTGGTTCGGTCGCGACCCGGCACGATCTGCGAGACCGACCCGGTCGAGCGCGTCGAGAGCGAGACCGCGTCGAAGTTCCCAGGGCACTCCAGCGTAAACGAGGCCTTCAATCACGTTGTCTGCGATTGTCTGGCGCTCGGCCAGGAAGAACTGTTGAAAGACGAAGCCGATCCTCGTTGCCCGAAGCGCCGACACATCGCGATCGGACATCGCGGCGACATCCAGTCCGGTGATGCGGATCTCTCCGGACGAGGGCCGGTCAAGAGTTCCCATGAGCTGCAACAGGGTTGTCTTACCCGATCCGGACGGCCCTACGACGGCAACGAGTTCTCCCTCGCCGATAGCGAGGCTCACCCCGCGGAGAGCGTGCACCGGGGTCTCTGATCCATAGACCTTGGTCACGTCATCGATGTCTAAAACCGGGGTCGCGATGGTCCTCATGGTGATGGGACCACAATCTTCTGCCCCGGGCTGAGGTGGGATCCCGTAACAGCGACAAGCCCGTCCGCGTCGTCAAACAACGTTGGGGAAACGTCGACGATGCGGTGGGCGCCTGTAGAAGCGATAACTTCCACTGCGTACCGACCCCCGGCGACGCTGAGGAGCGAGTCGACTGGAACCACGAGCGCGTCCTTCACCGCCGCGGTGGTGATCGCGACGGTCACTGGAGCCTGATCCCACGAACCCGTAGCGGCGGGGTCTGATGGGGTGACGAGAACGCTGACCGTTGGGTCGCCACCGTTTTGTGGGATCGTCGCGACGGTCCCCACGGAGGTGATCGTGCCGGGAGTTGTTCGGTCGTTCGGCAAGGTGATCGTGACACTCTCGCCGACGGCGACGTCGAATTCTTCGCCCGTATCGAGGTCGACTTGTACCTGCCTGATGGACGAGCTTCCGTTCACGACCACCTGTCCAGGTCCGACCGGGCTACCGACGGCTGTGGTAGCGGCGGTGATGCGCAGCGCCTCAGGTTCAAAGATCGCGGAGCCCAACGCGAGGGATCCTGTTTGCGTAAGGTCGAATGCTTTCTGGAACTTGAGCACCGCCTCCACGGTCCACCCGGAGTATCTGTCGGACCCGGGCGGGAGCTGTGCTTGTGTCGCGTAGCCGAGCACAACGAGGTTGTTGTTGAGTTCGGAAACATCGGGACCCGTGTCTCCGTCCTCAAGCGTGCGGTACACAGGCGTCGTCCCAAGGAATATCACGACCGGGTTGTTATCGACGCGGTACAACACCTGACCTCGGCCGACCGTCGCACCGGCGGCCGGGATCGCGGTGAGTGTCCCGGCTTCCCAGTTGACGACCGCGATCGCGCCCGCGTAGCCGAGCGTGGCACTCACACTGGTCTGCGCCGAGAGGTCCCGCCTTGTCACTGTAACGGTCGACAGAGTTGTAGAACCGCGACCGACGGTTTGTGCGGGTCCGGTCGGAGCAACCATCGACCGGGCAATGACGAAGGAAGTTGCGACCAGGATCACAAGTATGACCGTCCAACCAACTATCCGATGCCTCGTGGGACGCACGGCTCCAATCACGGGTGATGATGTTTTGGTCATTGCGCCTCGAGGAGGTACTGGCAGGCCCTGTTGGCCGTCGCGAACTGCGGCGTCCGCCCGAGCCCTGCGGCGGCGTTGAATTCGATCTGCCCATCCACAACGGTCGGATCGGGGAACTGCGTCACCCCATGCGAGCGCATGCATGCGGTGAACTTGAGGGCCTGCGTCAGCTGCTTTGCCTGGTCCGCCGATGAAGTGCCACCGGATGCGTATCTCTGGCATGCCTTTTGCGCAGCCTGGTAGGTTGGCGAGTTCGGGTTCAGGTCGCTCGGTGTGCCTCCCGCTGAACTGGATGATTTGCCTTCGATGACTCCCTGACTGTTCGGGTCTGGAAAGTCGGCGAGCCCGTGCGAGCGCATGCATTGTGAATAGGCGAGCAAACCCGTCGCTGCCGTCGCCGTGGGCGCTGGGGTGACGCTCGAGCATCCGGTTGCGACAAGCCCCAAGGTAGCCGCGACACAGAGCCATGCCCCGACGGAGAGCAGTCGAAATCGACCGCTGCAGTTGACTGTCGTTGTGGCGTGGTGGTGCATTGTGTACCTCCCGAGTACATCGGAATGTTGTTCGATGTCTCGGTCTACGCGGTCCCAGATAACTTGGTCGTAACGCTGTTACACGGTTGTTATGACCGGTAAGGCATCCTGAGGATGTGCATCCGGCCCGAATTCTGGTCGGAAAACGGTAGGGCGTCCACAGGCGAATCGCAGGGAGTGACCGATGAGGGTACTTGTGGTCGAGGACCAGCCCAAGCTAGCCACGGCGGTGGCAACAGTTCTGCGACGCGAAGGAATGGCCGTCGACGTCGTCTTCGACGGCGAGGATGCACTCTCGCACACCTCAGTAAACGATTATGACGTCGTCGTACTCGACCGTGACCTACCCGGCGTTCACGGCGATGATGTGTGCCGGACTCTGATCGCGAGTGGGAATCGCTGCCGAATCCTGATGCTTACTGCTGCAGGCTCGCTCGACGAACGAGTCGAAGGACTTGGCATCGGCGCAGACGACTACCTTGCCAAACCATTTGCGATCGCTGAACTTGTGGCACGGATCCGTGGCCTCGCGCGGAGATCGCAGGCGGCATCGCCGCCCGTGCTTCTGCGAGGTGACATCGAACTCGACACCGTCCGCAGAACGGTCACTCGCGCCGACAAGCCAGTGAACGTGAGCGCAAAAGAGTTCGGCGTTCTCGAGCTCCTCCTCCGTGCCCGCGGAGCAGTAGTCTCCAGCGAGCAACTCCTTGAGGGAGCATGGGACGAGATGGCAGACCCATTCACCAACACCATCCGAATGACAGTGAGCAGGTTGAGGGCGAAGCTCGGGCAACCGCCCATCATCGAGACCGTGGCAGCGGTCGGATATCGGATCCCATGAATGCGACGATCAGCCACGCAGTCCCACCCTCACGAAGCCGCCGTTGGCTTCACCGAGTTCGATTCACGATTCGGACACGACTGACCCTGTTCTACGGGGGATTTTTCCTGATTTCGGGCATCGTTCTCCTGGCCCTCACTTATCTGCTTGTCGACCAAACCTTTCCCGTCGCATCCGAAAGCAAGGTAACCGGAAACCACGTCGACGGCAACCTGCCGGGCGGACCGTCAACGCCACTAAGCCCCTCGGCCACGGCGGCGCTGATAGCCCAGTTGCGCAGTACAGCTCTCGAGCATCTCTTAGCCGACTCGGCGATCACACTGGCCATCTTGGTCGCAATCTCCCTCGTCGTCGGGTGGCTCATTTCCGGTCGCGTTCTTCGACCTCTCCGAGTGATCACCGCGACCACGCGTGATGTCTCCGAGGACAGCCTTGACAAACGTCTCAACCTCCCGGGCCCAACCGACGAACTGGTCGAGCTCGGCAACACCATCGATGGCCTCCTCGCCAGGCTGGAAGCCGCATTCGAGGCGCAACGACGTTTCGTTGCCAACGCCTCCCACGAACTCCGCACGCCACTCACCATCGAACGCACGCTGCTCGAGTTCGTCCTGAGCGACCCGAACGCGACATTGGACTCCTATCGCGCAGTCGCGGGCGACATTCTCCAGACAAACAAGCAACAAGAACGGACGATCGAAGCCCTCCTCACGCTCGCTCGAAGCCAGCGCGGCCTCGACCACAAACGACGCGTCGACCTCGCAGCATTGGCTCAGGACGTCATCTCTACCAAACGATCCGTCGCAGCCGAGAGAGACATCCGTATCTCTCTCACGACAACCGCAGCAGTACTCGACGGCGACGCGTCGTTGATCGAACGACTCGTATCCAACCTCGTCGACAACGCACTCCAGTACAACCACGTGGGGGGCCGGATCAACGTTGTGGTGGACGAGATCGCAACGAACGCAAGGCTAAGAATCAGCAACAGCGGTCCATCGGTACCTCGCGATCAGCTCCCGCGCCTGCTCCTTCCCTTCGAACGAGGTGCCATCAAGACCGGGGCAGACGAGCAGGGCGTCGGACTCGGGTTGTCGATAGCTGAAGCAATCGCGGAATCCCACGGCACAAACCTCGAACTCACACCTGGTCGCGACGGAGGGATGAACGTTGAGCTATCCTTCCCGCCCCCGCACTCGCCCGGTTAGTCGCACAGAGGGAATCCAGGCAGACTGAACTACGAAGTAGTCAGGACGAGTGTGGCCGGTGTGCTCGAATCGCTCGATCTGGAGTGATGACGTGAGCCGTAATTCAGTTGATTTCTCGCGATTTCACATCACATCGCGGCCACTTGAATCACATGCCGCATGTCGACCAAGGTCACGCGGCGGAGATACCGCCGTTCACACTGATCGCTTGACCAGTAAGCCGCGCCGATCCTGGACCACCGAGAAAGACGATCAGCGCGGCGAGATCGTCAGGCTCGGCCACGCCAAGGTGGGCCTGACGTGCAGCGCTTTCAAACAGTTTCTTGCTGAACCCGTCCGCCAGCACGCGCTCCGCGGTCGGAGTGCCAGCCACCAGGGATGGAGTCACGGCATTTACCCTGATGCCGTTGCGTTTGGCCTCGATGGCCGCGGTTCGAGAGAACATGACGATGGCTGCCATGCCAGCCCCGAGGACGGATTCGCCGGGTGTGGCCACCTTTGCCGCATCCGAGGCGACGTTGATGATGCTGCCTCCGCCCTGCGCCTGCATGAAGGGAAGTACCGCACGTGTCAGGTACATCGGTGGGAGTGCCTGTCCGGTGAGAATCGCCGACATGTCCTCGATCGGCGTGTTGTGCAGCAACTCAGGACGATACGAGGCTGCGACGGAACTCACGGCGACGTCGATGGATCCGAGACGAGCGTGCACTTCTTCGACAGCCGTGCTGACCTGGTTGAAGTTATCAGCGTCAACTGACAGGAACTCGACCTGCGCATCCGGCCGTCGTTCGAGAAGCAATGCCTTCGCGGCATCACCCCGTGACTGGTCGCGTGCGAGGAGCGCAATTCGCCGCACTCCGGCGTCAAGAAACTGAGTGGCCGACGCCAGTCCGATTCCCGACGTGCCTCCGGCGATCAGAACGGCTGATTGCTCATACGACCGAACCAGGGGACCTGTCAATGTCATTGCTGCCTTTTCCTCGTTAGGCGGATGGCAACAATATACGACATGTGTGCGAACTCAGTCTACTTCGATGTCGCATGAGGGAGGAGGCGGCCGTGTTGACACCGCCCCGGTTTGGTCCGATCATTGGTCCATGGAACCCACCGTCGCGTCCTTTCTCTCTCCGCTCGATTCACTCGCAATCGCAACATACGCGTGGGATACCGCGACAAAGCCGCCGCTTGGGGTAGTCCAGATCGCTCACGGAATCGCGGAGCACGCCCGTCGCTATGATCGACTGGCGCAAGCTCTCACTCACGCCGGCTGGCTGGTCTACGCCAACGACCATCGAGGCCATGGGAAGTCCATCAACGCCTCGGTCCCGCTCGGTTCCTTCGGCGAGGCAGGTTGGCCGGCCCTTGTGCAGGATGTCGTGGCATTCAGCACGCAGCTGCGGGAGCTGTATCCCGAACTTCCGTTGTTCCTCCTGGGCCACTCCATGGGTTCGTTCGCCTCCCAGGAAATCCTGCTCGACCACTCTGCGCTCTACAAGGGAGTCATACTCTCGGGTTCGACGGCACTCGATGTTCTCGCCCAGGGTCTTGCCGCCTCTGCCGGAGACGGCCCCGTCGAGCTGACCGCGTTCAACGCGGCCTTCGAGAACCGCACCGGCTACGAATGGCTGTCGCGCGACGAGGCGGAGGTCGACAAATATGTCGCGGATCCGCTCAGTGGCTTCGGTCTGGCGGACGACACGATCCCCCAGCTTTTTGCATCGGCCCCGCGTCTCGGGGATCCACATGCCCTCGCCAAGATCGGCTCGTCGCTGCCGATCCTCATCGTCTCCGGGCAGGACGATCCGCTATCGGGTGGGGGGCAGTTGGTCGAGATCCTCGCGCAGCGATACAAGGACGCTGGAGTGAAGGATGTAACGCTTCGCCTCTTCCTCGGCGCGCGGCACGAGATATTCAACGAGACCAATCGTCACGAGATCACCGAGTATGTCATCGGCTGGCTCGCCACTCATGCTTGATTTCAGCTTCTCAGAGGATCACGAAGACTTTCGACGGACGATAGCGGACTTCGCTGCGCGCGAGCTTCTACCCGGCTACACAGAGCGCTCGGCAAGTAGCGAGTTCCCTTACGCGCTACTGAAGAAAATCGGTGACCTGGGTGTGCTGGGGATCGGCCTCCCCGAGAAATTCGGCGGCACGGGCGACGATGACCCGGTCCTGCTCGGTATCGCGACCGAGACCCTTGCCTATGGCGATGTCAATCTCGCGTCGGCACCGATCCAGGTCGGACTTGTCGGCGCTCAGTTGCTCGAGAGTTCAGAACTCGTACAGGAGCGATACCTGCCGACCGTGATCTCGGGCGACGAGAATCTCGCCATCGCGCTTACCGAACCGGGATCCGGATCTGACGCGAGCGCGCTGCGAACCACGGCCAAGCGGGTCGCCGGCGGCTGGCTGCTCAACGGCGAAAAGACGGCGATCAGTTGGGCGATCACCTCGGCCGCGTCCCTGGTTTATGCACGCGAAGAAGGCTCGTCGCGCGCGAACGGTGTCAGTTGCTTCGTGGTCGACATGAAATCGGAGGGGGTGAGCGTGCGTCACATGCTGGGCATGGGCTGCCTGCCTCTCGGCTGGGGCTCGATTCACCTCGACAACGTGTTTGTGCCCGATTCCCACCTGGTGGGTACGGAGGGCCGAGGCTTCTCGGGCGCCATGAACAAGTTCGACTTCAGCCGCGCCGCGATCGGTCTGATGTGCCTCGGTGCCGCCGAGCAGAGCCTCGAGGAAGCAGCCGCCTACGCGACCCAGCGCGAGACCTTTGGGCAACCAATCGCCAGCTATCAGGGTGTCTCGTTTCCACTTGCCGAGCATGCCACCTACATCGAGGGCGCACGCTGGGTCTGCTACCGCGCGCTGTGGTTACGCCAGGAGAATAGGCCGCACACGTCGCTCGCGTCCATGAGCAAGTGGTGGGCACCGGTCGTCGCGAAGGATGCCATCGAGGCGGCAATGAAGATCCACGGCAATCTCGGCTATTCGGCCGAATTTCCACTCCAGCAGCGATTTCGAGATGTCATGGCCTACCTCGTTGCCGATGGAACGGCCGAGATCCAGAAGGGCATCATCTCCCGCGAGATCCTTGCCAAGGGCAGCGTGTCACTGTGACGGACGAACTGCCCGCACCCAAGGCGCTCGATCAAAGCGGGGCGCTCATCGTCGGCGGCTCGGCGGGGATCGGTTTCGCGTCGGCCAAGAAGCTTGTCGAAGCAGGAGTCCGACGGGTGGTCATCGTCGCCAGAAATTCCGAGCGCGGAGAACGGGCTCGGACGGATCTGGCGGCGCTCGGCGCCGACGTCAGTTTCGTGGCGGGCGACGCCACGAGCGCCACCGAGGCCGCCCGCATCATCGACGAGGCCGAGCGGATACTCGGGGGCGTTGACATCCTCGTGATCTCGACGGTTGCCGATAATCGGCCGGAACTCTTTCGTGACATCCCCACTTCAGAAATCCAAACGATCGTGAATCAGATGCTGCTCCCGACCATGCAGGTGGTGAGCGAAGTCATGCCGCACATGGTCGAGCGACGGGGCGGCGTGATTGTCACCGTCGCGTCCGACGCGGGCAAAGCCGCGACTCCGGGCGAGACCATCATCGGTGCGTGCAAGGCCGCGATCATCATGTTCACGCGAACCATCGCGATCGAAGGTAAGCGCAGCGGCATCCGCGCGAACGTGCTGACGCCATCACTGGTGCTCGGGACCGCATCGACTGCACGCATTACCGACGACGGATTCAGCGCGAAGCTCTTCGAGCGAGCAGCGGCGCAGGCGCATCTTGGGGTCCCTCACGCGGATGACCTCGGCGATCTGGTCGCGTTCCTTGCGAGCCCCGCAGCCGGGCGGCTAACCGGACAAGCCATCAGCGTAAACGGCGGTATATCCGCCGCCTGACCTTTAGCCGATCAGACCCGCAGCGGGGCGTTCCCACCGTGTCGGCCCGACTGCGGTCTGCCATCGAGGTCACGGAGTTCGCCGAAGTAGCGTGCCTGCCTCTCTTCATGAGGCTCGATGAAGAGGGCCTCGGCTTCGACGTGCATAACAGACGGGTCAGACGCGAGCGCGATGCCACCAACTGCATGGGTCTTGCGGCCATCTATCCAGTCGATATGCGAGGTGAACTCGAGTTCGGTGTCCAGCGGCAAGGCGCGCCGGTATGTGATGTTCAAGAAGGCCGTCATGCCCCAACGGCCCGCCTGCGTGCCGGCCTGCCCGAGCACCTCATCGAGAATCAGACCCGTGACACCACCGTGCACAAAACCGGGGGGACCCTCGAACCGACGGTCGAGGCTGGCTCTCACAACGACGCTTTCGCCCTCTCGACCAAAGACGAGCGGTGGTGACATTGGGTTGCCCAGGCCGGTGACAGGGCTGAAGTAGCGAATGGCGTCCGGGAGTGAGTCCACGGAGGCAACCTGGGTCAACTCCCGCTCGTGACCGGATAGCAGTGACGTGATCTGGCGCGCGAGGCTCGCCGCCTCCGCGAGATTTGCGGGCGATACCTCATTGGCAGCCTGGGCCACGATTGCTTCGCGAAGTGCGGACCCGAGTTCGGCGACCGCCGCGCGCTGGCGAAGGACTTGGTCGCTCGTTTCAGTCATGACCTCAACACTACAATGTACAATGATTGGACCAATACCCTGACGCCACCCCATGTGACGACAGCGCCGAGGAGGGCACGATGCACGCAGCGCTGTTGTCCAAATTCGGTGGCCCGGATTCCTTTGCGTTCGACGAGGTTGCAGATCCGTCGCCCCTCGGTGGGCGCACTCTTGTTCGCCTGAAAGCGGCAGCGCTCAACTGGCACGACGTGCTCGTCCGACAGGGCCGCTACGGTTCGCCGCTTCCGCACGTACCCGGAGCAGATGGCGCCGGTCTCGACGTTGCCACAGGCGACGAGGTAGTGATCCTGCCATCGCTCTGGTGGGGAGAGAGTCAGAGCGCGCCATCGACTGCGTGGCAGATACTCGGCGACCGCAGCCAGGGTACCTACGCCGAACTCATCTCGGTTCCGAGCGAAATCGTCTTCCCCAGGCCCGCCGGATTCAGCTGGGTGGAGGCGGCCGCCCTGCCGCTCGTCGGCGTCACAACCTTTCGCGCCCTTGTTTCGCGCGCGCAGCTTCGTGCTGGTGAATCCCTGCTCATCACGGGCGCGGGCGGCGGCGTAGCTCCCATGGCCGTCAGTGTTGCCCTTGCACTCGGCGCGCATCCGTTCGTGACGTCATCGAGCGACGAGAAGATCGCACGTGCTGTGGACGGCGGAGCCCTAGCCGGGGTGTCATATCGCTTGGATTCGTGGCCGGAAGATGCCCGGGCGATTTCGCCAGAAGGCCTCGGCTTCGACGTGGTGCTCGATACCGTTGGCAGCTGGCCGGAGTCCATCCGGGCGCTGAAGCCGGGCGGCCGCCTCGTCGTGCTCGGAGCGTCGCACGCGGAGATCGCGCCGATCGACGTCCGGCCTTTCTACTTCGGGCAATACAGCATCCTCGGCACCACTATGGGCAGTCCCGCCGACTTCCGCGGACTGCTCGGCCTGATGACCGCGGGCGCCGCAGCGCCCCCGCCCATCGATCGCGAGTTTGCTCTTGCCGACGTTGCTGCGGCTCATACCTACCTCGAGGACGGCGCCGCCTTCGGCAAGGTAGTCCTCACGATCGATTGACGCCGGAGGTCCAAAATGCCCGATCTGCTTGTACGAATCGACACCCCGGCGGAGGGCGTCCGCTATCTCACTCTCGACGATCCCGTGACGAGGAACGCCTTAGGCGACGAGCTTCTCGACCAGTTGCTCGCAGCGCTCGAGGCCGCGCGCGACGACGAGACGGTGCGTGTCGTCGTGATCACGTCATCTCACGACCGCATCTTCTCGTCGGGCGGGAACCTCAAAGCGTTTGGGGACGAACGCCCGATGGCGGAAAAATATGCGGGACTTGAGCGATTCCCCCGGCTCTACACGCTGCTCGGTGCCCTTGGAAAGCCCGTCATCTGCGCCGCGAACGGTGACGTGCTGGCTGGTGCCTTCGGCCTGGCCCTGGCCTGCGATCTGGTGATTGCCAAGGAGTCGGCGAAATTCGGATGCCCGGAGATCAACGTCGGCGTGTTCCCATTCATGATTTCAGCCCTGATCTATCGGAACATCGACCGGATGAAAGCCAACGAGCTGATGATGGTTGGCGACCTGGTCTCGGCTGCAGAAGGCGCGACCATTGGCTTCGTGAACCGCGTCGTGCCGGATGCCAGCTTCGACGCGGAAGTGCTGGCGTGGGCAACGAAGATCGCGGCGAAGTCTCCGCTGCTCATGCGCCTCGGCAAACAGGCCATCAACTCGACCAGGGACATGGCGCTCGGCCAAGCGCTGTCGGCGCTGCAGACCCAACTCGCGCTCGCCTTCGCAACCGAAGACATGCGCGAAGGCGTCGCCGCGTTCCGTGAGAAGCGCGACCCGAAGTGGTCCCTGCGTTGACCCGGAGCGGACCGACGGAGGCTTCATGGAATTTGGACTAACACCAGACCAACTCGCTCTGCGCGATTCAGTTCGCAGCTATGCGCGCTCTCGGCTCACGGCGGGCTACCTCGCTCGGGCCAAATCGGACGAGTTCCCGTGGGCACTGCACCGCGAGATCGCTGCGCTCGGCGTCTTTGGCCTCCTCGCGGGAAAAGACCACAACCCCCTCGAGCTCGAAGACTACGTCGCCGTCGGCCTCACGATCGAGGAGTTGGCCTATGCCGACTTCAATCTCGCGAACGCGGCTATCCCCGTGATGTTGATGAGCGCACTGATCGCGCGGCACGGCAGTCCCCGCGTCAAGGATGCACTCCTGCAGCGCATGGTCGACGGCGAGACGTACGTTGCGCTCGGCCTGACCGAGCCCGAGGTGGGGTCTGACGTAGCCAACATCCGTACGACCGCGACGGCTACAGCTGACGGCTATCTGATCTCCGGCGAAAAGACCTCGGTGACCATGCTGGCAAACGCGGAGGCCATCATTGTGGTCGCCAAGACAGTGAGAGACGGCGCCTCTGTCGGTCCTTCCGCATTCCTGGTTCCGCTGGATGTTGCCGGCATCGAAAAAACTCCGATCGCCGATCCCGGCTGGGTTCCACTCGGACGGGGAGTCCTGCGTCTCGACAACGTCGCGGTTGGCGCGGACGCGCTGCTCGGCACGGAGGGCATCGCGTTTCGCCAACTCCTCGGCGGCTTCGACTTCACCCGGCCGCTGCTGGCCCTCACCGGGATTGCCTGCGCGCAGGCATCCATCGACGAAACCGTTGCCTACGTGTCGAGCCGAACGACCTTCGGGTCACCGCTTGCTTCATACGAGGGTGTCTCGTTTCCGCTCGCCGAGCACGCGACGCACCTCGAGGCGGCGCGGCTACTGTGTTACTCGGCGCTCTGGCATCGCACCGTCGAGCGGAAGCACACCGCGCTCGCGGCGATGACCAAGTGGTACGGACCTCAGCACGCTGGCCAGGCGATTCGCGACTGCCTGCTCCTGCACGGCAACTTCGGCTACTCCAGCGAGCTCCCGTTCGAGCAGCGCCTCCGCGATGTGCTCTCGGTGGAGATCGCAGACGGCACAGCCCAGATCCAAAAGATCATCATCGCCCGGGAGCTGTTCGGGCGACAGTTCGTGCCGTACCCGCGGAGCTAGTCCGAGCCGCTCGGGGCAAGTTCCCATGCAGCGAGCACAGTTCGAAGGGCGGTGACGAGGGCAAGCGGCTGGTCGAGCATGATGTGATGGCCGGCATCCGGAACATCGACCGTCACGGTGGCGAAGCCGAGACGCTCGAAAATCGCCTCTGCCATCTCGGCGGACACAATTCCGAGGTCGCCCCGGAAGAAAGCTGAACGACACTCGAGTGCGGCGAGTTCTGGCAGCCGCGGCGCGTGGTCGAAGATATGTGAATCGAACTTCCAACTCCACCCACCGTCCACCTCGCGGATCGACATGCTGGCGACATATTCCCTTATATAGTCCAGGGTTGGTTGGTCTGGAATAGGTCGGAATCGCGCGAGGATGGCATCGCGAGTTGGGTATAGCCGCGACGGACTGAATGCGAAGCGATCAGCTGCCGCATTCTCCTCCGGCGTGAAGCTGACGAGGGGCGAGTCCACGATGACGATTCCGCCGAGTTCGGCCCCGTGGGTCATGGCGGCCTGGAGCGCGACCACGCCCCCGAGGCTGTGTCCAATCAGGATGGGCGCATGCGAGGAAGCGACCTTCGCAACGGCAAGTGCCTCGGTTGCCCACGTTTCGACGCTGTAGGAGTCGCGGTAGTCACTGTCCCCATGCCCCGAAAGGTCGAAGGCGATCACCTGCCGGCCGACACTCAATAGAGGAGCGATGTGGTCCCACCAGCGCGAGTGAGCCGCGCCGCCGTGAAGCAGGATGACGGGCTTCTTCGTGCCTTCGCCCCACACACGGTAGGTGATTGTCGCCCCGTCCACCTCGATCGAGAATGGCGTACCTTCCCGGGCTATCGCGTCCGCGAACCAGTCGGGCGCGATCAGCCGGTCCGTCACATCCACAGTCAATGTGACCCGACCAACGATGAGTCGAGGCTCGCCGCGAGCCGACGAATAATTGTCGCCGCCTCCTCGGCCATTGCCGGCACGAATTCGCCGATGTGAATGAGCTCGTTGATCGCGGACGTAACTTGACCAGCAAGTACGAGCCCGTTCTCTACATCGCCGTCGGTCTGCGAGCGTTGCATGGACTCTATCTTCCAGCGCATTAGTTCCACCTCGCTCATGCCCACGGTCGCCGAGTCCGATCCATGCTCGACGAGCTGGCGCGACGCCGCATTGCGCAGGCCGCGGCACGGACCGTAGACACCGTCGAATGCCACGTCGTCGCCCTCCTTCGCGTCGAGTAGCGCCTGAATGTATGCGGGATGCCAATCGGAGTTCTCATAGCTGGTTATGAACCGCGTTCCCATGGCGACACCCTCCGCCCCCATCGCGAGCGCAGCGGCGAGCCCGCGCCCGTCGCGCGCTCCACCCGTGAGCAACACCGGGATATCCACGGCTTCTGTGACGCTCGGAATTAGTACGAAGGTGTGCACCATCTTGCTGGGTGCATGGCCGCCCATCTCGAATCCGGCCGCGATCACGACATCCGTGCCGGCCTCAGCCGACTTCACCGCCTGTCGCGTCGACCCGACCTTGTGCTGGTGGATCATGCCCGCATCCTTGATGAGCTGGATGTACGGCCCTGGGAAACCCGCGGAAGTAGTCATGACTCGGAGCTGTGCCGCGAGCCCGGCATCCAGCTCCCGAGCCGCAAGCACCATCCGGATGTAGACATCGGTAAACGGCAGCACTTCGCCGTCGTGGTCCACGCCGACCGGGATATTCACGGCGAACGGCTTGTCTGTCAGACCCGCACACTCATCGATGTGCTCGCGGAAGGTGCGCGCTCCATCCTCGATGTTGACGGGCATTCCCGGCATCGACACCGTCCCGAGTCCGCCGGCGTTGGATACCGCCGCCGCGAGCTTTGGGGTCCGGAACGGCCCAAGACCCTCCTGAACGATGGGGTGTTCGATCCCGACCATGCGGGTGTACCGATTTGAAATGAACGACACAGTTCCTCCTCCTCCTGGCGCGCGCGGGCCGCCCGATGCGGCCGATTCCATTCTGGCAGCGATGAGCTCGATTATCGACACTCGCGGGAACTTTATTTCCAGAATTGACGAACGTCCGCTAGTCTGAGGCCATGCAAAATCTCGACTCCGCCGCATTTGCGACGCTCGGGGCGGCGGCCGCGGATCCAGTCGCGTACGCGCAATCATGGAAGGCGCGCAACGGCCGTCCGGTCATTGGTTCATTCCCGATGAACTTTCCATCGGAACTCACTCACGCGACCGGGGCACTGCCCGTCATCATCCAGGAGAGTCGCACAACCATCACGGAAGGCCGCAGCCTTCTGCCAGAGTTCTACTGCAGCTACACGCGCAGCCTCGCCGACCAGGCGGCGATCGGCGAGCTGGACGTTTTCGACGCCTTCGTGCTCGCCGACCACTGTGTGCAGCTCCTGGGAGCGGTCGATGTCATCCGCTGGGCCAAGCCGGAAATCCCCACACACTTCGCACAGTTCATCAGCTCGATGGACGACCCATGGAGCCAGGGACAGGTCATCGACAAGATCGGCTCACTGCGGGCCGAGGTCGAGGAAATCGTCGGGACCGTTGTCACTGCGGAAGCGTTGTCGCGCAGTATCCGTCTGTTCAACGAGAACCGCCGGCTGCTGCGAGAGTTTTACGACCTGCGCAAGTCCGGACGCGTCCGGATTACCGCCAGCCAGATGCAGACTCTCGTGAAATCGAGCATGGTCATGGACATTCAGGAGCACAGCGCACTACTGCGCGACATCCTTGGCGCCCTCGAACCAGAAGCCAGAGAAAATGGACAGACTGCCCCCGACTCGCTCGTCCGCATCCACCTGTCCGGACACTTCTGCGCTCCGCCCCGGCCCGAGCTTCTCGACGTGATCGAAGAGTGCGGGGCTCTCGTCGTCAACGACGATCTGTACCACGGCTTCCGCTACATCTCGACGGATGTGCCGGAGGATGTCGACCCGTTCGATGCGCTAGCGCTCTGGTATCTGGACCGCAACATCTCGGCCCCGTGCGGCACGCGAGTACAGCGCAACGTCGACTGGGACTCGTACCTCATCTCGAGCCTCGAAGACAGCGGTTCGGACGGAGTCATCACCCTGATGGCCAAGTTCTGCGAACCCCTCATGCTCTACTACCCCGAACTCAAGAAGGCGCTGGACGGCCGCGACATTCCGGTTCTACTCATCGAGACCGAACACGAGGGTGTTGCCGAGGAATCGGTGCGCACACGCGTCGAGACCTTCGTCGAACGCATCCGACGCAACAAGACCGCAGTGCCGAGCCTGACCTAGAAAAGGAAACACTCATGTCACTCGAAGCCCCGAGCCGCGAGCCACTCGAACTCCTCACGACACACGACCGCACACTCGATGCGCCCGACAAGTCGAACCGCCTCTCATCCACCAAGACCGGTGGCAAGATGGTCGCCGACTACTGGGAGAACATCTTCACAGCAAAGGAACGCGGCAAGCACGTCGTCTGGTACAACGGCACTGCTCTGAATCCGATCTTCCAGGCGGCGGGCCTCGAATGGTGCCACGGCGAAGCGTTCTCGGCGCGACTTGCCGCAATGCACCTCGAGGGTCCGGCACAGGCGGCGGGTGAGGAGTATGGCTACATCGGTGAGCTCTGCTCCTATGCGCGCACCCACCTCGGCTGCGCGGTCATGACCCAGAAGGGCATCACGGAGAAGCAGAACGGAATCGTCGGAATGGTCGACCAGGAGGAGCTGGCGTCCAAGCTTCCCTCGCCCGACTTCTTCGTGAACGCCTACGCCGGCTGCTCGACCGGACAGCAGTGGGATGCCATGACCTATCGGGTCTTCGGCAAAGAGTTCCCGATCTTCAACGTTTCGCTGCCCATGATCTGGGGCAACAAGAAAGATGCCGGATACCTGCGCGGTTCGGAGTGGGAGAAGACGCCGCTCTACGTCGAAGAACAGTTGAAGAAGCTCATTGAGTTCATCGAATACCAGACCAAGAAGACGTTCGATTGGGATGCCCTCAGTGAGAACATGTACTACATCAAGCGGGCATCCGAACTTCGTCTTGAGGCAATGGCGCTCTGCGCGGCGGCACCGACGCCCGCGACCTACTGGGACTGGGTGGCGAGCATCGCTCCTATTAACTTCATGCCGGCGAACCAGGCGCTCGTCGACTACTTTCAGGGTGTCAAGGATGAGATCCAGTACCGCCTCGACAATAAGATTTCGGCCGTACAGAACGAGAAGTACCGCGTCTACTTCGATGGCATCATGAACTGGAACAAGCTCGGCTGGCTCACGCGCAAGTTTGCCGAGTACGACGTCGCGGTTGTCGCGGGTCGCTACACGCACGACTCGTTCTGGCAGGAGCCGCAACTCATCGATCTCGATCGGCCGCTTCTGGGGATGGCCCAGCACTATCTGATCTGCCCGATCAACCACGGCCTGAAGATCATGGAAGAGCTGCTCATCAAGCGGTGCGACGAGTACGGCATCGACGGGATCGCGTTCCATTCGACCCGCACCTGCCGCGCGATGACGAATCCCCAGCACATCCTCGCAAGAACCGCGGAGACGGAGCGCGGAATCAAGTCCTTCTTCTTCGAGGGGGATGTCGCCGACGCGGCTTTCTACAAGGATGAGTCGCTCGAGAGCGGCCTCGTCGCCATGCTGGAGTCGATCGATCAGCAGCGCGCGCGGGCTCTGGTCTAAGGTTTCGTCATGAGTTGGTACGTGATGGGCGTAGACCTTGGCTCGACAACGGCCAAGGTAGCGATCGTCGACGACCAGGGAGCGATGGTCGGCTCGAAGATCGTTCAGATGGGTGCGGTGAGCCAGGAGGCCGTCCGGGTCGCAATGGAGGCGGCGCTCATGGATGCCCGCATCCACCAGTCGGATATTGTCCGAACCATCAGCACGGGTTACGGCCGCAAACTGGTGCCCACCGACAAGACCTTCACCGAGATCACCTGCCACGCCCGCGGCGCTGCCGCCCTGTTTCCGGGAGTTCGACTCGTCATCGACATTGGTGGCCAGGACAGCAAGGCGATTGCAGTCGATCAGGACGGCCTCGTCGATCGCTTTGCAATGAATGACCGCTGCGCGAGCGGTACCGGGCGCTTTTTCGACGTACTCAGCCGCGCCCTCGAGGTACCGGTCACTGACGTGGGTGCACTCGCACTTGAGGGATCTGATGGCCTAGAGGTCAGCAGCATGTGCGCGACCTTCGCAGAGACCGAGGTCATTTCATTGCTCGCGCAAGGAGCTGAGAAGGACGACATTGCGGCATCGGTGCACAAGGCCGTCGCGGCGCGGACCGTGGGTCTGGTCGCACAGGTTGGCAAGGCATCCCCGGTCGTCATGACAGGCGGCGTGGCCAAGAACAAAGCGCTCGTGCACTTTCTATCCGAGGCGCTCCGGTTGCCGATCGAGATGCTCGACGAGCCTCAGATCGCTGGAGCCTACGGCGCGGCGATCATCGCCCGTGAGGAGTACCTCGGAAACATGGCGTCAGGTGTCGCGGATGTCACGACCGAGCGCGAACTGGGCGCGGCGCTCAGCGCGGTGGCCGTACCGCACTGTGCGGAATGCGCCACCGGCCATCTCGACGGCCACACTCACGGTCGCGCGATATCCGTCACGATTGGCAAGCGTCCGATGGCAGACCTGCCCGGGCCGGTGGCGTAAACACACATCCCTCCTAGGATGGGATCTATGGTGAGTCCCACACGGCCGGACGCGACCGTGGACGGGGGCAAGAGGGAACGCAAGGGCGGTCACGCCGACCTCACGCCGGGCAGCGCGCGCTCCCTGCTCCTCACGATCCTCGGCGAACTGGTCTGGCCGACGCACGCGCCGGCATGGACGTCCTCGCTCCTCTACGTCATGAACGGCCTCGGCATCGAGGAACGCACCGCTCGGCAGGCGATCGTGCGCGGCGCGGACTCCGGTTGGATCGCGCCGGTGCGATCCGGTCGCGAGGTTGCGTGGTCGATGTCATCCCAACTGGCGGGCGTTTTTGAGACCGGCTCGCGCCGCGTCGAGTCGCTCAGCGATTCCTTTCGAGATTGGGACGGCAGCTGGCTGATCCTTCTTGTCACGATTCCGTTGGCGCTGCGAACCAGCCGCAAGAAGTTGTACAGCGGTCTCGAGTGGGCGGGATTCGGCAACCCGACCGCCGGGGTGTGGCTGACTCCGCACACTGAGCGACGCGAACAGGTGGCTACCCTTGTCGAAAGCCTGGGGCTCGCCGACTCGACGATCTCATTTCTCGGCAAGACCGATGCGATCGGACTTACGGAATCGAAGATCGTCCAGAGCGGTTGGGATCTCGACGCGCTTGCCGAGCGATACGCCGAGATCGCGGCACGCTTCGAGAATCCCTCTCCGGCGCCGGGCGACGACACTCTCTTCACGCATATCCGTGTCCTCTCCGAACTCCAGCGACTGCCGTTTGCCGATCCGCAACTGCCGGATGCGCTCCTCCCGGACTGGATCGGCCGACGCGTGACGGCGCACCTTCAGGATCTTCGGCGAATCTGGGGACCCGAGGTGCATGCTCGCTGGAGTGAGCTCAACGCCACGTCCCGCTGATTCAAATGAGTGAGTGGGAAAACGTGCATTCTGCGCCGAACCATTGATATTAACGAACTATTGGACCAATATGGTGCGCGACCTGAACAAGGATGTTCAGTCATATCTCAAAGGAGAGATCAATGCGCATTCGGAGATCCCGCTTCATCTCAGCAGCTCTGATAATTGCCGCCGTTGGATTCACAACGCTCGGGTTCGCAACCCCAGCTTCCGCGGCAACCACCTATCCGGTGAATTGGAACACACTTTCTGCGGCGGCAATCGGAGCCGCTGACGAGGCGGCGCCGGCGGGCGCCGATAACGTATTCTGTCGGCCGAGCGCCGCGCATCCCTATCCCGTGATCCTCATTCATGGAGTCGTTGCCAACGAGAACATCACCTGGGAAGCCTTGGCACCCACCCTTGCCAACGATGGCTACTGCGTTTACACGCTCAATTACGGCCAGGTCTGGTACAGCGCCGACCTCGGCGGAATAGCGGACATCAACGCTTCGGCCTCGACACTGAATTCCTTCGTCAACCTGGTACGCGGCTATACCGGAGCATCCAAAGTCGACCTCGTTGGCCACTCCGAAGGAGGCAACCTCGCCCGGCTCTACATGAAGACCTATGGAGCCTCGCATGTTTCAACGTACGTCGGCCTCGCACCAATGAACGTTGGTCCGCCAACCCTCAGCGGCCTGGTGACTGCCATCGACGAGATCCCGGGCGGCTCTGCCGCCTTTGCGACTGGATGCCCGGCCTGCGGCCAGCTGACGACGCCGAGCTACTACACATCGCTCAACTCCCCGTCGGCCACGTTTTCGAATGTGACCTACACGGATATCGCCACGGTCGACGACGAGGCCGTGACCCCGTATCAACTGGCGTTCCTGCCTGCTGGTCCGAACGTGACCAATGAGACGGTCCAGAGCTTCTGCCCGAGCGATCCGGTTGGACATCTGGGCCTGCCGTACGACAAGACGGCAGTGCAGCTGACCGTCAACGCGTTGGACCCTGCGCTTGCAGCTCCAGTACCGTGCTCGCCGGGATTCCCGCTGTAAGGTTCGCAGACGCACGAAGTAACGCTCGTTCGTGGAAGCCGGTCATGACATCGCCTGCTTCCACGCACGTGTACGTCTAGCTCGCCGAGGACGTCGCTTTCGCAGGGGATGCCGCGACCAACTCACCCGCATCAATCTGGTCGCGCAACACGAACTTCTGGATCTTGCCGGACGGCGTCATTGGGTAGGCGTCAATGAAAAACCAAAGAGTCGGTGCCTTGTGCGCCGAGATCCGCTCTCGACACCAAGCGCGCAATTCCTCAGGACTTGGTGGCGTGACGCCATCGCGAAGCCGGACAACCGCTCCGACCTGCTCGCCCCACTTGTCATCCGGAATGCCAATGACCGCCGCCTCGACGATCAGGGGGTGGTCAAACAAGAGGTCCTCGATCTCCCGGGGGTAAAGATTGAGACCTCCACGGATGATCATGTCCTTGACCCGACCCGTGACGCGCAGGAATCCGCGATCGTCCATCGTCCCGATGTCTCCCATATGCAGCCATCCGTCGGAGTCGATGGTCTCCGCCGTGGCCTCCGGCATGTCGTAGTAGGCGAGCATGTTCTGGTACCCACGGCAACAGATCTCACCCTGTTCGCCGATGCCCACGATCTCTCCCGTGTCGGGGTGAACGATCTTTACCTCTAGTTCGGGGAGCGGCTGGCCCACCGTTTCGGCCTGGTCCTCAGCGCTGTCTGTCACGCGGGTCTGGCTAATGACGCCGTGCATCTCTGTTTGGCCGAACAGGATGCTGAACTGGCAGCCGAATTCCTCGGTGACCCGGCGAACGAGCTGCTCTGCAACGGCGGCCGCTCCAGACATCACTGTCTTGAAAGACGACTTGTCGCGGGTCGCAAAATCTGGGTGGTCGAGCACCGCTATCAGCATCGTTGGCACCATCAGTGAGTGGGTCCCGCGATACGTTTCAAACAGCTCGAGTGTGAGCCCCGGGTCGAAGGCCGGCATCACAACATAGGTGCCGTGCCACGAGATCGTGGCCAGTTCCGTAACGGCGCCGCCGCCGATGTGGTACATGGGCATGCCATTGATGCAGACATCCCCGTCGGCCATGCCTGCGCGTTCCCCAACGAAGTGCGCCTCGTTGATGATGCCCTTGTGGTGCAGCAGCGCGCCTTTCGGGAAGCCAGTCGTCCCCGAGGTGTATTGGATCTGCACGGGGTCCGTTGGCGCCACTATCGGGAACGCCTGATCGGGGTCGCCGGACGCGACAAAATCGGTCCACTCATCGAACCAGATCAGCTCCCGGAGAGCTGGTGTGGCCGCGCGCACGGACTGGACGATCTCATCGAGGTCGGCGCCTCGATATGACCGGACCAGGAACAGACCCACCGCGCCAGACTGGCGGAGAACGTACTCAAGCTCGCTCGCGCGATAGGCCGGGTTGATCGCAACGACGATCATGCCCGCCATGGCGATCGCCTGCTGGAGGATGACCCACTCGGCGCTGTTCGGGGCCCAAATCGCGACGCGGTCTCCGGGCTCAAACTGCGCCAGCAGCCCGCGGGCGGCCGATTCGGTTTCTGCGAGGAACTCGCGATAGGTCCAGTGTCGTCTGCTCGCGGGATCGGCGATTGCATCGACAAGAGCCAGTCGATCCGGCGCAGCATCAGCGGCCTCTCGCAGGAGTTGCGGGAGAGAGATGTCCCGCACTCCGGAACTGGATTCCTTCGGCCAATATGAGGTTTTCAACGGCGCAATTGACGGGTTCATCGACGCTCCTTCTTCGCAGGTCGAGTAAGTACTACAAATCAGGCGACGAAATTCACCTAAGCGTCACATTAGGACCAATTGTTCGATAATTCAACCATTTAGGACCGAGCGAATCTTCGAATTTTCGCTGTTGCGGTTACGACGTCAGTTGCGCCCGACCTGACCGCGAGGTTAATCGAGGCCTCGTCGCCCCGAACATCCGTGACTTCAGCCAGAAGCTCGAGAACGTCGCCTTTGTAAACAGGTGCAACGAACCTGACTTCAAACACGCGAACGTTTTCAATCCCAACCCAATCGGTAAGCAAGCCTGCGAGCAGGCCCGCAGAGAACTGCCCCATCGCGATGACGGTTTCGAAGCCTGCGGCATGCGCCGCAGCTTCGTCGTGGTGCAGAGGGTTGAAATCCCCGCCTGCACCGGCAAATCGCGCGATGTCTGTCGCCGTGATCGGGCCTACTTCCCTCGGCCGGGGAGAGTCACCGGGCTGCAGCGAGGGAGCCGCCCTCACGGGGTGTCTCGTTCGATCAGGACTTCGCGCTGCACGAGCGCGAGGTCGCCACGCTGATCAACAAACCTGGTCACGAGGGTGACAACGCGCATGGAACCGGACTTGCCGACGCGGTTCTCGTCGCTCTCAACCACTCGAGTAGCCGTGAGAACGTCTCCCTCCAGCAACACCCGAAGGTAGCTCCACGAGACCGAACCGACGACTATTCTCGAGATCGACATCCCGAGACTCGCGACGAACGCCGCCTGGTCTCGGTAGTGACCGGCTCCGACCGAGTATGTGGCCGTGGCCGGAACCCCCGCGAATCCAGCCGCGCGCGCGACGGACTCGTTCGTGTGCACCGGATCTGCGGTGAAGGTTGCGCGGGCGAATTCGCGAATCTTGCCCCGCTCAACGGGCAGTTCGACTTCATCTACGAGCTGGCCGGGAAGGATTGTCATCGTGTTCCCCTTTTGGTCTGACCAATAGTAACATTGGCCCCGACACCCGGAAGGAACGCATTCATGGACCTGTCGGATTCGCCCGAAGAAGCGCGATTCCGTGCGGACGCACGGACGTGGCTCGAGAAGACGCTTCCGCTCCTGCCCTGGCCGGAGCCCGCGGAGCTGGTCGACAAGGTGCCCTTCTGGAAGCAGTGGCAGCACGCTCTCTTCGATGGCGGATACGCCGGCCTGTCATGGCCGAAGCAGTACGGCGGCGGCGGAGTGGGCCCTAACATCCGCGCCATTTTCGCCGAAGAGCTCGATCGCGCCGGGGCGCCGGAGCGCCTCAACACCATCGGCGAGGACTTCGCGGGGCCGACCATCATCGATTTCGGGACGGACGAGCAGAAGGAACGCTACCTCCGTCCAATCCTTGAGGGCGACGAGATCTGGTGCCAGCTGTTCTCCGAGCCAGAGGCGGGGTCCGACCTGGCTTCGTTGCGAACCACGGCAACGAGGGTCGATGGCGGATGGCGCATCAACGGGCAAAAAATCTGGACCTCTCGGGCGCACGTCGCGGCCCACGCCATCCTGCTCGCGCGCACCGGGTCAGAAGCCGAGCCTCGACACAAGGGCATCAGCTATTTCCTGCTGCCTCTCGATACCGCTGGCGTCACCATCCGGCCGCTCGCGCACATGCTCGGCGAAGCGGAGTTCAACGAGGTCTTCCTCGACGATGTCTTCGTCCCGGATTCCGGTGTGGTCGGAGAGATCAACCGAGGCTGGCCCGTCGCAATGGCGACTCTCGGATACGAGCGGATTGCGATCGCGACCGGACGAGTCAACACCCAGCGCGCTGTGCGCGACATCATTGCCGACGTCCGCGAGGCAACCGATCGCAACGGCAACCCTCTCGGCGCCGATCCACGAGTGCGCGATACCGTCGCCGACCTGTGGGGGCGGGCGCTGACGCACTACCTGATCGGTCAACGGGTCGTTGCCTCCGCCTCGGACGCTGGCGCGCCGGGCCCGGTCACCTCGATTGGAAAACTCTATTTCTGCCCTCTTGTCGAGGACCTCGCCGACTTTCGACTCTCGTTGATGCCACTCGGCGGGCAACTCGCTCTCGACGAGGACGACCCGTCGCACTCCCGTTGGTTACGACTCGCGTACCAGTCGCGCGGCACGGCAATCGCTGGCGGCTCGACTTTCATCCAGCGCAACATCATCGCCGAGCGCATGCTCGCTATGCCGAGGGGCCGCTCATGACCGACTATTCCTGGACGCCCACGAACGAATACATCCGAAATGCCAACGTCACTCGGCTCGGCGCGTCGAATGGCTTCGGCAGCCTGGGCGAGTTGCGCCGGGCGTCCATCGCCGACATCGGGTGGTACTGGGACACCGTCGTCAAGGACCTCCGGCTCCCGTTTCGTACCCCGTACACCTCCGTCGTTGATCTGACCGCGGGGATCGAACACCCGGAATGGTTTGTCGGCGCGAGCATGAATATCGTCGACGCCTGCATCGCCCAGTGGCAAGACAGCCACGGGGACGCGACAGCGGTCGTTCACGTCGCCGAGGACGGCACGACGACTACCCTGACCTACCGCGAACTGGACGAGCAGGTACGGCATGTGGCCGCGGGACTTCGGTCTCTCGGCGTGAAGCGAGGGGACGCCGTCGCGCTATTCCTCCCAATGATCCCCGCGGCCGTCATCTCCTGTTACGCCATCGCCTCGCTGGGAGCGGTCATCGTTCCACTGTTCTCCGGGTTCGCGCCAGCCGCCATCGCGGCACGCATCCAGGATGCCGGCGCCGTGGCGGTAATCGTCGCGGATGGCACGATCCGTCGGCGTCGCCAGGTGGAGATGAAGTCGCTTCTCACCGAGGCGCTACAGACCTGCCCGACGGTACAGCACGTCATCGTCGTCGACAATGTCGGGGGCGGTGCTGTGGCTACCGGCGAGACGGCATGGGGCGACCTGCTTAGTGCGACCGGCGACGGCAGCAGCGACTCTGTCGGCGCGACCGACTCGCTGCTCCTCGCCTATACCTCGGGGACCACTGGTCGGCCAAAGGGCGCGATCCATACCCACGCCGGGTTCCTGGTCAAGACCGCGAGCGAGGTCGCCTACTCGTTCGATGTCAACGATGACGGAGTCTTCTGCTGGATCACCGACATGGGTTGGATCATGGGGCCGCTGTCGATCTTCGGCACGCATGCCAACGGCGCGACCCTGGTGCTCTACGAGGGTGCGCCGGATATCCCCGACCTGGATCGGTTGTGGGATCTCGTCGAGCGCCACTCGGTCACCATGCTCGGTGTCTCGCCGACGCTCATCCGGACCCTGCGCGCGAGCGGTTCCGTCGGGTACCGCGACCACGACCTTTCGTCCGTTCACGTGCTCGGGTCGACGGGTGAGCCGTGGGATCCGAGCGCGTACGAGTGGCTTGCCGCCGAGGTTTTTGGGGGACGTGTTCCGATCATTAACTTCTCGGGGGGTACGGAGGTCGGCGGCTCATTCCTTGCGCCCTACCCGGTCGAGGTCATCCGCAGCTGCTCGCTCGGGGCGCCGTCGCTGGGTATGGATGTCGATGTCGTCGACGCGGACGGCAATTCCCTGCGCGGCGAGGTCGGTGAACTCGTCTGTCGCCAGCCCTGGCCGTCGATGACGAGGGGCGTGTGGAAGGACGAGGCCCGCTACCTCGAGGCCTACTGGACAACGTATCCCGGCATGTGGCACCACGGCGACTTCGCCCTCGTTGACGACGACCAGTGGTTCATCCTTGGTCGCTCGGACGACGTCATGAATGTCGCGGGCAAACGTCTGGCGCCCGCCGAAATCGAGTCGGTGCTCATCACGCATCCGGCGGTGGTCGAGGCAGCAGCCGTGGGCGTGCCTGACTCGACCAAGGGTGAAACCGTGTGGGCGTTCTGGGTACCACGTCCGGGGATCGATGAGGACGTTTCGGAGGAGCTGCGTGACCTCGTCGCGACCCAGCTGGGTAAACCGTTCGCGCCGTCCCTCGTGCGCAGAGTGGCACAACTTCCCAAGACACGGTCCCAGAAGATCATGCGTCGTGCCGTGCGGGCCGCAGCCCTGGGCACGGCGCAGGCCGACCTCTCCGGCGCAGAGAACCCGGATGCCATCAACGACATCCGGGACGCCGTCCGCGATACAGTGCCGAAGTAGCCGGCTAGGAGACGTCGATCTGCTGGCGGTCGCCCTTGAGAACTTCCTCGGCGTACGAGTGCACGTGGCGCTTCATGCGACGAACGGCGGCATCGGCATCCTGTTCGCGGATGGCATCCGTGATGGTCGCATGCGCGTGGATTGTCGCGTGTCGCACCTCAACATCGACGAACTTTTCGTCCTCGGTTGCCGCGTAAATCGCGCGCGAGAGCGCGGCCATCAGCCCGGACAGCAGTTCGTTGTGGCTCGCCCGCGCGACCGCGACGTGCCAGTCGACGTTGGCTTGGAGAAACTGCGGGAGGTCCGCGCTGTCGTTGCTCATGAGGCGATTGGCTTCCTCAAGTATCTCAAGCTCTTCCGGCGTGCGATGCGTCGCAGCGAGCTGCGCGCAGAACGGCTCGATGGCCTCGCGGGTCTCCAGCAGGGCGGCGAGCCGAATCCGCCGGCCCCGGATGAGAAGGTTCACCGTGCTCGCCATGGCTTCTTCGCCCGGCTGCTGTACAAACGCTCCGCCGGTGCGTCCGGCCTTGATTCGTATCAGTCCCTGCACCTCGAGGATGCGCAGCGCCTCGCGCACGGTCGTTCGGCTCATGCGGGTCTGGGTGACCAGGTCGCGCTCGGCGGGCAGACCCGTTCCCTCGGCGAACTCTCCCGTCAGAATCCGCTCACGGAGCTCGTTCGCGAGGACATCCGAGGCCTTCGGCACCTTCATCGGCGACAATTGGATGGCCGAGCGGTCGGGTCGGCTTCCACTTTCGGTAAGTGACATTAACTTTCCCGTCATTGGCCTAATGGTTAGACCTAAGTTACCATTGCGTGCTGAATCAATACGTATCATCAACAGTACTGGGACGACCGGTCGCGAAGGAGCGGGCATGCGGTGGGCTCTCGATCCCGAACAGGAAATGTTCGTGGAGGCGTTCGCCGGATGGCTCGAGCGATGCGCGTCACCCGCAAGCGTCCGGCGCTGGCTCGACGGGGCTGATCCTTCCGAGTTTGAGGGGCTTCTTGCCGCCGAGGGCTGGATCGCCGTCGGAGTCGATGAAGCCGCGGGCGGTCAGGGCGGTGGCCTGCTTGAGTTAGCGCTGACGATCGAACAGCTTGCTCGACGGGCGGCACCCTCTTCGGCCTGGCTGGCAACGGTGCTCGCGCTCCCGGCCCTTGGCGAGGAAATGATCGAAACGGTGCTCGCGGAGGGCCGATTCGCGGCGATTGTCGCGAGCGCCAACGATCCCCTCGATGGGGACACCTCCGCCGTTGCCGCCTCGGATGGCGCACTCACCGGGACCGTAGAGCTGGTTCTCGGTGCC
The DNA here is from genome assembly GCA_036271795.1 of Galbitalea sp. Taxonomy (GTDB): domain Bacteria; phylum Actinomycetota; class Actinomycetes; order Actinomycetales; family Microbacteriaceae; genus Galbitalea. The sequence goes on from DATAZY010000080.1 coordinate 45,932, forward strand.
GACAGGGCCCACCTGCTCGTGGTGCCGGTCGGCTCGGACCTCTACCTCGTCGAATCTTCCGCAAAAGGGGTAACGGTCAGCCCACGCGAACTGCTAGACCGCAGCCGCACGGCAGCCAACGTCACACTCGCCGACGCCTCCGGCGACAGGCTGGCTCGCGACGCGACATCCTTCTTGCGCGCCGCGAGCCTGCGCGCGGCGGTCCTGGCGGCGGCGGACTCCCTTGGCGCTGCAACACGCCTGCGAGAGTTGGCCGTCGAATACAGCACCCAACGCACCCAATTCGGCGCACCGATCGGCTCCTTCCAAGCCATGAAACACGCTGCCGCGACAATGCTCGTGAACGAGGAGGCGTCGCGCTCGCTCGCCTACTACGCCGCCGAATCGGTTGAGAATGAACTGCCGGAGGCACACCTGCACGCGGCCGCGGCCAAGGCGCAGGTTGCTCAAGCTGGTTCGGATACGGCCGAGTCGTCACTGACGATGCACGGCGCCATCGGGTACACGTGGGAGCACGACCTTCAACTGCTCTACAAGAGGGCCAAGCTCGACGTCTCACTGTTCGGTGCACCGGCACGCTGGAACGAGCGGATCGCCGACGATCTGGGGCTGGCTCCCGACAACTAACGGGGGCGAGCTAAATGGTCAGTCCTTTGATATGGTAGGTCCAAGAGCCGCCGAATGGAGTCACCGTGGATTTCGAACTGTCTGAAGACCAGACACTCATTCGCGACGCGGTAACCGAGGTTGCAGCCCGCTTCGATGACGAATACTGGATGAACAAGGACCTCGACCATGAGTTCCCGACCGAGTTCTACAACGCGATGGCGGAGGGTGGCTGGCTGGGAATCACCACGCCCGAGGAGTTTGGCGGGCACGGGTTCGGGATTACCGAAGCATCCATTCTGATCCAGGCGGTCGCCGAATCGGGCGGTGGCATGAACGCCGCCAGCTCGATCCATCTCAGTATTTTCGGGATGCATCCCGTGATCGTCCATGGCTCGCACGAGATGAAGACCCGCGATCTCCCCCGCATCGTGAACGGGGACCTGCACGTGTGCTTTGGCGTGACCGAGCCGGAGGCCGGCCTTGACACGACGCGGATCACGACGTTCGCCAAACGCGACGGCGACCACTACGTCGTTAATGGCAAGAAGGTCTGGATCTCCAAGGCGATGGAATCCGAAAAGATCCTGCTACTCACGCGTACCGCGAAGTTCGAGGATTCTCCCAAGAAAACCGATGGCCTCACCCTGTTCTTCACCAACCTCAACCGCGACAGCGTCGACGTGCGTCCCATCAAGAAGATGGGACGCAACGCCGTCAGCTCGAATGAGTTGTTCATCGACGACCTTCACATTCCGGTCGAGGACCGGATCGGCGAAGAAGGTAAGGGATTCAAATACATCCTGGACGGGCTGAACCCCGAGCGCATGCTCGTCGCCGCGGAAGCACTCGGCCTCGGTCGCGCCGCGCTTCGCCGCGCCGTTCAGTATGGCAAGGACCGGCACGTCTTCGGCCGTCCGATCGGCATGAACCAGGGCATCCAGTTTCCGCTGGCCGAGTCGCTCGCCCGACTCGACGCCGCCGAGTTGATGCTGCGCAAGGCGACCTGGCTCTACGACAACGGTCTCCCCTGCGCGAAAGAAGCCAACATGGCCAAGTACCTGTGCGCGGATGCTGGGTTCGAGGCGGCGGACCGCGCGCTGCAGACTCACGGCGGAATGGGCTATTCGGAGGAATACCACGTGGCTCGCTACTTCCGGGAGTCGCGCCTGCTCCGTATCGCGCCGCTCAGCCAGGAGATGGTGCTTAACTACATCGGCGAGCACGTCCTCGGCCTGCCGAGGAGCTACTGATGGCCGAGTTCGCCGCCGGGCTTCAACTGAGTGGTCGCTCGGCACTTGTCACCGGCGCAGGTGGCGGCATTGGGGCCGCGGTCTCCCGCGCGCTGGCCGCCAGCGGAGCGGCCGTCCTCGTCACCGACGTGAATGCGGATGCGGCCGCCGCAACGTCGAAATCCATCACCGACGCCGGCGGCGCGGCAGATTCGTTCGACTTCGATGTGCGCGACGCGGCTGGTGCGGGCGAAGCGGCGAAGCGTGCCGCCGCTCTCGCCGGCGGCACCCTCAACATCCTCATCAACAACGCCGGCGCCATCGCTCCCGCAATGTTCCCGAAGATGGCAGAGGACCAGTTCCGTCGCATCGTGGACATCCATCTCGTCGGCAGCTTCATCTGCAGCCAAGCGGCCAACGAGTATTTCCCCGATGACGGCACGGGTCGGATCATCAATGTGACCTCCGCTGCAGGTATCGACGGCACCATCGGCCAGGTGAACTACAGCGCTGCGAAGGCGGGCATCATCGGCCTGACCAAATCTCTCGCGCGCGAGCTGGCCCGTCGCTCGATCACGGTGAACGCGATCGCACCGCTGGCAGCGACGGCGATGACCGAAAGCATCCGCAATAACGAGAAACTCAGCGAGCGCACACTCGCCCGCATCCCGCTCGGCCGCTGGGCGTCGCCGGAAGAGATTGCGGCCACGTTCGTCTTCTTTGCGTCCGATGGTGCGAGCTACATCACGGGCCAGGTGCTCCCCGTCGACGGTGGGACGGTGATGTGATGGCGCACACAATTCACAACCCGTTTATTGACTCCGGCCGCGAGGTCCTCATCGCCGAAGCCGTGCGCACTCCGATGGGCCGGGCGAACCCGGACAAGGGCTGGTTCCGGGACATCCATCCGAACGCAATGCTCGGCGCGTGCTACACCGACATCCTCGACAAGAGCGGGCTTGCGCCTGAAGTCATCGAAGACCTCATCATCGGCTGCACCGCGCCGTTCGGCGAACAGTCGCGCAACGTTGGGCGCAACGCGTGGCTGCAGGCCGGATACCCGCCTGAGATTCCCGCTATGCAGGTGGACCGTCGCTGCGGCTCTGCACAAACGGCCGCGGCGATCGGCGCCGCGTTCGTCGCGAGCGGCATGCACGACCTAGTAATCGCGGGCGGAGTCGAGAACATGGACCACGTGCCGATGAACTCGGTCGGCGAGATCGAGAAGCTCTACGGCGACGCGTGGCCGCCCGAGTTGCGCGACCTCTATGACTTCGTGCCGCAGGGCGAGAGCGCTGAGCTTATCCGCGAGCGCTGGAATATCAGTCGAGCGGAGCAGGACGAGTTCGCGGTCCGCTCGCACGCGCTGGCCACGGCCGCGATTGCCGACCATCGGTTCGACGCCGAAATGGTGCGATACGAACTGGACGGTGAGGTTCGTCTCAGCGACCAGAACGTGCGCCCCGGAACGACGCTCGAGACGCTCGCGCAACTCAAGACGGTCTTTCGGGTCGAAAATGGAACGGTCACGGCCGGGTCTTCGTCCCCGCTGACTGATGGCGCGGCCGCCGTGCTGCTGGCGAGTCGCGAAGCGTCCGCCCGTCACGGCCTCAAAGTGCGAGCGCGCATCCTCGACCAGACCACGGTCGGGGTGGACCCCATCATCATGCTCACCGGTCCGATCCCGGCGACCCGCAAATTGCTCGAGCGTAACAACCTCACGATCAACGACATCGATCTGATCGAGATCAATGAGGCGTTCGCCTCCGTGGTGCTCGCCTGGCAGCAGGAGTTGCAGCCCGACATGGATCGCGTCAACGTCAACGGCGGCGCGATCGCACTCGGACATCCGGTCGGGGCGACGGGTTCGCGCCTGATCGCGACAATCCTCGCCGAAATGGAACGCAGGGATGTCGAGCTCGGGCTCGTGACCATGTGCTGTGGCGGCGGTCTCGGCACCGCGACCCTCATCCAGCGGGTGGGCGAATGACGGTCACGCCTGGCATTGATCTGAGTCGATTCGTCCACGCCGGCGACGGGGTGTGGTGGAGCCAGACGAGCGCGGAACCAACCCCGCTGATCGACGCGCTGCTTGACCAGGTCGACAAGATCGGGCCAGTTCGGGCGTTTGTCGGGATGACCTGGAATCAGCGACTCACGACCGCGCCGCCGGAAGCCCTCACCGTCGTCTCCTACGGTGCGCTCGGCGAGCTGCGTGCGCTCAGTAAGGCCGGACTGCTGGAAGTGATTCCCTGCAACTACTCGGCCCTGCCGCGGATGTTCGAGCGGCACGAACTTCCGAGCGACGTGGGTTTCGTCCAGGTCTCGCCACCGGACGCCCAGGGGATGTGTTCGCTCGGCGTGGGCGTCGACTACATCGCCGATGCCGTGGAGCACACCAGAGTGCTCATCGCCGAGGTCAACAAGCAGATGCCGCCGACCATCGGCAGCAGGAAGATACCTCTCCACCGCTTTGCGGCGGTCGTCGAGACCGATCGCCCCCTTCTCGAGTTCGCGGCCGTGGATCCGAACCCCACCGAAGCGACGATCGCGGGCTTCGTCGCAGGGCTGATTGAGGACGGAGACACGATACAGCTGGGCGTCGGCGCACTACCTGGGGCGGTCCTGGCGAGGTTGCGTGACCGAGTCGATCTCGGCA
>DATAZY010000081.1:0-12552 GCA_036271795.1 Galbitalea sp.
TCGGGGGCGCTGTGGTTGGTTCGCGATACCGTCGTCGTCATGGCGGAGCGCTGGTCGCTCATGTCGCAGCTGCTGGCGCAGATCGACATGTGCACCTGGTCGATATTCGACCGCAACGCCCGCCTCGCCCTCTTCGGGCCAACTCTTCCGTGGTGTTGCTCAACAGCGGAGTCACGAAGCGGACCGAGATCGCCAATATTCTCGGCTACGCGAATCACAGCCCAGTCTCTAAGAGGCTCGTGCAGATCCAGAAAGCAGCGGCTGAGTTCTTCGGAGAACCCCTACCGTCGTAGACGTCGGCCACTCGGGATTGCGTGGCGAGCGCGAGTCTTACTGAGCAGTGCGTCGATAATTGGGTACTGGCGAACGTCGGTCGTTGATCAGGGATGAGATTGTTCGATGCCAGAAACCGCGCCGCACACGTTACGCGTGCAAGGACTTGGATACTCGGAGAGAATCCGATCCATCCCGGTATCGATGACACATATGACGGAGGAGGCGGGTTGAAGTACAACCTCGAACAGCTCGGCCCCATCGGCTTCCAAGATCTCGCAGCCGCCCTCACGGTCACGACATTTGGCGCAGCTGTCCAAGTCATGGGAGCCGGCCGCGATGGCGGCCGAGATATGTACGTCAATGGCCAACTCGTCTGGGGAGTGACAGACGAGCAAAGGGCCGAGGTGTGGGATGGATACACCGTCTTTCAGGTGAAGCACAAGGCTGAACTCGCTGCACGACCCGACGACAACGCGAGCTGGCTGTGGGGTCAGGTCCGGGACGAGTTGAACAGGTGGGCTGATCCTACAAAGGCACGCAATCCTGTCCCGGACTACCTAGTCTTCATCACGAACGTAGCGCTCTCGCCGGCGCCCGATTCTGGCGGCCACGATGCACTGAACAAGAGCATCGAGCAGTACATCGCCAAACTGGCCGATGACAGCAGGGATGTCAGCGACGCAGACGCCGCCGAGCGCCAGGCCAAACTCGCGAGACTTTCCAGGATCAAGAAGTGGCGGTTCTGGGATGCCCGACAAATCCAGACACTATTGGACGTCAACGACGCCGTGCGTAGATCGGTTCCCGCATTTCTCACTGCGGCCGATGTGTTTGCCAACCTGGCCGAATTCACCGACAAACTTCCACTCGACCAACTCGAGCCGGGCCTACGAGCGCACGCCCGCACGGCGCTGATGGGCGAGGGGTCCATCTACTTTGACGAAGCAGGCAGCGCCGAGAACGCTGGCTTCCCGGTCCACGAAATCGCGACCGACCTACCGGTGACCTATGACTCCGGAACACAACGCGGCAGCGTCGTGCGCTACGTCCTCGAACGGGCCGAACACATTCTCAAGCCTGGCGTGGCCACGCAGAAGGCTCCTCGGCATTTGATTGTCACGGGCGCTCCGGGCAACGGAAAAAGCACGATCTCAAAGTTCCTCGTTCAAGTGTTCCGGGCGGCCATGCTCAATGGTGCAGCAGACCTCAGCACCGACCAGAAGCGTGTGATCTCCGGAACGGAGGCAGCACTGAAACGGTTCGATTGCACTCTTCCGAAGAACCGACGGTGGGCCATGCGCATCGACCTCGCCCAATACGCCGAAGAAGGTGGGCTCGACGAAGACTCAACCCTCTTGCGGTGGATTGCCCAGAAAGTTTCCGCCCGTTCCAACGTCGGAGACGTCAAACCTCCTGCACTGCATTCGTGGATGAGACAGTGGCCCTGGTTCCTGGTACTGGACGGCCTTGACGAGGTCACCGAACTGAACGTGCGGAAGAGGCTGATCCAGCAGGTGACCGAGTTCGTCAACGATGCCGAGGCCGAAGACTGCGACATGTTCGTCCTTCTCACGACGAGGCCAGTTGGCTACACCGAGAACATTGCACCGTCGCAATTCGAACGAATCGATTTGGACTACCTCGAACCGGCCGAGGCCGTCCGATATGGAACCCTTGCAACTCAGGTTCGTTTGCGTACGGACACGGAGCGGATCGAGAAAGTAATACGTCAACTTCACGAAGCGGCCGAAGATGACGCTCTACGAAACCTCCTCCGTACTCCTTTGCAGGTTCTGATCCTCACGATCATCGTTGACGGGGCGGGTCAGCTGGCGCCGGACCGTTACAGCTTGTTCTGGGGTCACTACGACACTGTGTTTAAACGGGAGCGAAACAAGCAGGGCGGCCTCCATCATTTGCTTCGCGAGCACGAACAGCAAATCCAGCAGCTTCACGAGCGTGTCGGGTTCGAGCTGCAAGTTCGCAGTGAAGTCGGAGAACGTTCGTACGCGACCCTCACACTCGATGAGCTGCGAAACGTTGCCTGGCAAGTCCTAGACACCGCGGGCTTCAAGCCGTCAGGCAAGGACGCAGAACTTCTCGACAACATTGTCACGGCTGCCACGCAGAGACTCGTGCTTATCGCGCCCCGCGGGAACGATGGTTACGGCTTCGACGTGCGTTCACTGCAGGAACTCATGGCCGCGATGCAACTCACCAGCGGCCCGCTTGACGAAGTCGTTGCGCGACTCCGAATCGCTGCTCCCAGCCCACATTGGCGAAACACATGGATTTTTGCGGTGGGCCGCCTCTTCTCGACGCCACAAGATCATCAGCATGAAGCGATCGTCAAGCTGACCGAGTCCATGGATCAGGATGCAGATAGGCGGCTTGGCGGCGCCGTGCCGATCGGGCCGAGGCTCGCACTCGAAATCATCGATGACGGAATGGCTCGCGCGCTTCCCAAGCGGCGGGAACGGCTTATCGCACACGGACTTCGGATTCTCGAGGAGCCCGCTCCAATTGATTTGGCGATCACTACCCGCATTTTGGTCAGATTCGCGGATACGGGAGACGATCAGCGCAAAGCGATCGCAGCTGGAATACGAAACGGTCTCGGAGGATCGGCCAAGGCTCGTGAAACGACAGGGAAGATGCAGCAGCTTATCCCCGCGATCGCCAAAGAACTCAAGGCGGGCCTATACGTGAGAGGACTTAGTCGCGCCAAGAAGGTGCCCGCAGTTCCACTACCGCCCGAACAATCCGACGGGTGGGAAGACTTCGATATAGAAATCAGCACCTATCCGGCTACGGCGGAGATGCTTCCGATACTTGTGCGGGCGGCCGCCTCACTTCGACTGATCAAGGAACGGGGCCAAGCCAGCGAGGAGAACGTGTCTGCCATCGTCGCAGCGCTCGCAGGTGACGACTCGGCTAAAGCCCTCGCCGCCGCCCTGGCCCACATAAGCGGACACGAACCAGCTCTCGTGGGCGTGCTACGAGACGAAGTCTTGCCAACGGTGTATCGCCGCCCTATCGGAGATGAACTCCGCCCCCGCTAGCTCAGGACTATCGTCCAACTCAGTATCGGATCCCGCGTACAAACGAGCGCCTAACAAACCACGCACAGCCCGCGTCAGTCGGTGCGCGATTTCGGTGGCTCGACGATGGAAGTGTTACAGGGGAGCGGCAGTCCTCATACGGTAAAGTGGAACACCTAGATGGGGTGTGCTTTCCATCGGGCGATGATGCGAATCAAAGCCCTACATGGGTTGCTTCCGTTTTGTATTCGGCTTCGGTGACGTGCTTGCCCCATGAGGCGGGGCTGCCGTTTTCGTCGACGTCGTTGATTGCGATGTGTGCCATAAAGTTGGTCGGGGTGGCACCGTGCCAGTGCACCTCACCTGGGTCGATGGTGACGATGTCGCCGGGGCGGATCTCTTCGACCCGTCCGCGTTTTCCGATGTAGCCGACGCCGTCGAGGACGTACAACAACCTGATCGTCCCGGCTCGCCAGAAAGAAATATAGGGCTGCACCGGATCCCCTCTGCTTCCCGAATGGTTTGTGGGACATGGAGCGTCGGTTAAGTTCCGATTCCGAGCTTGCAGCAATTTGTTGCCGCGGCCCCTGACCCGGGATAGTGGCAAAGCTCGGCCTAGTCCACGTCGCTGTCAAATGAAATTAGACAGCGAGCGCGCAGAGGACTTTCGATTTGAGCTGTCGACGAAGTTATCGGCTAAGCCTGCCTCGAAAACGTGACGGCACGCCAGCATTTGACGCGTCTGTCATTTATGTGTCATAAATCTCCCCCAATGCGGTCCAAACTCTTCCAAGCGCCTCCGATATGCTTGGGGGAACAGCCGCATAAATCCCCGTGAATACGGGGGAGTGCGCACCTCTAGCTCAATTGGCAGAGCAACTGACTCTTAATCAGTGGGTTCCGGGTTCAAGTCCCGGGGGGTGCACCACAATCCCTGATCAAGTCTTGGACGGACCACCGCAAAGCTCTGGATCCAATTTGGCCCCGGTCAGATCGCCGGGTCGTCCATGAACTGCCGAAGCTCCTGCACCGTGTGGCAGCCGATCGTGGTCTTGCGCGCCCACTTGAGCGCCTCTTCCCGAGTGTCGACGTCGATGATTGTCATCCCGCCGTTGAGCTCCCGGCTCTGCGCATAGCTCCGCTGGGTGACGGTGCCGTCCGCGGCAACCTGGACCGCGGCGACGCCTTCGTCGAGGCCACCGCCGAACCGGTAAACGCCGGCGGCCTTCATTTCGGCGATCACCGCGTGGGCGTCGCGGTCGGCTGCTGCGAACTCCGACTCGTCGAGATCCATCGCCGCGCTGGGAAAAGAGATCAGGTAGAAGGTCATGTCGGCATCCTCTCGTCGGTCTTCTCATTTTGGCCGCTCGATGACCGGCCGCGAAGGCCATATTCATTCGGCACATCACTCCGCCAGCAGCGGTCAGCGCGGCTGCTAGAGTTCGCGCAGTTCGGCCGTGCGCTCGCCACCAACATCACCGGTGTTGACCGTTCCCTTCGGCTCGATCAGGATCGCCGAGACCTCCGCCTCGGCACGAGGGCAGTGCTCAACCCCGCGCGGCACGACGAATACGTCGTTCGGCCCGAGAATCACATCCCGATCGCGTAGCTGGATCGTCAGGTCGCCTGAAAGAACCAGAAACAGCTCGTCGGTCTCTGGGTGCGTGTGCCACACGAACTCGCCTTCGAGCTTGACCACCTTGACCTCGTAGTCGTTGACGCTGGCCAGACGGTGAGGCTGCCAGTGCTCCGAAATCGAGGCGAGCGCGGACTGGATATTGACGACGTCTGAGGGCATGAACCCAAGGTACCGACTGCGTGGAGGCACTTTCCCAAACGACAACCAAGTCACACCCCTTACAGCCCGATTCTTGCCTCCTGGCTGCCCAGCTTTCCCATTGACCTCAGTTGTGTGAGCAGTCGGTCTCGCGATCGCCCACGTCTGATGGCGGGAACGAAAGGGCGATTCGCCGTTGCCGTGAGGATGAAGCTGTCGCCATCTTTGAGCGTCACTCGGATGCCTCCTCCGAATATCGAATGACCTTCGCGCGCGAGCGTGTCCACAGCGTTCCAGGGCACAACATGGAACGGCGAGGGGTCTCCAACCCGTCCGGCCCAGAGCTGCAGGTCCGTCGGAGTTGCTACCAACGCCGTTCCACCAATTCGCGGTGGACGTGATCGCAATGGCGCGGCGGTGTTCGAAGCATCGCGGAATTCGAATCCGACGAGCCGAACTGCGCACACCAGCGAGCCGGGAACCTCTCGTCGAATGCTGCGAACGCGCAGCTGACCTGGAATCCGCGCAATCAGCAGGTACCAGAGGGCGAGAACGCCCGCCAGCGTGCACAGGTAAACCCACCAGTGAGGGACGAACCATGTCTCGATGGCGACAGCGATGAGAGCAGCAGGAATGCAGAGCGGCCACAGCGAGCCCAGCCCTCCGGCCGCCCCTCGCCCGAGCGAGTCCACACCCATCCGCATGCTCACCCGTGAGGCTCCCGCGTGTCGATTAACTCAGGCCGCCGTTGTCGCGGCTCGTCGAAGCATGGCGGAATTGACGGGCAGCCACACCGCGATACCAAAGATGATGAACGCCAGCGGAACGTGGATCCCGATGAGCCAGTCCTGGTTGTTGTCGGTGATTCGGTGACCGATGAAGATTTGGATGTCGACGAGCACGAAAAGAACGATCGTCCCGATCATGAGTGCTCGGCTCGTCTTTCGCAGCTTAACGATCGTGAAGATCATGGTCGCGAGCGCGAGAGCGGCGACAACATCGGCAACGATGTCGTGCGCGTCGATCCATCCGCCGCGATGTTTCTGCGAGACGAACTCGCCGGCGATCGCAGCCTGGACGAGGATCGAGAGGGACGTGAGCCCGGCGAGGGCCGAGAACCACTTGAGTGTGGCGGGCGACTGCGTTGCCATAGTTACTCCCATTGTTGGTGGTTATCACGCTACTCGCGGATGGGAAGCCTAAACTTTCCCCGTGGCCGATATCCCCCTCGTCGGACCGGTCGCACCTCCGGACATCCAGGTGATGACCTACAACATCCGTCGACGGATGACCCGCCTCATGCCGCGAAGTCCCGACCGCTGGGTTCGCCGTCGCGTCCTGATCGAGCGACTCCTTGAGGCGGAGCAGCCGGTCATCCTCGGCGTGCAGGAGGCGCTGCCGGACCAGGCCGGGTTCGTTCGTCACGCGCTCGGCGAAAGCTATCGCTCCGTCGGCTATGGACGAAACGCCAACAAGCGTGGCGAGGGATGCCCACTCTTCTACGACAGCGATCGCGTCGAGCTGCTGGACTGGACGCAGACCGCACTCTCCGGCACGCCGCTTGTGCCCGGCTCAACGACGTGGGGCAACCCGACACCGCGGGTAGTGGTATCGGCGACCTTCACAGATCGCGCGACCGGCGTCGAGTTTCGCGCCATCAACACGCATTTCGACCAGTTCTCGCGCCGCTCGCGCACGCACTCGGTCGCTGAACTTCTGCGACTGGTCGCGGACACACCCCTGCCAACGGTGGTAACCGGGGATTTCAACACGGATGACGACTCGCTGCCGCACGAGCTATTGGTCGATTCGGGTGCACTCGTCGACACCTGGGACGCCGCCCGTGAACGGCTGACAGAGCCGTGGGGCAGTTTTGCAAACTACGGGCCTCCAAAGCTGGAACGCAAGCGGATCGACTGGATCCTCGCAACACCAACCGTGACGGTGCTTCGCGCTGGCATCAATGTGACCCGATACGACGGCAAGTGGCCCTCGGACCATTCACCGGTCCAGGCGGTGGTGAATTTCGGCACAGGGACTACGTAGCGGGCACAGGATGCCGCGGCCAAAATGTAGCCCGTCACGATACGCGCGTCGCACGGTGTGCGCAACGAGTAGACCCCGCTCTCGCGACGAGTGCATCGTTGAATTATGAGAATTTTGTCCTACTCGGGGGAGTCGGTCCTGACGACCGATCGAGTCGGAGAAGCCGTCGTCGACTACGCGCGCGCGCTCATCGCCGAGCACGCAACTGATGTCGTGGATATCCCGGTCCTGTTCGAAAACGAGGAACTCACGGCCAGCCTGGTTCTTGGTCCGGCCAGCCAGCTGATCGTCATTCCGGCACGCGAGAGCGACACACCACTGGGCGACGAACTGATTGTCGCTCGACTGCGCGCCAAGATCGACGCTCTTAGGCCGCGCGCAGTACTACCCGTCGACTCGGACAGCGTTAATCGCGCGGAAGAGCTGGATTTCGACTTTCTCTAGACCACTGCAAGGCTCGCAACGTGACGCGCGCGCACTCCGATGTATGCCCGTCGGTATCGCGCGTCCACGAGAGTACGGATCCGTCCGGCCAGCCGATGAGACGGTGCCTCGACGAACCGGAAGAACAGCACAGCGACTCCGAGACTGACCGGGATGCCGGCGAGGCCGACGAGCGCCCAGTTGCCGTCCCCGAACAGGTACGTGAGAGCCACCAGAATCGGCAGATGCGTGAGGTAGAGGCTGAAGGAAATCCGACCCAGCCCCTGCGGGATCGGAGCCGAGAGCAGGCGTCGCACCGGTGCGGCCGCGATTGCGAAGACGACGAGACCAACGGCGCCGGCCGGGGTGAGCGAGCCGATCGCGTCGCTCGCCACTGTTCCGGCGGGGAGCACGGGACGCAGCATCCAGCTGGCGACGATCAGGACCAGGCAGGCAACGATCGGGACTAATCCGCGCGCCCCGACGAACACTCGCGTTCGCCTCGACCAGTCCTGAATCGCCTCGAGGTTGACGGCGACTAGTGTGCCGGCGAAGAACACCGGCAGATACAGCAGCGCGTCGACGTCGAGTACCTTGCCCAGAAGCGTCAGGCCGCAACTCACCGCAATCGCCGGTAGCCAAAATCGGCGCACGGCGATGGCCGCAAGGAGGAACAGCGGCAGCACGAGGCAGAAGATGACCTCCCAGCGGAGGGACCACAGCACGCTGTTGCTCGAGAACGAATTGCGCATCAGGCCCGCCTCGCTGAACAACAGCCCCGGCGCTGCCGCGGTGCCATTGGTTCGCTGCACCCACGACCCCGTCGTGACGGCACTTGCCGGGTGCGGTACCAACGTGATCCACGCGGCGGCGAGAAGCAGGGATGCCCACACCGGCAGGTAGAGGCGGGCGAGTCGCGAGAGGAAGAATCCAGGCCAGGCCTTCCCGCCTTTCGACAGCAGGGGCAATGGGACCACGACACCGCTCAGCACGAAGAAGACCAGAACGCTCTCCGACCCGGCGGACAGCAGCTTGATCGGCGTCGCCGAAATGAACCACCAGAGCGAGCCGACCGCCCAGGCGTGCGTGGTCGGCTCGAGGAACGGACGCGCGATTTGGTAGATGTGATGGAAGACCACAACAAGGGCGGCGATGCCGCGAAGACCGTCGAGAGCGACCAGTCGCCCGGGCGGCGGGTTCGCCGAAACCGGCACGGCGGACTGGTGTTCCCCGACAATCACCACCATTTCATGCAATCAGCATTGCCGGAAAAGTGCACCTTTCGCGGGGGCCTTGACAGCACCTTCATATCTGCTCGCGCGTGTGTGGATAACTTTCTCGGCATTCGTAATAGGACACATAGTCTCTAGGCTCACATGGTCGAGGCACCAACGCCCGACCCGAGAAATGGAGATAGACATGCATCTCGGAAGAAGAACCGCATTGACCGTCGTCGGAGGCATTGCCGGCCTGGCGCTGTCCGCCGTGATCGCCGGTCCGGCGTCTGCTGCCCCGCCGCCCAGCTCGCCACCGCCCGCCCTTGCGGCGTGGCTCGCGAGCCCGACCGAATCGGCAAGCGCGGCACCCGCATCCGCAAAGCCTGCCGGTGCGACCGCGGCGGTCGCCAAGCCGGCGGCGCTTGCCGGGAAACGCGACACGTTCACGCGCGGCGGTTCGCTGGCGTGGAGCTCGGACACGTTCGAGTGGTACTGGTCGGGCAGCTCAATGTCGTCGAGCACCGCCTGGCAGGCGGACGGGTACGTGTTCCCGAACACCGTGACACTCATGGGCGTGAAGCGCACGCTGGCGGTCGCCGGACAGCACAACTGGCGCGGTACCGCGGCAATTGGTGCCGGTGTCGTGACTCCGTGGGGCTCGGTCGACGTCTACAGCCAGACCATCACGGACTACTTCGTGCTCTATCCCGGCGGCGGCATCACGCACACCAACAGCTAGTCGCTAACACCGTTAGAACAAGGAGACTCTCGTGATCGAACTTCAGAATGTCGGCATTGCGGTGCGCGGCCGAACCATAGTTGAACAGTGCACCGCAACACTTCCGTCCGCCACCATCACCCATCTGACGGGTGCGAACGGTTCTGGCAAGACGACACTCATCCGTGCGATCTCAGGGCTCCAGCGCTACTCGGGCAACATCCGTTTCGACGGAGCGGATGTTGCCCGGGTTCGCTCCCGGCTGTACGTCTGTTTCGATGACGCCCCGGTGTTTCCCTACCTCAATGGCTACGAGAACGTTCGGCTGCTCCTCGGACACGCCCTGACGCGCAAGGCCATAGCCGCTGTGGCACCGTCGCTTGCCGACGACGGGATGCTGCGGATGCGCGCCCGCCAACTCAGTCACGGCCAGAGAAAACGGGTGCACCTGGTCGCCGCGCTGGCCAGCGGAGCGAGCTATCTCATCCTTGACGAAGCGCTCAACGGCGTGGATGCGCCGACCGCCGCCGAGGTCGTGACCGCGCTCGCTACCAGGGCTCCCGACGCCACGGTGCTGATCACGGGACACCACGAAGACACCTACGGCGCACTGAGTTCGCGCCGAATCGAACTGGTGAACGGCACGCTTGTTGAACGGCGCGGTGTCGTCGAACGGCGTGGTGTCGTCGAGGGGCGCAGCGCATGAGCGTCGCGAACGCACCGAGTGTCGGAATTCTCGGGCAGGTTCGAGTGGAGCTTCGCCTGATCTGGCGTGGATTCGTCTTGCCGATCTGTCTCGTCATCTGTGCCCTCCTTGCGGTCGGCAACGTCGTGAACACCTCAAACTCGGTGCGTGCAGACTATGGACTCGTGCAGCACACTCGCGCCGAGTACGCGGCAAATGGCATGGACTTTGCGGCGGATCTCAAGAAGCCGGCGAAGGTGACGACATCCGGGGACGAGCAGTCGGTCACCAACCTGGCCCGGTATGACTACGACACCATGGCCAGCGCGATCATTGCGATCTCGCCCGCAAGCTCTGCCACCGAGTCAATGAAGTACTTCGGGTTTCTGCTCTATCCACTCGTGTTCTTCCTGATCGGGCTCTGGTTGGCGACCGGCCAACGTCGATACCGACTCGAAAAGGTCACACTGGTGCGCAACGGCACCGCAGCGACCGTGGCGGCTCGCCAGCTCACGCTTCTGGTGGTCGCCGCGATCGTGACCGCCACGATCCTTCTCGTCGACGTGGTTGCTCGAGCGATTGCAACTTCTGTGTTGGCGGCGCAGCTTCCCTTTGCG
The DNA here is from genome assembly GCA_036271795.1 of Galbitalea sp. Taxonomy (GTDB): domain Bacteria; phylum Actinomycetota; class Actinomycetes; order Actinomycetales; family Microbacteriaceae; genus Galbitalea. Next base: position 10,801 of record DATAZY010000081.1, read on the forward strand.
GCGTTCTCACCCCTGTCGCCACAGCCTGCGCGATATCCGCTCGCCCAGTGGGCCGTCATCGCGCTCGTCGTCCTGTTCTTCGGCGGGGCGGGCGTGGCGATCGGGGCATTTGCCGGGGTATTTGCCATCCCGGCGATTGTTTTCCTGATCTGGGACTACGTCGTGCCATTCCTCGGAGCACACGATCCACGCAACTGGTTCGACGTTCTCGGGCATTCGGTGTTCAGCTATGCGTCGACATTCGAGTTGTCGCCAGCCATCCCGTTGGCAGTGCCCATTGCGCTCACCGCATCGGTGGTCGGTGCGGTGGTTCTGCTGGGTCTCGGCTACCTTGGCATCAGAATCAGGAACCCCTTGGCGACCTGACGAGCTGGCTACCGAGGCGAGAGAGGCCCAACACGTGCAGCGCTTTCGCGACGCAGATGTGCCCGACCAAACCGGGCGCGTCGCCGTCGTGACGGGCGCAACCGGCGGCCTTGGCCTGCGAACGGCGGAGGTTCTCGCGTCCCATGGTGCGCGAGTGTTCGTCGGGAGTCGTAACGCCGAGCGCGGCGCGATCGCTCTGGGTCGCGTCAGGGCCGCCGCCTTCGGATTCCCACCGGAACTCGTCGATCTCGATCTCAGCAGCCTGGTTTCGGTGCGATCGGCGGCCGCAGACATCCGGAGCCGCACCGGAAACCGGCTCGACCTGCTCATCAACAACGGCGGGGTCATGGCTCCGCCGCTCGGATTCTCGCCCGACGGCTTCGAGACGCAGTGGGCGACCAACGTCCTTGGACCGGCCGCACTGACCGCGCTGCTGCTCCCCGCTATGGAAGCCGTCGCGGGAAGTCGAGTCGTGTTCGTCAGCAGCACGCGGCATCTTGGTGCCCGCCTCGACGAAGCGCAGCTGCGATCGGACGTCCGTGGCGAAAACTATCGCGGCTTCGACTATTACGGCCGCACCAAGCTCGCCGACCTGCTGCTCTCACACGACCTCGAACGGCGCCTTCGGCATTCAGGAGCAGAGACGATCAGTGTTGCCGCGCATCCCGGGTTTTCGGCCACCGGAATCGTCGACAAAGGGTTTGCTGGGCTGCCGAAGTTTCTTCGCCCGATTGCCGACTGGGGTGCTGGGGCTTTCGGGCAGCCCGTCGAAATCGGTGCACTGCCGATCCTCTATGCGGCGACCGCGCGGGAGGTCGCCGGGGATGACTATTTCGGACCACGCGGACCCGGCGGACTTCGCGGCTACCCCGATCACGCGAAGCGATCGCCGCAGTCTCGGGACGACGCGCTGGGCGGGACGCTCATGCGCGTCGTATCCGAGCTCACAAGCATCCCGCCATTCCAGGTCGTCGGCTAGTTCTTACCTTCGAACACTTCCTTCTCCATTGCCTCGTAGCCCTCGGCCTGCGGGTCACCGTGCAGACCCTTGCTGATCGCGAACTCCTCCTCTGGCGAGAGCACAAGGCGTTTGCGCCAGACCGCGCCGAACAGGATGATCCCAACGATGTAGACCACCGCGATGGCCGCGATGGCGATCTGGTAGCCGGGATTGAACAGAAATGCGATGAAAATCGCCAGCGATATGACGCCCGCAATCACGGCCCCGACAATGCCCGTGGGACTCTTGTACGGGCGCTTTGCGTTCGGGAACTTCCTGCGCAGAACGATGAACGAGATCATCTGCATCAGGTACGAAACGACTGCACCCCAGATCGCAATGTTGAGGACGATCGATCCCGCGATCACGTTCGCCGTACCACCGGC
>DATAZY010000082.1:0-3219 GCA_036271795.1 Galbitalea sp.
CAGTGTGGTCGCGGTCGCCGAATAGCAGTCTGTTCGGACTCAAGCCATGAAGTCAGCAATGGCTCGGAGCCAGCCCGCTGGGTGATCTATGTGCGCCATGGCCTCCGGACTGCGCACCGCTGATCTCGGCGACTCCGACACCGTGCACACCGGCGACCAGGTTTAGCCGGGCATGAGACATATCCGCGTGCAGGGTGCGTCGTGCCACATGGCAGGACTGGCTAGTGATCAGTGGGTGCTTCGCGGCGAGCGGGCTCCGAGGTCGTGTTCGTGCTGGTCGGCGTCGGCCCATGCGGCGAGGAGGCGGAGCTGATCCTCGCTCGGAGAACCTCGGTCGGCGGTGTACACGACGAGGGTGAGGTCATCGTTGCCGACCATTTTGAACGCGTCGTAGCTGAGACGGAGCTCGCCGACAGTTCCGGACCGGACGCGTTTGGAGCCCTGCGAGCGCTCGAAAACACGGTGCTCAGCCCACCAGGTGGAAAAGTGCTCCGATCGGGCGGTTAGCTCTCCGAGTAGCTGGTTGAGCTGTGAGTCGGATGGGTGGACCGCGGCGCTCGCCCGTAGCGTATGAACGATCTCGCGTGCGACCGTCTCCCAGTCGGGATAGGCCTCGGCGGACCTCGGGTCGAGGAAGGTCCAGCGGGCGATGTTGGGATTCCGGCCCGGGTACCCGTCCATGTTGCTGAAGAGGGCTCGCCACAGCTGGTTGGAGGCGATCACGTTCATGCGGCGGTCCCTGACGTAGGCCGGACAGTCACGCAGGCCTTCAAGCACGAGATGGACCGAGGGGCGAACGCGATCTACGCCTCGGGTTCCGGTGGTGCTTTTGGCTCGTTGCGGGCTGGCTAGCTGGATCAGGTGCGCTCGCTCGAGGTCGTCGAGCTTGAGCGCGTCGGCGACGGCGTTGAGTACCTGTTCAGAAACGTTCTTGGCTCGGCCCTGTTCCAAGCGGGTGTAGTAGTCAACGCTGACGCCCGCGAGCCGGGCGACTTCTTCGCGCCGCAGGCCCGGCACCCGGCGGCCGTCTGTTTCCCACGGCAACCCGACGTCGTGGGGGGTGAGGCCCTCCCGACGCGTCTTGAGGAACTCGTGAATCCGGCGGTCCGCTTCCATGAGTTCAGTATTGGCGACGTCCACGCCGCGCGGAGCGGATTGGGTGGTTCTACTGGAACCACGTACCCGCGGGACTGTCGCGTCGTCCATCGCCACGCTCGCCCCGGTGTCAACCGAGGAGGGGCGATCATGGGCGACTTCGATGGCAGCGCGGTGGTTACCGGCGTGGGCACTGGTGTGGATCGGGCGGTTGCCCGCAGGCTCGCATCTGGTGGAGTCGCGGTCGTACTCGTGGGGCGACGACGGAACAAGCTCGACGAGGTCGCCGCGCAGATCCGCGACGGCGGAGGGTGGGCGGAGGTAGTCCGGATTATGTCTCTCCGAAGTACGCGATCCGAGGGTTGACCCGCTCGGCCCCCAAACATTACGCCGCGCGCGCGCAATCCCAGGGGGTGTCCGAGGCCGCCGAGCCGCGGATTCAGATGTCCCGGGTCGGCCTGGACACGGTGGTCGCGGCGGCGGTCGCGTTGCCGCGGTCGGACGAAGCCTCCTATCACCGGTGCACACCTCGCGGTCGACGGCGGCTTCCTGGTCTGCGGGTGGTACTGCCAGGACTAGGTCGAGCAGTGCCAGACGAACCGCTGACCCGGGCGTCCATATCGAGTTTTCTATGAGGGACAGACCTTCACGGCCTCGAAGAAGCGCCATCACAGTCTGAGAGGAAGACAATCATGGCAACCTGGTTTATCACCGGTGCATCGCGCGGGTTCGGCCTGCTCGTTGTCAAGGAAGCACTATCCCGCGGCGACAATGTTGTCGCCAGCGCTCGGTCCGCGCAGAGGATTATCGACACGCTTTCCAACGGTAGCGAGCGGCTGCTGGCCGTTTCGGTCGATGTCACTGAGCGCAAGTCGATCGACTCCGCGGTAGCGGCTGCCGTCGATCGTTTCGGACGGATCGATGTGCTCATGAACAACGCCGGGCACGGCATGGTAGGCGCGGTCGAGGAATCGACCGAGCGGAACTACCGAGCAATGTTCGACGTCAACGTTTTCGGCCTGATCAACGTGACACAGGCGGTGCTGCCCGTGATGCGTGAGCAACGCTCGGGACGAATCATCAACCTCAGCTCTGTGGCGGGACAAAGCGCAGCGGCGGGCTGGGGTCTCTACGCAGCGACCAAGCACGGTGTCGAGGCGATCAGCGACGCACTGAACGCCGAACTTGCTCCGCTCGGAATCAGCAGCATCGCTATCGAGCCGGGTCCGTTCCGAACGGACTTCCTCGACGGTTCCAGCCTGCTCACCGAGCAAAACATGATCGGCGACTATGAGCAGACCGCCGTCGCCGCGACCCGTCGATGGGCCCAGGACACCAACCACAACCAACTCGGTGACCCGGCCAAGTTCGGGCCGATCATCGTGGACCTCGGCCACGCTGAGTCCGTTCCACGGCGTCTGGCGCTCGGCTCGGACACTGTTGCCCGCATCGAGGCAAAGATCGCGACTTTGCGCACTGATCTCGATGCCTGGCGCACCGTCTCCGAATCCACCGATCTCCACGAGCAACTCGCCTGAATCAAGGGAAGTACCCTCGGTGCGCCTTATGGAACCTGCTCGATGCTGCCGCCGGCGCGGGCCGAAATAGGTAAAATTCGCGGGATAACGCACTTCCAACAATTCACGACCCAACCACTCCGTGCTCCCGGCGGCGCCACCGTGACTTCGAAAAACGGATGACGATCGTCGGATTGACGACACGGAATACCGTCGAAACCTTCCAGAAAGTAGTAGATTATCGTGGCTCACACCTGGCTTGTCACTACTGCCCACTCGCCCGCTGGTCGTAAGCTGGCCAAGCGATTGCTTGAGAATGGCGACGAAGTTATCACCACCGCACGCAACCCATTGATGCTGGAAGACCTCAAGACCGCGCACGCAACAAGGTTAACGATATACGCTGCCAACGACGGCGACAGCGTGGAACTCGCCCAGGTGGTCGACCAGGCCTTCGCCGAGCACAAGCCCATCGACGTGGTCGTTGGTCATGGTTCGCTTGCTCTCGCGGCGTTTCCACACCTGGTCGAACAGGGTGGCGGCCGGATCATCCAATCGCCGGGAGCCGACAGCACGGGGGCGACCGTAACGATCACCACGGCTCAGG
>DATAZY010000083.1:0-66404 GCA_036271795.1 Galbitalea sp.
TCCGGTGAGCGAGATCGACCCGGCCATCCTCGACGTACTACGGCTGGCGTGCCACCAGCTGCTGTCGATGCGGGTGGCACAGCACGCCGCCGTCGATGAAGCGGTGACTCTTGCGGGAACGGTTGGCTCCAATTCCGCCACCGGGTTCGTGAACGGAGTGCTCCGGACGATCACCAGAACGCCGGCCGAAGAGTGGCGAGAGCGTGTGCTCTCCGCAACCTCGACCGACGACGAGCGGCTCTCGGTCGAGTATTCGCATCCGCAGTGGGTCCTCCGGGCGTTTCGCCAGGCGCTTGCCTCCGAGGGTCGCGAGTTGGAGCTCGACGCGTTGCTTGCCGCGGACAATGTTGCACCGCGGGTCAGCGTCACCGCCCTGCCGGGTGAATCGACGGTCGATGAACTGGAGGCGTATCCGAGTCCGTACTCGCCCGTTGGCGCGACGCTGGATCGCGGTGACCCGTCGAGGCTGGATGCGGTTCGTCGCGGTACCGCGCGAGTCCAGGACGAGGGATCCCAGCTTGCCGCGCTCGCGTTGAGTCGCGCGCGTCCGATTCGGCCGGGGGAGGTCTGGCTCGACCTGTGCGCGGGCCCAGGTGGCAAGGCTGCGCTGCTCGCCGCGGAAGCCGCGATCGGCGGAGCGACACTGGTCGCGAACGAGCTCATTCCGGCACGCGCGCAGCTGGTTCGAAAGGCCCTCGCCGTGTTCGCGCCCGCTCCCGAGGTTCTCGAACTCGACGGAACCGCGATCGGCGATGCGCAGCCGGAGACCTACGACCGCATCCTGCTCGACGCACCGTGCACGGGGCTCGGCGCGCTCAGGCGACGTCCGGAGGCGCGCTGGCGAAAGCAGCCGAAGGATGTCGCCGAGCTGGCGGAACTGCAATTCGCGCTCCTGAGATCGGCCGTTGCAGCCCTTAAGCCGGGCGGCATCTTGGCGTACGTGACCTGCTCTCCGCATCTCGGCGAGACCAGGGTCGCCGTTCAATCCGCGGTTCGAAAACTGGGCGACTCCGTCACGGTCGTGAACACCCAGGATGTTCTCGCCACGGTCACTCGCGAGCCGCTCGACCTTCCGCCCGCGGAGCACGTGCAGCTGTGGCCGCATCGTCACGGCACGGATGCGATGTTCATCCAGCTATTCGAGAAGGCGCAAGGCCTTCGGAACGGGTCGTAGGGTACGCGCCTTCGATAGATTGTTGGCATGACGGTCCGGATAAGCCCATCGATCCTGTCTGCGGACTTTGCCAACTTCGAATCGGAGTTGCAGCGCATCGCGGCCGCCGATCTCATCCACGTCGATGTCATGGATAACCACTTCGTACCGAACCTGACATTCGGTCTTCCGATGGTCCAGCGGCTCCAGCAGGTAACGCCAAAGCCGCTTGATGTACACCTGATGCTCGAAGACCCGGATCGCTGGGCACCCGGATATGCCGAAGCGGGTGCCTACTCCGTCACCTTCCACGCAGAAGCGACGGGCGATGCGGTCCGACTCGCCCGTCAACTGCGCGACATCGGCTCGCGTGCCGGACTGGCCCTGAAACCGGGCACCGAAGTGACCGACTATCTGGAAATTGCCGCGGAATTCGACCAGATACTGGTCATGACGGTCGAGCCGGGGTTCGGTGGCCAGTCCTTCATGGCAGACATGATGCCCAAGCTGGTGGCGCTGCGTGAGGTTGTGAACCGGACCGGTCTCGACATTTGGCTGCAGGTCGATGGCGGGATCAACGAGGAGACGATCGTCGTGGCGGCGGAAGCCGGAGCGAACACCTTTGTGGCGGGTTCTAGCGTATTCGGCGCGGACAATCCGACCGCTGCCATCGCAAGTCTGCGCGCCGCAGCAGAAAGCCACGTCCACTAGCGCCATCTGCTTGGATAGAACCATGACTGAGAAGACCAAGCCAGAGATCGACTTCTACGACGGTCCGGAGCCGACGGACCTGGTGATTCGCGACATCGAGATCGGAACCGGCGCGGAGGCGCAGCCCGGCTCGACGGTCGATGTGCACTACCTGGGCGTGGATTTCGAGTCCGGCGAGGAGTTCGACTCGTCCTGGAGTCGCAGCCAGTCGATCGATTTCCCGCTCGGCAGCCTGATCAAGGGGTGGCAGCAGGGCATTCCCGGCATGAAGGTTGGCGGTCGTCGCGAACTCATCTGCCCGCCAAATCTCGCCTACGGACCCGCGGGCGGTGGGCATCGCCTCTCCGGACGCACGCTGATCTTCGTGATCGACCTGCTGGGCGTGAAGTAGCTCACATCGCGTAACCGAACCAGGCACGACCGGGATCGCCGGTAGCCTTGAGGCGTGAAATCCTTCGACGAACTGTTCGCCGAGCTGAGCGATAAGGCTCGGTCTCGTCCCGACGGCTCCCGCACCGTTGCGGAGCTGGATGCCGGCGTTCACGCGATCGGCAAAAAGATCGTGGAAGAGGCGGCCGAGGTCTGGATGGCTGCCGAGTACCAGTCCGAAGTCGAAACCGCGGAAGAGATTTCCCAACTGATCTACCACCTGCAGGTACTCATGGTCGCGAAGGGGTTGACGCCGACAGATGTCTACCGACATTTGTAACAGGTAGATGCCGAAACCCACCTTCCCAATACCTGAGGACCACACATGCTGAGAATTGCCGTACCCAACAAGGGATCGCTAAGCGAGACCGCGGCAGAAATGCTGCTCGAGGCCGGCTATGTCGGTCGCCGCGATCCCCGTGCACTCACGGTCGCCGACCCGCGAAACGACGTTGAGTTCTTCTACCTTCGTCCGCGAGACATCGCGACCTACGTCGGATCGGGAGCGCTGGATGTCGGGATCACCGGTCGCGACCTCCTCCTCGATTCCGGCTCGACCGCTGTCGAGATCGCGACTCTCGATTTCGGCGAATCCACCTTCCGGTTTGCCGCCGCCGCGGGGCGGTTCACGGAGCTTTCCGAACTGGGCAGCGTGCGCGTGGCGACGAGTTACCCTGGCCTGGTCGGTGCGTTCCTGAAGTCACACGGCGTCACCGCCGAGCTTGTGTCGCTGGATGGCGCTGTCGAATCCGCGGTCAGGCTCGGCGTTGCCGACGCGGTGGCGGATGTCGTCTCGACCGGATCGACACTGCGAGCCCAGGGACTGGAGATCTTCGGGCCGGTCATTCTCGAGTCCACTGCAGTTTTGGTCAGTGCGAATGCGGACCTTCCCGGCATCGCGACGCTACAGCGGAGGTTGCAGGGTGTCCTTGTTGCCCGCCAATTCGTCCTGGTCGACTATGACGTGCCGTTGAGACTGCTCGAGGCGGCGACCGCGATCACGCCCGGGATCGAGTCGCCGACGATTTCGCCGCTGCACGACCCGGAGTGGGTTGCGGTGCGGGCCATGGTTCCCCGCACCGAGACCAACCACATTATGGACGACCTCTACGAGCTGGGCGCTCGAGCCATCCTCGTGACCTCGATTCTCGCGGCGAGGCTGTGACATGGCTCTGGCCGTCCGGGTCATCCCGTGTCTCGATGTTGCTGCCGGTCGGGTGGTGAAGGGCGTCAATTTCCTGAATCTGCGCGACGCCGGTGACCCGGTGGAGCTCGCCCGCCGGTACTACGAGCAGGGTGCGGATGAGATCACCTTTCTCGACGTGACCGCGACGGTTGATGACCGCGCGACGATGTACGACGTCGTGACTGCGACAGCGGAGCAGGTGTTCATCCCGCTAACCGTCGGTGGCGGCGTTCGGGGAGCCGAGGATGTCGCAAAACTGCTGGCGAGCGGCGCCGACAAGGTGGGTGTCAACAGCGCAGCAATCGCCAGGCCCGCGCTGATCGACGAAATTGCCGATCGATTCGGCGCCCAGGTGCTGGTCCTGAGCCTGGACGTCAAAAGAAGCGGCTCGACGGGCTCCGGCTTCGTCGTTACAACTCACGGCGGCCGCACGGAGACGGAACTCGACGCCCTCGACTGGGCACGCGAGGCCATCAACCGCGGCGCGGGCGAGTTGCTCGTCAACTCGATCGACGCCGACGGTACGAAACAGGGTTTCGACCTCGAGCTCATTGCCCTGATGCGCGAGCTCAGCACGGTTCCGGTGATCGCCAGCGGGGGAGCCGGGCGAGTCGAAGACTTCGCGCCAGCGATCGCGTCGGGCGCGGATGCCGTGCTTGCGGCATCCGTGTTCCACGATGGAGAACTGACGGTCGGCGACGTCAAACACGCGCTGGCCGAGGCGGGAGTGGTGACCAGATGAGTGGTGAAGAAGCGGACGACACGGGGATGGAGGTTCGGGCCGTGATCGAACGTATTTCCTTCGATTCGAAGGGACTGATCCCCGCGATCATCCAGGAAGAGGGCTCGAAGGATGTCCTCATGCTGGGTTACATGGACAACGAGGCGGTTCGTCGCACGCTGACAGAGGGCCGGGTAACTTTCTGGTCGCGCAGTCGGCAGGAGTACTGGCGCAAGGGCGATACGAGCGGCCATCACCAGTATGTGCGGGGTGCGGCGCTGGACTGCGACGGCGACGCACTGCTGGTCACTGTTCACCAGATCGGACCCGCCTGCCACACAGGCAGCCACGCCTGCTTCGACGTCGATCCTCTCGCGCCCGTGATTGGCGACGCCCCGGTTATTGGTTCAGACCCGGCCCAGTCAGACGTGGTTGGATCAGAAGATGGCGGCAACTAGCGAGACAATCGAGGTCACCGTGCCGGAAGGACGCGCGCGGCGGCTCCGGCTGTACACGATCGCGGCGATTGGCGTGCTCGCCGGGTTGACGCTGATCACGACCACCCAGACCTGGTGGACCGTTCATCTGGTTCACCAGTCGCTCGCAATCGCGGGAACCGTTGCCGCTCCCGCTCTCACCGCCCTGACGCTGTGCGCCCTCGTGCTCGCTGCGGCACTCGCGCTCGCGGGGCCGGTGTTCCGGCTGATTCTCGGCATCCTGCAACTGCTGATCTCGTTCACGATCGTGTTTTCGACGGTTGTTTCTCTGAGCCAGCCGGACCAGCCATCCGAGTCTGCCGTTCAGACGGCGACCGGGATAGCCGGCTCGAGTTCAATTGACGCGCTCATCAAAGGCGTCACATTCACTCCGTGGGGCTACATCGCGATCGCGCTCGGCGTGCTCGCGTTTCTCGTCGGCGCCTGGCTGCTGCTCACGTTCCGACTGTGGCCGGTCGCCTCACGCAAATACCAGGCGGTTCGCTTCGAGCTCGCCGACGGACCACGCGACGCGGTCATCGACTGGGATGCCCTCAGCGATGGCACGGATCCCACAGCGGAGTCTGAGTCTCCGACCGGCACGAAACCGGTAAAGTAGGGCTGTCCCCACGGGGCAATCCCACAACCTCAACCAAGGAGAAACGTGTCAGCAGGTACTATCCCAGGCCACGGCAACTCGCCCGCAGCATGGACCGCTGTCATCATCATGCTCATCGCCTTCGCGATCGGTACCTTCGCCTTCTGGTTCGCCGTGACATGGCTCGTCTGGGCATCCGCCGGCCTTCTCGTTCTTGGAGCGATCGTTGGTCTCGTCCTGAAGCTCGCGGGCTTCGGTGTCGGCGGCGATCGCTACCAACCCAAACCGCACGCCTAAGCGGGCCAGAGCGCATCGACATGCTTGCCGACTTGGTTGCCGGAGCACTTGAGGATGCTTCGGATCGCCGCGCTGCGGTTCCTCTCGCCGAGATCGAAGTGGCTGCCACCGCGCGACCGGCTGCTCTCGACGTCCTGACGGCGCTTGCGCCGGCGGACCGGGTCAAGATCATTGCCGAGGTCAAGCGCGCGAGTCCGTCGCGTGGCGCCCTCGCGGACATCCCGGATCCCGCGGCTTTGGCGGCGTCCTACGAGACCGGCGGAGCCAGCGCGATCAGTGTGCTGACCGAGCGTCGCCGATTCGGTGGATCACTGCAGGACCTCGAGCTCGTGCGCGCGACGGTGTCGATACCGGTCCTGCGCAAGGACTTCATCTCGGACCCGTACCAGGTTTTCGAGGCGAGAGCCGCGGGAGCCGACCTGGTGCTGCTCATTGTTGCCGCGCTCGAACAGCCGAGGATGCAGGAGCTCTTCGACTTGATCGGTGAGCTCGGGATGACGGCGCTGGTCGAAACGCATTCCGCCGACGAGCTTGAGCGCGCCCTCGATGTCGGCGCGACCATTGTCGGCGTGAACGCGCGCAACCTGAGCACCTTCGGACTCGATCGGGAACTGTTCGGCACGCTCGCGGACTCGATCCCGTCCGGTGTCATCCGAGTGGCCGAATCCGCGGTTAAGACCTCGGCGGACGTCGCCCACTATCGCGAGGCGGGAGCCGACGTCGTTCTTGTCGGCGAGGCCCTGGTCACCGGCGGCGATCCGGTCGCCACGCTCAAGGAATTCCGGTCGGTCTGATGACACTGCGCAATGAACTCGGCCCATACTTCGGCGAGTACGGCGGACGATTCGTCCCCGAGTCGCTCATCGCCGCGCTCGACGAGCTGGATGCTGCCTACCAGGTGGCCAAGGTCGACCCGCTCTTCCAGGAAGAGCTGGCGAACCTGCACAAGACCTACACGGGCCGCCCGTCGATCATCACGGAAGTTCCGAGGTTTGCGGAACACGCCGGCGGCGCTCGGATCATCCTCAAGCGCGAAGACCTCAACCACACCGGCTCGCACAAGATCAACAACGTGCTCGGCCAGGCCCTGGTGGCGCGTCGGCTGGGTAAGACCCGGTTGATAGCGGAGACCGGAGCGGGACAACACGGCGTTGCTGCCGCGACCGCCGCGGCACTGTTCGGCATGGAGTGCGTCGTCTACATGGGCGAGGTCGATACCGTACGCCAGGCGCTCAACGTCGCGCGCATGCGGCTCCTGGGTGCGACCGTCATCCCGGTGACGACAGGCTCCAGAACGCTCAAGGACGCGATCAACGAGGCGCTGCGCGACTGGGTCGCCAACGTCGACACGACGCACTACCTGCTCGGCACCGTCGCCGGACCGCACCCCTTTCCCGTCATGGTGCGCGACTTTCACAAGCTCATTGGTGAGGAGGCGCGGGTGCAGGTGCTCGAACTCACTGGAGCGCTTCCGGATGCCGTCACGGCCTGCGTCGGTGGCGGCAGCAATGCGATGGGAATCTTCCACGCCTTTCTGGATGACCCGAGCGTGGGGCTCTATGGCTACGAGGCCGCGGGTGATGGCCACCTGACGGAACGTCACGCCGCGACCATGACTCGCGGTCGTCCGGGCGTGCTCCACGGCGCGCGCAGCTACCTGCTGCAGGACGAAGATGGCCAGACCATCGAGTCGCACTCGATCTCTGCGGGCCTCGATTATCCGGGTGTCGGCCCCGAGCACGCCTGGCTGGCCGACATCGGCAGAGTGACCTATCTCCCGATCACCGACGACGAGGCGATGCAGGCGCTGCGCCTGCTGAGCCTGACGGAAGGCATCATTCCGGCGATCGAGTCCGCGCATGCCCTGGCGGGGACGATCAAGCTGGGCAGGGAGCTGGGCAAGGATGCGACAATCCTCGTCAACCTGAGCGGTCGCGGTGACAAGGACATGGAAACCGCGGGCAAGTACTTCGACATCCTCGACGCGGAAGCTCTCGCGGAAGAGGATTTCGCGGCCGTGCGACCGGAATCGCTCGGGACCGGGGCTAGCGAATGAGCCGTCTCGCCGAGACAATCGCGGCGCGAAAGGTGGCTGGCAGCGGCGCGCTCATCGGCTATCTCCCGGTTGGCTATCCGGATCTTGCGACCAGCATCGAGGCAGCCGTGGCCCTCGCCGAGAACGGCGTCGATGCGATTGAACTTGGGCTGCCGTACTCGGATCCGGTGATGGATGGCGTGGTGATCCAGCAGGCGACCCAGGCGGCGCTGGCCGGCGGCTTCCGTCTCCGCCACGGTTTTGAGGCTGTCGCTGCCATTACGGCGCGGGTCGCCGCGCCGGTGCTACTCATGACCTATTGGAATCCGGTCGTCCAGTTTGGAGTCGACCGCTTCGCCGACGAACTGGTGGCCGCGGGCGGGGCCGGCCTGATCACGCCGGACCTGATCCCGGACGAAGCCGCCGACTGGCTGGCCACATCCGAGCGCACCGGGCTGGACCGGGTGTTCCTCGCCGCGCCATCCTCGAGCGATGAGCGGCTTCGGCAGGCGGTCGAGAGCAGCCGCGGATTCGTCTACGCGGTGTCGACAATGGGAATCACCGGTGCCCGTTCCGATGTCGATGCGGCGGCGCGCGGACTGGTCGCGAGGTTGCGGGCCGTCGGAGCTACGAGCACCTGCGTCGGTCTCGGTATCTCGACGCCGAAGCAGGTTCGCGAGGTCCTCGGCTACGCAGACGGCGCCATCGTCGGCTCGCTGCTGGTCAAAGCGCTGGCCGACGGGGGAGTGGATGCCGTCGCAAAATCGGCGGCTCTCCTTGCAACGGGCAAATCACAGGTGTGAGCACATTAGGCTGGCTTAGTTCCACCGATGGTTGTCCCGGTCTCCCTGACCACGGGCAATACCAGCAATGAAAGGCGTCGGTTCGTTGTTCGCTTCCCAGCTGTTCGTGCCCCTCAGCATCCCAAGCCCGCCAAAGTCGTGGGCGGACATCTACATTTCGCTCGGTTGGATCCACAACATCATTCCGGGGGTCAGCGCCTCGTACCGTCTCGATATCAAGACCTACGCGCTCTGCCTCCTCGCCGGTATCATCGCCGCCGTGATTGTCACCGGCCGTCGCCTGACCGCGCGCGGGGCCGAACCGGGCGTCGTTCTCGACATCGCGATCCCGGCGGTCGTGCTCGGCATCATCGGCGCCAGGACCTACCACGTCTTCACGCACTACAACGACTACTTCGGCCCGGGCAAAGACCCGATGACGGCGTTTTACATCTGGCAGGGTGGCATCGCGATCTTCGGTGCACTGCTCGGTGGCGCCCTCGGCGTCTACATCGGGTGCCGTTACACGGGCATCCGGTTCTGGAGCTTCGCGGATGCCCTCGCGCCCGGCCTCATTCTCGCCCAGGCCCTCGGCCGGTTCGGCAACTACTTCAACCACGAGCTCTACGGGCAGCCGACCAACCTGCCGTGGGGGCTTCAGATCGAGTCGACCAATGCCGCCTATCCGATCGGATTACCGGCTGGCACCCTGTTCCATCCCACGTTCCTGTACGAGATCATCTGGGACCTGCTGGTTCTGACTGCGCTGCTGCTGATCGAGCGCCAGTACCGACTGCGCTGGGGCAAACTGATCGGCCTGTACTTCATCTTCTACGGGATCGGCCGGGTGTGGTTCGAGTCGATTCGGATTGACCCGAGCGTCGTGTTCTTCGGACTGCGCACCAACGTCTGGGGCGCGATCGGCGCGATCATCATCGGAATCATCGTCCTCACCGTCCAGCGGCGCCGTCACCCCGGACTCGAGCCCAGCGTGTACAGGCCCGGCAAAGAGTGGTCACCGCCCGTGTCTGAGGTAGACTCTGCGGAGACCTATTCGGACAGCGATGACGACAATGATGCCGTCGGTGCATCCGAAGAGGTGGCGCCCAAGGCGTCAATAAAAAGCGGCGCCGCCACAAGCGGAGCAGCCGTCTAGCTAAGTCAAATCTCTCGCTACAGCTACGCATTCCCAGCAGCAACTATCCCGGTGCGGCTGTCGTGCTGAACGCCTATTGCTCTCTTCCATTTTTGGGCCGCCGTAGTCCCGACGAGTTCGCGTCATCGTGAGGACGGTTTGACATGGCTCTCACGCCACCCCTGTCGAGGTTTCCGGCTGGTTTGCCCGGGGCAGGCTTCAGTGCTGTCCCGGCGCGGTCCGGACTGTATGACCCCGCGCACGAAAAGGATGCTTGCGGCCTGGCCATGGTCGCCACCCTTCGTGGCACAGCTGGTCACGACATCATTTCCCTCGCTCTCGATGCGCTTCGTCACCTTGAGCACCGCGGGGCGATCGGATCAGATGCCGGCACGGGCGACGGCGCCGGTATCGTCACCCAGATCCCGGATGCGTTCCTTCGCGCCGTCGTGGATTTCGAGCTTCCTGAGGCGGGTGCCTACGCCGTGGGAATGGCGTTTCTCCCCATCGACGACGAGGAGCGGGAACAGCTCAAAGCTGGCATCGCGACCATCGCCAGTACCGAGGACCTCGCGGTACTCGGCTGGCGGGAAGTTCCGGTCGACCCGGAGCAGATCGGAAACCTCGCCCGCGAGGCCATGCCGGTCTTCGAGCAGCTGTTTCTGGCATCCGTTGGCTCAGTAACGCGGCGAGGAATCGACCTGGACCGCGCGACCTTCCGTCTTCGCAAACGCGCCGAGCGCGAGCTCGGGGCCTACTTCCCGTCGCTGTCCTGCCGCACCCTGGTCTACAAGGGAATGGTCACGACGCTCCAGCTCGAGCCGTTTTATCCGGACCTGTCCGACGAACGCTTCGCGTCGAAGCTCGCGTTGGTCCACTCGCGCTATTCGACCAACACCTTCCCGTCCTGGCCTCTCGCACAGCCGTTCAGGGTAATCGCGCACAACGGTGAGATCAACACGGTCCAGGGCAACCGCAACTGGATGCAGGCTCGCCAGTCGCAACTCGAGTCAGAACTCATCGGCGATGTCGAGCCGCTGTTCCCGATCGTGACGCCCGGCGCCAGCGACTCGGCCTCATTCGACGAGGTCGTCGAGCTCCTCAGCCTGAGCGGGCGCTCGCTGCCGCACTCGATCATGATGATGGTGCCGGAGGCGTGGGAGAACGAGCCGGACATCGACCCGACCCGTCGCAGTTTCTTCGAATACCACTCGATGCTGATGGAGCCGTGGGACGGGCCCGCAGCGCTGGTCTTCACCGACGGGACGCTCGTCGGTGCGACCCTCGACCGCAATGGGCTTCGCCCGGGGCGGTATCTGGTCACCGACGACGACCTCGTCATCCTGGCGAGCGAGATCGGCGTACTCGACATTTCGCCCGCGAAAGTTGTGCGCAAGGGGCGGCTTCGCCCCGGCAAGATGTTTCTCGTCGACACCGAGGCTGGTCGCCTGATCGAGGACGACGAGATCAAGGCGGAGCTCGCCGCGTCGAAACCGTGGGGCAAATGGCTCGACGAGGGGCGCATCAACCTCAAGCACCTGCCCGACCGGGAGCACATCGTGCACACGCCGGCTTCCGTTACGAGACGCCAGCGCACCTTCGGCTACACCGAGGAAGAGGTGCGCATCCTCATCGCGCCCATGGCGCAGAATGGCGCTGAGCCGCTCGGAGCGATGGGATCGGACACCCCGATCGCCGTGCTATCCGAGCGTCCCCGGCTCCTGTTCGACTACTTCGCGCAGCAGTTCGCCCAGGTCACGAACCCGCCGCTCGACTCCATTCGTGAGGAGACGGTCACGTCGATGAGCCTGGGCCTCGGCCCGGAGCGCAACCTGCTGACGGCGACGCCGGAGCATGCCAAGCAGGTCATCCTCGACTTTCCCGTCATCGACAACGACGAGCTGGCGAAGATCCAGCACATCGATCCGACTCCCGGCTCGACTCTCACGACGACCATTCGCGGGCTGTATCGGGTCGACAAGGGCCCGAAGGCGATGGAGAAGCGCCTGGCAAAAATGTGCGTCGAGGTGGATGAGGCGATTCGGTCCGGAACGCAGTTCATCGTTCTGTCCGACCGCGATTCCAACAAGGACTACGCCCCGATCCCGTCGCTCCTCATGCTCGCGACGGTGCACCACCATTTGATCCGCGCTGAGAACCGAATGAAGGTCGGCCTCGTGGTCGAGACGGGCGACGTGCGCGAGGTTCACCACGTCGCGACACTCATCGGGTACGGTGCATCTGCCGTCAACCCCTACCTCGCCATGGAGACCGCAGAGGAGCTTGTCCGGAGCGGCATGATCACCGGGGTGACCGGCGAGAAGGCGGTCAGAAACCTGATCAAGGCGCTCGGCAAGGGCGTGCTCAAGACCATGTCGAAGATGGGTATCTCCGTCGTTGGATCGTACGCGGGAGCGCAGGCCTTCGAGGCGCTCGGCCTGTCCCAGGAATTCGTCGACCAGTACTTCACCGGGACGACGAGCCTCCTCGGCGGAGTCGGGATCGAGGTGATCGCCGCAGAGAACGCCGCACGGCACGCCGCCGCGTATCCCGAGGATGGCGCCGTGAGCATCCACGAGCGTCTCGGCACCGGCGGCGAGTACCAGTGGCGGCGCGAGGGACCTCCGCACCTGTTCAACCCCGAGACGGTGTTCAAGCTGCAGCACTCCACGCGGGCGCGGCGGTACGACGTCTTCCGTGACTACACGAAGCTGGTCGACGACCAGGCCGAGAGGCTCATGACTCTGCGTGGCCTGTTCAAGCTGCGCACCGGCGTGCGCAAGCCCATCCCGATCGATGACGTCGAGCCCGTTTTATCGATCGTCAAGCGATTCTCAACGGGGGCCATGAGCTACGGCTCAATCTCGAAAGAGGCACACGAGACCCTCGCCATCGCGATGAACTCGATCGGCGCGAAATCGAACACCGGTGAGGGCGGCGAGGATGTCGACCGTCTGCTCGATCCGGCCAGGCGAAGCGCGATCAAGCAGGTCGCATCCGGCCGATTTGGTGTCACGAGCCTTTACCTGACGAATGCCACGGACATCCAGATCAAGATGGCCCAGGGCGCGAAGCCCGGCGAGGGCGGCCAGCTGCCGTCAGGCAAGGTGTACCCGTGGATCGCGCGCACACGCCGCGGTACCGCCGGTGTCGGTCTCATTTCGCCGCCTCCGCATCACGACATCTACTCGATCGAAGACCTCAAGCAGCTGATTTTCGACCTCAAGCGCGCAAACCCGGTGGCACGCGTCCACGTCAAGCTCGTAAGCCAGGCCGGAATCGGTGCTGTGGCAGCGGGTGTGACCAAGGCGCTTGCAGATGTCGTGCTCGTTTCGGGCCACGACGGCGGGACCGGATCCAGCCCGCTGAGTTCGCTTAAGCATGCGGGCACGCCGTGGGAGATCGGGCTCGCTGAGACGCAGCAGACCCTCATGCTGAACGGGATGCGGTCGCGTGTCGTCGTGCAGGTCGACGGACAGCTGAAGACGGGTCGTGACGTCATCATCGGCGCACTGCTCGGGGCCGAGGAATTCGGATTCGCCACCGCACCGCTGGTGGTTTCGGGCTGCATCCTCATGCGCGTGTGTCACCTCGACACCTGCCCCGTTGGCGTCGCGACGCAGAACCCCGTGCTTCGCGAGCGCTTCACGGGCAAGCCGGAATTCGTCGTCAACTTCATGGAGTTCCTGGCCCAGGAGGTACGCGAATACCTGGCCGAGCTCGGATTCGCCAGCCTCGAAGAGGCCGTCGGCCATTCCGAGTTGCTGGATGTCGATCGCGCGATCGAGCACTGGAAGGCATCGGGTCTCGATCTCGAACCCGTGCTCACCGGCCCGGAATTCGCTGACGACGAGCCCCGCCACAACGAGCACGGCCAGAACCACGATCTCGACAAGCACTTCGACAACGAACTGATACGACGCAGCGCCGACGTGCTGAAAGGCGGCGGATCGATCGCAATCGACCTCCCTGTTCGGAACACCGAGCGCGCCGTCGGCACCATGCTCGGCTACGAGATCACCAGGCGGCACGGCGAGCACGGCCTGCCGACCGGTTCGATCGACGTCACGCTTCGCGGTTCGGCGGGCCAGTCCTTCGGCGCATTCATGCCGAGCGGAATCACGCTCCGGCTCTTTGGCGACAGCAATGACTACGTGGGCAAGGGCCTGTGCGGTGGCGAGATCATCATCCGCCCGGATGTGCGCGCGACGCTCGCGGCGGAAGACAACGTCATCGCCGGCAACGTCATCGGCTACGGCGCGACCCAGGGGAGCATGTTCCTCCGCGGCACGGTCGGCCAGCGCTTCCTGGTACGCAACTCTGGCGCGACCGCTGTTGTCGAGGGAGTGGGCGACCACGCGCTCGAGTACATGACCGGGGGACTCGCAGTCATCCTGGGCGAGACCGGCCACAACCTGGGCGCGGGGATGTCCGGCGGCAGCGCGTACATCTACGACCTGCACCCCGAGCATGTGAACCGCGAGTCGCTCGGCGGTGGCGAGCTCCGGCTCGAGACTCTGGGCAGCGCGGACGTCGAGATTCTCAAGGACCTGCTCGAACGGCATCTCGTGGAGACGGACTCCGCCGTCGCAGAACGCATGCTCGCCGACCTGCCAGCGGCCATCGCCAGGTTCACGAAGATAGTTCCCCGCGACTACGCGGCGGTCCTCGAAACCCGGCAGGTTGCCCTCGATGAAGGCCTGGATCCCGATGGCGATGTGGTCTGGTCAAGGATCATGGAGGTGACCGGTGGCTGATCCGAAGGGGTTCCTCAAGGTTCCGGAACGCGAGACGCCGCCACGACGTCCGATTGCGCTTCGCCTGATGGACTGGAAAGAGGTCTACGAACAGGGCGATGCCGCGACGCTGAAGAAGCAGGCCGGGCGCTGCATGGACTGTGGCATCCCGTTCTGCCATCACGGCTGCCCGCTCGGAAACCTGATTCCGGAATGGAATGACCTTACCTGGCGCGACGAGGGCCGGTCCGCGATCGAACGCCTGCACGCGACCAACAACTTCCCGGAGTTCACCGGGCGGCTGTGTCCTGCGCCGTGTGAGTCGTCCTGCGTGCTCGGCATCAGCCAGGACCCCGTCACGATCAAGCAGGTCGAGGTGTCGATCATCGACCAGGCGTTTGCGAACGGTTGGGTCACGCCTCACCCGCCGGAGCGGTTGACCGGCAAAACCGTCGCTGTTGTCGGTTCCGGCCCGGCCGGTCTCGCGGCCGCGCAGCAGCTTACTCGCGCGGGTCACACGGTCGCGGTCTACGAGCGGGATGATCGCATCGGTGGGCTCCTGCGCTACGGCATTCCCGATTTCAAGATGGAGAAGAAGCACCTCGAGACTCGTCTCGCCCAGATGCAGGCAGAGGGCACCCGGTTCCGTGCCGGAGTCGAGATCGGAGTGGACATCAGCTGGCCGGAACTCAAGTCGCGCTACGACGCGGTCATCGTTGCCACCGGCGCGATGAAACCACGCGACCTGCCGGTTCCCGGGCGCGACCTGCTCGGCGTGCACTTTGCGATGGACTATCTCGTGCAGCAGAACCGCGTTGGCGCGGGCGACTTCGTCGCAGAACAGCTGACGGCGGAAGGCAAGCACGTCGTTGTCCTTGGCGGTGGAGACACCGGTGCGGATTGCATCGGTACAGCCCACCGCCAGGGAGCACTTTCCGTGACCAATCTCGCGATTGGCGTGCAGCCTCCAAGCGAGCGACCGGAGAGTCAGCCATGGCCGGTGCACCCGAATCTTTTCGAGGTGTCGAGTGCGCACGAAGAGGGCGGCGAGCGGGTGTATCTGGCGTCCACGGTCGAGTTCCTGTCCAACGAGGTCGGCGAGGTTCGCGGTATCCGGGTCGCAGAGACCGAATACCTGGACGGGCGCCGCGTCCCGAAGTCGGGTACTGAACGCGACATCCCGGCTGACCTGGTCCTGCTTTCGCTCGGTTTCCTTGGCCCCGAGCGGGCAACCATCGAGGAGCAGTGGTCGCTGCCCTTCGACGATCGGGGTAACGTTTCTCGCGATGAGCAGTATGAAACCAGCGAGTCTGGCGTTTTCGTTGCCGGCGACGCCGGCCGCGGGCAGTCGCTCATCGTCTGGGCCATCGCGGAGGGTCGTGCCGCAGCATCAGCCGTCGACCGGTTCCTCGAAGGGTCGAGCGAACTGCCATTCCCGGTGAAGCCCACCGACCGTGCTTTGGCACTTTGATTTAGATCTCTACCACCACAACCACCACAGAAGGACCCGATGAGACGAGCAAAAATCGTCGCGACACTTGGCCCGGCCACGTCGAGCTATGAGAATATCCGCGCGATTATCGATGCGGGCGTTGACGTTGCGCGCATGAACCTGAGCCACGGCTCCTACGAAGTGCATGAAGAGGTGTACAAGAACGTCCGAAAAGCGGCGGAGGACTCCGGCCGCGCGGTCGCCGTTCTCGTCGACTTGCAGGGACCGAAGATCCGGCTCGGCAAGTTCGAGGCCGGCCCGCACGAGCTCGCGGTCGGCGACATCTTCAAGATCACCACCGAGGATGTCGTCGGCACAAAAGAACTCTCGGGAACCACGTTCAAGGGCCTGCCTCAGGATGTTTCTCCGGGTGACTTCCTGCTCATCGATGACGGCAAGGTGAAGGTCAAGGTCCTTGAGACCGACGGCACAGTCGTCACCACAGAGGTCATCGTCGCGGGCCCGGTATCCAACAACAAGGGCATCAACCTGCCGGGCGTCGCGGTCAACGTGCCCGCGCTGTCCGAGAAGGACGAGGACGACCTGCGCTGGGGACTCCGGCTTGGTTGCGACCTGGTCGCGCTGTCGTTCGTTCGCGACGCGTCCGACATCACGCGCGTGCACGAGATCATGGAAGAGGAGGGTCGCAAGGTTCCGGTCATCGCGAAGATCGAGAAACCGCAGGCCGTCGACAACCTCGAGGCGATCATCGACGCCTTCGACTCGATCATGGTTGCTCGCGGTGATCTCGGTGTCGAACTGCCGCTCGAGGCGGTGCCGATCGTGCAGAAGCGCGCGGTCGAGTTGGCCAGGCGGATGGCCAAGCCAGTCATCGTCGCGACCCAGATGCTCGAATCGATGATCTCGTCACCCGTTCCGACTCGCGCGGAAACCTCGGATGTTGCGAACGCGGTTCTCGATGGTGCCGACGCAGTCATGTTGAGCGGCGAGACGAGTGTCGGGGCATATCCGGTGATCACGGTGCAGACCATGGCGCGCATCGTCGAATCGACGGAGGATCACGGACTCGAACGCATCCCACCGCTGGGGACGAAGCCACGCACCCAGGGCGGGGCGATCACGCTCGCCGCCGCCGAGGTCGCCGCATTCGTTGACGCCAAATACGTCTGCGTTTTTACCGAGTCCGGTGACGCGGCTCGGAGGATGTCCCGAATTCGCTTTCCCATTCCGATGAAGGCGTTCACGCCTGACCCGGCGATCAGGCGTAGAATGGCCCTGATTTGGGGCATCGAATCCTTTGTCGTCGATCGGGTACAACATACCGACCTGATGTTCAACCAGGTGGACGACATCCTGCTCACGCGTGGCCTCGCGGAGGTTGGTGACAAGGTCGTAGTCATCTCCGGATCCCCTCCCGGTATCTCGGGTTCGACCAATGACCTCCGTGTCCATACGATTGGCGACGCAGAGAGCGGCGCCGCGCCGGCACACCACGACTAGTCAGCCAGGAAGGTATCCCGACTGAAAAACCAGTTGGCGGAGATGTGGTCGTCCATCGCCCGTGCGGCGGCGGCCCCATCGCCCGCCTTCAACTGGTCGATGACTCGGCGAAGAGAGCGATTCGATTCGTTGTAGTCCTCGCGCGGATAGATGGCGGGATAGACGCGGCGGACCTCGTCGACGAGCTGGAACGCGATGGTCCGCGCAACGTCGTTACCGGAGGCGCGATGAATCCGGCGATGCACCTCGTAGTCGATCGTGTCGACGACCATCGAATCGGGTGTGGCATCCATCTGATCGAGCAGCCGGTCGATTTCGTCGAAGTCGGCCTGGCTGAGGTGTCCAACGCTCCGCTTCACCATGCTCATCTCGAGATCTCGTCGCAGCGCGATCACGTCGCGTCGCAGCGTGCCGGCGTCGTCCAGTTCGAGTGAGATTCGGAGCACGTCGGCGTCCAGCAGAAACCATTCCTCTCTCGGAAGCACGGTTGTGCCGTCGCCCTGGCGGATGCGAATCAGACCCTTCTGCTCCACCACCTTGAGCGCCTCGCGGATGACTGGCCGGCTTACGTCGTAGTACTCGCACAGTCCTGCTTCATTCGGCAGCGTTGTGCCAACAGCAAGTTGGCCGCGCACGATCCGGTCGACGACGTCCGACACCACGTCCGCGCTCAGCCTGACCGCGCGCCTCGGACGCCGCACGCCGAGCGGCTCGACTCTCGGTGTCGTCACTTGAGTTCCCTTCACTTCTGCCGTCACGCTATACCAGCCAGAACCAATTGACAACAGACGTCAAACGTAATATGTTTCGCGTGAGGGTTTCGTTCTGCCTATTCGGGTGACGGCGGAACCTCCAACCGCTCTCCTTTTCGTTTGAGCTGCGGGGGATGTTCGAATCCAATCGGGGGGTTGGATGACGCAGGCGCCTTTCGGGTAGGCGCCTGCGTCTCCCTCCCGCGCTTCCGTCGGCGCCAGCTGTTGCTGGCTTTCACCAAGACACTCGGGCACACTTAAGCAATGTTGCTCGAGCGTGAGTCAGCTCTCCATTCGCTCGCCGCCTTCGCGGCCGATGCGGAGCGCGGCGACGGGCGACTTGTGTTGATTTCCGCGGAGGCAGGCGGCGGCAAATCCGCCCTGCTGGAACAGTTCGCCGGCGACCTTCCGGATGCTCGCTGGCTGTGGGCCGCCTCCGATGGTCTTTTCACGCCTCGACCGCTCGGACCGCTCTACGATCTGGCGGAACAACTCGGCGGAGAGTTGCTGCAGCTGTGCGCCGCTCAAGCTCCTCGAGACGCACTGTTCCGTGCGCTGCTTCGACAGTTGATTGAGCACGATCCCGTCGAGCGCCAACTCAGCGATCGCGATGAGCTAACCGTGGTCGTCTTCGAGGACCTGCATTGGGCGGACGAAGCGACGGTCGATCTTGTGGGGTTCCTTGGTCGTCGTCTTCGCGGGTCGCGTGTTCTGATTCTGGTGACCTATCGGGATCTGGGCGCGAGCCCCAAGGACATCCTGCGGATCGCGATCGGCGAACTGTCATCTCAGAGCTCGACAAAACGGGTCGAGCTTGAGCCGCTGTCGGAGGCCGCCGTCTCGACGATTGCCAGCGGGAGTCGGCTTGATCCCGACCAGCTCTATCGGCTCACCGGGGGCAATCCATTTTTCGTGACCGAAGTTGTATCCGGCGGAATGGACACTGTTCCGTCGTCGGCGAGGGATGCCGTCTTGGCGCGCGCGGGACGCCTCGGCTCGGAAGCACGAGACGTCCTCGAGATCGCCGCGCTTGTCGGACGTCGGGTGGATCCGGCGCTCCTGCTTCGGTTGGCTCCGCACTTCGCCGACGTGGCGGATGAGCTCGCCGGGTCAAACCTGCTGGTGGACGAATCGTCTTCCCTGTCGTTCCGTCACGAACTCGCGAGAATCGCCGTGGAACAGACGGTCCCGTTCGGTCGCAAGCCCGCCATCCACGCCGCCATCCTTGCCGCGTTGCGTGAACTGGGCGTTGACGACGACGCGCGACTGGCATTTCATGCGGAGGCCTCGGGGGATCGAGCCGCAGTCCTTCTCTACGCACCCCGCGCGGCTGAGCGAGCCTGCGAAGTCGCGTCCCATCGCGAAGGCGCCGCGCAGTACGAGCGTGCTCTTCGATTCGCGGACGGCGCGCCGGCGGCAAACCGCGCCGCGCTCTATGAGGCGTACGCGCGTGAGGTGTCGCTGCTCGACCGCTGGGAGGATGCCGATACGGCCGCGATCCAGGCCCTCGCTCTGTGGCGTGAATCCGGCGACCTCCTGAGGGTCGGCGCCGTGTTGACGCGGCTGAGCGGGATCGCCTGGCGGCTCTGCAATGGGCCAGCGTGTGTCGCATACTCGCAGGAAGCCGTTCGAGTTCTCGAACCTATCGGTCCATCTGTCGAGCTCGCATCTGCGTATGCCTCTCGCGCTTCTGACCTGATGGTCCTTGGACGTAACGCCGAGGCTCTCGAGTTCGTTCGCATGGTGCGTGAGCTCGCGACAGAATTCGATGCGTCGGATGTCATGAGCGGGATTCTGAACACCGAGGCTTGTGCACGATATGGCCTCGGTGAGGAGTGGC
The DNA here is from genome assembly GCA_036271795.1 of Galbitalea sp. Classification (GTDB taxonomy): domain Bacteria; phylum Actinomycetota; class Actinomycetes; order Actinomycetales; family Microbacteriaceae; genus Galbitalea. The sequence goes on from DATAZY010000083.1 coordinate 19,805, forward strand.
GTGACGTGCTGACGGAGGCGCTCGAGCTCGCCTTGAAGAATGGACACGCAGCACTGGCGGGTCGTGCCTACACAAATTTCGCCGAACTCGCGCTGGTCGATCGCGATTTTGAACTCTGTAATCACTACCGTCGCGAGGGCCTCGCCTACTCGGAAGAGCGAGATCTGGGTGTCTATTCCACGTGTCTTAGGGGCAACTTTGTCGTGTGCGGCGAGAAGACCGGTGACTGGGACGCGGCGATGGAACAAGGCAACGACCTCCTGAGGAGCGTCGCATCGCCCATCAATCGGATAAATGCGCTCACCGGAACCGGGCTGATCGCCGCTCGACGCGGGGAAGGCATCGTCTGGGAACGCCTCGATGAGGCCGCGAGCTCCGGGGCACGGGTCGAGGAACCGGAGTGGATCGCGACGCCAGGTCTCGCCCGTGCTGAGGCGGCATGGCTCGAGGGAAATCAAGCCATGACGAGATCCGAAATAGAGCGAATCCTCACTGTGATCGACACGGTCGACCCATGGCAGCGTGGCTCCGTCGCGGTCTGGCTCAAACGGCTCGACGATGATCACGAGGTGCGCGGCAGAATCGCCGAACCGTACCGACTGATGCTCGACGGGAAAGCCGAGGAGGCCGCGGCACTGTGGCTGAGCCTGTCCAGTCCCGTCGATGCCGCCATGGCCCTCTACGACGGGGCCAGCGAGACGAACCTGCGTGAGGCTCTCAAGATCTTCGAGGGGCTGGGGGCAGCGGCATCCGCGAATCTGGTGCGATCGCGGATGCGCGAGGTCGGCGTCCGCTCCATCCCGGTTGGCGCGCGGAGCGCGACGCGCGCGAACCCATCCGGCCTCACCCGTCGAGAAAGCGAGGTGCTCGCTCTGATAACGCGCGGGGCGACCAACGCCGAGATCGCAGAGTCGCTGTTCATTTCGCCGAAGACGGTCGACCACCACGTCTCCGCCGTGCTCGCGAAGCTCGGAACCCCCACCCGGGGTGCGGCGGCCGCCGAGGCGGAGCGTCTCGGACTGGTTGGCGCGGCAGCTCCCTAGTCCCCGAACTTCAGTCCCCGGGTACATGGCATCGCCATTCCCGATAACTGGGTGAGCGGCGACCAAACATGGGGATCGTCTCCCCATGTGCGAGTGCTCCGAATTTTCTACCTTGGTCTTACGAGAAAGTCCGACCCAGGAGCACATCATGCCGCTGTACATCGAGATCCTCGACCAGTCCGCTGACACGGTCACGACCGGAAAGAACGCTCAGGTGCTGTCCGCGTGGACAAGCGAGAACACCAGAGAGATTTTCCGTCTCATTGATGCTCCCGATGAGCACGAGATGTCAGGTACGCCAGTGCGTGGCGCGCGCATCCTGTACTGCTAGTCGTTCTCTCGCATCCATCCGATATATCAATCTAGGAGTTGATCACATGCCGCTTTACATGGACATTCACGAGATCGCCGGGGGCGTCAGCATCGATGACGTTGCAAAGGCTCACCAGGCCGACCTTCAGACCGAGGGAGCGCACGACGTCCACTACCTCAAGTACTGGGTCGATGAAGGCGCCGGGCGGATCTTCTGCCTGGTCGATGCTCCGTCCGCGGACGCCGCAAACACAGTCCACCGCGAGGCTCATGGCCTGGTCGCGGATGAGATCTTCGAGGTCTCCGAGGGCGTCTAGCACTGCCCGTTGTGCCGGATGTGGGACTCGACGCCCCTACTGGCCCGCATCCACATCGCGGTCATCTCGAGTGCTTCAACTGCGGACCCGCGATGCGGCTGACTGCCCAGCGGGGGCCCGGAAAATTGAAGTCGACTCACCCGGCATGAATTTGGGAATGACCGCCCCGTGGACGGTCATTCCCAAATTGTGCCGGATGTGGGACTCGAACCCACACGCCCTTTCGAGCAAAGCATTTTGAGTGCTCCGCGTCTGCCATTCCGCCAATCCGGCGCACAACACCGTGGGAAACAATACCGTAGGGTTGATCCGTGAGCGATCAGGGATCAACCCCAACGGCCCAGGGTTCTTCGGCACCGCGTCGAGTTGTCGTCGCTGAAGACGAATCGCTGATTCGGCTCGATATCGTCGAGACTCTCCGCGACAACGGGTTTGAAGTTGTCGGTGAGGCTGCGGACGGTGAGACCGCCGTCGCGCTGGCGACGGAGCTACGCCCCGACCTGGTCATCATGGACGTCAAGATGCCACAGCTTGACGGCATCTCCGCGGCGGAGCGCCTGACCAAGAACCACATCGCGCCCGTCGTGCTGCTCACCGCGTTCAGCCAGAAGGAACTTGTCGAACGTGCGAGCGAGGCAGGCGCTCTCGCCTACGTGGTCAAGCCGTTCACACCCAACGATCTTCTACCCGCAATCGAAATCGCACTCGCGCGCTACGCGCAGATCATCACCCTCGAGGCCGAGGTCACTGATCTCGTTGAGCGATTCGAGACCCGCAAGCTCGTCGATCGCGCCAAGGGTCTCCTGAACGAGAAGATGGGACTGACCGAGCCGGAAGCGTTCCGCTGGATCCAGAAGGCATCCATGGATCGCCGCCTGACCATGCATGACGTGTCGCAGGCCATCATCGAACAGCTCTCTGCCAAGAAGTAACCATGAGGTCAGGCGTCCAGCAGACGTGAGTTGATGCGCGCAAGCTGCGCTGAGGTCATGCCGGCTCCCACCAGGTACTCGCGAACGGGTACGTCGTCAAGAAAGTCGTTCAGCTGGACGGCGGCGATGCGGGCGAAATCGTCCAGCTCCGAGTCCGTCATCGAACCCTGCGGGCCACCATGGATTCGCCACCAGGCGTCGATCTCCCTGACGCTGCGCGCATAGTTCTGAGCAATCGCGTCGCGTTCGACCCCCAGGAGTTCCAGGATCATCGCGGTGATCATTCCCGTTCGATCTCGCCCGGCCATGCAGTGGACCAGGACGCCGCCCGGCGCCGCATCCGCTATCGCGCCAACCGCGTCTGACACCAGTTTCGGCCAGCGCCGCAGGACTGCTGGATAATACTCGGGAGAGCCGAGCCGGTCGCCCCAGACGGCCATGAACTCGTCATCCGACTGGTCCTCGATGGGGCATCGCACGATCGCCAGATCAGCCGGACGAGATGTCGAGGGCGAAACTTCGTAGTCGTTTCGTAGATCGACGATCGTGCGTATCCCGTGGGCGTGCACCTCGAGCCAGCCAGACGCCGACAGGTCGTCCGGGTTTGCCGAGCGGAACAGACGACCGGGCCGGATTTCCCCACCAGGAGTCGCAATACCGCCCAGGTCGTGAAGGTTGTGGAGCTCGCTGTGCCGCGCTGGCTCCGGACTCACTGGTCTCTGAGCATGTTGGTCATGCGAACCGTGGAAAGTCGCCGGCCCTGGTCGTCCGTCATGACGATCTCATGGGTCGCCAGGGTCCTGCCGAGCACGATCGCGGTGCAGGTCCCGGTTACCCAGCCTTCTGTGATTGCCCGGCTGTGCGTTGCGTTGATTTCGATCCCGACCGCGTAGCGTCCCGGACCCGCGTGGATGGCCGACGAGATCGACCCGAGGGACTCGGCGAGCACGACGTGGGCCCCACCGTGGAGAAGCCCGATGACCTGGGTGTTTCCCTCGACCGGCATTCTGGCCACCGAGCGTTCGGCGCCGAGTTCCAGGAATTCGATACCCATCTTGTCGGTGAGTGGACCACCGCGGGACTCGATCAGTCGGCTGTAGAGTTCGGGGTCGAGATCGTCTGGATAAGTCGTCATTTGCTGCTTTCTTGAGGCCGAATCATCGTCGGTCGTGCGCACTAGGCTGACTAAAGTGACGGACTCCAAAAAGCCTACCCTCATGGTCATCGACGGCCATTCGCTGGCATTCCGCGCGTTTTACGCCCTTCCGGTCGACAGTTTCGTCACCCGAGACGGGCAGCACACCAACGCGATCCACGGCTTCATTTCGATGCTCATCAACCTCCTCGCGAACGAGAAGCCAACGCACGTCGCTGTCGCGTTCGACATTTCGCGGTACTCGTTTCGCACGCGCGAATACCCCGAATACAAGGGCACCCGGGATGCGACGCCGCCCGAGTTCGTTGGCCAGATACCGCTGCTCGAAGAGGCACTCCATGCGATGAGCATTCCGACGCTCTCGAAGGAGGACTACGAGGCGGACGACATCCTCGCCACCCTTGCCCATCGCGGATCCGCCGAGGGATTCAATGTCTTCGTGGTCTCCGGTGATCGCGACGCAATCCAGATGATCGACGACAACGTCACCCTGTTGTATCCGAATGCTCGCGGCGTCTCCGAACTCAAACGCTACGACCGGGACACCGTGTTCGAACGCTACGGAATCGAGCCGCACCAGTACCCCGACATCGCGGCCCTCGTCGGCGAGACCAGCGACAACCTGATCGGCATTGACAAGGTGGGCGAAAAGACCGCGGTCAAGTGGATCACGCAGTACGGCAGCCTCTCCGGTGTACTTGAGCACGCCGACGAAATCGGGGGAGTGGTCGGGCAGAACCTGCGTGACCAGCAGGATCGCGCGTTGCGAAATCGCAAACTCAACCATCTGCTGACGGATCTCGACCTTCCGTACGGGCCGACAGACCTCGAGCGCAAGCCGATGAACGCCGCGGCCATCCGTGACGTGTTCGATCGACTGCAGTTCCGCACACTTCAGGAACGGGTTCTCAAGATCGCGGCCCAGGATGGCGCCGACGACGACGCGACCGATGCACTGCTCGACGATACCGGCAACGGCGCGCCGACCGTGCGCACGATGGTCGACGAGGAACTGGCCAAATGGCTCGACACCCAGTCGGCAAAGGGTACAAAACCCCTGGGGTTGCGCGTCGAATTCACCTCGGGGGGCGTCACGGGTCTCGGTATAGCCAGCGAGACCGATTCGGCGTTTGTGCCGTGGGCAGCAGGGCGCCCCGATTACGTCGCCCTCGAGGAGTGGCTGCTCAGCAGCGCGCCCAAGTACCTGTTCGACTCGAAACGTGAGCTTAAATGGCTGCAGCAGTCCGGTCTCGAGTTGAACGGCATCGCCTTCGACACCACGCTGGCGGCCTGGCTGCTGAAGCCGGGCGGAAAAAATCAGGACCTCGTCGACCAGGTGTATTACTTCCTGTCAGAGTCGCTGCCGCGAGCGGATCCGAATCAGCTGGTACCCGATGTTGAGGCGGCCAGTCCGGCAACGGAGGCCTGGTACGTACTGCGCCTGTCGCTGTATCTCGCCGAAAGGCTCGACGCGGGATCCCTTCGCGTTCTCGAGACCATCGAGTTGCCGCTCGTTCCTGTTCTCGCGGGCATGGAGACCACGGGGGTTACCGTCAACGCGAACGTGCTCGCCCGGCTGAATGCGTCGCTGACCGAGAGCACGGCAGAACTCGCGACGAGAGCATACGCAGAGATCGGGCACGAGGTGAATCTCGGATCGCCCAAGCAGCTTCAGCAGGTGCTCTTCGAAGAGTTGGGGATGCCGAAGACCCGATCGAACAAGACCGGTTTCTCGACGGATGCCGCGTCCCTCGCCGACCTCCAAGACCAGGCTCCCCATCCATTCCTCGACCTTCTGCTGCAGCATCGCGATGCGACAAAGCTCAAGCAAATCATCGAAACTCTCGAGCGGGGGCTTGGGTCGGACGGCCGCATCCACACCACCTACGACCAGACCGGAACCAGCACCGGTCGCATCTCCTCGAACGACCCCAACCTTCAGAACATCCCGGTCAAGACATCAGTGGGCCGCGAGATTCGTACGGCTTTCTGTGTGGGAAAGGACAGCCGCGGTGCCAGGTTCGAGACCATGCTTACCGCCGATTATTCGCAGATCGAGATGCGCATCATGGCGCACCTATCAGGTGATGAAGGCCTCATCCTCGCCTTCAACGAGGGCGAAGACCTGCACCGTTTCGTTGGTTCGCGCATCTTCGGTGTCGAACCGGCCGACGTCACTCCGATCATGCGCACGAAGGTCAAGGCGATGTCCTACGGGCTGGCGTACGGTCTCAGCGCGTTCGGGCTGAGCAAGCAGCTGCGGATCGAGTCGTCCGAGGCGAAACAGCTGATGGCGGACTATTTCCTCCGGTTCGGCGCGGTACGCGACTATCTGCGCAACGTCGTGGAGCAGGCGCGAATCGACGGCTATACCGAGACGATTTTCGGCCGGCGACGGCCATTCGGCGACCTCACCTCGAACAACCGGGTCTTGCGCGAGAATGCAGAACGCGCTGCGCTCAACGCGCCGATCCAGGGTTCCGCTGCCGACATCCTCAAAATCGCGATGCTCGGCATAGCGGAGGACCTGCGCGGCGGCGGTCTCGACTCCAACATGCTGATGCAGGTACACGACGAACTGGTTTTCGAGGTCGCGACAGGCGAACTCGACGCCGTGACGGCGATCGTGCGGGACCGGATGGGCCACGCCGCAGATCTGAGGGTTCCGCTCGACGTTCAGATCGGCACGGGGGACAACTGGGACGAGGCCGCGCACTGACTTTGCGCGACCCGGTCGCGCGGGCGACGGTAGATTTACGGCATGGCTCCAACCATCGACGAGCTTCAGATTCTGTTGCCGACCTCGTCGATTGTGCTCAACGCGAAGGTCGCCGGACGCGACGATGCCATCCGTCAGGCCGGCGCGCTGCTCGCGCAGGCGGGCGCAGTCGACCCGGGCTATATCGACCAGATGCTCGAACGTGAACTGGTCGTCTCCACCTATGTCGGCGACGGAATTGCAATACCGCACGGCACCCTGACCGCGAAAGTCGATGTCAAGAGTGAGGGACTCAGCCTGCTGCGCCTGGCCGAACCCGTGGACTGGGCGGGTCAGCCGGTGACTCTCGTGATCGCAATCGCAGCTCACGGACGGCGATATATCACCCTGCTCAGCCAGCTGGCGATTGCGCTGCTCGACAACGGCCGCGCAACATCGTTGCGCGAAGCAACGACAGCCGACGAGGCACGGCTGCTTCTCGCAACTTAGCTGCACGCCGATTCTTGCCGTTCGGTCAGAGGGCTGTTCTAGGCTTTCCCAATGACCGTTGACGAAAATTCTCCCGCAGAGCGCGTTCCAACACCGATCGACACGATCGCAAACAAATGGGTGGAAACGCTCGCAGACCTCAGTCCGACTCTGGCGACCTACATCGGGCTCGATCGAGGCAAGCTCGGAAAGTGGGACGACTTTTCGCCGGCCGGGCACGATGCAATGGCGGACGCGGCGAAGGCGGTTATCGCGGAGCTGTCGCCCGTCGAGCCACAGGACGACGTCGATGCTGTGACGAAGGATGACCTGCTCTCGACGCTTCGACTCGACCTCGAGAAGCACGACCTAAACTTCCCACTGCGAGACGTGAACGTCCTGGCCTCTCCCGTCCAGACCTTTCGCGAGACCTACGACATCATGCCCACCGACACCGAGGCGGACTGGGCCAATATTTCGTCCCGACTGAATTCCGCGCCGGTCGCGGTCGACCAGTACATCGAGACGCTTCGACTCGGCATCGAAAAGGGAGTCGTTCCGGCCAAGCGGCAGGTACTCGAAGTCATCCTCCAGTCGCGCACGACTGCCGACCCCGACGGTCTCTTCACCGAACTGGTTGCGGGCGCTTCCGGCATCCCGGATTCCCTGAACAAGGACCTGCAGGGCGGTGCCCTGAAGTCTGCGAACGCGTACGCGGCTCTCGCCGACTTCTTCGAGAAGGAGCTGCTCCCGGTAGCGGGCGACAAGGATGCGGTTGGACGCGACCTCTACGCGGTCGCGTCACGCTACTTCCTGGGCGCGACGGTCGACCTCGACGAAACCTACGAATGGGGCGTCGAGGAACTCCAGCGCATGGTCGATGAGCAGACCAGCATCGCCAATGAGATCAAGCCAGGGGCATCCGTCGAGGAGGCTATCGAGTTTCTCGGTAACGACCCGTCGCGCAAGCTGCACGGCACCGAAGCGCTCCAGCAGTGGATGCAGCAGACAAGCGATCGCGCCATCGAGGAGCTGGGGAAGACGCACTTCGACATCCCGGACAAGGTCCGCAAGCTCGAATGCATGATCGCGCCCAGTCATACCGGAATCATCTACTACACCGGTCCGACCGACGATTTCTCGCGACCCGGGCGGATGTGGTGGTCGGTTCCAGAGGGCGTGACGGAGTTCGACACCTGGCGCGAGCTGACGACCGTGTACCACGAGGGGGTTCCCGGCCATCACCTGCAGATCGCCCAGTCCGTGTACAACCGCGCAACGCTCAACAGCTATCGCAGGTTGCTCGCGGGGACGTCAGGGCACGCGGAGGGCTGGGCCCTGTACGCGGAGCGGCTGATGGAGGAACTGGGCTACCTCGATGACCCAGCCGATCGCCTCGGCATGCTGGACGGCCAAAGGATGCGCGCGGCCAGGGTCGTTCTCGACATCGGCGTGCACCTCGAAAAGCGGCGCCCCGACGGCAAGGGGCCGTGGACGGGGGACTACGCGTTCGACTTCATGGGCAAAAACGTCAATATGAATGCCGAATTCGTCCGCTTCGAGGTTAATCGTTACCTCGGCTGGCCCGGACAGGCTCCGTCGTACAAGGTCGGCCAGCGCATCTGGGAGCAGATTCGCGACGAGTACAAGGCACGCGAGGGCGCGGCGTTCAGTCCGAAGGCGTTCCACAAGAAGGCGCTGGATCTGGGCGGCGTCGGCCTCGACACCCTGAAGGATGCCCTGCTCACGTGATCGAAGCACCATCGGGTACCGCCGTGCACACCGCGACTATCGGTGAAGCCTGGCTCGGGATCGCTCGGCGCATCCTGAGCCAGGGCGCCCCGAGCCGGTACGACGACCTGCCCGTTCTCGAGGTCCCGCGAGTAACGATCACCGTCGACTCTCCGCATACCCGCGACGCGATCGTGCGGGAACACGGCGACGCGGCTCGACTGCAGTGGATGCACGCCAACTTCACCGATCACTCGCTCGTTCCTGAGCTTGGCGACGCGCGCAGCTACGCCAGCCGGCTGTTCGACTATGGCGCCGTCGGCCGCGACCAGGTGGAGTGGGTGATCGAGAGGCTGAGGGCTGACCCCACCTCGCGCTCGGCCACCATCACGACATTTGAACCGCTGCTCGACACGACCTACATCCCGTGCGTCAGCGTTCTCGATTTCTGGATTCGCGACGGCGCACTCGAGCAGGTCGTCTACGCCCACAGCATCGACTTCGGTGCCAAGGGTTACGGGAATCTCGTCGAACTCGCCTGGTTGCAGGAGCACGTGGCATCCTCGCTGGGTGTTCCGGTCGGGCGGCTCGACTTCATCGTGAAGTCCGCACACGTCTATGAGACCGAGTTTGAGTACATGGCCACCGTGTTGGTGCGGGTAGACGGAGTCGGCTAAGCTGGAATGTCGCAATTGCGACTTCTATTCGCCTGCCATCGGCGACTGTGTCTTTTAGACGCAGACACACAAAACAAGCAGTTTCGTAGTCGGTGGCCTGACTATGTCCATATCGGAGCAACAACTACATGACACTCGTAACGACCGACGCTACAAAGAAAAGCGGGGCACCCAAGCAGGTTGCCATCAACGACATCGGATCTGCTGAAGATTTCCTTGCCGCGGTCGAAAAAACCCTCAAGTTTTTCAATGACGGTGACCTGATCGAAGGAACCGTCGTCAAGATCGACCGTGACGAGGTTCTCCTCGACGTCGGTTACAAAACCGAGGGCGTAATCCCCTCGCGTGAACTTTCCATCAAGCACGACGTCGACCCCACCGAGGTCGTTCAGGTCGGCGACCTGGTCGAGGCTCTCGTTCTCCAGAAGGAGGACAAGGAGGGTCGTCTGATCCTGTCCAAGAAGCGCGCACAGTACGAGCGTGCGTGGGGCGACGTTGAGAAGATCAAGGATGCCGACGGCATCGTGACCGGTTCGGTCATCGAAGTCGTCAAGGGCGGACTCATCGTCGACATCGGCCTCCGCGGCTTCCTGCCTGCGTCGCTCATCGAGCTTCGTCGTGTTCGTGACCTCACGCCGTACCTCGGCCAGGACATCGAGGCGAAGATTCTCGAGCTCGACAAGAACCGCAACAACGTTGTGCTTTCACGCCGCGCTTTGCTCGAGCAGACGCAGAGCGAAAGCCGCACGTCGTTCCTCGGTAACCTCGCCAAGGGCCAGGTTCGCAAGGGTGTCGTTTCGTCGATCGTCAACTTCGGCGCGTTCGTCGACCTGGGCGGCGTTGACGGACTCGTTCACGTCTCCGAGCTGTCGTGGAAGCACATCGAGCACGCCTCTGAGGTCGTCGAGGTTGGCCAGGAGGTCACCGTGGAGATCCTCGAGGTGGACCTCGACCGCGAGCGCGTTTCGCTCTCCCTCAAGGCCACCCAGGAAGATCCGTGGCAGGTGTTCGCGCGTACGCACGCGATCGGCCAGGTCGCCCCGGGAAAGGTCACCAAGCTCGTTCCGTTCGGCGCGTTCGTTCGCGTCGCCGAGGGCATCGAGGGACTCGTTCACATCTCCGAGCTGTCCGGCAAGCATGTTGAGCTCGCCGAGCAGGTTGTCTCGGTCGGCGACGAGGTCTTCGTGAAGGTCATCGACATCGACCTCGAGCGTCGCCGGATCTCACTGAGCCTCAAGCAGGCCAACGAGGGCGTCGACCCCGATGGCACCGAGTTCGACCCGGCCCTCTACGGAATGCTCACCGAGTACGACGATGCGGGCAACTATAAGTACCCGGACGGATTCGACCCAGAGACCAACGAGTGGCGCGACGGCTTCGAGACCCAGCGCGAGAAGTGGGAGCAGGACTATGCTGCCGCCCAGGCTCGCTGGGAGTCGCACAAGAAGCAGGTCGCTGCTGCCGCCCTCGAAGAAGATCAGCCATCCACCGGTGTTCCGGCCGGCGCATCCTCGTTCTCGAGTGACGATTCTGAGTCGTCGTCGGCCGGCACTCTCGCCGATGACGAGTCGCTTGCGGCTCTGCGCGAGAAGCTCAGCACCGGCAACTAGTCCTTCGGACTACGAACCGGCAACTAGTCAGTTCGCAAGAAATGGCCGGCGACCTTCGGGTTGCCGGCCATTTCACGTTAGTAGGGTTTACGCATGAAGCTGATCGGTCTGACGGGGGGAATCGCGTCGGGCAAGTCGACCGTGGCGCACCGCCTCGTCGAGCTGGGCGCCGTCCTGGTGGATGCCGACGTGCTCGCCCGTGAGGTGCTCGAGCCGGGAACCCCGGGCCTCGCCGAGGTTGAGCGGGTTTTCGGACCATCAGTGATTTCGGCGGACGGGGCGCTCAATCGCCCGGCGCTCGGCGCCATCATCTTCGCCGATGCGGACAAGCGCGAACAGCTCAACGCGATAACTCACCCCGCGATCTGGAAGCGAGCGATCGAACTCTTTCAGCGGGCCGTTGCGGCGGATCCAGACGTCGTGATCATCTACGACGTTCCGCTGCTTGCCGAGGCAGCGGCCGACCGTCCGATGGACTTCGACCTTGTCGTGGTCGTCCAGGCCGACATCCAGACTCGCATCGACCGAATGGTCGAGTTGCGAAACATGAGTCGCCAGGAGGCGGAGAGCCGGGTTCGTGCACAGGCCTCCGACGAGGACCGTTTGATGCTCGCCGACATCGTCATAGACAGCAATGGAACAATGACCGACACGCTCCGCCAGGTGGATGACCTGTGGGCGTCGCTTTCGTCACGCAAGGCCGAGCGAGTGTCGGAGCGGCTGCCTAAGCTGGAGTAATGCAACCCACTCGCGCCGTTCGGCCGTTCGAGGTCATCAGCGAGTACGTCCCCAGTGGCGACCAGCCCCAGGCCATCGCCGAACTGGTGGGCAGAATTAATGCCGGCGAAACGGATGTCGTCCTTCTCGGCGCCACCGGAACCGGCAAGTCCGCGACGACCGCCTGGCTGATCGAGCAGGTGCAGCGGCCAACGCTCGTGCTGGCGCACAACAAGACCCTCGCGGCCCAGCTCGCCAACGAGTTTCGCGAACTGATGCCCAACAACGCCGTCGAATACTTCGTCAGCTACTACGACTATTACCAGCCTGAAGCCTACGTTCCCCAGACCGACACCTTCATCGAGAAGGACTCCTCGATCAACGCAGAAGTCGAACGCCTCCGTCACTCGACGACGAACTCGCTGCTGTCGCGTCGCGACGTCATCGTGGTCTCAACGGTGTCCTGCATCTATGGCCTCGGCGCGGCGGAGGAATATCTCGGCGCGATGGTCGCACTCCGGGTGGGGGAGAACGTCGGCCGCGACCACCTCATCCGCCAGTTCGTGAACATGCAATACCAACGAAACGACGTCGACTTCTCACGCGGCAAGTTCCGCGTCCGCGGCGACACCATCGAAATCATTCCCGTGTACGAGGAGCACGCGATCCGGGTCGAGCTCTTCGGCGACGAAATCGAAGCGATCTACGCGCTGCACCCGCTGACCGGCGAGGTGCTCAAGAAGATGGATTCCGTTTCTGTCTTCCCCGCGACTCACTATGCAGCCAGCACCGAGACGATGCGAAAGGCCATCGTCACGATCAAGGAGGAGCTGGGGGAGCGGCTGGCAGAACTCGAGCGCCAGGGCAAGCTGCTCGAGGCACAGCGCCTTCGGATGCGCACGACCTTCGACATCGAAATGATGGAGCAAATCGGGTTCTGCAGCGGAATCGAGAACTATTCGAGGCACATCGATGGCCGTTCTCCGGGCGAAGCTCCGAACTGCCTGCTCGACTACTTTCCGGAAGACTTCCTCGTCGTCATCGACGAGTCGCACGTGACGGTGCCGCAGATCGGTGCGATGTACGAGGGCGATGCCTCCAGAAAGCGCACCCTGGTCGAGCACGGCTTCCGGCTGCCCAGCGCTCTCGACAACCGGCCGCTCAAGTGGGAGGAGTTCCTCGACCGGGTCGGCCAGAAGGTCTACCTGTCGGCGACGCCGGGACGATACGAGCGCGGGATCACGGATTCGGTGGTCGAGCAGATTATTCGGCCCACGGGCCTGATCGACCCGCAGATCGTCGTCAAGCCATCCAAGGGTCAGATCGATGACCTGCTTGAACAGATTCGCATCCGCGTCGAGAAAAACGAACGAATACTCGTCACGACCCTGACCAAGAAGATGGCGGAAGAACTCACGGACTTCCTGGGCGAAGCTGGCGTGAGGGTGCGCTACCTCCACTCCGATGTCGACACGCTTCGCCGGGTGGAACTGCTGACCGAACTGCGGCAGGGCGTCTACGACGTCCTCGTCGGGATCAACCTTCTTCGCGAGGGACTCGACCTTCCCGAGGTTTCGCTGGTCGCGATTCTCGACGCCGACAAAGAGGGCTTCCTTCGGTCATCCACGTCGCTCATTCAGACCATCGGTCGAGCGGCGCGAAACGTCTCCGGCGAGGTCCACATGTATGCGGACGTGCTCACCGACTCCATGGCGCAGGCAATCGAGGAGACCAATCGACGCCGCGAAAAGCAGGTCGCCTACAACCTCGAACGCGGTGTGGATCCCCAGCCGCTGCGTAAGAAGATCGCCGACATCACCGACGCGCTGCTCCGGGAAGGGGCGGACACCGCCCAACTGCTCAACTCGACGCGGGGCGGAAAAGACGGTAAGAAGCGTGCGCCCACGCCAAACCTTCGGCGTGAAAGCGGCTTCGAGGGGCTTGCCGCCGCGGGTGGCAACGACCTCGAGCGGATCATCGCCGACCTGAACGAGCAGATGCTTGAGGCAGCGGGCGAGCTGAAGTTTGAACTCGCGGCCCGGCTGCGCGATGAGGTATCCGAGTTGAAGAAGGAACTTCGGCAAATGGTCAGTGCGGGTCACCTGCGGTAGAAGTACGGCGGCGTTACGTAGACGTTACGGCCCCCGAACACACTTGAACTGTGCACGGGGAGAAGCCCATCATGGCCGGGATTCGCGATCGTGTATATCTCGTCAGGTCGGGTGAGGCAATCCACGCAGGGCTAGCCTCGCCCGACCGAGCGGATTTCCGTCGATCAGCACGGTACTTAATTCGAGAGGCAGCGCTATGACCACAGCATCCCGACTTCGACTTTCAATCCTCCTGCTGGGCGCTGCAGTTCTCGCCACGGGCTCACTCGCTGGCTGTGCGCCGGCAAGCACCGCTACCGTTGCTGGCTCGTCACCGGCGGCGTCAAACTCGAGCGGTTCGGCTGGTGCATCGCCCGGGTCTGCGGGGAAGCCCTCGTGTGATCAGTTCACGGTCGAGGCCTTCAAGGCGCTCGTCAACGTGCCAATTGGCACCCCCTTCATTGCCGGTTCCGACAGCGCCGGTGGAATCGATTGTTGGTACGGCATCGGTAAGAACGCCGGTGTCACGGGGTCAAAAGTTGAGACTCTCGAGGGCGACAACATTCTCATTACCGTCATCGGCGTCGATGGAGCGAGCCAGTACGCACACTTCACGGGCAGTGACGTCAACCTTGGGGCTGTCACCCCACTGTCGGGGATCGGCGACAAGGCCTCGTACAACGTAAGCGAGCTCAGCGGAGGCGTTCCACAGTTGTATTCGGTCAAGGGTGACAAGTACTGCGGCATCCAGCTTAATGTCGATGCCAGTGAGCTCGTCGATACCTTGCCCGCAGCCATTGCCAAGAACGAGGGCGCTCTGTGTGAGGACGCATTCAACCACTGAGGCGCTCGCACTGCGCGCTGAGCGAACCACACCGGCCCAATGTCGGTGGCTTCCGTAGACTGTAGAGAGTGTCGATTTCATCTGTGCCAGGCTCAGCGAAGCTCAACGCGGCGTTGCTTAAAGTGCGTGGTGCCCGTGTCCACAACCTGAAGGATGTCGATCTCGAAATCCCTCGTGACTCACTCGTCGTATTCACCGGGCTTTCCGGCTCCGGAAAGTCCTCGCTCGCGTTCGACACCATCTTCGCGGAGGGTCAGCGCCGCTACGTCGAGTCGCTGTCCGCCTATGCGCGTCAGTTCCTCGGCCAGGTGGATCGACCGGACGTCGACTTTATCGAGGGGCTGAGCCCCGCGGTCTCGATCGACCAGAAGTCGACCAACCGCAATCCGCGTTCGACCGTCGGCACGATCACCGAAATCTACGACTACATGCGACTCCTCTGGGCGAGGATCGGTATCCCGCACTGCCCGATCTGCGGCGAGAAGATTGAGCGCCAGACCGTACAGCAGATCGCCGATCAACTCATGGAGCTGCCGACGGGGACGCGCTACCAGATCGCGAGCCCGGTCATCTCGCAGAAAAAGGGCGAGTTCGTCGATCTGTTCCAGTCGCTTGCCGCCGGCGGTTATTCGCGAGCGATCGTCGACGGCGAGCAGATTCAGCTGAGCGAGCCGCCCATCCTCAAAAAGCAGATCAAGCACGATATCTCGGTCATCGTCGACCGGCTCGTCGCGGCTGACGACATCCTGACCAGGCTCACCGATTCACTCGAGACGGCACTTCGGCTGACCGATGGGCTGGTTGCGATCAACTTCATTGATGAGGAGGGAGACGCCGCCTGGCGCAACTTCTCGGAAAAGCTCTCCTGCCCGAACGGGCATCCGCTCCAGCTGACGGAGGTCGAGCCGAGAACGTTCTCGTTCAACGCGCCATTCGGTGCGTGTCCAGAATGTTCCGGCCTCGGCACGAAGATGACAGTGGATGCCGACCTCCTGATCGCGGATGGCTCGGTGAGTCTTCGTGACGGCGCGATTCTCCCGTGGGCGCAGTCCGGCAAAGGTGTCGCGCAATACTTCGAGCGGCTGCTCCAGGGCCTTGCGGACGATCTGGACTTCTCGCTGGATACGCCGTGGGGCGAACTGTCCGATGAAGTCCAGAGCGCGATCCTGAACGGCAACAACTTCGAGGTCACGGTCCGCTGGCGCAACCGGTTCGGTCGCGAGATGAAGTACACGACCGGCTTCGAGGGCGTCATCCCGTACATCCAGCGCAAGAATCTCGAGGCCGAATCCGAGTGGTCAAAGCAGCGCTACCTCAGCTACCTTCGCGAAACTCCGTGTCCCGTCTGCCACGGCAAACGCCTCAAGCCCGAGGTTCTCGCGGTGACGATCAACGGTTTCTCGATCTCGGATGTCTGCGAGTTGAGTCTCGTGAACACCCACTCGTTCATGGCGGCAATGACGCTCACCGATCGCGAGGCGCACATCGCTGCCGCGGTTCTGCGAGAGGTTCGGCTGCGGCTCGAGTTCCTGATCGAGGTGGGGCTCAGCTACCTGGACCTGTCGCGAGCGGCAGCGACGCTGAGCGGCGGTGAGGCGCAGCGCATCCGGCTGGCGACCCAGATCGGCTCGGGTCTGACCGGCGTCCTGTACGTGCTTGATGAGCCCAGCATCGGTCTGCACCAGCGCGACAACCGCAGACTCATTGAGACGCTGGTCAAACTCAAGGATCTCGGCAACACCCTGATCGTCGTCGAGCACGACGAAGACACCATCCGCACGGCGGACTGGATTGTCGACATCGGCCCGGGGGCCGGCGAGCTCGGCGGAGAGGTCGTACACTCCGGCTCCTATGAATCGCTCCTGACCAACACGCGTTCGCTGACGAGCGACTATCTGTCCGGGCGGCTGGCAATCGAGACTCCCACCGAGCGGCGCCCGGTTTTCGCCGAGCGGCAACTCACCGTGCACGGGGCGAAGGCCAACAACCTGCGTGACATCGATGTGAGCTTCCCTCTGGGCGTGTTTACGGCGGTCACCGGCGTCAGCGGCTCGGGTAAGTCGTCACTCATCAACGACATCCTGTACAAGGTGCTCGCCAACGAGCTCAACGGTGCACGGCAGATCCCCGGGCGGCACACTCGCGTCTCCGGGCTCGACCTGCTCGACAAGGTGGTGCACGTCGACCAGGCGCCGATCGGGCGCACGCCGCGATCCAACCCCGCCACGTACACGGGGGTGTTCGACAAGATCAGAACGCTGTTCTCGGAGAC
Organism: Galbitalea sp.; assembly: GCA_036271795.1. GTDB lineage: Bacteria > Actinomycetota > Actinomycetes > Actinomycetales > Microbacteriaceae > Galbitalea. Next base: position 36,693 of record DATAZY010000083.1, read on the forward strand.
GGCAGAAGCGAAGGCGCGCGGCTATCTCCCCGGCCGCTTCAGCTTCAACGTCAAGGGCGGGCGCTGCGAGAACTGCGCAGGAGATGGCACGATCACGATCGAGATGAACTTCCTTCCCGACGTGTACGTGGCCTGCGAGGTGTGCGGTGGGGCCAGGTACAACCGCGACACGCTCACCGTCCACTACAAGGGCAAGAACATCGCGGAAGTCCTGGACATGCCGATTGCGGAGGCCGCCGACTTCTTCGAGGCCATCACGGGCATCCACCGCTACCTGAAGACGCTGGTCGAGGTCGGGCTCGGCTACGTGCGTCTGGGGCAGAGCGCGACGACACTGTCCGGGGGAGAGGCGCAGCGCGTCAAGCTCGCTACCGAACTGCAGCGCAGGGCGACCGGCAAGAGCGTTTACGTGCTGGATGAGCCGACCACCGGTCTTCACTTCGAGGATGTCCGCAAGCTCCTCATCGTCCTGAACGGACTGGTCGACAAGGGCAACACCGTGATCGTCATCGAGCACAACCTGGACGTGATCAAGTCCGCCGACTGGGTCATCGACCTTGGCCCCGAGGGTGGTGCGGGCGGCGGCCAGGTGATCGCCATCGGTACCCCGGAAGACGTCGCGGAGAACCCCGACAGCTACACCGGAGCGTTCCTACGCGAGATACTGAGCCCGGAGCTGCTTGCGGCGGGTGCGAGCACCTAAGCCGGCACGTTCAGTTCACACGTTCTCCGTTCATAAGTTCTCAGTTCACACGTTCACGAAAGACTGCGGTCATGGCCGACACGGTGAGTTACCGACCCAAGGCGGGGGAGATCCCCACCTCGCCCGGGGTTTACCGTTTTCGGGATGCGACGGGCCGTGTTCTCTACGTGGGCAAGGCCAAAAACCTTCGTTCCCGACTGAGCAATTACTTCGCGCCGCTTCGCAACCTGCACCAGCGCACGAGGAGCATGGTCACCTCGGCCGCATCCGTCGAATGGACCGTGGTCGGGAATGAGTTCGAGGCGCTCCAGCTGGAATTTACCTGGATCAACGAGTTCGATCCACCGTTCAACGTCCAGTTTCGCGACGACAAGTCATATCCATACCTGGCAATCACACTGCAGGAGGACGTTCCGCGGGTGATCGTGACCCGTAACCGGAAGATCTCTGGAGCGCGCTATTTTGGTCCGTATTCGCGGGTCTGGGCGATCCGGGAGACGGTCGATACGCTCCTCAAGGCCTTCCCCATGCGCAGTTGCACCGATGCGACCTACAAGCGGGCACAGCAGACCGGCAGACCCTGCCTGCTCGGCGACATCGGCAAATGCGCGGCTCCCTGCGTCGGGCGGATCAGCAAGGAAGACCACAAGTCAATCGCCGTCGACTTCGCGTCCTTCATGTCCGGCAACGACTCCAAATTCGTTGGCGATCTCGAGCGGAGAATGAAAGCCGCATCGGCAGACCAGGACTATGAGGCGGCCGCACGGTACCGCGATCAACTCGGGGCGATGAACACGGCGATGTCCAGGAATGCCGTTGTGCTCTCCGAGGACATCGACACCGACTTCTTCGGGATCGCCCACGACGAGCTTGCCGCCGCGGTCCAGCAGTTCATCGTTCGCGGTGGGCGCATCCGCGGCGTCAAGAGCTGGGTAGTCGACAAGGAGCTGGATGTCGAACTCCCGGAACTGGTCGAAAGCGTTCTTCACAACGCCTACAGCGGCGAGGATGCGCCGCCGCGCGAGGTGGTCGTCCCTGTACTGCCGGACGACTCCATCGAGCTCGAGCAGTGGCTCTCGACTCTGCGGGTCGGGGCAAACCTGACGGCGACCAAAGTGTCGCTGAAGACCGCGCAGCGCGGCGAAAAGGCGGCTCTGGCCCTGACCGTGGGGACTAACGCGAAGAACGCGCTCGTGCTCTACAAGACGCGGCGCAGCGGTGACTTCACCGCGCGGTCGCAGGCCCTGGCCGACATCCAGGAAGCGCTCGACATGTCCGAGGCTCCGCTACGCATGGAGTGCTACGACGTCTCTCACCTCAGCGGCACGAACATCGTCGCATCCATGGTCGTGTTCGAGGATGGCCTGCCGCGCAAGGACCAGTACCGCCGGTTCAGTATCCCGGAGTCGACCGATGACACAGAGTCGATTTACCAGACGCTCCATCGCCGTCTTGCTCACCTGGACGAGGATGGCGCGCGCCAGGCTGAGGCGGACGAGCTGGCCGACGCAGAGGGCACACCGCGCCGGCGATTCGCCTACCGCCCCAACCTGCTCATTGTGGATGGCGGCCAGCCGCAGGTCGCCGCAGCGAAGCGCGCGATGGACGATGCCGGGGTGACCGGCATCACCCTGTGCGGCATCGCGAAACGATTGGAGGAGATCTGGCTTCCGGACTCCGACTACCCGGTCATCCTGCCACGAAACAGCGACGCTCTGTTCATGATCCAGCGCATCCGGGATGAGGCGCACCGGTTCGCAATTACCTATCAGCGGCAACGCAGGTCCAGCGATGTCAGTTCGGCCCTCTCGGACATCCCCGGGCTCGGTCCCGCGAGGGTCAAGCAGATCCTGAAGCACTTCGGATCGGTGACGCGACTCCGAGCGGCGGACCCCGAGGCGATCGCAGAAGTGAAGGGAGTTGGCGCGATTTTGGCTCGCCAAATCTACAAGCAACTGCGAAGCTAGAGCCATGACGAAGTCTCGACTTATGTTTGGCGTGCCAGCCGTCGTGAATCTGAATCCCGACAACGGCTAGAGCGTCCACGCCGTCGATTGCGCGGATAAACTGGCGGTTCGAGCAACGCGCACACCAAGGACAGGCATGACCAAGGACAGCGAACGCCAGGACCTGCTGGTGGTCACTGGAATGTCCGGCGCTGGTCGTTCAACGGTAGGAAACGCGCTCGAGGATCTGGGCTGGTACGTCGTCGACAACCTGCCACCGCAGATGCTGCGGCCGCTCGTCGACCTCGCGGAGCGCGCGAGCGGTTCGCTGCCGAAGATCGCGGCGATCGTCGACATCCGCGGTGGCAAGCTGTTCACCGACGTGCTCGAAGCACTCCAGGAACTGCGCACCAACGCGCGCGTGCGCGTGCTGTTTCTCGACGCAACGGATGCCGTGCTCGTGCGACGCTTCGAGCAGGTTCGCCGGCCACATCCGCTGCAGAACGAGGGCACACTGCTCGACGGGATCGCGCGGGAGCGTAAGCGCCTCGAGTCCCTTCGCGAGACCAGCGATATCGTCCTGGACACGTCGGACCTCAACATCCACCAGCTGTCGACGAGCATCGCCGAGAAGTTTGCGGAAGCCGACAGCCCCGGCGTGCAGGTCACCATCGTGAGCTTCGGCTTCAAGTACGGCCTACCCGCGGACGCTGACATGGTCGCCGACATGCGATTCCTTCCCAATCCGTTCTGGATCAGCGAGCTGAAGCCGCTCACGGGTCTCGATCCGGAAGTGAGCGAGTTTGTGCTGGGAGCCGAGGGCGCGGAAGAGTTCGTCGCGTCATACGCTGAAGCGCTCGCCCCGGTGCTGGCCGGCTATCAGCGGGAGAACAAGAGACACGCTACGATCGCCATTGGGTGCACGGGCGGTAAGCATCGCTCAGTTGCTGTCGGCGAGAAATTGGCGTCCCTGTTGCGCGAGGAGCCCGGTGTTGTCGTGAATGTCAAGCACCGCGATCTCGGCCGAGAATGAGCCCACCGAAGTAGCGTGATCCTCCGCTACCCCCAGATACCTAACTGAATGAACTGCAAAGGACCAAGCCGTGGCACTGACCGCCGATGTTAAAGATGAACTCGCAAGGATCGGCGTCAGCAAGACCACTGTGCGAGCCGCGGAGTTGGCCACGATTCTCCGGTTCGCCGGCGGCCTGCACGTGATTTCGAACCGCATCGCGGTGGAGGCAGAGCTCGACAGTCCGCTCGTTGGTCGTCGGGTACGCAAGGATCTCGCGGAGCTGTACGGTGTGCGCGGCGAGGTCGCGGTGGTTTCCGCTTCTGGTACGCGACAGGCGAGTCATTATCTTGTGCGCGTCGTGGACGGCGGCGAGACGCTCGCCCGGCAGACCGGACTTCTGGATGCCAGAAGGCGTCCCATCCGCGGACTGCCCAACCGCCTGACGACCGGTTCACGCGAGGAGCTCGCGGCCGTCTGGCGCGGCGCATTCCTCGCGCGAGGGACGCTGACCGATCCCGGCCGCTCGGCCGCCCTCGAAATCATCTGCCCGGGTAACGAGGCCGCGATGGCGCTCGTTGGCGCCGCGGGAAGGCTGCACGTCTCGGCCAAAGCGCGCGAAGTGCGCGGCGTGCATCGCGTCGTCATCCGCGATGGTGAAGCCATCAGCGCGATGCTCGTTCTCATGGGCGCCGTAACGAGCGTGACTGCGTGGGAGGAGCTGCGCCAGCGCCGCGAGGTACGGGCGACGGCGAATCGCCTGGTCAACTTCGACGACGCCAATCTGCGGCGGTCGGCCCAGGCCGCTGTTGCGGCTTGCTCGCGGGTCGAGCGAGCGCTCGAGATTCTCTCCGATGAGGTACCGGAGCACCTCAGGTACGCCGGCGACCTGCGTCTTCGCTTTCGCGATGCCAGTCTCGATGAACTCGGTCATCACGCGGACCCGCCGATGACGAAGGATGCCGTAGCCGGCCGCATCCGTCGACTCCTCGCGATGGCGGACAAGCGGGCATCCGACCTCGGGATTCCCGGCACGGATGCGAACCTGCCGCCCGACCTGGACGAATAGCACTCTGCTGGCTGGGAAGCAACGGGGGGTGCGTTCGGTTGTCGTCAGTAGACTGAAATAGTCACCCCGGCTCGAGCGCATTCGGGCTGTCTGGGGCCAATTTGCTAGGAGAATTTGATGGCTGAGTACACACTTCCGGATCTTCCTTACGACTACGCGGCCTTGGCGCCGCACATCAGCGCCCGCATCATGGAGCTGCACCACGACAAGCACCACGCGGCCTATGTCGCGGGTGCGAACACTGCGCTGGCGAAGCTCGCGGAGGCTCGCGAAAGCGGTGACTACGCGAACGTGCCCAAGCTTGAGAAGGATCTCGCGTTCCACCTCGGCGGCCACATCAATCATTCGATCTTCTGGAAGAACCTCTCACCGGATGGAGGCGACAAGCCCACCGGTGAACTCGGTTCCGCGATCGACGACTTCTTCGGCTCGTTCGACAAGTTCGTCGGGCACTTCTCTGCCGCAGCGAACAGCCTGCAGGGCTCCGGCTGGGCCGTCCTGTCCTGGGATCCCGTTGGCAAGCAGCTCATCATTCAGCAGATGTTCGACCAGCAGGGCAACACCGCGCTGGGCACAATTCCGGTGCTGCAGCTCGACATGTGGGAGCACGCCTTCTACCTCGACTACGTCAACGTCAAGGCCGACTACGTGAAGGCGTTCTGGAACATCGCGAATTGGGCGGATGCACAGGCACGCTTCGAGGCGGCGCGCACGGGAGCCAGCGCGCTACTGCTACTCTCATAACGGCATCGTGGCCGGGGTTCTCCGCCTTTTCGCGGGGGTTTGGCCCCGGCCACGCCTACGTTCCCACGCATCTACCACCACCATGAGCGCCTGGTTTTGGGCGCATGAGCACCAGGAGTTCCATTGAGCGTCAAGATCGGTATCAACGGTTTCGGTCGGATCGGCCGCAACTTCTTCCGCGCCGCACTCGCTAAGGGCAGCGATCTCGAGATTGTGGCGGTCAACGACCTCGACAGCCCCGCGGCGCTCGCCCACTTGCTCAAATACGACACCGTCGGTGGTCGTCTCGGTGCCTCCGTCGAGGTCAAGGGCGACTCGATTGTCGTCAACGGCAAGGCGATCAAGGTACTCGCCGAGCGTAACCCCGCCGAGCTGCCCTGGGGCGACCTCGGCGTTGACATCGTGGTCGAGTCGACCGGTCGTTTCACCAAGTCGGTGGATGCCCGCCAGCACATCACCGCCGGAGCGAAGAAAGTCATCATCTCGGCCCCCGCGAGCGGCGACGATGTCACGACGCTCGTGCTCGGTGTGAACGAGGGCACCTACGACTCCTCGACGCACGACATCATCTCGAACGCATCCTGCACGACCAACTGCCTCGCGCCGCTAGCCAAGGTCTTCCTGGACAACTTCGGCATCGAGCGCGGATTCATGACGACCGTGCACGCTTACACCGCAGACCAGAATTTGCAGGACGGCCCGCACAGCGACTGGCGCCGTGCACGTGCTGCCGCGCAGAACATCATCCCGACCTCGACCGGTGCCGCGAAGGCTCTCGGCCTGGTCATTCCGGAACTGGTCGGCAAGCTTGACGGCTACGCGCTGCGCGTGCCCGTGATAACGGGTTCGATCACCGACCTGACGGTCGAGGCTTCGCGCCCGGTCACGGTCGAGGAGATCAACGCCGCATACAAGGCCGCCGCCGAGGGACCGCTCAAGGGCATCCTCAGCTACACCGAGGATGAGATCGTTTCGAGCGATATCCAGGGCGACCCGCACTCGTCGATCTTCGACGCCGGTCTCACCAAGGTCATTGGCACACAAGTCAAGGTCGCCTCCTGGTACGACAACGAGTGGGGCTACTCCAACCGCCTCGTTGACATCACCGAGTATGTCGCCGACAAGCTCTGAATTTACTCAATACATGACGCTTTCGCTGATGTGTTCCGGTCGATAGACATGGCACTACGTACGCTTCAATCGCTCGGAGACCTTTCGGGCAAGACCGTCCTCGTTCGCTGCGACCTGAACGTTCCGCTGAAGAACGGGCAGATCACGGACGACGGACGTATCCGGGCATCCCTGGGCACGCTGAATGTGTTGATTGCGGCGGGCGCGAAGCTCGTCGTGATTTCCCATCTCGGCAGGCCGGAGGGTGCTCCCGAGAATAAGTACAGTCTCGAACCGGTCGCCCATCGGCTGTCAGAACTACTCGGCAAACCCGTTGTCTTCGCGGATGACACTGTCGGAAAGTCCGCTGAGAAGGCGGTCGATGGCCTGACTGACGGCAGCGTCGTGCTGCTCGAGAACCTTCGGTTCAATGAGGACGAAACGAGCAAGCACGAACACGACCGAGAGAGATTCGCCAGGAAACTCGCCGCGTTTGGCGACGCGTTCGTGTCCGATGGCTTCGGCGTTGTCCACCGCAAGCAGGCCAGCGTGTATGAACTCGCCAGGGAACTGCCGAGCGCGGCGGGACTCCTCATCGAGGAGGAGCTGACGGTTCTCGAGCGACTGACGGTGGACCCGGAGAAGCCTTACACGGTCGTGCTGGGCGGTTCCAAGGTCTCCGACAAGCTTGACGTCATCGGGGCGCTGCTGCCGCGGGTGAATCGTCTCCTCATCGGCGGCGGAATGCTGTTCACGTTCCTGGTCGCGCAGGGATTCACGGTTGGCGCGAGCCTGCTCGAGCTCGACCAGGTTGACACCGTGAAGGGCTACCTGACGAAGGCGAAAGAACTCGGTGTCGAAATAGTGCTGCCAACGGATGTCGTAGTCGCCGAGAAGTTCGGCGGAGACGCGCGGCACGTCGTGGCGGCCGCGGACGCGATCGAGGGCACAGAATTCGGAGCGGCGGGTCTCGGCCTCGACATCGGCCCGGACACGGCGAAGAACTTTTCGTCGATCATCGAAACGTCGAAGACGGTCTTCTGGAATGGCCCGATGGGCGTGTTTGAGCTCGCTCCTTTCGCCGCAGGAACCTATGCAATCGCCGGGGCCTTGACCAAGGTCGACGGGCTCACGGTGGTCGGCGGAGGAGACTCGGCGGCAGCAGTCCGAGCGCTAGGTTTCTCGGATAACCAGTTCGGACACATCTCCACCGGCGGAGGTGCGAGCCTCGAATTCCTCGAGGGCAAGAAACTCCCCGGACTCGAAGTACTCGGCTGGCAGCCATCCAAAAATTGAAAGAGGCACTGTAGTGGCACAGGCAGCGAAGGAACGCGTCCCGTTCATCGCCGGCAACTGGAAGATGAATCTTGATCACCTCCAGTCGATCGCGTTCGTCCAGAAGCTGGCGTGGAGCCTGGCCGATGCCCGGCACGACTTCAGGGCCACCGAGGTTGCCGTGTTCCCGCCGTTCACCGACCTCCGCTCGGTGCAGACTCTGATCAACGGCGACAAGCTCGACCTGGCCTACGGTGCACAGGATGTCTCTGCTCACGCGAGCGGCGCCTACACGGGTGAAGTCTCGGCCGAGTTTCTCAAGGCACTCGACGTGCACTACGTGCTCATCGGACACTCGGAGCGTAGGCAGTACCACCACGAAACGGATGAGCTGCTGGCCGAGAAAGTCGCGATCGCAATCGCGAACGGGCTGGTGCCGGTGATCTGCGTCGGTGAGACCGCTGAGGATCTCGACCTGTATGGTCCCAGTGCGGTTCCCATCCAGCAACTGCACGGTGCGCTGGCCCTGGCCGGAGGCGCGACCGACATCGTCGTTGCGTATGAGCCGGTGTGGGCGATTGGCTCTGGCCAGGCGGCGACGCCCGAGCAGGCGGAGCAGGTCGCGGAACAGTTGCGCTACGTAGTCGCCGAGATGCTGGGCGGCGAGGCCGCCGAGGCGACCCGCATCCTCTATGGCGGCTCGGTGAAGTCATCGAACATCGCCGGCTTCCTGCGCCAGCCGAACGTCGATGGCGCACTGGTCGGTGGCGCGAGTCTCGACATCAAGGAATTCTCGTCGATCGCGCAATTCCGCAAGCACGTCGGCACCTGAGACGGTTTCGCTGATCGCCGCTCCTCGGCGCCGAATTGACCGTTTATACTTACTGAGGCCCGTCGGGCCGTGGTGAAAGGTTAGTCGTGGCAATTCTTACCGTAATTCTGCAGGTCATACTCGGGCTCACGAGTCTTCTCCTGACGCTGCTGATCCTGCTTCACCGCGGACGTGGTGGCGGTCTGTCCGACATGTTCGGTGGCGGTGTGACCTCGAACCTCGGCGCATCGGGCGTCGCGGAGCGCAACCTCAACCGGATCACGGTCATCCTGATTCTGGTCTGGTTCACCTGCATCATCGTGCTCGGGCTGATCCTCAAGTTCACCGGCTGATCCGTTCAGTCGCTTTCCCATACCCGAAACAGCTTTTTCTAAAGAAGAGAGTTCGACGTGGCTTCAGGCGGTAGTGCAATTCGCGGTTCCCGTGTCGGAGCCGGTCCGATGGGCGAGCAGGATCGCGGCTTTCACGCCGAGCGCATCCAGGTCTCGTACTGGGATGAGCTCGGCAACGAGACGGTGCGCAACTTCGCGGCCAACCTTCCCGAGGACGAGATCCCGGACATCATCGACTCGCCGTCCACCGGCCTGCCTGCCGGTCGGGACCGCAACAACCCGCCGTCGGTGGCCAAGCTCGAGCCCTACAAGACGCATCTCGCGTACGTGAAGGAGCGTCGCACCGAGAAAGAGGCCGCGGAGCTTCTTGACGAGGCGCTTGCACAGTTGCGCGCGCGTCGTGGCAAGGTCACGTCTTAGCTCACCCGAGAGTGATCTAGGAAGTCAGATCGAACCCGCCGAGATCTCGGCGATCACTCGTCCTCGGCGGTCCAGTACCGGTCGGGCGTCTTGAGGTTGTCGGGGACTTCCGCCGCGGCATCCTGGTCAACGAGGAATCTCGTGCTTTTACGTCCGTGGGCGCCCGCTGCCGGCACCTCGAACACACTCGCGTCGGCAAGGGTCAGCCCAAGCGCTGAGGCCTTGTCGGCACCGGCGAGCACCAGCCAGATCCGCTCGGATGAATTGATCACCGGCAGCGTGAGGCTGAGGCGCTCCGGCGGGGGCTTGGGGGAGTTACGTACCGGGATGACCGTTCGCAGCTCCTCGCGGATGCCGCCGCGCTCCGGAAACAGCGACGCGATATGTCCGTCGGGCCCGACGCCAAGAAAGGTGATATCGAAGCTCGGATAGTCGGCACCGTCCGGCGCGGCGGCCTTCAGGTCTGCGGCGTAGGCGTCGGCAGCATCATCGAGCTCGAGTCCTTCGTCGGATGAGGCAAACGGATGCACACGATTCGGGTCGACCGGAATGTGCGCCAGTAGCGCATCGCGGGCCTGAGTTTCGTTGCGCTCGGCGTCGGCGTCGGGAAGCCAACGTTCGTCGCCCCACCAGAAGTTAACCTTCGACCAATCCACGCTGTCACGCTTCGCGGATGCATTGACTGCTGCCAGGGTCGCGTAACCCATTGTGCCGCCGGTCAGGACGATCGTGGCCTCGCCGCGAGCCGCGATGAACCTGCCCACTTTGCCAATGAAGCGATCCGCGAGAGTCGCTGCGAGCGCCTGCTTGTCGGCGTAGACGATGACGCGGCGCTCGATGGTCACTTCGAAGCCGCCTTCGGCGCTGACTTGGATTTCGCCGGTACCTCCACTGATTTCTCGAGCTGCTCGACGCCACGGCGGATGACCTCCCCGAAGAGGAAGTCCGGGTCGAGTCTGCGCAGCTCCTCGGCCAGACAGTCCCGCAGACTCCTGCGGGGGAGCGAGATGTCGTGTGTCGGCTGGCCTGGCTGTTTAAGCGTTGCGATGTTCGGAATCGCGCGAGCGAGCTCGATGACACCGGATGCCCGGTGCAGGCGGACCCCGTGGATTCCGCTCGAACCGGTCGACGGGCTGATCATCTCGAGCTTGACATCGACCTGCAACTGCTCCTGGAGCCAAGCCGCAAGAAGCACGGTGGATGGAGAGTCCGCGGCGCCATCCACCTCGACCGCGGTGATCGGTTCGTACGGCGGCTGGTCGAGCACGGCCGCCAACTGCGCGCGCCAGAGCGTGAGGCGAGTCCAGGAAAAGTCGGTGTCGCCGGGTGCATACGTCTCGGCGATGTGGTGGAGTGCGGCGAGCGGATTGGCAGATGCCGCGGCATCCGTGATCCGCCGCTGGGCTATGCGGCCGAGTGCCGACCGGGAGGCGTTGTGTGGGCCATCCCCCGGCCACCAGACGACAACCGGGGCATCCGGCAGGAGCAGGCCGGTAACGAGTCCCTCCTTGTCGCTCGCCGTGTCTCCGTAGGCGCGAACCACGATGACCTCACTCGCGCCAGCGTCGCCACCGACACGGATCTGTGCGTCGAGACGTGCATCGCTGTGGTTGTGGGCGTCACCACTGGTCGAGACCACGATGACGCGCATGGGATGCTCACGCGATGCATCGTTGGCTGCCTCGATCGCCTCCTCTTCTTCGCCAAGCTTGGTGGAGATGATGAGGGTCAGAACGCGACCGAGAGCGACCGCACCGCCCTCCTCGCGAATCTTGACGAGTGTCTTCGAGACCTGGCTCGTGGTGGTGTCGGGCAGATCGATGATCATGGGCGTCTCCAGACTCGTCCGTCGCGGGCGAGAAGTTTGTCGGCAGACTCCGGGCCCCAGGTGCCGGGGCGGTACTGCTCCGGCTGGCCTTGGGTCGCCCAGAATTCCTCGATCGGATCGAGGATCTTCCAGCTGAGTTCGACTTCCTCGTGACGCGGGAACAGCGGCGGATCGCCAAGTAGGACGTCGAGGATGAGACGTTCGTACGCTTCCGGGCTCGCCTCGGTGAACGCGTGGCCGTATCCGAAGTCCATGGTCACGTCCCGCACCTGCATGCCGGCGCCGGGTACCTTGGAACCGAATCGGAGGGTGACGCCCTCATCCGGCTGCACCCGGATCACGAGCGCGTTCTGGCCGAGCACGCCGGTCTGGCTCTCGGCAAACAGGTACTGGGGGGCACGCTTGAATACCACCGCGATTTCGGTCACTCGTCGGCCAAGACGCTTGCCCGCGCGAAGATAGAACGGCACCCCGGCCCAGCGCCGAGTACCGATGTCGAGCCGAATGGCAGCAAACGTCTCGGTCAGGGACTTGGGGTTCATCCCATCTTCCTCGAGGAAGCCGACGACCTTCTCGCCGCCCTGCCAGCCGCCAGAGTATTGTCCGCGCGCGGTAGCAAGCGCGAGATCCCTCGGCAGTCGAACGGCGGAGAGGACCTTCTCCTTCTCCGCGCGCAGGTCGGATGCGGCGAACGATACCGGCTCCTCCATCGCCGTCAGCGCAAGAAGCTGGAGCAGGTGGTTCTGGATGACGTCGCGCGCAGCACCGATCCCGTCGTAGTAGCCGGCGCGGCCGCCGACTCCGATGTCTTCCGCCATCGTGATCTGGACATGGTCGACGTAGTTGGAGTTCCAGATCGGCTCGTACATCTCGTTTGCGAAGCGCAACGCCAGGATGTTCTGCACCGTCTCCTTGCCGAGGTAGTGGTCGATGCGGAAGACGCTGTCCGGCGGGAACACGGACTCGACGACGGCGTTGAGCTCGCGAGCGGTCTTCAGGTCGCTGCCGAACGGCTTCTCGATGACGACCCTGCGCCACTCGTCGCCGACCTGGTCTGCGAGTCCTGAGCGCCGCAGCTGCTCGGTGACCTGCGGGAACGACTTCGGCGGGATCGACAGGTAGAAGGCGTGATTGCCCATCGTGCCGCGGGTCTTGTCGAGTTCCGCGAGCGTTGTCTTCAGGTGGGCGAAAGCCGCGTCGTCATCGAACTCGCCCTGGACGAAGCGGATGCCCTCGGCCAGTTGCTTCCAGACATCCTCATCGAAGGGCGTGCGCGCGTACTGCTCGACGGCATCATGAACGACCTTGGCGAAGTCCTGGTCTGCCCAGTCGCGCCGGGCGAACCCGACCAGTGCAAACCCGGGTGGCAGCAGCCCCCGATTGGCGAGGTCGTACACCGCGGGCATCAGCTTCTTGCGCGCGAGGTCTCCGGTGACGCCGAAGATGATCAGCGCACTCGGTCCCGCGATCCGATTCAACCGTCGATCAGACGGCAGCCTCAGCGGATTGAAGGTTGGTGTGATCTCCACCGGTGACATGCCGCTCCCTGCGAGTTGTGACGGCGCCTAGCGCAGCGCGCCGGCGATAACGGCGACACCCGATGCGGGGTCTGTCATGGTGAGCGTCAGCACGGGACGCCCGTGATCCGCAAGCACGCTCGCGTCTCCTGCGGCCTGGTAGGTGATGAGCTGGCCGAAGGTGAACGGACGATCCGGGATCGCCAGATCCTCCGCCGCGGTCTGCGTGATCTGCAGAAAGACGCCGACGGCCGGTCCGCCTTTGTGGAACTGGCCGGTCGAATGCAGGAATCGCGGGCCCCAGCCGAACGTGACGGGGCGCTTGGTTCGCGCGGCGACGACATCCCGAAGCTCGGCAAGTTGTGGGTGGGCGATGCGATCGACATAGGCCTGAATGGCGACGTAGCCGTCATTCGTGACGTGCGCGAGCAGCTGCTCGACGACGGCGGCGAGATCGGATGCCCCGTCGATGACGTCCGGCGTGCCGCGAACCTCGACGGCGTCCTCGACGAATGCGGGCTTGACCGGGGCCGGAGTCTTGTCGAGGAGCGCCCGGGTCGCGATCTTCGCGGACTCGACGTCGGGCTGGTCGAAGGGGTCGATCCCGAGCAGTCGTCCAGCGACCGCAACAGCGTATTCCCAGGTCAGCATTTGCGCACCGAGCGATCCGGTGATCTCGATTTCGCCGGGGGCGACGTGGCGCTCCTCCGCAGCCGATCCGACCAGGCGGATGATCTGAACATCGTGCAGGTTCTCGGTGAGTTCCGGCGCGGTCAGGCCGAGGACGACCGGCAGGATGCCTTTGCCCTGCTTGCCAGTTGACTCGGCGATGAGCTGCTCGGCCCAGTCCGCGAATCCGACGATGTGCGTGCCGTCGGCGACGATCCCGAGCTTGTCCCTGAGCGGGTCGGTCGCGGAGATCGCGGCGGCCAGGACGAGGCCGGGGTTCTCTTTATTGTCGGTAACCAACTCGAGGATTGTGGCTCCCGCCTCGTCGAGCAGGGCGTTAATGTCGACTCCGGCCAGGCCGGACGGGACGAGTCCAAACGCTGTTAGTGCGGAGTAACGACCGCCGACATTGGGGTCGGCGTTGAACACGTGGTAGCCATCCGCGCGAGCGGACACATCCAGTGGTGAGCCGGGGTCAGTGACCACGATGATCCGATGGGTTGGATCGATCCCAATATCTCTGAACGCCTTCTCGTAGAGACGCTTCTGGCTGTCCGTCTCGACCGTACTTCCGGACTTCGACGACACCACCAGCGCCGTGCTCGAGAGCCGATCGTTCAGGGCGTGGAGGACCTGTCCCGGCTGGGTCGAGTCGAGGACGGTCAGTTCGACGCCGTAGGTGCGAGTAATGACCTCCGGTGCGAGCGACGAGCCACCCATGCCGGCGAGCACGATGTGGTTGACGCCGTCTGCATGCAGGAGGTCGCGTAGCTCGAGAATTTCGCTGACCATCGGACGGGAGACCGAGACGGCCTCCGTCCAGCCGAGGCGCTTTGCTGCCTCGGTCGCGGCATCCGGCCCCCAGAGCGAGTCGTCGAAGTCGGCGATCCTGCTCGCGACGAGGTCGGTCACCAGAGTCGGGACGACCCGCTTGATGGCGTCCTCAGGAGCGCCGTTCGCCTTGATCCTGACAGTCACTTTGCTGCCTCCAGTGCTGCGGAAACGGTGTCGAGCAGTTCATTCCACGAAACGATGAACTTGTCGACGCCCTCCTTCTCGAGGAGTTGGGTGACCTCGTCGTAGGAGATGCCCTGCTCGGCGATCGCATCCAGCACGGCGTTTGCCGCAGCGTAGCTGCCGGTGACATGGTCGCCGTCGATGACCCCATGATCGAAGGTGGCCTCGAGCGTCTTCTCCGGCATCGTGTTGACGACATCGGCGACGGCGAGCTCGGTCACGTACAGCGTGTCGGGCAGGCTGGGATCCTTGACTCCCGTGGATGCCCACAGCGGGCGCTGTCGGTTAGCACCGGCCGCGATGAGCGTCTTGGCTCGCTCAGACTCGAACGCGCCGACGAACACCTCGTAGGCCAGTTGGGCGTTCGCGATACCGGCCTTCGACTTCAGCGCGATCGCCTCTGGGGTGCCGAGAGCCTCGAGGCGGTTGTTGATCTCGGTGTCGACGCGCGAGACGAAGAATGATGCGACCGAGTAAATCTTCGAAAGGTCGTGTCCCGCTGCCTTCGCCTTTTCGAGACCGGACAGGTAGGCGTTGATGACCTGACGGTGACGCTCGAGGCTGAAAATCAGCGTGACGTTGACGCTGATGCCCTCCGCGATCGTGTCGGTAATGGCGGTGAGTCCCTCAATCGTGGCCGGAATCTTGATCATCGCGTTCGGATGATCCACCTTTGCCCACAGTCGCCTGGCCTCCGCCGTTGTGCCGGCGGCGTCGTGGGCGAGACCCGGCTCGACCTCGATCGAGACGCGACCGTCCTTGCCGCCCGATGCCGCGTAGACGGGGGTGAAGATCGCGCAGGCATCCGCGACATCGCTCGTCGTGATCTGGAAAACGGCATCCGTCACGCTCGTACCTGACTTGGCGAGAGCCGAAACGGTCGCATCGTAGGCGTCGCCCTTGGCCAGAGCTGCGGCGAAGATCGTCGGGTTGGTGGTGACTCCGACGACATTGCGGTCGTCGATGAGTTTCTGGAGGCTGCCGGAGACGATGCGCTCGCGCGACAGGTCATCCAGCCAGATGCTGACGCCGAGGGCGGACAGCTCAGCGGTGGAAGAGGTGGTGTCGGTCATTTCTGTGGTCTTCTCTTAGCTCTGGGCCGCAGCAAGCGACTCGTGGGCGGCGGCGACTGCGTGCGCGGTCGTCAGGTGGAATTTCTCGTAGAGGGTCTTGTAGTCGGCGGATGCACCGAAGTGCTCGATCGACACACTGCGGCCGGCATCGCCGACGTAGCCGCGCCAGAACATGGCAATCCCGGCTTCGATAGAGACGCGCGCCCTGACCGCCCTGGGCAGCACCGACTCGCGATATGCCTCGCTCTGTTCCTCGAACCACTCGAGGCACGGCGCCGAGACGACGCGGGCGTTGATGCCCTCCTTCCCGAGTTGTTCTCGCGCATCCACCGCGATCTGCACCTCGGAACCTGTCGCGATCAGGATGATGTCGGGCTTGCCGCCCGGCGCCTCCGCCAGGACATACGCACCCTTGGGCGTGTTCTTCGCCGAGGCGAAGGTGTCACCGGTCGCGTCACCGTCGCCACGCGCGAACACGGGCAGGTTTTGACGGCTCAGGGCGAGACCAGCTGGGCCGGTGCGCCGCTCGAGAATTGTCTTCCAGGCGTAACCGGTCTCGTTCGCATCCGCGGGACGGACGATGTCCATGCCAGGGATGGCCCGCAGCGTTGTGAGCTGCTCGACCGGCTGGTGGGTCGGGCCGTCCTCGCCGAGCGCGACCGAGTCATGCGTCCAGACGTAGATCGTCGGGATCTTCATCAGGGCCGCAAGCCGAACCATCGGCCGCATGTAGTCGCTGAAGATCAGGAAGGTACCGCCGAAGGGGCGGGTCTTGCCGTGCAGCACGATGCCGTTCAGGATGGCGCCCATGGCGTTCTCGCGAATGCCGAAGTGCAGCACGCGGCCGTACGGATTCCCGGCCCACTCGTGGGTCGACCATTTCTCGGGGACAAAGGATGCGCCACCCTCGATTGTCGTCAGGTTGGATTCGGCCAGGTCGGCAGATCCGCCCCACAGCTCCGGCATGATCGGTGCGATCGCGTTGATGACTTTGCCAGACGCGGCGCGAGTCGAGACGTCCTTGCCCGCCTCGAACACGGGCAGAACCTTTTCGAGGCCCTCCGGCACATCTCCGGTCTGCAGGCGATCCAAAAGCTTCTTGCGGTCGGGGTTTGCCGCGGCCCAGGCATCGAACGCCGTGTCCCATTCGGCGTGCGCCGCCTTGCCGCGGTCGAGCGCCTCGCGGGTGTGGGCGAGAACGGCGGGATCGATGTCGAAGGTCTTGTCGGGGTCAAAGTCGAGCACGCGCTTGAGCGCTGCGACCTCGTCGGCGCCGAGGGCTGAGCCGTGAATCTTGCCGCTGTTCTGCTTGTGTGGCGACGGCCATCCGATGATCGTCTTGAGGATGATCATCGACGGCTTGTCTGTGACACCCTTCGCAGCCTCGATGGCGTCGTTCAGTTCCTGGACGTCCTCGACGTACTCGCCCGTCTTCTTCCAGTCGACGACATGCACGTCCCAGCCGAGTGCGAGGTAGCGCGCGTGCACGTCCTCGGTGAAGGCGATGTTGGTGTCATCCTCGATCGAGATCTGGTTCGAGTCGTAGATGGCGATGAGGTTGCCGAGCTCCTGGTGGCCGGCAAGTGAGGCGGCCTCGTTGGTGATGCCTTCTTCCATGTCGCCATCGCCCGCGATGACATAGATGAAGTGGTCGAACGGGCTGGTTCCTGGCTCGGCGTCCGGGTCAAACAGTCCGCGCTCGTAGCGGGCGGCGTAGGCGAATCCGACGGACGCGGCGAAGCCGGAACCCAGCGGTCCAGTAGTGATCTCGACGCCGACCGTGTGGCCGAATTCCGGGTGACCCGGAGTTTTCGAGCCCCACGTACGCAACTCCTCGAGGTCGTTCAGCTCGAGGCCGTAGCCGCCGAGATAGAGCTGGATGTACTGCGTCAGCGAGGAGTGGCCCGCCGACAGAATGAAGCGGTCGCGACCCAGCCAATGGGTGTCGCTCGGATCGGCGCGAATGATGCGCTGGAACAGCAGGTAGGCCGCAGGGGCGAGGCTCATGGCCGTTCCCGGATGACCATTGCCCACCTTCTCCACCGCATCTGCGGCAAGAACGCGAACCGTGTCTACGGCCTTTGCGTCAATTGGATCCCACTGGAGTTGTGACATTGAAGCGATGACCCTTCTAGTACGTCGGTGTCGCAGGAATTACCCCGGCATCACCGTGCGGTGATAGCTGCCCTGACATCATCGGCACTGCTCGCTAGGAGCATTCTCATGGCACCGCGACGTCCGCCAAATGGGCGGGGGAGAAGTGGATGGCCACGATTGGCAAGCACATTCAAGTATAGAGAAGCCTGAACCGCTCCGCCGATGGCGGGAGGGGGCTTGCGGGAAGCTCGCACCTGGTATCACTTAGAATCGGGACGAGGTACGACCAGTTAGAGGAGCCATGAACGTAGCGCTGAGCCCCGAGGCTACTCGGCCGCGAATCGGCGTCGTTCGCAAAGCGAAAGCCTTTGTTGCTCTCACCAAGCCCCGGGTCATTGAGCTGCTCCTGGTGACGACTGCCCCCGTCATGATCCTTGCCCAGCACTCGTTGACGCCTAATTCGTCGATTCCGAACCTCTGGCTCGTTCTCGGCACACTGATCGGTGGCACGCTCAGCGCCGGATCAGCCAACGCCTTCAACTGCTACATCGATCGTGATATCGATCGAGTCATGGATCGCACCAGGAAGCGCCCGTTGGTAACGGGAGAGCTGACCGACCGCGAGGCGCTGGTGTTTGCCTGGGTTGTGGGGGCCGCATCCGTTCTCTGGCTCGGATTCCTCGTCAACTGGGTCGCGGCGGCGCTGTCGGTTGTCGCAGTGCTCTACTACGTCCTGATCTACACACTCCTGCTTAAGCGCCGCACCGCCCAGAACATCGTCTGGGGTGGAGCGGCAGGATGCATGCCGGTGCTGATTGGCTGGGCTGGCGTCACAGGGTCCCTGAGTTGGGCTCCGGTCATCCTGTTCGGAATCGTGTTCCTCTGGACGCCGCCGCACTACTGGCCGCTCTCGATGCGCTACCGCTCGGAGTACCAGGCCGTCTCTGTACCGATGCTCGCGGTTGTCCGTGGCCGCAGCCAGGTCGGGCTACAGGTCGTGCTTTACGCGTGGGCCACCATCGTGTGCTCGCTGCTGCTGATTCCGATCGCCAACATGGGTCTCATCTATACGGCCGTCGCCGTCGTCGCTGGCGGTTGGTTCATCTACGAGTCACACCGGCTCTACGGCAGGGCAATTCGCCACGGCGAGGTCAAGCCGATGCGGGTGTTCCACAGCTCGATTACCTATCTGACCCTGCTCTTTGTCGCGGTGGGAGTCGACCCGCTGGTGCCTGCGCTGCACGTGCTCCAATTCGGCTGACGGTGGTGCGATCGGTCAAAGGCCGAGGGCCGATTTGCATTCCTCGACGCCGGAGAGCTTGATGTCATCGCGTCGGATCAATTCCCACGCCTCCCGTGACAGAGTCCACTTCTGCAACTGAGCGGGTTCGCCTCTGCGCGAAGCCCAGTTGAGTCCGTTGGGCTGGTATCCAATCTTCTGCGATACGCGATTAGACGCCGCATTGTCGAGAAAGCCTTCGCTGGAAGCTTCCTTGGCTCCGAGTCCGTCAAAGGCAAGGTGCAGGACGGCCGCGCGCATCTCGGTCCCGATACCGCTGGTTCGAGTTCCGGGTTTCAACCATGAGAACGTCGTCACGGTTCCGAAGGCAACGAATTCCTCGCCGATGAGATCCTGCATACCAACCGGCTCACCGTCCACCACGACGACGAAATAGAGTCGCCAGGAATCCGGACTTGCCGAACCGCGCCCTTTCCAGATCGCGCGCAGCCATCGCCATTCCCGCTCGGGGCTGTCGGCGTACAGGGACATGGGATCGTCGAAGGGGCGTTCGTTGGGCGACACGACCCCTGCATGGACGGCGGGAAGCAGCTGATAAAGCAAATCGTCAGTCGCACCGAGCAGAGTCAGTCGGGGCGTTTCGACGGAGACGTGCAGGGGTGGATAAGGCGTGTTCACGCCTGCGAATGTACCAGCCGTGCCTCAACGCGCTGAAGGGCGCCAATCGTGCGTTCCAGAGTTGGATTTGCAGACGATTGAGGCCCTTCAGGAGGGATAGCTAGTTTGCGAACTGCTCCTCGCGGTGCGGGAGCTTCCAGCCCGGGCGCACGTAGTGGCAGGTGTAGCCGTATGGGTCCTTCTCCAGGTAGTCCTGGTGCTCCTCCTCTGCCTCCCAGAAGGCGCCGGCCGGCTCAACCTCGGTGACGACCTTGCCTGGCCACAGGCCGGACGCATCCACATCCGCGATGGTCTCGAGCGCGACGCGCTTCTGCTCGTCGTTTGTGTAGAAGACCGCCGAGCGGTAGCTGCGACCGACATCGTTACCCTGTCGGTTCCTGGTCGACGGGTCGTGGATCTGGAAGAAGAACTCCAGCAGGTCCCGGTACGAGATCAGCGAGGGGTCGAAAACGATCTCGACAGCCTCGGCGTGGTCGCCGTGGTTACGGTAGGTGGCGTTGGGAGTGTCCCCGCCCGAATACCCCACGCGCGTCGAGATCACTCCGGGACGGCGACGCAGCAGCTGCTGCGCTCCCCAGAAGCATCCACCGGCCAGGATGGCCGTTTCGGTCTTGTTTGCTGTTTCCGTGGCCATGATTAGGCCTCCTTCGTGGTGAACAGGCTGCGATAGTCACCGTAGCCCTGGGCCTCAAGCTCGTCTACCGGGATGAACCGGAGGGCAGCCGAGTTGATGCAATAGCGCATTCCACCATCCGCGATGGGGCCGTCGTCAAACAGGTGCCCCAGGTGGCTGTGCGCGTTCGTTGACCGAACCTCGGTGCGACGCATCCCGTAACTGTTGTCGTCGTGCCTGATCACGTTCGCGGCATCGATCGGCCTGGTAAAGCTCGGCCATCCAGAACCGCTGTCGAACTTGTCGGTCGACGAGAACAGTGGCTCACCGGACACGATGTCGACGTAGATGCCGTCCTCGTGGTTGTCCCAGTACTTGCCGGTAAAGGCGGGCTCGGTGGCGCTCTCCTGCGTGACCGCGAACTCGTCAGGGGTGAGCTGCGCGATGGCTGTCGGGTTCTTGGTGTATTCGGTAGTCATTGGATAAAGCTCCTTGTGTTGTACCGCTGGCTGCGGCAGTCATCTACTAGAACAGCGTGCTCGAGATAAAAGTTCCCGATAGCCTCTGACCTGTTGATCCATCGAGAGAAGAAGATCACAATGTCCCAGCTCGTGGTCGGCGCAGGACTCATCGGCAAACCGCTGGCAGAGCGTCTCGTGGCTCGAGGGGATGAGGTGAGCGTAGCCACCCGCTCTGGAGCGTTCGTCGACGGTGCCAGTTCGGTCGCGCTCGACGCAAGCGATGCGGCCGCATTCGGAAGGGCGGCACAGGGTGTCGACACGATATTCCTCTGTGCGAACCCGCCGTACCCGAGATGGGCGGCCGACTGGCCCCCGATCTACCAGGCGGCGATCGCGGCGGCGACGGAGTCGGGCGCGGGCCTGGTGATGGTCGGAAACCTGTACGGCTACGGACCGCCCGAGCGACCAATGACCGAGGACTCGCCCCAGCTGGCCAGCGAGCGAAAGGGTCTGGTGCGTAAGGCGGGTTGGGAACAGGCCCTCGCGGCACACGCCCGCGGCGACATTCGGGCGACCGAGATTCGGCCCAGCGACTATTTCGGTGCTCAGACGCTGGGCAGTTCGCACCTGGGTGAGGGGTTTTTCCGTCCGGTTCTCGCATCCAGAACGGCTCGCGTGGTTGGTGACCCGGCGCTGGCGCACAGCTGGAGCTATCTGCCCGACATCGTGTCCACCCTGATCGCCGCGAGCGACTACACGGGGGAGTGGGGTCGAGCGTGGCATGTTCCCAGCAATGAGCCTCTGCCTAGAACCGAGATTGTGCGGCAGATCAATGCGCGCTGGGGCGTGACCGGGAGCGTGGCAGGAATTCCTCGGTGGTTGTTGAGCGGCCTCGGCGTGTTCAACCCGACGCTGCGGGAGGTCTCGGCCTCCAGCTACCAGTTTCGAATGCCATTCGTCATCGACTCCGCCGAAACGGAGCGGTTGCTCGGCGTTCGGGCCACTTCGTGGGATGACGCCCTGGGTACCGCCGTTGACTTCTACCGCGCTCCCTCTGGCGCCTAGTTGCCCACGCGGGTCGGCCGTCGCAATTGGACCGTCATCTGGATGCGTCGACCATATTTGTCTACTCCGCGGCGCGCTTCTTCATCGACCAGCAGGCGGTGAAAGTCGGTTTCAGGGTCCGTCTCGACAAAACCGCAGGTGGCGTAGAACGGCGCGTTCCATGGGACGTCCGCGTATGTCCGGAGAGTCAAGCACTCAGATCCGCGCCCGCCCGCCTCGGCTTTGGCCGCTTCGACCAGAGCTCGGCCAAGGCCGCGCCGCGCGTGATCCGGCAGGACCGAGAGCTGTTCGAGGTGTGCGTCGCGCCCTGCCCCCAAGACGTGGACGAAGCCGACGGCGTCTCCGTCGGTCGTTTCGCTGACGACGAGGACGAAGCCGGGCGACACGTACCGTGACTCGCCGGTCGGTGCCGAATCCCAGTCGGCCGCTCGGACAAGTTCGGCCAGGAGCGTGTCCGCGGCGTTCTCGATGTCCTGAAGACGAGCGATATCTCGTGGCTCGGCGAGTCGGACGACGCCCCTCATTTCGGATGTTGCGGATCCGGCTCGGCCGCGGGCAGGGGAGTGCGCCGCAGCGACAACAGCAGCGCGGTCATTGCGGCCACGAGAATCGCCGCGAGAACGAGGTGGATGTTCACCAGCACGACCGGCAGACCCTCCTTGGCCTGTGTGATTCCAACGATGATCTGCACAAGTTCTGTCGCAAGCAGGGCAACGGAGTAGAACCGCACACAGCGCCAACGCGGCCGGTCGTGGCTGACCGTGGCGACGATGTATGCAGCGAGAACCAGTGCGAGGGTAAGACCGAAGGTGATGTACGCCGGGATGCTGTGGATGTCCTGCAACGTGACCGGGTTGAGCCCGTTCCGCGGGGCGAGTGCCTTCGCGTTGGAGTTGTCGCCCGCGTGCGGGCCCGCGCCGGTCGTGAGTACGCCGAAGACGACCGTCAGGCCGACCGTGACGGAGGTCAGGATCGCCAGCACGACGTACCAGATCGGCGTGACCCGCTCGGAGCCCCGCCTGCCGTTGTAGGCCCGGTAGACCAGGTTCACGGTCAGGATGACGAGCAGCACAGACACCAGGAAGTGGGAGCCGACGACATAGGGGTTCAACCCGCTAAGCACCGTGATTCCGCCAAGAACGGCCTGGAGCGGGATCGACAGCCCCTGGACGAGCGTCAGGACGAACAGGTCTCGCCGCTGTTTGCGCATCCTGAGCACGATCAGGAAGACCAGAACGACGACGATCGACAGGACGATGGTCAGCATCCGGTTGCTGAATTCGATGACCCCGTGAATGCCGAGCTCGGGAGTCGTGACGAACGAACCCGCGGTACACTCCGGCCAGGTCGGGCAGCCGAGGCCTGACGCCGTCAGCCGAACGGCCCCGCCGGTGCCGATCAGAATGATCTGGAGAGCCAGCGACAACCAGGCGAGAACTCGGACGGGACGAGTGACAGTAATCGGAAGCCAGTTCCATACTCGGCGCGGCGGGTTGGTCGGTCGGGTTGGGGTCTGCGTCACGCGGAAGCGCCTTTCGTTACTATTTACCGGCATCCCCTGTAGAATCGAGGGGTTCTATGAACACCGCCCACGCCAGGGAGTCAACGATGACGAAGGTCCTTGGACTGTATTTCTTTGGGAATACCGGGAGGATTTGTCCCAGTTTAGGTTGGGCCCCTGTTGGCTAAAGAGCCTGTAAGCCAGGGACGCGGTCCAGATAGTGGCTGCACTGACACTCTCCCGTAAACATCGCCCCGGTGTGCGCGGGAATGTCACTCGCTTCGCACCAGTTGTGGGTGGCAGGAAGAAGGAAACGAATGTCTGACGTTCTGATCGATCGGCCCGAGCTTTCGACGCTCGGCCAATACGAGTTCGGGTGGTCCGATTCGGATGCCGCCGGTGCGATTGCGCGTCGCGGACTCAGCGAAGAAGTTGTCGAAAACATCTCCGCACTCAAGAGGGAACCCGAGTGGATGCTGAAGAACCGCCTCAAGGGTCTCTCCATGTTCCGCAAGAAGCCCATGCCCACCTGGGGTGCCGACCTGTCCGGTATCGACTTCGAGAACATCAAATACTTCGTGCGATCGACCGAGAAGCAGGCTCAGAGCTGGGAAGACCTGCCAGAAGACATCCGCGCCACCTACGAGAAGCTGGGCATCCCCGAGGCCGAACGCAAGCGCCTGGTCGCCGGTGTCGCTGCGCAGTACGAGTCCGAGGTCGTGTTCCACTCGATCAACGCCGAGCTCGAGGCCAAGGGAGTCATCTTCATGGACACCGACACGGCGCTGCGCGAGCACCCCGAGTTCTTCGACGAATACTTCGGAAAGGTCATCCCGGCTGGCGACAACAAGTTCGCCGCACTGAACACCGCCGTGTGGTCGGGCGGATCGTTCGTCTATGTGCCGCCGGGCGTTCACGTCGAAATCCCGCTACAGGCGTACTTCCGGATCAACACCGAGAACATGGGCCAGTTCGAGCGCACGCTGATCATCGCCGACGAGGGTTCCTACGTCCACTACATCGAGGGCTGCACCGCTCCGATCTACTCGAGCGATTCTCTACACTCCGCGGTCGTCGAGATCATCGTCAAGAAGAACGCCCGCGTTCGGTACACGACCATCCAGAACTGGTCGAACAACGTCTACAACCTGGTCACGAAGCGTGCGATCGCGCACGAGGGCGCAACCATGGAGTGGATTGACGGCAACATCGGCTCCAAGGTGACGATGAAGTACCCGTCGATCTACCTGATGGGGGAGCACGCCAAGGGTGAGACCCTTTCCGTCGCGTTTGCCGGCCCCGGCCAGCACCAGGATGCGGGCGCAAAGATGATCCACATGGCGCCGTTCACGACGTCGTCCATCGTCTCGAAGTCCATCGCACGAGGCGGCGGTCGTGCCGGATACCGCGGCGAGGTCCGGGTGGACGCCAAGGCACACCACTCCGCAAATACTGTGCGGTGCGACGCGCTGCTGGTCGACACAATTTCGCGCTCCGACACGTATCCGGCCATCGATATCCGGGTGGATGACGTGCAACTCGGCCACGAGGCAACGGTCTCTCGGGTCAGCGAAGAGCAGCTGTTCTACCTGATGTCCCGTGGCATGCCGGAAGACGAAGCCATGGCCATGATCGTTCGCGGGTTCATCGAGCCGATCGCGCGCGAGCTGCCGATGGAGTATGCACTCGAACTCAACAAGCTCATCGAGATGAGCATGGAAGGCAGCGTCGGCTAGATGACATCAGCTCCAGCCGCTGAAACGACCGTGCAACACGGGAACAAGGCTCACAGCGACGGGGGATGGGATTCCGCTGACAAGAGCAGCGTGCCTGTCCAGACGCGTTCAGATCGATTCACCTCGACCGATCCTTCCGAATTTCCGGAGGTTCTCGGGTTCGAACTCGAGTGGAAGCTCACGCCGCTCAAGACGGTTTCGCCGCTCCTGAACGACACCCTCGACGGATCGACGTACGAATACTCGTCGGCGCCGGTTGACGGAGTCAGCGTCGAGTGGGTCGATCGCACGGATGCCCGGATCGGCACGACCGGTCAGCCGGAAGAAAAGGCGTCGGCAAATGCCTGGCACTCCTTCGAGAAGGCTCTCGCGGTCACGATCGGTGGCGAGGAGCACGTGGATGTCACCGTCACCCGATCGGCCCTCGGCTCCGACCCGCGTGGCGCGCACACCATCATCGAGGCAAGGCCGAACTCGATATCGACCGTCGTTCTCCAGAACACCGGCCCTGCACTCCTGAGCGAGAACGTCGAGATCATCGTCGGTGACGGCGCGAAGCTCACCCTCGTCTCGGTGCAGGAGTGGGACGATGACGCCATCCATCTCGCCAGCCACTTCGCCACAGTCGGCCGGGATGCCCGCCTCCGTCACATCGCGGTATCGCTCGGTGGCAAGGTCATCCGCCTCAACCCGTCGACGCATCTGATTGCCGCTGGCGCTGATGCAGAACTATTCGGTCTCTACTTTGCGGATGCCGGCCAGCACATCGAGCAGCGCGTTTACGTCGAGCATGTGGCCGAGCACGCCAAGAGCCGCGTCAACTACAAGGGCGCACTCAATGGGGAAGGTGCGCGCACGGTCTGGGTCGGCGACGTCCTGATCGGCCCGAAGGCCGCGGGCACCGACACCTACGAACAAAACCGCAACCTGGTACTCAGCGAGGGCACGCGCGCCGACTCGGTTCCGAACCTCGAGATCGAGACCGGTGACATCCTCGGAGCTGGCCACGCAAGCGCGACCGGTCGGTTCGACGACGAGCAACTGTTCTATCTGCAGGCCCGCGGCATCACGGAGCGCGAGGCGCGACGCCTCGTCGTGCTCGGCTTCCTGAGCGAGATCGTCCAGAAGGTGGATACCGGAGAGCTGCAGGTCCGTCTGAAGGTTGCCATCGAAGCCGAACTATTGGGAGTGTCTGCATAATGACCGCCATCCGCATTTGCGCGCTTGACGAACTCGGCCAGGACGAGGCACTTCGCGTCGACGTCGACGATTTCTCCATTGCGATCGTGAAGGACTCCTCGGGCACCGTTCACGCCATCGGCGACACCTGCACGCACGGCGACATCTCGCTGTCAGAAGGTTTTGTCGAGGGCGAGACGCTCGAGTGCTGGGCGCACGGCTCCAAGTTCTCGCTGATCACCGGCAAGCCCACCTCACTTCCGGCTTACGAGCCGGTTCCCGTTTACCGCGTGACGATCGTCGATGGCGATGTCTTCGTGGACCCGTACGAGACCATCGCAGTTTAGATCGCTGCGGTTTAAGGAATAGTCATGTCAACTCTGGTCATCAAGAACCTGCAGGTTTCCGTCGATATCGAGGGCGGCACCAAGGAGATCCTCAAGGGAGTCGACCTGTCGGTCGAGCAGGGCTCGATCCACGCGATCATGGGACCGAACGGGTCGGGCAAGTCGACCCTCGCGTATACGATTGCCGGTCATCCGAAGTACCACGTCACGGGCGGTTCGATCAAACTCGACGGCGAGGACGTCTTGAAGATGACCGTGGATGCGCGCGCCCGCGCGGGTCTCTTCCTGGCGATGCAGTACCCCGTCGAGATTCCCGGTGTGACCGTTCAGAACTTCCTTCGTACAGCGAAGACTGCGATCGACGGCGAGGCGCCCGCTCTTCGTCCATGGCTCAAGGAGGTCAAGGACGCGATGGGCGAACTCCGCATCGATAAGGGCTTTGCTGAGCGCAACGTTAACGAGGGCTTCTCCGGTGGCGAGAAGAAGCGCCACGAGATCCTGCAGCTCGAACTGCTGAAGCCGAAGTTCGCGATCCTCGACGAGACCGACTCGGGACTCGATGTCGACGCGCTCAAGATCGTTTCGAAGGGCGTGAATCGTGCGCACGAGAACACCGGGCTGGGTGTGCTGCTGATCACTCATTACACGCGGATCCTGCGCTACATCCACCCCGATTTCGTGCACGTGTTCGTGGATGGCCGAGTCGCAGAAGAGGGCGGCCCAGAGCTGGCCGAGCGCCTCGAAGACGAGGGCTACGACCGCTACCTGACGCCGGCGGAAGCGTAGGCTGGCTGTATGCCTTCCGCACTCGCCCCAACGCTCTTCGACGCCGTCGAGGAGGCGCTCAAAGACGTCATGGACCCTGAGCTCGGCGTCAATGTCGTCGACCTGGGTTTGATCTACGACCTGTCCTGGGACGACGAGAACGATGCGCTGATCAT
Organism: Galbitalea sp.; assembly: GCA_036271795.1. Lineage (GTDB taxonomy): Bacteria > Actinomycetota > Actinomycetes > Actinomycetales > Microbacteriaceae > Galbitalea. Next base: position 64,098 of record DATAZY010000083.1, read on the forward strand.
CAGCATGACGCTGACCTCCGCGGGATGCCCGTTGACCGACGTTCTCGAGGAGCAGACGGCTCAGGCGCTCGACGGTATCGTCGACCAGTTCCGCATCAACTGGGTCTGGATGCCGCCGTGGGGCCCCGAAAAGATCACCGACGACGGCCGCGACATGATGCGGGCGCTCGGGTTCTCGATGTAGCAACCCGGTGGTCGAGTAGCGGACCCCAAAGCAGGCCGCATATCGAGACCTCTCCCGTGGAGCCTGCCCAAACCCCCTCGACCTCCCTCGGGTCGAGTAGCCGTCGAAGGCGGCGTCATCGAGACCGCGCCGCGCGCGTATTAATGTTCCCCTCGTTGGTTACAGAGGACGCCGAAAGCACGCGTAGCGAAACCCGAAACCTAGCTCTGCGGACGATCGAACCGCGCGCCCGCAGGGTTCGGGCCGCTTACCAGGAACACGAGCAGGATGATCCCGCCGACCAATGGAATGAGGCCGATGAAGAACCAGCCACCGCTTCGGTTTGTGTCATGCATTCGTCGCCAGAAGATCGCGAGCGAGGGAATCAACAACGCGAGCTCAATCACTGAGAGTATTCCGCTGATGACGTAGTAGCCGGTACCCAATACCGGTGCTGCAGTCGGGGAAATAGTGACCATCGAAGTACTACCGAATGCGGCAAAGATGATTTCAAGGACAACTACGAAAATGAAGTAGGCGAGATACCACCACCAGTACTCGCTGCGACTGGCGCGCCCGCTAAAGGTCGCATACTTGCGCCAGAAGCGAGCGATCGCAGCCCCGAAGGATGCGCCGTAGAACGGCGCCCAGAGCGGTGGCGGGCCCGATGGAATCGGCGTGTAGGGCGGCGGCGGCGGCATCGTGGACAAGGCAGGCCCTCTCGGTCAGTCATGAAACGCGCAGTGAGCGATAGTCAGGTGGATGCTGGCGCCCAACCATTGCCCAACACGCCGCAGGGGCACCGAGCGTTCTACCTCATTTTTGCGAACGACCCGCTAGCAGGCTCGGACGATACTCTCGTTATCAGTTAAGTGGCGCGTTGATCACACGTCGGTAAAAGCTCACCATCGTGGTTGAGACCCGTGGCGGGTGCGGGGGTCTTGAGCGCCCGCGCGCGACGCACGCTAATGGAGGCCGAGCGGCATCCCTAACGGGATATTGCCCTGGCCCTTCGCGACTAGTTTCCCGCAGCCTTTTTCTTCGAGCCGGCGAAATGCCACACGACCGGCAGTAGTACTGCCGCAAAGATCGCCTTGAGAGCATCCCCAACGAGAAACGGGTAAAGGCCACCGGCCAGCGTCGCCTGCAGCGGCGAGGCCACGTGAAGGTTGCTCAGTGCGACATACAGCCATGGCAGTCCAACCGCGTAGATCAGAACCGTGCCACCGACGAAGGCGAGCAGCGTGCGCAGCCACTTACGATCCCATTCGCGCTGGGCGAGCCATCCGACGAATGCCGCAGCGAGGATGAAGCCGATCAGGTATCCACCCGTCGGACCGAGCAGAGCAGCGAGACCGGTGATGTGGCTGCCGTTCGCCTGCGGAGCGAAGACGGGAAGACCAAGCAACCCGATGGCCAAGTACAGAACCATCGAGAGCACCGCGCGGGTAACGCCGAGCGTCGCGCCAACAAAGAGAACCGCAAACGTCTGGCCCGTAATCGGCACAGGCCAAAGGGGAATCGCGATCTGGGCAAGGATCGACGTCAGCGCGGTCCCCGCCGCGATCAGGATGATGTCCGTCACGATGCTCCGCGAGAAGATGCGGTCGGCGAGGGTCGGGCGTCCATACGCGATGGAGAGGGATGACATAGATGCTCCTTGTTGCTTCGCAGCGGGGGAAGGGGGATAAAAGTAGACTAACTCGCTGTACCCCTCCTTCCGCGTTGTAGCTTCGCGCCCAAAGAACTGGACTATGCCTGTGCTGTCTGTGCAAGACCTCGAGCTGCGTGTTGGCGCAAGGCTGCTCATGGACGAGGTCACATTTCGTGTCGATCGGGGTGACAAGATCGGCCTCGTCGGCCGTAACGGCGCCGGAAAAACGACGCTGACCAAGACGCTCGCGGGGGAGTTGGTTCCCGCCGGCGGCAAGATCGACCGCACCGGCGAGATCGGCTACCTGCCCCAGGATCCGCGCTCCGGTAATCCCGAAGACCTCGCGCGAACTCGAATTCTGGATGCCCGCGGCCTCGGCCAGCTCGTCATCGGGATGTCCAAATCGATGGAAGAGATGGCGAGCTCCGACGAGGCTGTCAGTGTCGCAGCCATGAAGAAGTACGGCAACCTCGAGGAGCGTTTCACTGCG
>DATAZY010000084.1:0-10845 GCA_036271795.1 Galbitalea sp.
ACCGATGAGGAGGACTCGTGCCCCGATGAGGCCCGGCCAGGTGGGGCGGTCCCACTTCTCGGCAACCTGGTTGCGACCGACGGCGGGCCAGCCGCGCTGGCTGGCCAGGATCAGGGTCATGGCCATCTCGGCCGTGGGAGCCTCGTGCACTCCCACGGCATTGCTAAAGGTCACCCCGGCGGGAACTGCGGCGGCGGCACCGTCGTACCCGAGAGACTGGCTCTGGATGTGCCGGACCTGCCCGCCGAGTCCTTTGAGTGCCGCAAACGAGACGGTGTATGGCATTACGAGGAGGTCGATCGGATTGCCTCGCGGCTCGTCGCCGGGTCGCCAGACGATGACTTCGACATCCTCCCCGACCGAGGCGTTCAGTCGCTTCCGCATCGCGGGATCCGGAACTGCCACCGTGATCGTCATCAGATACTCCCGTCTACGTGCGCGAGAAGTCGTTCGCGCGACTGATCGATGTGTTCCCGAGTAAGCCGCTCGGCGAGTTCGGAATCTCCGACGGTGACGGCGTCGAGGATGCCCTGGTGCTCCGCGGCGACATCCGCGGCGGTGCGAAGGTGGTTGGCCTGGACCTGTCCGATGCAGAGTTCGATCTCGCCCATGAGCAGGGAATGCATCCGGATCAGGCGGGAACTCGACTGTCCGGTCACGAGCGCGCGATGAAAGGCGATGTCGAGAACCGCGTAGGGCGCGTCGCTGATCGCTCCGGCCTGAAGGGCCCTGTGTGCGGCGAGCGCTTCGGCCGGAATTGTTCCGCGTGCGGCGAGCCTGGCGAGTGCGGCTCCTTCGACTATGGCGCGGTTCTCGAACAGGTCGACGATGTCGTCTCGGCTCAGCTCGGGAATGTGCGCCGCCGCATGGGACTCGCGCCGAAGCAGCCCCTCGGCCACGAGCCGCTCGATGGCCATTTTGGCCGTCGGACGCGAGACCCCAAACCGTAGGGCGATCGCCGACTCGGTGAATGTCGTGCCGGGGGCTTCGACCTGGGCCAGAATGCCGCCCCGCAATTCCTCGTAGATCGCATCGGGTAAAACGCCGTGAGTGGTCGTGCTCGACATCAGCTCCTCCGATCGACATCGCACTGGATTGTTTGACAATCTAGCAGGTTGTCAAACAATAGAGAAGCGTGGCTCGGACCAGTAGCTTGGTAGCCATGACAAATGGAATGTCGACGGTGAAGCGTGTGGTCTGGGACCTCGTTCTCACGATCGTCCTGCTTGTCGGCTCGTTCGTAGTCCTCCTTGTTTCCGCGTTCTTTGACCTGTTTGCTATCGCATTCACCGACTACTGCCCGGAACCGTGCCGGGCCGGCACCGGGATTGCTGCGGTATTCACTGTCTGGAGCTGCTCCGCAATACTCGCGCTGGTTGGCGCCATTGTCGCGATTGTGCGGCTGACCCGCCGCCGCCGAGCCTGGTGGATCGCGCTTATCGCCCTGCTGCTCGTGATCATCGGGGGCATCGGCGCCTTCTGGCTTTACGCGAGCATCATCAGCTACTGAGCTGGCAGCTCGAACCCCCTCAGGCGATCGAGGTACTCTTGTGAGAGCGCTCTCAGGCGAGCGTGGTGATTCGCGAGAAGGATTGCAATGAAGCGACACTCTGTCAAAGCCGGCACTGCCGAGAACCCCGAACTTTGGATCGGAGTGAACTTCTGGTCCCGCTCCGGCGGTCCACGAATGTGGGTCAACTATGACCGCGACATTGTGCGCGAGGAGCTCGCGACGATGCGCGAACACGGGATGACCGTGACCCGGTCATTCCTGTACTGGCCGGACACCATGCCGACCCCCGACGCGCTCGACGAGAACGTCATGGCCAACTTCTCCGACTTCCTCGACGCGCACAGCGAGCTCGGGATGACTACCATCCCTACCTTTCTTGTCGGCCACATGTCAGGCGAAAACTGGGATCCGGTCTGGCGCGAAGGGCGCGACATCTTCGAGGATGTCTGGTTCGTGGCCCGCCAGGCCTGGTACATCCGCTCCGTGGTCGAGCGGGTCGGCTCTCATGCCGCCATCCGCGCCTGGCTGCTGACCAACGAGATCCCGATCTACGCGCACTGGCAGACACGTGGAGCCGGAACGCCCGCCGAGTCGGTCATTTCCTGGGCGCAGATCCTGATCGACGCGGTTCGCGCTGGCGGTTCGCAGTTGCCGGTCTCAATCGGAGACGGCGCCTGGGGCGTCGAGGTGACGGGAAACGACAACGGTTTCCGGATCCGTGATATCGCCGAGCTGGTCGACTTTCTCGGTCCACACGTCTATCGGATGGAAACCGACCAGGTGCGCCAGCACCTGACGGCGGGGTTCATCTGCGAGCTGCTCGACTTCAAGAACCTGCCGGTCGTGCTCGAGGAATTTGGGCTGACCTCCGATTACACCAGCGAGGCAAATGCCGCGCACTACTACCGACAGCTCCTGCACAATTCTCTGCTCGCCGGATCTACCGGCTGGCTCGCCTGGAACAACACCGACTACGACGCGATCGAGTCGCAGGCGCCCTATGTGCATCATCCGTTCGAACTGCACTTCGGCCTGGTCGACCAGCACGGTCGGCCGAAGGCGCAGGCGGTCGAAATGAAGAAGTTCGCGGAGTTGCTTATGCGACTGGATGTCGTGCACACCCACCGTCCGGACGCCGACATCGCGATCATCGTCTCGTCGTTCCTCGAGGCGCAGTACCCGTTCCGGGAGGAGCAGGATGCGACCGTGATCTTCGAGACTGCGCGGCAGGCCTATGTTGCCTCCCGCGAAGCGGACCTTGCCGTCGTGCTCGCGCGCGAGGTGGACGGACTGCCGAGCGATGCGAAGCTGCTCATCCTTCCGTCGACCAAACAGCTGCTCGCAACCTCCTGGACCAAGCTCCGGGAACTCGCGGAGGGCGGCGCGACCGTATACGCGTCCCACTTCGTCGGTGCGCACTCCAACCAGCGTGGCTCGTGGTGGCCGAACGTCGACGAGACCTTCGGCGTCGTGAAGCAGTCCCGCTATGGACTCATCGAGCCGATCGTCGACGACCTGCTGCGCGCCAGGTTTGTCACGGACTTCGGCGACATCGCGGCAGGCGACGTACTTGAGTTCGCGGTTGGCGGGAATGAGAATTCGCGCAGCTTCCTGCCCGTCATTCCGAAGGATGCTGAGGTCGTCGCCGTCGATGCCCACGACCGACCCGTTCTCCTCCGTCGTCGGGTCGGCGAAGGGCAGCTCATCCTCAGCACGTACCCGCTCGAGTACATGGCCGCGGTCACGCCGACGGTCAACCCGGAGTCGACACACCGGCTGTACGCGGCCCTCGCGGTCGAGAGCGGAGCGGCTCCCGCTGTCCGGGTCGACAATCCACTCGTCATGGTCAGCGAGCTGGCTCGGGATGATGGCGGGAGGCTCATCTGGTTCGTATCGCAGAGCGATGCGCCTCTCACAGTGAAACCCGCACTGGGTTCCGGAGGCCTGTTCGACGGCGATCTGCCTGTTGAGAATGTGTCTCTTGAGCCTTTTGGCGTTGTGGTCCTTGAGCTGAGGACGTGAAGCCGCCTGGTTGATTTCAGAAACATCGCCGCAACACCCCGAGGCTAGGCTCTCGCTATGGGCGACCTGTTCGACGGATACGGCAGCGTTGTCACGCGCACCGCACCCGCACGTCGCAAGGCAGTTCCGCCGTTCGACGAGATGTTTGAGTCGCCCGCCGTGGCCCGCAGGGCCTACCGGGAGATTTACGCCGCGCTCGCCCAGATGACCCAGGAGGAGCTGCGCGGACGCACCGATGCGCTCGGCGCCAGCTACCTCGCGCAGGGTGTCACTTTCGACTTCGCGGGCGAGGAACGTCCTTTCCCGCTGGATGCCGTGCCCCGCGTCATCGACCAGGCCGAGTGGCTCGATGTCGAAGCCGGGATCGCGCAGCGGGTCCGCGCGCTCGAACGTTTTCTCGCGGACATTTATGGCGCGCAGCTCGCCGTGCGGGATGGTGTCATCCCCGCCGGGCTCGTCACGTCGTCGAGCCACTTCCATCGCGAGGCGGCGGGAATCGTCGGCGCGAACGGCGTGCGCATCCAGGTCAGCGGGATTGACCTCATCCGGGACGAGGCGGGTACCTGGCGGGTGCTCGAAGACAACGTGCGCGTTCCGAGCGGCGTCAGCTACGTCATCTCGAATCGACGGGTCATGGCGCAGACCCTCCCCGAGCTGTTTGTGAGCATGCGGGTTAGGCCGGTTGGTGATTACCCGAACAAGCTACTGCAGGCGCTCCGGGCATCCGCCCCCGACGGCGTCGAAGACCCGACGGTGGTAGTTCTCACGCCCGGCGTGTTCAACTCGGCGTACTTCGAGCACACGCTGCTTGCGCGTCTGATGGGTGTGGAGCTCGTCGAGGGCCGCGATCTGTTCTGCTCCGCGGGGCGGGTGTGGATGCGGACGACTGCCGGCCCGACGCGGGTCGACGTCATCTACCGGAGGGTGGACGACGAGTTCCTGGACCCGCTGCAGTTCCGTGCGGACTCGATGCTCGGAAGCCCGGGCCTGCTGCTGGCCGCTCGTCTCGGCAACGTGACGATTGCCAATGCGGTCGGCAACGGGGTCGCGGACGACAAACTGGTTTACACCTACCTGCCCGACCTGATTCGGTATTACCTCTCAGAGGATCCACTGATTCCCAACGTCGACACCTGGCGACTCGAGGAGCCGGGGGCGCTCGCCGAGGTGCTGGACCGACTCGACGAACTCGTCGTCAAGCCTGTCGATGGGTCGGGCGGCAAGGGGCTCGTGGTCGGGCCGGCGGCGTCGAAAAAGGAGCTCGACGAACTTCGCGCGAGACTCATCGCGGATCCGCGCGGCTGGATTGCGCAGCCCGTCGTCCAGCTGTCCACGATTCCGACGCTTGTGGATGCGGGGATTCGTCCGCGACATGCCGACCTGCGACCGTTTGCCGTCAACGACGGGAAGGAGGTCTGGGTGCTCCCAGGCGGACTGACCCGGGTCGCACTCCCGGAGGGCGAACTCGTGGTCAATAGCTCGCAGGGCGGCGGCTCGAAGGACACCTGGGTCGTCGGCACCGATCCGCTCCAGACAACCCGGCACAACATCCAGGGTCTGGTCGCCGATCAGGCCGCGCCCACCAGCTCGATCTCGATCATCACGGGGGACCACGTGCAGGATCACTCACCGCTGGATTCGCCGCGGAACGACCAGGAACAGCAGCAGCAACAGCAACACCAGCGCGGAGAAAGCGATATGCGATCGGAAGAAGGCGGCGGCCGCGACGGCGCATTCTTCGCCGCGACGCGCGGGAACATCGGAGGCGGTTTGCAGTTCGCAGCTCCCGCCGCAGAGGCGGCGGCGGGGAGAAAAAATTGCTGAGCCGGATCGCCGAGAGCCTGTTCTGGATCGGCCGCTACATCGAGCGGAGCGACGGAACCGCGCGCATCCTCGACGTGCACCTGCAGCTCCTCCTCGAGGATCCGTGGATCGAAGAGGACCTCGCCTGCCGGTCCCTGCTCAGCGTCATGGGTGCGGAAATGCCACCGGAGGATGCTGCCCTCACGCGGGCCGACGTCCTCGGCATTCTTGCGGTCGACCGCACCCAGCCGGCATCGATCGCCTACTCGCTGAATGCCGCGCGCGAGAACGCTCGCCGTGCGCGTGAAGTCATTTCGACCGAGCTGTGGGAAGTGCTCAACACGACGCGCGCCCGGATGCCCCGCAAAGTCTCCAGCGACAAGGTGCACGAATTCTTCGGCTGGGTGCGCGAGCGTTCCGCGCTTGCCGTGGGCATCATCGAGTCGGCGACAAGCCGGGATGAGGCGTGGCTGTTCTTTACCCTCGGCCGGAGTATCGAGCGCGCCGACATGACCGCGCGGTTGCTCGCGACCCGATCGCTCACCGAGGCGAGTGGGCCGTCGTGGACGACCATCCTCCGCAGCGTGGGCGCCTACGAGGCCTACCTGCGAACCTACCGGGGCGTGCCGAGCGCGCGTAACGCCGCGGAGTTCCTGCTCCTCGATCGGTTATTCCCGCGGAGTATCCTCTTCTCCGTGACCCGCGCAGAGCAGTGCATGCGCGACATCGAGCCCCGTACGGATCGCGTCGGAGTGAGCGATCAGGCCCTTCGACTTCTCGGTCAGATTCGCAGCGAGCTCGAGTTCCGCCCGATCGCCGAGATCCTTGAGGATCTCACACGTCATATGGACAACGTCCAACTCGCGACCAGTGCGGCGTCAGAGGCGATCCGCCAGCGCTACTTTCCCACCAACGCTGCGCCCAGCTGGGTGCGGGAGAATTCGTGAATCGCCTGCGCATCAAGCACATGACGGGCTTCCACTACAAGGGAGATGTCACTGCCTCCTACAACGAGGCACGGATGCTGCCCGCGTCGACCGAGGGTCAGCTTGTCCTGTTTTCCAGCCTCGACATCCTGCCGATTTCGAGCCAGCACGCCTACGTGGACTACTGGGGGACGAGGGTTTCGTCCTTCGAGATACTTACCCCGCACAAGGAACTCGCGCTGACCGCGACCAGCCTGGTCGAGGTGCGTCCGCGCGAGCATCCGGAGCACCGGCTGGGCTGGGAGGAGCTGGCGGATGCCGCATCCGCGGTGACGGAGACGGTGGAGCAGCTAGCCCAGACCCGCCGCACCGACCCGCCCGCCGAGCTCGCGAGGCTCGCGGCGGACATCCTCGCGAATTCGGACAATCCGTGCGACGCCGCGCGGGGGATCTGCACGATGATCGGCGAGAAGGTCGAGTACATGCAGGGCGTGACCGGCGTGCACACGACCGCCGCCGAGGCCTGGGCCGGGCGCCGCGGAGTGTGCCAGGACATCGCCCACCTCGCCCTCGGAGCGCTGCGTTCCGTCGGTATCCCGGCGCGGTATGTCTCCGGCTACCTCCATCCGAAGCCGGACGCCGCAATCGGCGAAACGGTCGCTGGCGAGTCACACGCCTGGGTCGAGTGGTTCTGCGGCTCGTGGCGAGGTTTCGATCCGACCAACCTCATCGACATCGGGGACCGGCACGTGGCTGTGGGCCACGGTCGCGACTACAACGACGTCGCTCCCCTGCGCGGCGTTTACGCGGGGCCGTACAGCTCGTCTCTCTTCGTCACCGTCGAAATCACCCGCGAGGCCTGACCCCAATTTCCAGTTATGGCGGAGCTACTTTGCGGCGGTCTCCTTCGTGCGAAGGTCCTTGCGCAGAATCTTGCCCGCGGTCGACTTTGGGATGAGCTCGATGAACTCGACCCGACGCACCTTCTCGTGCGGTGCCACCTTTGACGTCACATACTGCATGACCTCGTCGTCGGTGAGCTCCTCGCCGACCTGGATAACGACGAATGCTTTCGGGATCTCCTGTCCGTCCTCATCCAGCACGCCGATGACGGCGGCATCCGCGATTTTCGGATGTGTCAGCAGCACGGCCTCGAGAACCGCGGGCGCCACCTGGTAGCCCTTGTACTTGATGAGCTCCTTGAGCCGATCGACGATCTTGTAGATTCCATTGGAGTCAACGGTGGCGATGTCTCCGGTGTGAAGCCAGCCGTCGGGCTCGAGCGTTGCGCTAGTGGCCTCCTCGTTCCCGAGGTAGCCAACCATGACGTTGGGTCCTTTGCACATCAGCTCGCCGGGTTCGCTGACTCCGGAGGTCGGGATCGGAATCTCTTTACCAGTTTCCGGATCGACGAGTTTCGATTCCATGTTCGGGAGTGCGAGACCGATGTTGTCGAGCGAGATGTCGTCGCGGGCAAGAGGAATCACGTGTGAGACCGGGCTGAGCTCGGTCATTCCGTAGCCCTGTCGAACCGTCGTGTTGATTCGTTTCGCAACCGCGCCAGCGAGATTGGCGTCGAGCGGCGCCGCGCCCGAGAATACCGCCTTGACGGAGGACAGGTCGAACTGGTCGACGAGTGGATGCTTCGCGAGCGCGACCGCGATCGGCGGCGCGATAAACACCCAGGTGCACTTCTGGTCCTGGATGATGCGCAGGAATTCCGGCAGGTCGAATCGCGGCATGGTAACGAGCGAGGACCGGGTCTTGAGCGCGAAGTTCAGAAGGACCGTGAGTCCGTAGATGTGATAGAACGGCAGCACGGCGAGCACGACCTCGCCGTGCTCGATGCCGATCGTGCCGAAGCTCTGCGCCACGTTCGCGACCAGGTTGCGATGGGTGAGCATGACGCCCTTTGGTCGACCCGTCGTCCCCGACGAGTATGGCAGCACCGCGATGTGCGTCGCTGGATCGAAGGACACCTCGGGTGGGGTCGCCTGCTGCGCGAACAGGTCGCGCATCGACGGATGACCGTCCGCGCCGTCGAGCACGATGAGGTGATCGGCGTCGAGTCCGACGGCATTCGCCGCCGCCTCGGCTCCCACCAGGAGCGGCGATACGGTGATGAGCCAGGTCGCGCCGGCATCCTTCAGCTGGTTTTCGATCTCGTCGGCCGTATAAAGGGAGTTAATGGTCGTGACGATTGCACCAAGCCGCAGGAGGCCATGGAAGACCACGGCGAAAGCAGGACTATTCGGGCACAGGAGCCCGACGGTTGTCGTCGAGTCGACGCCGCGAGCGGCGAGCGCGCCCGCGACCGCATTGACTTGGGTCACCATTTCGCCGTAGGTCGTGGCTGCGCCCGTCGTCCCGTCGACCAGGGCGTTTGCGGCGAGGTCCTTCTCCTCAAGAGTCCCGAACAGGAAGTCGTAAATGCTCAGGTTGGGGATGTCAACATCCGGGAAGGTGCTTCGGGTCATGACGGCTATCTCCTTTGACAGACGGGCTTGCGATCGGGTTCATTGTGAAACCGAATCGCTTTGCACTATTCCACTACCTGCGGATGCAAGAAGCGAGACTTATCCGCGCCCAATTGCGATCTCCTGCGTTGCGAGGTCTTCGGCGATCTTGCGACGCGGACCACCCTCGCGCCTGTGGTCGTACGCGACGCTCACGCCGAACCGCGAATTCGAGCTGAGGTGCAGGCGGAGGTTTCTGGCGACGACCATCCAGCCGATCGCGACACCGGCCGCCGCGAGACCCGAGATTGCCGCCACCCCGAGTGCCCAGCGCGGTCCCGCGACGTTCGCGACCCAGCCCACGAGTGGAGCACCCAACGGGGTACCGCCCGCGAAAATGGCCATGTAGAGCGCCATGACACGACCCCGCATCGCGGGTGCTGTCGTGGTCTGAACGTACGCGTTGGCGCTCGTCATCATGGTGAGCGAGCTGAGTCCGACCACGATGAGAACCGCGGCGAAGCTCCAGTAGCTCGGCATGAGGGCCGCCGTCAGGGTCGCTAGCCCGAATCCTCCAGCGGCCAGGGTGACGATGAAGATCCGAGGCTTCTCACGGCGGGCGGCAAGCAGCGAGCCGAGCACCGATCCGATGGCCATGACCGACGAAAGCAAGCCGTAGCCGTTGGCGCCCTGATGGAAGGCGAGCGCCATGGTTGAGGTGAAGATCGGGAAGTTGAATCCGAATGTTCCCACCAGGAAAACCATGATGAGCACCACGACGATGTCCGGCCTGGAGCCGACATAGATCCAGCCCGCTCGGATCTGGCCCCGTTTCTTGGGCGCCCGCTTTGACAGGTTGAGCTCGCCCACGCGGATGAAGATGAGCGCGGCGAGCATTGCCCCGAAGCTTGCGGCGTTAAGGATGAACACCCAACCGGAGCCGATGATGGCGATCAGGACACCGGCCACCGCCGGGCCGATCAGCCGCGCGCCGTTGAACGAGGCCGAGTTGAGAGCGACGGCATTGGGAATGGACTTTTCCGGAACGAGCTCAGACACGAAGGTCTGGCGCACGGGAGCGTCGATTGCGGCGACGACACCCAGCGCGAACGCGAACCCGTAGACCTCCCACAGGGTCGCGACGCCCCCGAGCACGATGAGGCCCAGCCCGAGGCCGAGGATTCCCATCCCGACCTGCGTACAGATCAGCAGCTTGCGTCTGTTGACTCGATCCGCGATGAGGCCGGAGAGCGGCATCATCAGGAGTTGCGGTCCGAATTGCAGGGCGAGCGTGACGCCGACGGCCGCGGCATCGTGGTTCGTCAACTTGGTGAGGACGATCCAGTCCTGGGCCGTGCGCTGCATCCACGTGCCAATGTTGGAGGTGAATGCGCCGAAAAAGTACAGCCGATAGTTGAAGATACCGAGCGAGCGGAAAGTACGAATCACGAGTCAGCGATCTTCCGGAGGATCGTGGCCGCCTGGTCGACGATCGATCGTTGCGCGGGGCTCAGGCCCTCCAGCTGCTTGGTGAACCAGGCATCCCGCTTCCGTTTGGTGTCTGCGATGTACGTTCGCCCGGTCGCCGAGAGGTCGATGGAGACCTTGCGACCGTCATCCTCCGCGCCGACTCGAGTGACGAGGCCCGCCTTCACGAGCGCATTGATGGTGCGATTCATGCTCGGCGGAGTAACACGTTCTCGTTCGCTCAGCGAGCCGAGGGTCTGTGCCCCGTTGTTCGACAGGGTGAACAGCACCGATCGCTGGCCCTCAGTCACCGTGTCGTCGCTTTGCATGGAGCGAATTCTGCGCGCCAACCTCTGGATGGCCAGGCGAACCTCCTGGTCGTCGAGGCGGTCTGTGCTGGGCATGATTACTTAGCATAGCAAATTAGCAAGGCTAATGATTAGTGGGTACGTCAGGGGCACTCGCGGACGTCCGAGGGACACCGCGATGCTAGGTGCTCGAGATCCGACCTGTTCACGATGCGAGTTGCTCGCGATGGAGGTCGCGCATCGCTGGATTCGTTGATGCGAGTTCGATTGGTGTCTGTTTCGGATCTCGTTCGGCGGGCGGGATCAGCCAATACTTCGAGTTCTTGTCTCGCTGTATTTCCCACCCGTTG
>DATAZY010000085.1:0-3391 GCA_036271795.1 Galbitalea sp.
GGCATCCACTTCTCCCGGCGACGGGTCAGCGACACCGCGCTCGGCGAAGGAGAACCATGCCCATCCGCCGTTTTCGGCGATCGGCGCGCGGACGGATGCGATCACCGGTTCGAGCGGGAGCCTCGGCGATAGCTGAAACAGATCGCCCTCGTGCGAGCCGTAGCCATGCAGCAGAACGATAAGCGGCCGACCAGACCGCTCACGCGCGGGAGCGGACCAAATCACGGCATCTTGATCGAGCTTCATTCATTCACGCTACCTTCTGCGGGTCGCACTCGGCTCGGCGTAGGTGAGAATGGAGCATGAGCTCCATTGGCACACCCGACCCGAACCCCGGCTGGCTGTCCGAAGACGAGCTCGCCGATGCCCGCCGTCGGCTGCCGCTCCTCTACGTCGAGGCGGTTCCGGTTCGGGTCGACGGCCTTGGCCAGGTGACCGAGGTCGGCATCCTGCTCCGCGCCAACGCCGATGGAGACATCACGCGCACGCTGGTTTCCGGTCGCGTGCTGTTCGGCGAAAGCCTGCGCGAGGCACTCTTTCGCCACCTGGAGAAGGACCTGGGCCCGATGGCCTTCCCTCTGCTACCCGCGTCGCCGGTGCCCTTCTCGGTTGCGGAGTACTTTCCATTTCCGGGCGCGCAGTTCACGGATGACCGGCAGCACGCGGTTTCTCTCGCCTATGTCGTGCCAGTGACGGGCACCTGCGAACCGAGACAGGATGCGCTCGAGCTCACCTGGATGAATCCGATCGAGGCCGCCTCGGATGCCGTCGCCTCCGAAATGGAGGGCGGTCGCGGTTCACTGCTAAAAGCAGCGATGGCCTCGGTTGGGCGACTCTTCTAGCTAGCCCGCAACGGTTGTGCAGGCGTTTCCTCGCCCAAATCACACTCCCGCTGGAGAGTCAGCTCGAATTCTGTAGAACTCCTGCACAACCATTACGGGTGAGGCTAGCGGCCGCGGCGGCGACCGTTGCTGGACTGGCTCATGCCGACGAGGCCGCCGACCTTGAGCCCACCTGTGCGAGCTCCTCCGTTCGAACCGTTGCCCTGGCCGCCCGAGCGCTGGCCCGAGCTCTGCTGGCCGGACTTGGGTTGAGCGCTGCGACCCGACCCGGATGCCTGCGCCGGCCGACCGGAACGCTCGCCGCGCGACTGGCCGTCACGGCTGCCGCCCTCGCGGTTGGCACGCTTGCGCTGCGCGTTCGCGCCCTGCGACCGTCCGCCTTGAGATTGCCCGCGAGCAGGAGCCGCTGCGCGAGGCGCAGGCTTCACGTAGGCAGCGACATCCCCAACGAGCGCCGTTACGGCCGACGAGGTCGCGTCGACCTGCTGGGGAGCGACCGAGATTCCGGCCTTGCGAAGCAGGATGGCGGTGTCCTTGCGTTGCTCTGGCAGAACGAGAGTGACGACGTCACCCTCTGCGCCTGCACGAGCCGTGCGTCCGGAGCGGTGCAGGTAAGCCTTGTGCTCTGCCGGCGGGTCAACGTGAATGACGAGCTCGATGTCATCGACATGAACACCGCGAGCGGCGACATCGGTCGCGACGAGAACTCGGACCTCGCCCGCAGCGAAGGCGGCGAGGTTGCGATCACGCTGAACCTGCGAGAGGTTGCCATGCAGGTCGACGGCGGGGATGCCCGCATCAGTCAGCTGGCGCGCCAGCTTCTTGGCATGGTGCTTGGTGCGCATGAACAGGATGCGACGGCCGGAGCCGGAAGCCAGCGTGCGGATCATGGCGTTTTTGCTGTCAGTGCCGGACACCTCGAAGACGTGGTGAGTCATTGCCGCAACGGGCGAGTTGGCCTCGTCGACCGAGTGCAGTACCTCGTTGTGAAGGTAGCGACGCACGAGCTTGTCAACGCCGTTGTCCAGCGTGGCGCTGAACAGCATCCGCTGCCCGCTCTGTGGCGTCTTGTCCATGATGCGAGTCACGACGGGCAGGAAGCCGAGGTCAGCCATGTGGTCGGCCTCGTCCAGGATCGCGATCTCGACCGCATCGAGCGAAACGAAGCCCTGCTTCATGAGGTCCTCGAGGCGACCCGGGCAGGCGACGACGATGTCGACGCCGCCCTTGAGTGCGGCGACCTGGCGCTGCTGCGACACACCGCCAAAGATCGTCGTGGACTTGAGTCCGTAGACATCCGCGAGTGGCTGGATGGCCACAGTAATCTGGGTTGCCAGTTCGCGAGTGGGCGCCAGGATGAGCGCCAGGGGGCGCCCAGGGCGACGGTTGCCGCCCGCCAGTTTTCCGCCGAGGCGGGCGACCAGCGGGATGCCGAACGCAAGCGTCTTGCCGGAGCCGGTCTTGCCGCGTCCGAGCACGTCACGGCCGGACAGGGTGTCCGGGAGTGTGTCGAGCTGGATCGGGAAGGGCTCCGTAATTCCGGCCGCCGCGAGTGCGGCGACCAGTGGTGCGGGCACGCCAAGCGCGCCGAAGTTTGATTCAGTCAAGGGTGAAGTCTTTCGGTAAAACACCGGCATCGAAAAGTTGAGGCCGATTGGATGGCGAGAGCGACGGTGGTCGCAATCGATCGCCGGAGAAAGTGTCTGAATGATTTCGATCAGGGATCGAAATTTATTTTGTGCCGACCATCGGGCGGACCAAATTCACAGAGTGAGCGTTCAACGACGCAGGGACCCAACAGCGGATCCGCATGTGATCTAACGGTAGCAGACGATGTCAGTAGTTTCCGTAATAGCGCTCACCGACAGGGATTTCAGTGTTCGTCGTGTTGCCCGGTTGCGCGAGTGGACACGCCCACGCCGGGTCGTAGGCGCAGGACGGATTGTAGGCGAAGTTGAAGTCGAGAACGAGTGACTCCGGTGCCGTGCCGGGACCCAGATCCGCACCCTTAATGGTGTCGATCAGGTAGCGACCGCCGCCGTAGGTGCCGCCATGCTTGCCGTGCAGACCGTCCTTGATCGGCAGGAAAATGCCGCCGCCGTAGGAGGCGAGGCGCCAGACATCGAGCGGCCCAACCCCGGGGATCTCGACCCTGCCCAGAAGATCGAACGGGACGATACCGTCGGTGCCCGTCTCGACATCCATATGTCCCGGCTCCGCGTTCGCGATCGCTACCTCGAAGCGCCAGTCCGGGTCGTACGATTCGACGGGAAGTCCGGTGAAGCCGGGACGATCCTCGGGCAGCAGCGGGGTCGAAGGATGCGTCGCGAACAGTTTGTCGCGACCCCGGCGCCACAGGTCGTGTGCGGCGGGCAATTCGGCCGTCGCGCGCACCTCGGCATAGAGCGCAAACACACGCCGACGCCAGTCGGCAACCTCGAGAGCGGTCATTGAACCAGCCTAGGTGTCACGATGTGTCTCGCGCGGGGAGCGCGCATCGTCGAAGTCGGTACCGTTGTTCTGGTGAGCACAGACAATGCCCCCGAGAC
>DATAZY010000086.1:0-64716 GCA_036271795.1 Galbitalea sp.
CTGGCCGTCCTGGGGTTCGCGGCCCTCCTCATCTTGCTGCTCTGGGTGGTGCCGCTCGTGCTGTGGCTGGGACGCAACTACACGATCACGACGCGGCGCATCATCCTGAGAAGTGGATTCGCCGTTCGGGTCCGGCAGGAGTTGCTGCACAGCAGGGGATATGACGTGACGGTCCGAAAAACCGGGCTGCAGAGTGCCTTCGGGAGCGGCGACGTCCAGATCAACACCGGGCTGGAACACCCGGTCGTGCTTCGGGATGTCCCGTCGGCCGACCTCGTCCAGGCGGCGCTTCACGACCTGATGGAGGCGAACCAGAACGCAGTGGCCTCCCGCAGGCAGGAAGAATCGAGCAGACCCCCCGACGAAACGACCGCCTGGGGTACTCGTTAGCTTTACCTTGCGTCCTCCTGTGCTTCATATTGCCCGGATAGTGTCCCCTCGACCCGTCGGGAGGCACTGTGAAGATTTCCGTGATCGGATGCGGATACCTGGGGGCCGTTCATGCGACAAGCATGGCAAAACTCGGTCACGAGGTCATCGGAATCGACGTCGATGAGCGGAAGATCTCGGATCTGGCTGCCGGTCGGCCGCCGTTCTTCGAGCCGGGACTCTCGGCGGTGCTCACGGCGGCGAAGAAGCGCGGACACCTGACCTTCAGCACGGATATCGCGGATGCCGCGGGCTCCGACGTGCACTTCATTGCGGTCGGAACTCCACAGCTGGATGACAGCCATGCCGCTGATCTTCGCTATGTCGATGGCGCGGTCGCCGGCCTCATCCCCCACCTGAAGGCCGGCAACCTGGTTGTCGGCAAATCGACGGTGCCGGTCGGAACGGCGGCCAGGCTTGCCAGCCTCATCCGGACCGCGGCACCCGAGGCGACGCTCGCCTGGAACCCCGAGTTCCTGCGTGAGGGCTTCGCCGTCAAGGACACGGTGTCTCCGGACCGGCTCGTGTACGGGGTCGAGGCGGGCGCCGACGGCGAGCGCGCTGTCGCACTGCTCGATGAGATTTATGCCGTTGCGCTGGCCCGGAAGACCCCACGGCTCGTGGTCGACTTCGCGACCGCGGAACTCGTGAAGGTGGCGGCGAACGCGTTTCTCGCGACGAAGATCTCCTTCATCAATGCCATGGCGGAAGTGGCCGAGGCCACCGGGGCCGATGTCACGCTCCTCGCCGACGCGATCGGCCACGATCGCCGGATCGGACGGAAGTTCCTCAACGCGGGCCTCGGTTTCGGCGGCGGTTGCCTCCCCAAGGACATCAGGGCGTTCCGGGCCAGGGCGGACGAGCTCGGAGTCGGCTCGAGCGTTGCATTCCTCGGCGAAGTGGATGCGATCAACCTGCGCCGCAGGGATCGCATGGTGCAGCTCACTTTCGACGCTCTCGACGGTGATGTCAGGGGCAAGCGGATCGCTATCCTCGGGCTCGCGTTCAAGCCGAAGTCGGATGATGTTCGGGATGCGCCCGCGCTGGATGTCGCCGGTCGACTCCTGCGCGCCGGCGCCATCGTGACGGCCACGGATCCGCAGGCGATCGAAACCTCGCGCCGAGTCCTCCCGGAACTCGAGTATGTGCTTTCCCCCGCCGAGGCGGTCAGGAACGCCGACGTCGTGCTGCTGCTCACCGAGTGGAAGGAGTACCGGCAACTTGCCCCATCCGACCTCGATGATGCGGCCGGTCGTATCCTGCTCGATGGCCGGAACTGCGTCAACATCCGCGCGTGGCGAGAAGCAGGCTGGACCGTTCGCAGCCTCGGGCGCCCGTAGGAGTCAGTCGGCTATCGACGCGTCGGGCACAATCGCCGACTCGGGCAGTGTGAGCGCGGGGGAGTCAGGGCGCTCCGGGCGGAACACCCACAGTCGGTAGAACGTGAAGCGGAAGACCGTTCCGAGTGCCAGGCCGACCACGTTCTTCGCCACATTGTCGGAGAGGAGCGAGTGCAGGCCGAGCACATGCTCGGAGAACCAGACGCAGCCCAGGGCGATGAGAAGTCCGCCGATACTGACAATTGCGAATTCAATGCCCTCGCGCCACCAGTGCCTGCGCCGTTCCTTGCGAAAGGTCCAGTAGCGGTTACCGAGCCAGTTGAAGACGATGGCGACCGAGGTCGACGCCAGAGTCGCCCAGAGCGCTCCGTCGGCCACTCGATCGGGGTTGAGCACGGTCGCACGCAGCAGATTGAAGATGCCGACATCGATGACCAGGCCGACGAGCCCAACCGCGCCGACACGAACGAACTGAGAGATCAGCGCTCGCATTGTCTGCACCTTCACGGAAGCGGATAGGGTCGTAAAGCGGTTGCAACTCTAATCGAATTACCTTGGTCCACCGCTGAGAGAATCTCGGCCTGTCTGTGCAGGAGTACAGAATGACGCCGACCGTCGGAGTGATCGGTGGGGGCCAGCTCGCCCGGATGATGATCCCTGCCGCCGTGGCTCTCGGCATCCAGATTCGGGTATTTGCCGAGACGCGCGGTGAGTCGGCGGATCTCGCGGTGACGACCGTGGGGGACTTCAGGGACATCGACAGTGTGGTCGAGTTTGCGCGCGGTGTGGACGTTCTCACTTTTGATCACGAGCACGTTCCGCAGGAGGTCATCGCTGCCGTCGTTGCGGCGGGGATCCCCGTGCGCCCGAAGCCGGAAGCCCTGCTCTACGCGCAGGACAAACTGCTCATGCGGGAGCGACTCGGTGAGATCGGTCTGCCCACGCCCGATTGGGCGCGCATCCGCACGGTTGCCGATCTCGACGAGTTCCTGGCGGCCCACGGAGGGCATGGAATCGTCAAGACCCCGCGCGGGGGCTATGACGGTAAGGGCGTGCGCCTGGTGCGCAGCGGCCAGGAAGTCGAGGACTGGCTTGCTACCGGCGACCTGCTCGTGGAAGAACTCGTGGAATTTCGGAGGGAACTCGCCCAGCTGGTCGCTCGTCGCCCGTCCGGAGAGCTGGCAATCTGGCCGGTCGTCGAGTCGATCCAGCGGGATGGCGTCTGCGCGGAGGTCATCGCACCTGCGCCGGGGTCCGCCGGCAAGGTCGCCGATCTCGCGGCCGACATCGCGGTCGCGATCGCGGAGCAGTTGGATGTTGCGGGAGTGCTCGCAGTCGAACTTTTTGAGACGACCGACGAGCGCCTGGTCATCAACGAACTTGCGATGCGTCCGCACAACACGGGGCACTGGAGCATCGACGGTTCGACGACGAGCCAGTTCGAGCAGCATCTCCGGGCCGTACTGGATCTTCCGCTCGGGGCGACGGGAAGCCGTGAGGCATGGAGCGTCATGGTCAACGTTCTCGGCGGCCCGGAATCCGGCTCCCTGACGGACCTCTACGCGCTCGCACTGGGCGATCAGCCGACCGTCAAGTTTCACAGCTACGGCAAAGTGTCACGGCCCGGCCGCAAGGTTGGACACGTTACTGCCGGCGGAGACGAGCTCGACGATGCGGTCTATCGCGCCCGCGCCGCGGCCGAGTTCTTCGGGGCCACAACCCGGCACGGCGAACCCGACTAAAGTGCAGAGTATGCCAGCCCTCGTCGCCGTCGTCATGGGATCCGACTCGGATTACACCGTGATGGCGGATGCCGTCGCGGCTCTTACCGAGTTCGGGATCGCGCACGAGGTCGAGGTCGTCTCAGCCCACCGGACGCCGGAGCGCATGATCCAGTTCGGCCTCGAAGCCAGGGATCGAGGCATCAGGGTCATCATCGCAGGCGCGGGTGGAGCAGCCCACCTTCCGGGCATGCTCGCGGCGGTCACCAGTCTTCCGGTCATCGGAGTCCCGGTGCCCCTGAAGGTCCTCGACGGACTCGACTCCCTGCTCTCGATCGTACAAATGCCTGCCGGTGTCCCGGTAGCGACCGTCTCCATCGGCGGGGCCAGAAATGCCGGATTGCTCGCCGCGCGCATCCTGTCTGTGTCCGACGTCTCGCTCGCGACAAAGCTCGACGAGTTTGCGAAGTCTCTCGAGGTTGCCGTCGCTCAGAAGAACGCGGCGCTGCAAGCGAAGCTGTAGAGATCGACCTAAAGGTCGGCGTGCAATTGCCAGACCCCTTCTGCAGCGGCGCGCCAGGTGAAGAGTTGACCCCGGTCAGCGCCGAGGATCGACAGCGTCTTTCGCAATTCGCCGTCGTCGAGAATGCGCTCGATCGCCGACGAGAGCAAGCCCGGGTAGGCCTCGAGGTCACCGCAGGGGATGGAGACGCCGGCATCGTCGGCGACCTCCACCAACGACGGAGTCGCTGCGTGGATGACCGGAACGCCGAGCGACATGGCCTCGAGCATCGGGGTGCCGAATCCGTTGCTGAGTCCGGGATACACGAAGGCCGTTGCCAGGCTTAGCACGGCGAAATAGTCCTCGTCGTCGAGCTGGCGAAGGCCCGTCACTCGTCCGGCGCCGAGTCCGGCCTCCGTGAGGGCGGCATCCAGGGCACCGGTTTCGCGCTCGGCGCCGACGACGACAAGCGGCAGCTCACGCTCCGTGGATTGCGCAAGAGCACTCAACAGGTAACCGATGCCGTGACGAGGTCCGGAATCTCCAACAGTCACCAGGTAGTTGTCGGGGAGTCCGAGGCGCTCGGCTCTCGCCTTCGCGTCGGTGGGGGATGTCGCCTTCGCGCTCACCGCGCCTCCGATGACCCGAACGCGATCCCCGAGCCCCAGGATTGCTTCGAGTTCGTCGGCGACGGCGTGGGTTGGCACAACCACGGCGTCTGCGTACTTCACGGCGCGCACCGCCATTGCCCTGGTCCAGGAAACGTCTCGTGTCGTCAGGAATTCCGGATGCGTCCAGGCAACCGCATCGTGGATCGTCACTACAACCTGGTTGCCGCGCTGGTTGACCCGGTCGTGTTTGCGCAGCGGGGCGAACAGGCTCGGGGAGTGCAGCATCCCGGACGGAACGGGCGTGAATCCGTGTTGCCAGGCCGTCGTGAGGTCGCGGCGAATGAGCGCACTCTTGAAGAGTCCGTTGAGCCCGGGTACCTTCTCGGCGATGAGTTGGTACTCGTCTTCGGTCGATGCGGCCACGATCCCCTCGAGAAAGCAGCCGGAGGGTGCGTACGTGAGAAGGGCGCCCGCGAGTTCCTCGGTGTAACGAGCAGCTCCGGCAGCGCCCGTGAGCAGGTCGTCGAGGATTACGTTGAGTGTCGTCATCGCGGTCCGATAATCCCACGTTCGGCGGCGGCGTGCAGCGCCTCACGCCAGTCGCGCGGTTCGGGGATGCCCGCCGCCTCCCACGCGCGATGCCCGAGAACCGAGTACCGGGGACGGGGTGCGCGCTGCACATAATGCTCGGAATCGGTGGGCAGCACTCGCTCGGGATCAAGCCCAGCCGTCTCAAAGATGGCGCGCGCGAACTCGAACCAGCTCGCCGACCCGGAATTGGTCGCGTGGTAGATGCCCGGTGCCGCATCCGATCCGAGCAGGGCCAGTGTCTGCTCCGCAACGTCTGCGGTCCAGGTTGGCTGACCGACCTGGTCGGTAACGACGCTCACCGTCTCGCGCTGTGAGGCGAGCCGGAGCATTGTCTTCGTGAAGTTCGGGCCGTGCTCGCCGTACAGGTAGGCGATCCGCAGCAGGAACGTGCGCTCTGGTCCGTGCTCGATCACGAGGCGCTCCCCTGCTGCCTTGGTTCGTCCGTATGCGGTGACCGGATTCGTCGGGTGGTACTCCCGATACGGAGTAGCCGCCGTTCCGTCGAACACGTAGTCCGTCGAGTAGTGCACGAGTGTCGCGCTCGCTTCCGCCGCGGCGATGGCAACGTTGCCAGC
This sequence comes from Galbitalea sp., assembly GCA_036271795.1. Taxonomy (GTDB): domain Bacteria; phylum Actinomycetota; class Actinomycetes; order Actinomycetales; family Microbacteriaceae; genus Galbitalea. The sequence continues at coordinate 5,770 of DATAZY010000086.1, forward strand.
TCCGGTTGCATTGATGGCAAAGGCCTCCTCCTCCTCTGACTCGGCATCATCGACACGGGTGTAGGCCGCCGCATTGATCACGACATCCGCGCCGTCGACGGCGGCACGAACCGATTCGAGGTCCGTGACATCGAGGTCGGCGCGTGTCAGCGCGACGACATCACGATCGCCCAGCGCGGTCGCGAGGTCATGGCCCAGCATGCCGCCGGCACCCGTGATCAGATAGTGGACCATCGGCTAGATCGTGCCGATCTCAATGGCGTGCTGTATCCACGGGATGACCTCGTCGAGCATGGCTTCGAGCGTTGTGGTCGCGTCGAAGCCCAGGACGTTCTTCGCTTTCGAGACATCCGGAACACGCTTCTGCACGTCGTATTCGAACGCGGCATCCTGCACGAATCTCAGTGGCACATCGGAACCTTTGATCTTGCGCCAGATGACCTCCGCGAGTTCTGTGACCGTGTGGCCTGTCGCCGTCGAGATGTTGAAGTCTTCATTGAGTGCCGCGGGATGATCGAGTGTCGCGACGATGCCGCGCGCCAGATCGCCGCCGTAGGTGTAGTGACGAACCTGTTCACCAGTACCCAGAATGTGCAGCGGCTCCTGCCCACGCACGATCTTCTGCACGAGATCCGGCACCACGTGACTCATCGCGAGCTTGACGTTGCCGGACTCGATTTCCACATCGCCCAGGGCGCGGGATTCGCCAATTCCGACGCAATTGAAGGGTCGCACAATCGTGTACGGCAGCTTGTACTGGTCCCAGGCCGCGCGGGCGAAATATTCGACCGCGAGCTTCTGGAAGCCGTAGGACGACAGCGGCGGGGGAACGAGCCGCTCGTCGCCCTCTTTACTCGGCCAGCGGTCGGTGGATTCGAACACCATGGAGCTGGACATGTAGGTGACCTTCTGCAGTCGGCCGTTCTTGTGCGCAGCAAGCGCGGCATCCACCGACGAGGCGATGATTCGCTCGTTCTGGGCAAGAAGGTCGTACGCGTAGGTATGGAAGTAAGAGATGCCGCCGATGAGGGCTGCACCGGCGATGAAGTGGTCTGCGTCGCTCAGCACCTCGGTCATCAGGTCGAGATCCTTGACGTCGCCGACGATGAGTTCGTAATTCGGATGATCGTCGTAGGACTTCGTGACCTTGCCGTACTTGGAGTAGTTATCGACGCCAACGACGCGAAAGCCCTTCGAGAGCAGCTCCTCGACGATGTACCCGCCGATAAAGCCCGCAGACCCCGTCACCACAATTGTTTTCATATCAATTCCCTCTTCATCTTCGCATTGAGCTGTTCCAGCGTGAGACGGGGACCGAAGGCGAACCGGTACCAACGCAGGTATTTGGGGATCCACTCGGCGAGTTTGAACCGCGACTCGCCGGCGGTCCGGTCGAGCCAGATGGTCGGAATCTCGGCGACCGGGAGTCTCAATCGGCGCGCCTTGGCGGTCAGTTCCAGCCCGATTTCGAATCCGTCCCGGCTGTCGATGCCGACGGAGCGGACGAACGCCGCGTCGTAGGCCTTGAACGAGTTTGTCGCGTCCCGGGTACCCGAACTTGCGAGCGCGTGGAGCGAGCGTCCTGCGTTGCGAGAGAGGAAACTCTTGAGGCCGGTCGCACCGACCTGCTGGCCGCCCGCCATGTAGCGCGAGGCGGCGGCGACCACGACTCCGCGTTCGACGAGCAGTACGAGGTCGTCGATCTGCCGGGGGTCGTCGCAGCCGTCCGCCATGGTTACGACGACCGTGCGCGTATCGGCATGGTCGATCCCGTAACGGATGGCATTGGCTGGCCCACGGCCGTAGTCGTTCACACAGACCGTGACGCTGGGATGCGTTTTCGCGAACTTCTCCACCGGAGCCACGGTCGTGTCATCGGCGGTATCGACGACGACGACGATGTCGGCGGGCGTCTCGACCGCATCCACGATCCGTTCGAGACCCGAAATGATGTTGTCGCCCTCGTTGTGAGCCGGGATGACGATGGTCGCGCGCGGCTTCGGTGTCGTCACACGACCACACCCTTGCCCAGAAGGTTCCAGACATCCGCCACCGGCTTGTCCGTCACGATGTCGCGATATTCGGCATGCGGTGTCGCGATGACGAGGATGTCCGACTTCTGAAGCACGAGGTCGAGCGGCAACAGTGTGTCGTCAACGGAGTCGTCGACATAGGGGTCGGTGCCGAGCACCGCGCGAGCGCGGAATTTGAGCACCCGGCGCAGCTTGTAGGACAGGCTCGAACGAATGTCGTCTGAGCCCGCCTTGAACGACATCCCGAGGATGCCGACCGTCAGACTGGCGAGGTCGAACTTCTTCTCGAGCTGACTCACGATGTACAGGGGGAGTCCCTCGTTGACCAGCATCGCCGAGTGGCCGAGGCTGAACGAGTTGTCGCTAAAAGCTGCGAGCTGCATGGTGTCCTTGAGAAGGCACGGGCCTGCGGCGAATCCCGCGCCCGGCATATCGTTCGCTCGGGGGTAGTCCTTGGTGAGTCCGGCCCGGATGCGCTCGAAATCCAGGCCGCGGTCGTTGGCCATCATGTAGAACTGGTTGGCGGCGGCGAACTTGATGTACCGCCACGTATTGGTGAACAGCTTCGCGAGCTCGGCCTCCTCGGGCTCGAGATCGACGATCGTGCCGGTCAGCAGGCCGAACAGCTCCGAGGCGCGAGCACGCCCGGCGTCGCTACGAGCGGACACAATCTGCGGCAGGCTGAAGAGCTCCGTCATCGCCCTGTGTTCCGCGATCCGCTCCGGGCAGAAGGCCACCGGAATATCGAGCTCGAGCTGTGCGACCATGCGCTCAACCAGGGCCGTGACGCCCGGGTACACGGTGCTCCTGAGCACGAGCAGCTGCCCATCGCGGAAATACTGCGAGCACGCGTCGAGGGCTTTCGGGATGGCGTTGGGGTCGGGGTTCAGGTGCTCGTCCACGGGTGTCCCGATGACGACGACGACGCTTCGTGCCGTAGCTACGGACGCGGCATCCGTGGTCGCGCGAATGCGACCAGCTGCGAGTCCATCCGCGAGCATCGGCGCTGCGCCTGGCTCGGCGAAGGGCATCGTGCCCTCGTTGATGAGATCGACGGCGGATTGGCTCACGTCGTAGATCACCACGGACGCACCGCGATCCGCAAAGGCGATTGCGAGCGGTAGTCCGACATGACCGCCGCCGCCGATGACGACGACGTCGAACTCAAACGGGGATGCCATCGTGCGGCTCCTTCGAGAGCAGTGCCAGCTGGGTGGTGTCACAGGACTCGTCGCCGCGACTATCCGCCAATATATCGTCTGTTGGGGACCTAGCCGATCGGCCGGTCGGCGCTCGCGGCTTCGTGCTCTGCGGCTTTCTGGGTCAGACGGACGTGTGCGAGCGAGTCGGCGCGGTGTGGTGCGTAAACCCACAGCCGGTAGAGCAGAAACCGGAACGTCGTCGCGAGCACGAGCCCAATCACGTTGGTCGAGATGTTGTCCGCAAGCAGACTGGTCAATCCGAAAATGTAGTGCGAGAGGTACAGGCAGAGTAGGGCAATTCCGTTTCCGGCGATTGCGACGGCGCTGAACTCCAGAAGCTCAAGCGCGACGTTGCTCCTGCGCTTGTCGCGAAACGCGAAGTAACGGTTTCCGAACCAGGTACCCAGTGTGGCTACCGCCACCGAAATGATCTTTGCGACGATCGGGCCGGACGTGACGTTGTGTTCGCCGAAGAGCCCCAGGCGGAGCGCATTGAAAATGCCGACATCGATGAGGTATCCGCCGAAGCCGACGATCCCAAAGGCAAGGAAGTGTCGCGGCAGCAACCCAGCGATTCGCTGGTAGATGCGGAGCAGTGGCGATGTCACAGCGGCCTTCCGAAATTTGCCCTGTTCGAGCCGCAGCTAGGATAACCGAGAAATGTGGAACCCACGCGTCGCCCACTACGGGTCCCTGATCGTCGGCCTCGCCATCATCCTGGTGATCGCGCGCGACCAGTGGTTTTTCGGCGACGACTGGGCAATTCTCGCTCCTCACCTCGACGCCGCGGTGATGCAGCCGCATGTCGGGCACTGGAATCTGATCCCCGCGCTGGTGTTTCCTGCGCTGCGTAACCTCATCGGTTTGGGGTCGTATCTTCCGTACCTGCTGCTTGCGCTGGCCGCCCATCTCACGGTCGCGCACCTGCTCTGGCGCATCCTGAATCGGGTGGGCGTTCCGGCGTGGGGGGCGACGATCGTCGGCTTCCTCGTGGTGCTGCTTGGCGCCGGCGCCGAGAACATCCTGTGGGCGTTCCAGTTCGGATTCATGGGCGCTGTTGCGATTGGACTCGCCATCGTTCTCCTGCTCGATCGGGAGAAGCTCGGACCGGTTCGAGTTGTCGCTGTGATTGTCCTCGCGATCCTCGCCCCAATGTTTTCCGGCACCTTCATCCCGCTGCTCGCGGCTGCGGCGATCGTCGGGCTTGTTCGACGCGGCTTCCTGCGTACGGTCGTCCTGTTCCTGCCCGCCGCCGCGATTTACATCACGTGGTATCTGACTTACGCGCTACACGACCCCAATACCCCGCAGGGCGTGCACACGCCGGCGGGTGCTGCGTTTGCTCTGGTTTACGCGGGAGCGATGCTTGCAGGCGGACTCGGGCGCGCGCTGCCGTGGATCGGGCTTGGCATCCTCCCCGCGGTCGCCGTAGCGGTCTGGTTCGTTGTCACCGTCCGTAGCGGATTTCGCGGTCCCGCCCTTGTCGCGTATGCGCTCGCGAGCGGCGCCGTCGTTTTCGTATTGCTTACCGCTTACGCGCGCTCGGGGTTCGGTCTCTCGGCGGCAGCCGCGCAGCGCTACGCCTATGTGACGATCGTGTTATTGCTTCCCGGCCTCAGCCTGCTCGTCGCTCGCCTGGTCAGGGGAAGGAGACGGTGGACCGTCCTGGCGACGGTGCTCGCACTGGCGCTCGTTGTATTCAACGCGGGGACTCTTGAGGTCAGCGGTGAGGGACAGGCGGCGCGGGAGCAGGCCAGCCACCGTCGTATCGATGCTGACTACCGCGCGGTTACGGCAGTCCACCCAAGCACGACGGTACTGAAGGCTCCCGCAGACCCGAAGTGGGCGCCCGACCTGTTGGGAAGCGACGTGCGACAGCTGGCCCGGTGGGGCCAGCTCGATCCGAATTAACTAGAGGGCCGCGAGGGCCTTCAGCGGTTCCCACCACGCGCGATTGTCGCGGTACCACTGCACGACGTCGGCAAGCCCCTGTTCGAACGGAACCAGGGGCTGGTATCCGAGTTCGGCCTGGATCTTGCCAATGTCGACGCTGTAGCGCAGGTCGTGCCCCGGCCGGTCGGGGACGCGGTCGACGTAAGACCAGTCTCGATCGGTGGCATCGAGAAGGAGCTGGGTGAGTTCGAGGTTGCTGAGCTCAGTTCCGCCGCCGATGTTGTAGATCTCGCCGGCGCGGCCGCCCACCAGGACCATTGCGATACCCCTGGTGTGATCGTCGACATGCAGCCAGTCGCGGACGTTCTTACCCTCGCCGTACAAAGGCACGTGCGTATCATCGATCAGATTCGTGACGAAAAGCGGGATGACCTTCTCGGGGAAGTGGTACGGCCCATAGTTGTTGGAGCACCGCGTGATCGAGACATTGAGCCCGTGGGTGCGGAAATAGCTTCGCGCGAGCAGGTCGCTGCCGGCCTTGGAGGCGGAATAAGGCGAGTTGGGTTCGAGTGGTCGTTTTTCATTCCACGAGCCCTGCGCAATTGATCCATACACCTCATCCGTGGAGACGTGAACGAATCGCTTCAGCTTGGCGCGCAGGGCAGCATCGAGAAGGCGTTGGGTTCCCAGGACGTTCGTTTCGACGAAGATGCTTGCGTCGCGCACCGAGCGATCGACGTGGGACTCCGCGGCGAAGTGCACCACGGCATCCAACGACGGGAACAGCTCGTCGAGCAGGGCGGAATCCCGAATGTCTCCCTGCACGAACGAGTAACGCGCCGAGTCGGCGACAGGCGCGAGGTTCGCGAGGTTGCCGGAATAGGTCAGGGCATCGAGCACGACGACCTCGGCACCCTCGAGGCCCGAATAGTCGTCCTGCAGGGTGCGCCGAACGAAGTTCGATCCGATGAACCCGGCTCCGCCGGTCACGAGGATTTTCATAGGGGTCGTGCCTCCTTGGGCTCCGAAGTCCTATCGATTCTATTGCTGCGCGACGCGGCGCCTTACGAGTCTCGAGCGCAGCGCCAGCCCGATCGAGAGGGAGACGCGGATTGGCCAGAGCCACCACCCACGATATTTCCGGCTCAGAAACCGCCGTGCGCTGTCATGGTGGGCGGAGATCATCCGCTCCGATTCGGACACCGTGGCCGTCGAATGGGCGCCCGTGTGGAGCACAGTCGCGTCGGGTTCATAGAGGTTGCGGTAGCCGGCCCTCCCGATCCGATAGCCGAGGTCCACGTCTTCGAAGTACATGAAGTAACCCTCGTCGAACCCGCCGATCTCGTCGAAGACGGAGCGCCGTACGAGCACGCACGCGCCGGACAACCAGCCGACGTCGCGCTTCACGGGATTGCCCAATGTCTCGTTGCGGTAGGCGCGCGTCCATGGGTTCCCAACCCAGAGGTTCGCGAAGAGGGCGTGACCGACTCCAGTGCGCAGCGACGGGACTGATCGCGCCGAGGGATAGACGTCGCCGTCCGTGGTGAGGGTCACGGGCCCAACGGAAGCGATGGTCGGATCTTCATCCCCAGTTCGAACGAGGGTATCGATGGTTCCGGGCTGTAGCACGACGTCCGGGTTGACGACGAGTATCCAGTCGATGCTCGCAGGCAGCTCGCGCTCCGCGGCATTGACCGCCGTGCCATACCCGACGTTCTTCGGCAGGGGAACGTACTCGGCTCCGAATTGTCGACTGATGGCCGCCGCGTTTTCCGCAGCATCCTGTGCCTTGTTGTCGGCGACCATGGTGAGTATCGGATCCACACTCGCTGCGCGTGTTGACTGAAGCAGACCGGGAAGCACTGTGAGGGACCCGTAACTCACGGTGATGGTGGCGACTCGTGCGGGAGGGCACGGGGCATTTTCGGGGGCCATAACCAGCCAAGCTTAGTTCTAGGCTAGATTGTTCGAGGCCGATTGGTCGATGGCCCCAGCGAGGTTGAATGAAGTATCTGAAGGAGATCTGGGCCTCCCGCGAACTCCTGTTTAATTTGACTCAGCGCGAGGTGAAGGGCAAATACAAGCGCACGATTCTCGGTCAGTTGTGGTCGCTTGCCAATCCGCTGGCGCTGATGCTCATCTATACGCTGGTCTTCTATTTCATTCTTCGAGTTCAACCCGATCCGGGATCTCCGAGTGGCTTGAACATCTTCGCGCTCTGGCTCCTGTGCGGACTGCTCCCCTTCACCTTCGTCTCCACTGTGCTCAACGTCGGACTGAACTCCCTCGTGGCCAACGCAAACCTCATCCAGAAGGTGTACTTCTCTCGCATCGTTTTACCGCTATCCATCGTGGGGTCGTCGGCCTACAACTGGCTCTTCGAAATGGCCGTCCTCGTTATCGCGCTCTCCATCGTTGGCGGATTCGTGCTGCCGTGGATTCCGCTCTTACTCGTTGCGATGTTGCTTCTCGCTGTGTTTGCGGCCGGGCTCGCCCTAATGCTGGCTGTCGCGAACGTGTACTTTCGGGACACTCAGTACTTCATGACGATATTCCTACAAATATGGTTGTATCTCACCCCCGTTATCTACCCGTTGACGACGGTACAAAACGACTCGGCGAAGGTCGGTGGCCTGTTAGGGACACACATAACGATTGCCGACATCTATGGTCTGAATCCGATGGAGCACTTCGTGACTCTGTTCCGGGAGTTGTTGTACGACGAACGTTGGCCGGACGGCACTGAGTGGCTGATTTGCGGCGCCTGGGCTATCGCGGCGGCGGTAGCAGGATTGCTGATCTTCCGTCGCAATGAGCGAAAACTGGCGGAAATTCTATGACCGAAGTTGCGGTACGGGTTGACCACGTGGTCAAGAGTTTTCGTCTCTATCACGAGCGAAACCAGACGATTAAGGCCGCCATCATGCGCGGTCGCACCTCCGTGCACGAAGATTTTCTCGCCCTAAAAGATGTGACCTTCGACGTGCCCATCGGCTCCACCTTCGGCCTCATCGGCAGTAACGGGTCCGGAAAATCCACCCTTCTCAAATGCCTGGCCAATATCTATTACCCAAATTCTGGCTCCATCACGCATTTCGGAAAGATCGCGGCAATGCTTGAGGTGGGATCGGGTTTTCACAGCGAACTCTCCGGGCGCGAGAACATCTTCCTGAACGGGTCGATCCTCGGGATGTCGCGAAAGGAGATCGTCCAGAAGTTCGACCAGATCATTGACTTTTCCGGAGTCGAGCAATTCATTGACCAACCGGTGAAGAACTACTCCTCCGGAATGTACGTGCGCCTTGGGTTCGCGATCGCGATCAACGTCAATCCTGACATCCTCGTGGTCGACGAAGTGCTTGCCGTCGGCGATGCAGCGTTCCAGGAACGCTGCTTTCAGAAGTTTCGTGACCTGAAAGAGGAGGGCAAGACGGTCATTCTTGTCAGCCATTCCATGGAAATGGTTGAGCAGATGTGTGACCACGTCGCATGGCTCAACCGCGGGAGTCTCATGGATGTTGGCAAGGCCGCACCCACGATCAAGGCTTACCGCAAGTCAATCTCGACCGAGCTCGACTAGAGCTCACCGTCAACGCTGTAAGGCTTTCGAGCCGTCCGTTCTGTAGCGACGCCGTCGGTGTCCGCTGCGCTCTGCAGCCAAGTTCAGTTGCGCGGATTTGATCCGCCCATCATTTACCCATCCCAATCTGGATGGTTAGAAAGTCAGCCTTCGGAACACTTGGGGCGGCGCAGCCTCGCGCTGGCGCATTTTGCGTAGAATCGGGGCCGCTACAATTTATCGGACGATCGAATGGGAGCCCCTTGTTCCGGAAACGAGGTGTACCGGCGGAGGTGTGGCTGGCCGCACGAGCGCTCGCGACGATCGAGCACCTGGGGGCGATTGCCGAGCAGGCTGAGCGGGTCGGGCTCGAGGTTCGGTGGCTCGACCTCGGCGATCAGGAGGGGATTGCTGAGGCAATCCGGTCCTTCACGTCGTCGCAGGCGCCGGTCATCCGCATCTCGAATAGTTCAGCGCTGCGGCGACGCATCCGACGCACCCCGCCGGCCGCGATCTGGATCCAGACTCCGTATCCCGAGCACTACCCCGACTGGTTCTGGGATGCGTCGAAAGGAATCTCCTGCTATGCCGGATATGGTCTCACGCTTTCGACCTGGACCGCGGGGCTTTACGGACTCGAAACCTATCGGAGCTGCGCCGCGATCCTTGCCGAATCGGCGACCGTGCGCGACAACTACATCGACAACGGGGTGCTCGCGGATCGGGTCATTCTGTGCGGCAATCCTCTCCTCTTCGAACTCCGGCGTCGGATGGGCGATGCGCCGCCGACGCCCTTCGCCGTGCTGTGGGCGCCGCACTGGACCGAGGACTGGTTCGGTCAACGCGGATACTCTCGTTGGCGCGAGACCGTGCATCCGCTGCTCATCTGGGCGTGCGACCATCCGGACTCAAGAATCCTTCTCAGGCCCCATCCGCTTCTTCCGGATGGCATCGCGGCCCTGCCCGATTCGGATGAGGATGCCGCCGCGTACCGTAGGTTGGTCGCCCTTCCGAACACCACGGTCTCGGCGGGGCCCCTGCTCGACGACATCCTGGCGAGCGCTGCGCTGATCACGGACGGCGTATCGATCATCGCCTATTGGTCGTCGACAGGACGTCCGCTTGGGATCACACGCGACTCGGAGAGCCCCCCGTTCAATGCGACGGGCGAAGCTCTGTGCGCGGCCGCAGAGATTCTGCCCACACCCGGTGCAGTGGCGTCCTGGCTTAGTGTCCTGGAGGGCCGGCAGACCGATGTTGCTCTGCGTGAACTGTCGGAGAGACTCCACCCCGTGTTCGCGGAGAGTCCCATTGCGATGTGGAACGCCTGCCGCGACTGAGGTGGCGAGCTGGTATCCCGGCGACCGTCCCTAAGACAACGGGGCGCGGCAGAGGAACGCGATGTGGCTCGAATTCTCGTGCTTCTTGAATTCCAGCGGGTATCGGTACACCTCGACGCTCGCAAACCGGCCGGCCAGACGATCGTGCTGTTCGCCGACCCCCGGGTAGCGTCCCACGTAACGAGTACCGAGTGCGGCGGACATCGTGTCGACCTCGAACCCGTCCGCGTCCGAGCACTGATTCTTAATTATCGCCAGGCCGTCGTCGGCCGTCGCATCCCTGATCGAGTCGTAGACAGTCTCTTCTTCGCCGAGGGTCAGATGCGTGACGACTCCGAACAGGAGGACTACGTCCGCCACGATCGTCGGACGGTACTGTGCGACGTCGCCGACTTCGAATCGGAACCGTTCGTCTCCGTCGAACCCGACCGCCATGCCCGGTTCCGAGTCCACCGCGAGCAGTTTTCCGTCGGGTGGGGTCAAACCCCGCGAAAGCTCGCCCATTCCGCTGCCGAGGTCGAGGACACTCGCTTCCGCGGGTATTAGGGGCCCGAATTCGCCCAATTCGAACTTCAGCATGTCGTCACCCGTCCACCGGGTGGTCCCGTCCTGGGCCTTCTGCTTCCAGAATTCGCGGATCGTTAGCTTGTCCATGTGCTCCTCGTTTCGTCGACTCTAGTGGCCAGCCAATCCGCCGCCCTGTCCAAGTCTCTCGGATGGTCGACTTCGACGCAGTCGCCTGCGGCCACAGGGATGGGGAGGCAGCCCCGCAGGCTCTCGAATACGTGGGCGTCGCCGAATTCAAGAACCTCTTCGCGTGGCATCCGGAGCAGCCCATTCCACTCCATATCGCTGACGATCTCGAATCCCATCGCGCGCGCCATCCCCTCGTCGTCGACTTCCACGCCGACAGCCTCAAGGCTCACACTCGGCGTTATCCCGATGAGCCGTCCCTCAGCCGTGATCCACTGACGCAGATAGCGCGGGTCCACCAGGAGGTCACCGTCGAGTGAAACCACCCAGTCCTGCGCGAGGGCTGCTCCGAGCCGAAGAGATCCTGCGGTCCCCGTGTCACGGAACCGGTGATTGAGCACTACGGGGACATCGGGGCGCACCTGGCGAAGGTGTTCCGCCACGTCTGCCGCCCGGAAGCCGGCCACCACCACGACCTCGACCTCGCCCAAGAGATCCAGCTGCCAGTCGAGCAGCGGACGACCGAGCACTGGAACCAAGCACTTGGGAAGTCCGTAATCCAGCCGGGAACCGATGCCCGCTGCATTAATTACAACCGTGAGAGAACCCGGCACAAGGACTCCTCGCTGTTTACGATGCAATCGGCGGACTCGATGAGGACGTCAGGTGCGGCGTGGATGAGTTGTGCAGCGATCCCGAAATCAACCGCGCCGACAATCGCAGCGTCGTTCGCGCCATCGCCGACCATTACCGTTCGGTAGCCCGCGAAGTTGCTGAGAACATCGATCTTCTCCAGGATCCCATCCGGTGCCAGCCGAACCCTGTTGTCAACGAACGACGACGTGGACGTGAAGGCTCGCAGACCCCAGTGGTCAAGCCATGGCATGACCCAACGGTCGATGTTTCCCGTGACGACCCAGCATTGCTCGCGATGATCGGAGATCCAGTCCATGAGCCGCTCGTGGATCGGAGCCGACGCGACCACCTCCGCGATCAGTTCGACGGGCACTCTGGACAGCAACTCCACGCGGCGCCGGAACGACTCCTGGAAGGGGATTTCGCCCGCCATTGTTCGACGGGTCAACTCTTCGATGCTGGGAAGGCCTGCGGCAACGGCGATTTTCGGAAGAAGCTCCTCCCGAGTGAGCGTCCCGTCCAAGTCAAAGAGATAGACGTTTGGGCGGTCCTGCACTCGACCATCCTAACCGCCACCGACTGTCCCATGAATTCCGGCTCAGCGGTTCAGGGCGATGATTCGGTGGGGCGCCGGACGGTCTATTTGAGGTGCGGCCCACTGCCGTCATCGACAATCGTCCCGTGCTCGAAGACCTGCTGGCATACGCTACCCGTACAGGTCTGATCGCCGATAGGGAATCCTAGAGTGCTCCCCGCCAGCCCGCCGAGGCTGCCGTAGTACGTGCGGATGGCACCGTTCGCGATCGTATGTGCGCCACCATTCGGAGTCCAGTACATGATCACGTCGGCGGAGGCGAAATATTGCCATGCGCCCGTGGTTCCGATCGTTGTCACGCTTCCGGCGGCGTTGGTAAGATCTGCGGCCTTGGCTGAGATTGCTGTACTGGCGGGCAATCCGAGAGGTCCGCTCGCGCCTCCGGCGGTCGCATAGGCCTGGAGCATTGGACCGGCCACGCCGTAGACGGCTCCGCCGGAAACGATCGCGCGCGCTTCGCCACCCTGGAATTGCTGGGTGCAGTTTCCCGAGCCGTCGCATACTGCGTCCGCAGTCGGCCAGCCAAGGCTGCCGAGGGACCCTCCGACAGCACCGTACGCTGTTCGAATTGGCGCCGATGTGATCGATACAGCGCCCGTCGTCGTGCTGGCATAGATTAAGCCGTTGTCGAACGAGGTGTACGAGCCTGTGACCTTGTTGGCCGACCATGGGACCGCCGCGGACTCCGGCCAGCCGAGCACCCCGGCCGTGCCCCCCATCGCTTGGAATTTCGTGAGTGTGATGCCTGACATCGGATATGCGGCGCCGTCCGTCTGATAAATCCGACCACCCTGGAAGACCTGTTCACATCGCTGCTGAGCATCACAGACGGCATCCGCCGTTGGCCAGCCAAGGTACGCCGGGCTGCCGCCCGCCGTTGAATAGGCGGTCCGGATCGGGCCCGATGCAACGACGATCGTGCCGGTCGTGGCCGAGCTGTACACGATCCCGTTCTCGAAATTCGTGTACGTGCCACTGACGCCCGCTGCCGTCCACGAAATGGCGGAGGATGTCGGCCAGCCAAGCATCCCAGCCGTGCCGCCCAGCGAGGTGAACTTGGCGAGGATCGGGTCGTACATCGAGTAGACGGCGGAACCCGACTGATAGAGGGCGCCGCCCTGAAACGTCTGCTGGCATTGCTGGCCATCACAGACAGCGTCCGCCGTGGGCCAACCCAAGGCCCCGGGAGAGCCCCCCGCTGCGGAGTAGGCCGTCCGGATCGGACCGGATTGCACGATGACTGTTCCCAGGGTGGCCTGCGAATACACGACGCCACCCTGGAAGTCCTGGTAGCTGCCCTGCAGCCCCTTTGCAGACCAGTCCGTTTCCGCTGAACTCGGCCACCCGAGCGATCCGCCGGGACCGCCTGCGGACTGATACTTCGCGGCGATCGCACCAGCTACGACGAAGGCCTTGGATCCGCTCTGATAAATCGAGCCGCCCTGGAACTGCTGCGACATCCCGCCGGTGGTCGCGATTGCATCCGCGGTCGGCCAGCCGAGGGGGCCAGACGAACCACCCGCCGCGCCGTACGTCGACCGGATCGGGCCCGATGCGACCGCAACTGTTCCTGTCGTAGTCGTGTTGTACACGACCCCGTTCTGGAAGTATTGGTAGCTGCCGTCGAGGCCGCCTGCCGACCATGTTGTCTGTGCCGCGATCGGAGCGCCCAACCAGCCACCCGGCCCGCCGGCATCCTCATATTCGGGCCACATCGGACCGACGACGGCGATCGCCACCGACCCGACCACAACGATCTCTCCGTTCGTGAACACCTGCCAGCTCGTAGAAGTGCTCCGAAACAGGCCCGATTTTGCTTTGCCGAGGACGCCGGTGTCGCCTCCCATCGACGTGTAGAGGGAACCGATCACGCCAGTTACGGCGTGAGGGGAGAGCGTTGCCACCGCACCGCCGCTCCCATTTGGCGAGGCCGTGACGATCCCCGCCTCGAACTCCTGGGTGCAGACCCCGGCTTTCGTGCAGGATGCCGACCCGGTCGGCCAGCCGAGCGACCCGGTGGCTCCGCCCTGCGCTGTGTAGTACGTGAACACGGGTCCCGAGACGGCGTAGGCGCCATAGGCCTCGGTGCTATACGCGCCGCCGCCCTGAAATGTCTGGCTGCACGACCCGCCGGATACGCAGGACTCCTCAGCCGTCGGCCATCCGAGCGGGCCGGTAGACCCGCCTGCGGCCCCATACGCGGTGCGGATCGCGCCCGTCTTGACGGTGACTGCCGCGAGGTCGGACTCCTGATATACGATTCCGGTCTGGAAGTCTTGGTATTCGCCATCGCTGCCGTTGGCGTTCCAGGCGACCTCGTTGGACTCCGGCCACCCGAGGGTCCCGCTCGGTCCACCCTGCGTGAGGTAGTAGGTGTCGATCGCACCCAGGGTCGCGGCACTGACGCCATTGTTGCGGACGTAGACCGAACCCGACATGAAGGACTGCCAGACCCCGCCTCCCCCGGTCGAAACCGACGTCTCGTCGTTCGTTGGCCACCCGAGCGCCCCGCCCAAGCCACCGAAGGAAGCGAAGGCGTCTTTCGTCGCTCCATGCAGCACATGTGCGCCGGTGGTCGCACTCCAATACATGGTTCCGCCCTGGAACCACTGCCACTTGCCCGCGACACCATGGGAGGTCGCGTCGGTCGCGCCAGCACCGTACGGCCAGCCGAGCGGACCGAGCGGCCCGCCTGCCGCCGTGTACTTCGTGAGCATGTCAGCCGACACAATTTGTGCACCGGTGGTCGTGTACCAGTAGATCGAACCACCCGCGTAGTCCTGAACCCAGCCGCCGTACTCCGGATTCGGAGCTCCGGAAGCCGCACCGAGCCACCCCGCCGCGCCGCCTTGCGCGGCGTAGAGGTCCGCAATGTACTCTGGACCGCTCTTCGCTCCCGGGTTGCCGAACCAATCCCACCAGATGCGCCAGAAGTTGCGGTTTCCGTACGAGCTGCAGCCGTTGCCCTCCCCGTAGAGGTTGTTCATCGCGGCACTGTTGGGTGTGTAGGGCGTGTAGTCGTACAGCCCCGCCGTGGCCGCATTCGTGATAGTCACCGTGAGTCGCCCGCACGACGCGTCTGGGTTGTACAGGATGCCGTAGGTCCCGCCGGCGCGGAAGTTGAACGAGGCAGGCCGCAGACGGTAGATCTGGAACTGTCTCGCGGCGTAGTACACCTGATAAAAGAAGCCGCTGAATTGCGGGTCGCACGGGGCTGTGTCGGGGCACGAGAAGCCGGTGGCGTTGGCATATGCGCCTGCTGACGGCGCCGTCGCTGTGACCAGCGACTGCTCCTTTTGTAGAAGCACGATCAAGGCCTTGGGGCTGAAGTTGCATGCAAGAGACACCGCGACAATCAGCTGCGCCGCCGTCATCATCGAGCTGCCAGTCAATGCACTGCAGTAAGCGTCCGCCGCCATGCTGGGGACTGGCTGGCGATAGTCCTTCAAGCAGGTGTATCCCTTGGTGCACGACGCCACTTGGGAATTCAGGAACGTCTGCACCTGCGGTGCGGTCAGCGCACCACCGTTGTAGAAGTTTCCGTCGGTGATGATGTATCCGGGATCCCAGTCGCCCATCGGTTGGGCGACGGCCTGGTCGCTCAACGCGAGTGGGCTGAGCGCCAGTCCCGCCGCGATAGCGGCGGCAGCAAGCGCCATGGCGAGCAGTTTGCGCCATCCACCAACGCGCATCTGACACCCCCTGCACTCGTGATCTTTTCGAGAATACGACACCGTTGGCAAAAAGCGGATGATTGGCCGGGGCGCCGTGCTCGGCGTTGCAGCCCCAATTGGTCGTCTGCGCCGCGCCACATGGGTGCGGGTCGCCGCTTACCGGGCCAGCCTGTGGGAGTTACGCCCATGATGGTCGCCGAGTGTCGCGACGTGTGTGGTCCACGCGCCGGGCTGACGTCTGCCGCGGCCGCGCTGCTGAGTTGCACGCGGCAGTTCGACCCCAAGGCGCTTCCGCCAAGATCCCGGTTGTCTGCCGCGTTGTCGCCGCAGTAGAAGCCGAAGGAGGCGAAATCGCGAGTTCGCACGAGACCGCGCGGATGCGGTTCACGATCCGCTCCGGCCGTGTTCCCACTATCGGTAAGCTTGGGCCGTGCAAATCCGCGAACTGTCGATCCCGGACTCCTACGAGATTTCGCCTGTCCAGCGTCGCGATGATCGCGGCATTTTTTTTGAGTGGTATCGATTCGATCGCCTTGCCGAGGCAGTCGGGCACCCCCTCGACCTGCGCCAAGCAAACACGTCGGTCTCCAAGCGCGGGGTGGTGCGCGGAATCCACTTTGCGGATGTTCCGCCCAGCCAGGCGAAGTACGTCACAACGTTGCACGGCGCCGTGCTCGACTACGTTGTCGACCTGCGAACGGGGTCGCCCACTTTCGGCCAATGGGAGACTGTGCGTCTCGACGACGTGGATCGCAAGGCCGTCTACCTCGCGGAGGGTCTCGGTCACGCATTTGTCGCGTTGACGGAAGACGCGACGGTTAGCTACCTGGTCAGCGACACTTATAACCCGGCCCTCGAACACGGAATCAACCCATTGGACGAGCAGATCGCACTGGTCTTCCCCGAGGAGGCCGGAGAGCTGCTCCTGTCGTCGAAAGACAGTGAGGCGCCGTCACTCGCGGAGGCCACGACGAGCGGATTATTACCCCGGTGGGATGATGCACGCCTCTACTACCAGTCGCTGAGAACAGTGGGGGAGTAGAAGCGATGCGTGGAGTCATTCTTGCTGGTGGAACGGGCACCCGGCTGTGGCCGATAACCCGCGGCATCTCGAAGCAGCTCATGCCGATCTACGACAAGCCCATGGTGTACTACCCGCTGTCGACACTCATGATGGCGGGCATCAACGAAGTCCTGGTGATCACCACCCCCGAATACAACGCGCAATTTCAGGCGCTTCTCGGCGACGGCAGCGCGCTGGGCATCCGTATCGAATACGCGTCGCAGCCCTCGCCGGACGGTCTCGCGCAGGCATTCATTATCGGTGAGGAATTCATCGGTGACGAAAGCGTCGCGCTCGTTCTCGGAGACAACATCTTCCACGGTGCAGGGCTCGGTGCCTCCCTGCGCAAGAACTCGACCGTCGACGGAGCGACGATCTTCGCCTACCACGTGTCGAATCCGCAGGCCTACGGTGTCGTCGAATTCGACGCAGACCTCAATGCCGTGTCGATCGAAGAAAAGCCGGAGTCTCCGAAGAGCAACTTCGCGGTGCCCGGCTTGTACTTCTACGACAACTCCGTCATCGAGATCGCGAAGTCGATCACGCCCAGCGCTCGAGGCGAGCTCGAAATCTCGACCGTCAACGAGCGGTACCTCGCCGAGGGCAAGCTACGGGTGCAGGTGCTCGACCGCGGAACAGCGTGGCTCGATACCGGCACCTTCGAATCAATGATGCAGGCGTCGGACTACGTTCGAGTGATCGAAGAACGGCAGGGTTTCAAGGTCGGTTGCATCGAAGAGATCGCCTGGCGCGCGGGCTGGATCGACGACGAACAACTTGCTGCGCTGGCCGCGCCACTGATCAAAAGCGGCTACGGCGGCTACCTTCAGAGTCTTATTCCCACTTAAAGTCGTGCAGCATCACCGCTTTGTGACGAGCAGACGAGCAGACGAGCCGCGGCGCGGCGTCGGGACTCTACTGGCAGGCCCCGACTAGCCTCGCGGAGCGATCATGGCCCGGGCTAAGCGGTTGCCATGCGAATTCGCCTACCTCCTCGTGTCCCCGACGCATCGCGGCGATTGCCATGGCAGCTATTCTGGGTGCGTGCTCTCCGGTCGGGCTGACAGTCGGCCCCGCCGAGACCCTTAGCTGGTCGCCGAGCTACCGCCCGAAGCGCCTGAAGCAGGTGTTGTGGTGACCCGTCTCGCAGTAGCGGTCACGTTCCCGGTCGCGGAACGACTCGACCTGCTTGCGGAACCGGGGCGACTTCACGAAGACCGCGCCGTTGTCACCAGTTGTGACGTGATGAGCGGGATAGAAGCTGCCGGTCCGTTTACCGTCGTACGTCGAGCCGAGCGCGTCGCCCGAGTCCTCGGCCAGTCACAGGTCGTGCTCCTTGCCGATCTCCTGCACCGTGCCGCGATCGAAAGGGTTGCCGAGCGTGTGGCCCATCGTGACGGCACGGGTGCTTGGTCCGACGGCTTCGCATAGCCGCTCCGAAATCGCATCGTGGGTGCCCAACTCAACATCGATGACGACCGGTCGCAGTCTGTTCTGGATGATCGGATTGACGGTGGTCGGAAACCCGCCGCAATAGTGAGGTCCTCGTCTCCGACTTGGAGCGAACGCCAACCCGGTCTCGGCTGGTCGTGCGCCGCAACTTGTGTCTCGCCGTAGCTCGTCGTCGGCAGTATCACTGACGCTCCCGTCGCTGGCGAGACTGGCGGCCCCGGCCGGCGCGCGCCAGCCTCGGCCGCCGACTCGATGATTCGTCTGTGGCGGGCAGGCCGACGGTCCGCCACGTGTCGCTTGACTGTCTCATGACTACCACAACCGCATCCCGGTCGGATTGAGCCAGTGCGCTCACCGCCCACGCGCCAAGAAATCCGGTTGCGTCGAAGACGAGGGATTTCATGACTGACCGCTCGGACGACGCCTACTCGGAATTGGACGGGGGATTGTCGGCCAGCGCGTCCGCGGTCGAATTCGCCGTGCTGCCTTCGACGCCGCGAGTTCGTCGCGCGGCAATCCACACCCAGAACTTACCCTCCAGCGGCGCCGCCCACAGCGCGACCACGACAACGGACATGGCCTGGAGAGGCACCACGTACCGGGTCTCGAAGTGAGTGAGCCAGAGTACGCCGACATTCGCGGCAAGGATCAGCAGGACGAGCAGCGGACCGGCTCGCCGCCGCGCACTCGCCGCGACGAGCAGGCCGATCGACAGGAAGAAGCACAACAGTGTGATCAGTCCGAACCCTACGTTGCCGAACGTGCCCACAGTTTCGCCCGGCGTGCTGAGCCACGTCCTCATGCTGTAGTTGAAGCGGTTTCCGATGAAAGCGATCGGATGCGTCACCGCGGCCACCACAGCATCCAGTTCAAACCGGTGGAAGGTGTTCGGCTTCGATCCGCCGTACGGATGCTTCGTGGGCAGCTCCTCAGATCGAAGCGTCGCACATTCCTGTGGGTCGACTTCGCACGGCCAGGTTCCGCCACCGGCGATGATGAATCCTCCGCCCTCGGCCGTCAGCGTCTTGGGCGGCGTCCACAGCTGGGCCCACTGATAGTCGCCGGTAGACCATTGGTAATTGCCGGGATGCAACACCTTGCCGACGTAGATGGTCCACGGTGCACAGAGGATAACGAAGGTCAGCGCGAGTGCACCCCACTCGAGATAGCCCCGTCGCCCGTTCGAGATCTCGCCGCGCCTGCCCCGCAGACGAAGGACGATCAAACGGATGACGACGATCGCGAGCAGCGCGCCCAACGCCGCCGGAACCGCGTAGAACCACATGATCCTGAGATAAGCGAGCGCCGCAAGGCAGGCCCCGACACCGATGTAGAGCGCGTACCGCGGTCGTTTCGCCCGTTGCGCCGTACTGACCCACAGCAGAGCTATAGCGACAAGTGAACCAAGGGCGGTTGCGAGTCCGTCGCTGCCCAGTACGCCATTGTGGATCGTCCACGCAGTGAAGATGGGGCTCGCGATCCAGAGCACCGCGAAGGCGACAATTGTGATGAATCCACCGCGCGAGAACAGTAATAGTGTTGCGGCCGCCATCGTGATCGACCACAGGACACAAAGCAGTATGACCATCGGAAGGATCGGCGACGCGCCACCGCCGAGTTTGATCATCGTCGCGAGCAACACCGGCATGCCGGGCGGCCAGAGGTTGAGCACCCACAAATGCGCCGACGACATGTGGCCGTCTTGGAGGTCGAGAGCCGCACCGAGATAGCTCCCGGAGTCGCTCCCGCCGAGAATTGGCAGAAGGGTGTGGATGCTCGTTCCTAGGGGGACTCCGAAGAACCTGGTCGAGAGTCCCTGCGGAAGTGCAATCCAGAGTTCGAGAGCAAACGAAGCGACGAACGATACGCCGCCCACGAGCAGTCCGCGTCGCGTGCTCATTCGTCGACCCGGCTGCGAGACTTCAGGAGGGGAAACGAGTGTCTCTCGCTCTTGCATGTTTCGCTGTATCTCTCGCTCGCGGCCGAGGGGCCCGGTGGGATGGCTGTTGGCAACCACGTTACCGGATGGTTGTTGGGGCGGTTTTGATTGCTTGGGGCCCGGACGGACCGCGGAGCGCTTCGATCAGTGCGTGCTCGAACACGTCGGGACGGACGACGAAATCCGACTGTAGCCAATCGTTCCGGGTGCGGAATGCAGATAGCGGTCGCTGGGTCGGCCCAGAAACGTAGGCAAACTCGACTGCGGCAATTTCGGCGATCGCGGCGGGCAGGATGAAGTCGATGAGCGCGTCTGAGGTCAACGCGAGCACGCGGCTTCCCGGGCTCATCATCAAGTAATTCGCCATCACAGCTCCGCTCCCTCCCACGATGAGCGGCGCCGACGTAAACAGGGCGAGTTGGTCGTCGAAGGACATCGCCCCTGGATCACGGATATTGAGTCCGTGCCGCCTCGCGATGGCCGCGAGACGGTCTTCATTGGTCAGACCACGGTGACGAGACTTTCGACTGAGAAAGATTGGCGCGCCGCTCGCGATGTCGTCATCGCGTAGTCCCCACGCCGCCCTCATGGCTCGCAAGGGGAGCGGATTGACCGACAAGCCGTCCTTCCAGGGAACGCGCGTCGTGTCGAGCACCTGGACGGGAGGAGCTGCCACGTGGAGGCGCTTGACGCTCTGCAAGACGTCGGGATCGACTGCCACGATCCGACGGGAGCTCAGTGAACGGAGCGCATCCATGCCGCTCTGTGGCGTGCGCGCCGTGACCAGGAATGGCACGCTGGCATCGATGTGCGCATCGACCTGCATCACGCGGGGGAGGTATTCGATGAGCCAGTGAAACCAATTCGAGTCGTTTCGACCCGAGAGCAGGATTCCCTCCATTATTGACTCTGAAGCGCACGGCTTGAGACGCACCAGGGCGCGATCGGCGTGCGATTGCGAACCGAAGATGGTGTATTGCTGACCGGACACGAAATCATGCCGAGGATCGGCGGAGTTCTCGTACACCACAAGGGAGCTCCCGATCAGCACGGTGCCGCCATCCTGGACCTGGGCGTCGTGGAACACGCGCCACGTCGGATCGGGCATGGGGAGTGTCTCCGACGTTGGAGAATATCGAGTGACCTCGCCGGTACGGACGAACCCGGGAGCCGGAAGCGTACCGACGCTGGGCACACCGCCGGGGACCGTCGGCCGAACCACGGTAGCGGGTAGGAGATCGGACGCAAACACGGCTTGCGCCCCGAGTGCGGCGATCGCGAATCGATCCGACCAACGAGACTGGGATGGGAAAATGGCGGCGAGCCGCGCGACCGCTGGGGCAAGAAACTGGCCGGCCGGAGCATCGATCGTTTCGAACAACTCGGCGGGGTGGTCGTGCGCGAGAGCGGCGAGCCAGGTTGCGGGATTATCAGGCTCGCCGAGAGGGGCCTGGACTACTGAGTCCAGATATCCCCGCGCGGCTTGCGAAGGAAGCACTCCTGCGTCGAGCGTGAAACGCGGAAAGTGCGCCGCCTGGAACGCTCCGTTCGAATTGGAGGGGGGCAGGAGTAAAGGCTCCTGTCCGCGTGATGAGATACGAAATGTAAATTGAGGAAGATCACGGGATCCGGTAGCGACTACTCGGAAACCAGCGCGGAACAGTTGACCGCGCCGTCCCAGCTCCCTGAGGGCGAAGCGGTGCACCTGCACGTCGTACTCCGGGTTCAGGAGTCTGAGCTCGC
The DNA here is from genome assembly GCA_036271795.1 of Galbitalea sp. Classification (GTDB taxonomy): domain Bacteria; phylum Actinomycetota; class Actinomycetes; order Actinomycetales; family Microbacteriaceae; genus Galbitalea. Next base: position 27,592 of record DATAZY010000086.1, read on the forward strand.
CTCTTCGCAGGCGATAGCCGTCTCGGGGAAGCAACCATCCGGTCAGTGTCACGACCTGACTTGCGGATGCGATGTGCTGGCCCGCCGTGACGGAATCCAGTACCCGAAGGAGATCTACACTCGCGGCACGGGAGGCCTCGTCATGATCACGCCAGAACGCTTCTGTCAGGCTCACGAACGCGCGGGCAAACTCGACGTAATTTCGCGCAGGGGCAGTGAACGTGGTCATGTCCTGACGGGTGTGATCGTCGTGCCTGCCATGTCTTCGACGAACCGATCGTTGGTGACGGGGCACACCCATTCGGATCCATCGCGCACCAGCATCCTGCCGGCGCGGCCAATCCATCCGATGCGTTTGGCGGGCACGCCGGCGACGAGGGCGTAGTCCGGCACGTCCGCAACGACCACGGCTCCCGCAGCGACCGTCGCCCACGTGCCTATGGTCACGGGAGCGACGCAGATCGCGCCCGCGCCGATTGATGCGCCGAAACGGACCGTCACTCCGACCGGCTCCCAGTCATCCGCAGTCTTTCGCGACCCGTCCGGATTGATCGCGCGGGGGAAGCGATCGTTGGTGAACACCGCTCGCGGCCCAATGAATACACCATCCCCCACGACTGCCGGTTCGTAGACGTACGCGCCATTCTGAATCTTGCAGTCTTTGCCAATCACCGCGCCGGGGCCGACATAAGCGGAGATTCCAATGGTCGTGCCTGACCCGATCCTGGCCGACTCGCGAACAGTCGTTCCGGCCCAGATAGTGACGTTCGAGTCGACGTACGCGTTGGGATCGACGATCGCCGCAGGAGAAATAGTCATCGTGTCGTCGTTTCTCTAGTCGTTCGTCGCCAGTGAATAGAGCGTGCGCACGGCGCCTAGCGCGCGCGCCACTTCATCGAGGTTCTCATGATCAGCTGCAATGGCCAAAGTGGAGAGATCGCGAGTGGTCAGTCCCAATCGAGCCAACCCGTCGTCGTCTGAGGCCGCGGCAGCCGCGAATGCAAATGCTAGCCCTCGTCGCAGGATGAGTTTGCTCGGGTGAGCCAGCTGCAGCATGGCAACCTGCTCGTCGGGCCGCAGTTCCGCGAACTTCGCGAGGTCGAGGTTGCGACGTGCCGCAAGACGGGTGCGAACGAACTCAGAGGTTCGAGCGAGGAAATCGTTGCGAACGAATTCCATCTCCGCGACCAGTCGACGCTCCTTCGGAGCGTCGACGCCGACGTATTCGCGAGAAAGGTTCGAGCCGTGCTTTCGATACTCGACACCCGGTGTTGGCAATCGGTGGAACGAACCGACCGCCGCCAACTGCAGCCAGAGCGCGTAGTCCTGGAGCAGATCGAGGCCAGCCGGAAATCCGCCGAGAGCGAGATAGTCAGCTCGACGCATGGCGACCGAAGGAGCACAGATAAAATTCGCCTCGAAGAACAGAAAATCGAGCGGGTCGTCCGCATCAATACCGATCAGGAACTCCGCGCTGAGTTCTGGCGGCATTCGCTGACCCCCGCCGTTGATCACAGTGGGAACGCTGTAGGCCAGCGAGACACTCGGATCCCGCAGCACACCGACTTGAGCTTTAACTCTCGAGTCCAAGGAGCGATCGTCGCCTCCCTGGATGACCAGGATCTCGCTGCTTGCGCGATCGACCGCCCGGGTAAACGAACGAGAGACACCGAGCTGGTGCTGGTTCGAGAGCACGACGAGGTTGGGGATGGTGAGAGCGTCGAGAACCGCCCGCGTCCCGTCGCTCGACGCGTCGTCGACCACTATCACTTCATCGACCTGGGGCGCCAGGCTCGCAACGGCCTCGGCGATGTAGCGTTCCTGGTTGAAGGTCGCGATGACGGCGGCCGTACTGACGCCGCTCATGCGGAGGCGCCGTCACCTTGATCGAACAGGGCGACGCGGCCGCGATCCACGAAGGCGAGAACGTCGGTCATGGTGGTCGAGCTGCATACGACGATGGAGCGTTCGCCGAGCACGGGCATCCATGCCGCCACGGAGCCAAATTCGAGGATGCACACCGCCGCGCCCGCGCGCACCGCGGCCGCCACGCGTGCGTCAGATATGAGCAGGCTCGCCTCGCCCGGTGCAAACACGAAGGCCAAATCCGTCGCCCTCTCCTCGCGTGCCTCCCACACCGGTGTGGGAGGCACGCTGGTCACCTGCTCCGCGACGCTGAGGGTGTCTGTGGTCACCCGAATCTGGATCCCGTATCCGAGCACAATCAGGTCCGAGCGATTCTCGTGCAGGACGAGCTCCTGCAGCGCGACATCCTGCGCCGCGCTGAAAGGAGCGATAGCAGCACCAGAGGGGGCCGTCCGAACAAGTGTGCGCAACTCACCGTGAGCCAGTGCCCGGTCGATGAAGCGCAGCGCCGGTGCCGGGAGCGTGGCGCCACTGACAACGCTGAGGAACTCCGTCGGAAGCGCGATCACCGTTGTATCCGGGCTGACCATGGATGCGGACGGTACGGCGACGGCGTGTCCGGCGACCCCCGCGAAGAAGCCGGGCACGACCATTACGGTCGCGGGGAGCGTGGGTGACGGATCCGGAACGGCCGACCATGTCTCGACGGACGACAGCCGGGATCGCGCAGTTGAACGACTGAGCAGATATCCGATTCCCGTTAGGCGCGCGCTGGCCGGCGTGCCCGAACTCGTATCGACCAGCAGGAGTCGCTGGTGAACCCACGGCTCGATCAGTCGCCCACGGACGATCTGCACGAGCGGGTTCGTTGTCCCATCCCAATTTCCATGAAGGAGAAACTTCTGGCAGTCGACGTAGGGGCCCGGGTCCGCGGTCCAGGCCGACGGCCTCATCAGATATTCGTCGAGAATTGCGCCACGGCTCGTCTCGGGAAACCACGCGGCCAGGTGGGAGACGTCGATGAGAGGATGCGGCGTTCGATTCTCCGCTCGCCCGAACACCTGATAGTGAACCCACGGCGGAACGCGACTCGAGGCGACATCTGGGTTACACAGGCGATAGAACTCGTTCGAGAACAGTGGATGAAATGTACCGTCGTGACCTGGGGTGTTGCGTCGGATCTGCCGGAGCGCCGCGCGAGCACCGGACGGGCCGGGGTCAGCGAGCGCGCCACTCACCAGAAACCCCTCGGGGAACCGGTCGAGGCCATACTTCCGCGCGATACGGAGGAGCCGATCAGAGAGAACCGAAGGATAGGACGCGGTGAGTTCGCGTCGAAGCTCTGCAAGGCAGGCGAACTGCTGCTCAAGGGGCACGCCCACGAGGGGAGCCAAGGGTCGAGATCGAAAACGAATGGCTACATCTCGTAGTTTCACTGGTTCCCTCGTAAAACGGATCAAGCGTGCTCAGCACCGATTATCCTAGACGTGCAAGGGCGTTCGGACCGGCTTGCGAGTCGACGCAGCGGGCACTGTTATGGTTTTTGCATGACTGTTTGGGATGTTCCTGGTCTCGTGAGCGTCCCGGCCGTTCGAGATTCGCTTGGCGCGCTCGGAGTCGTCGAGAAGGACTCACCCTTTCCCTTCCCGATAAAGCGTGTCTACTTCCTATACGCCGTGCCGGCTGACGCGGTTCGCGGTTCGCACGCACACAAGGACCTGCACCAGCTCATCATCGCCGTGGCGGGAAGCTTTACCGTGGAGCTCGATGACGGGACCGAGAAGCACCGGTACGAACTGCGCAGCCCGGATACCGGCGTTCGGGTACCTCCCGGATACTGGAGAACTCTCAGTGACTTCAGCCCGGGTGCTGCGGCTCTGGTATTTGCCTCGGAAGAGTATGACCCCTCCGACTACATTCGTGACTACGACGAGTTTGTCGCATGGCGACGCGGATGACCGCCGTTCCGTTCTTCGATCTCGGCCAGGGGCTTCGCCCTCACCGCGCGGAGCTTCACGCCGCCCTGGACGAGGTGCTCGAGTCCGGCTTTTTCATTGGCGGCTCGATCACGAGCAGGTTTGAAACCGAGTTTGCCGACTTTATCGGCGCCGACTTCTGTGTTGGTACCGGCAACGGTCTCGACGCCATCCGCCTGCTCCTCGAGGCCTACGACATCGGCGTCGGCGATGAGGTTATCGTCCCGGCGTTCACCTTCTATGCGACCTGGCTCGGTGTAACACAGACGGGCGCGGCCCCGGTGCCGATTGACGTGCTGAGCACGTCCGCCAACGTCGACGCGGCCTCGATCGAACGGGCTATTACCTCGCGCACCAAAGCGATCATCCCCGTACATCTTTATGGACAGGCCGCGGATATGAAGGCGATTCGCGCGGTTGCGGATGCTCACGGGCTGATCGTCATTGAGGATGCCGCGCAAAGCCATGGAGCGGTGTCGACCGCGGGCCGAGTGGGCGCCGCCGGAGATGCCGCGGCGTTCTCGTTTTATCCGACCAAGAATCTCGGGGCCCTGGGCGATGCCGGAGCCGTGACTACGTCGAACTCAGAGGTGGCCAGACGCGTGACGAGCAGGCGCTCGTATGGCATGGGCACGTCGAAGTATGACCATGTCGACACCGGTTGGAATTCTCGCCTGGATCCCCTGCAGGCCGCGTTTCTGTCACTTCACCTCAAACGGCTGGATGAGTGGACCACGCGGCGTCGTGCCATCGCGTCGGCGTATCTCGACGCGCTCGGGGCGGAGCGTGCGGCCGGTGTTGTCGGACCGATCGCTGTATCCGACAGTGTCTGGCACCACTTCGTGTTGCGTGCCGCCGATCGCCCGGGTTTGCGGGACTTCCTGGCGCAGCGTGGGGTGACAACGGACATTCACTATCCCTATGCGGTTCACAGGCTCGCTCCGATGCGTGCCCTGATGTCCGAAGACTCCCTTGCGGCGAAGTTTCCCGTCGCGGACGCGCTAGCGGACCAGGTGACCAGCTTGCCGATGGGTCCGTGGATGTCCGACGGTCAGGTTGAACAGGTCGCTGACGCTCTCCGCGAAGTGCCCGCAGCTCTGCTCGCCACCTAGTGCGTTGGGCCGCGCGATGACCCGCTCCCGCAGCCCGCGGCGCCGCAATTGATAGGCTTGGCACGCCCTCCAGTTCCTAAGAAAGGTGCGCATGCCCAAGCTCAAGCCGGGCGTCGTGTCCGTGGTGCTCGTCAATTTTCGAGGCGCCAGCGACACTCTCGAGGCAATCGGATACCTCGCTCAACTCGACTGGCCACAGGATCGCCTCGAGATTGTCGTTGTCGAAAATGGTTCGGGAGACGACAGCGCACGCAGGATTAAAGCGGACGCACCACACGTCAAACTGGTGGTGTCGGCGACCAATCTGGGCTTTGCCGGCGGTTGTAACCTGGGGGTCAAGCGAAGCAGCGGTGAATTCATCGCCTTTCTCAACAATGATGCCCGACCCGACGCCGCGTGGGTGTCGACAGCTGTCGGCCGCTTCGCCGAATCTCGCACGATCGGAGCCGTGGCGAGCAAGGTTCTCGACTGGGATGGTGCACTGGTCGACTATGTCGGTTCGGCGCTCACCTGGTTCGGGATGGGCTACAAACCGTATACGGGAGAACGATTCGAAAACAGGATGAGCTCTCCGCGCGACGTGTTGTTCGGCACAGGCTCGGCGATGTTCGTGCGGCGGTCTGTATTCGACGCGCTCGGCGGATTCGACGAGCGGTACTTCATGTTCTTCGAAGACGTAGACCTTGGATGGCGGCTCAACCTTCGCGGTTGGCGATACGCCTACGAGCCAGCTTCGCTGGCGTTCCACAAACATCACGCCTCCATGACATCTTTTGGCCAATTCAAGGAGAGTTACCTACTTGAGCGCAATGCGCTCTATACCCTCTACAAAAACCTCGACCAACGACGCCTCGCAGAGGCTCTGCCTGCGGCCATCGCGCTCGCGGTACGAAGAGGCATCGCTAAGGGTGGAGTCGACTCCACCGCGTTCGACCTGCGAAAGCCTGGCGGTGATGGCGAGGCGGACCTGTCGACATCAAAGGATGCGCTCGCCCCCGTTTTCGCCATCGACCAGTTCGTGGCTGCATTGCCGAGCCTTCGGCGGTCGAGGGACGAGATCCAGACATCGCGCGTTGTATCGGACGAGGGTCTATCGACGCTGTTCGGATTTACCGATGCGTTGGGCCTCGATGATAAGTATTACCGCGCCGGGTACGAGAACATCGTGGGCACATTCGATGTACTGGATCCACGCGCGGTAACCTCCGACCTCTCCTCGATGACCCGGATTCTCGTCATAACCGGTGATCCGATTGGTGCAAAGCTCGCGGGTCCCGCCATTCGCGCCTGGAACATCGCGCAAACGCTATCGCGCTCGAGCTCGGTGACTCTCGTAAGCCTGTCGGGTGTTGAGGCTGTCGACGCGCCCTTCGACATCGTGCATATTCGTCCCGGTGCCGAGCGCGAGATGCGTGCACTCGAGCGCGCGGCGGATGTCATCATCTTCCAGGGGCATGCGATGGCGGCGTTCGACACACTCCGACGCTCCACCAAGGTCATGGTCGTCGACCTCTACGACCCGATGCATCTTGAGCAACTAGAGCAGGGGCGTGAACTGCCCACCATCCAATGGGAAAAGCAAGTTAGCGACGCAACCGAGGTCCTCAATGAGCAAATGCTTCGTGGTGATTTTTTTCTCTGTGCCTCGGAGCGCCAGCGGATGTTCTGGCTGGGACAGCTTGCTTCTCTTGGGCGGATAAACCCGGCGAACTATCTCGGCGATCCTGATCTCGAACGACTCATCGCAGTAGTTCCGTTTGGGCTGTCCTCCGACTCGCCGGTTCATGCACGAGCGGTGCTCAAGGGAGTGTTTCCCGGAATCGGGGTCGACGACAAACTGTTGCTCTGGAGCGGTGGTCTTTACAACTGGTTCGATCCAGCCACCCTGATACGAGCGGTCGCCGTACTGAGTGAGCGCAGAGAGGGCGTTCGGTTGTTTTTCCAGGGAACCAAGCATCCGCACCCCGGTGTGCCAGAAATGCGAGTCGTCGCGGAATCCCGCTCACTCGCGGCGGAACTCGGGGTTCTGGATTCCTCGGTCTTTTTCAACTCGTCGTGGGTGGATTATTCTGACCGGCAAAACTATCTGACCGAGGCGGACGCGGGCGTCAGCACCCACTTTTCTCACATCGAGACGACATTCTCCTTCCGCACCCGCATACTCGACTATCTCTGGGCGGAGTTGCCCATGGTCGTCACAGCGGGGGACACGTTCGCAGAACTCATCGAGTCCGAGGAGCTCGGCATCGTCGTTCCCGCCGGTGACGTGGTCGAGTTGGCCGCCGCGCTGGAACGGGTACTGTTCGACGAGGTTTTCATCGCACGAGCCCGCGAAAACATCCGACGGGTGCGTCGCAGGTATTTCTGGGAGTCCGCACTCGAACCGCTCGTTGATTTCGTTGCAACGGCCGAGCATGCGGGGGACTACTCGGAAGGCGCGGTTGCGAGTCCGGCTCGTGAGTCCATCGCTCGCCCGTTGCGACGTCGTTCCGGGATTGCCTACGACATCTCGCGCGCTCGCTTCTATTTGAAGAATGCGGGATTTCGTGTCGTCGCGGGAAAGGTCAGAAAACGACTTCGGCACCACCGATGAACGTTGCTGTCGCACTGTGTACTCGGAATGGAGCCGCCCACATCGAGCAACAGATTCTCAGCATCCTGAACCAATCGGTGCTGCCCACCGAAGTGGTTATTTCGGACGATGCATCAACGGATAACACCGTCGCACTCATCCGCGGGATGTTCGATCGTCATCCGAAGCCCACGCCACAACTGATCGTGCTCGAGAACGCCGTACCCCTCGGGGTCACCGCGAACTTCGAACAGGCTCTCCGCTCGTGTACCTGCGAACTTATTGCTCTCAGCGATCAGGACGACATTTGGCACACCGACCGCATTCGCGTCGCCGCGCTACAGTTTGAATCGTCGCCCAGCCTCGAACTGCTTCACACGGACGCAAGGCTCGTGGCTGGGGACGGGGAACCACTCGGGGTGTCGCTCTTCGAGGCCCTCGACCTGACACGCGCAGAGGTCGCCGCCCTTGAGTCTGGCCAAAGCTTTGCGCCGCTTCTCAAGCGCAACCTCATCACCGGTGCAACGACGATGGTGCGGAAAGCATTGGTGGCCCGGGCGATACCGTTTCCGGCACCATGGGTGCATGACGAATGGCTTGCCATTGTGGCGAGCGCCGCCGATGGGTTACGCATGATCCCCAATCGACTCATCGACTACCGGCAACATGGCGCGAACGAGATCGGCGTTCGGAAACTTGGCGCACCTGGCAAGATTCGTCGGATCTTCGAGCCGCGGGGAGGGCGTGGCGACTATCTTCTCTTGCGGGCGCAGGTCATGTATGCGCGGCTGGAGGGTCTCGGATCGGAGGTATCTCCGGCCTACCTCGAGTTGGCGCGCGGAAAGGTCGAGCACCAGCGCGCCCGCGCCGCACTTTCAGCGTCACGGCCTCGGAGATGGGTGCCGGTACTTCGAGAGGTAACTACGGGACGCTATCGTTCGTTCAGCCGCGGGGCGGGCGACATCCTTCGCGATCTGTTTCAGCCGGCCTGAGCGTGCGGGGTGCCGGGAATTAGTCCGGGGCCGTCTCCGCGGATTCGTCTCTCGCCCGGGTCTTGAGCTCAAGGATTGCGACGCGTTCCGCTAACGTCCGCGTCTTGCTCTCCAGCCGGGTCAATTCGGAACTGTGCTGCAGACAGACCAAGAACAGTGTCGCGATGCTGACAAAGAAAACCAGGTTGATTGGTACCGCAATTCCGAACAGTCCCGCGGCCCACGCCAAGGTCTGTGGAAACACACCAGCCACAAGAGTGAGTACGCCAGCAATGAACCACCAGATCGCGTGACGCTCGCGGAGTTGGCGACGACGAAGTAGCTGTACAACCACCGCGAGGGTGAGAAGTGCGGCGACGACTCCGAAGATGTAACTGGTGATGCTCATTCTGAGACTCCCAGCCGATAGGTGGACTGCGGTCGGCTGAGCGCGAACGTAAGAGCGAGCACGGCTCGGCCCAGATAGAGCGCGGATCGGAACGGATTATGTGAAGGGACACCGCCAGCACGGGGCCTCATTGTGACGGGAATTTGCCTGATGAGCAGACCTGATCGCGCCGCAATTACGAGAGCCTCGATGGTGTCGCCTAAATATTCGGCTGGGTAGTGTTCGGCGAATAACATGACGGTGCGAGGACCGAATGCCCGAAATCCGGATGTGGTGTCGGTCAGTTTCGTGCCCGCGACTCGGCTGAGAGTGCCCGCCAGAACGGACATTGCCCACCGTCGCGGGCCATGGATGTCGTACTGCCCGGCGCCCGCAAAGCGGGCGCCCAGCACGAGGTCGCAGGTGCTGAGCTCTTCGAGCAGGGCCGAAACGCTCGCTGGATCGTGCTGTCCGTCCGCGTCGATTTGGACGACGTTGTCGTAGCCATTCTCCAGTGCGTAGCGAAACCCGAGCCGCATTGCGCCGCCGACGCCGAGGTTAAACGGCAGCGATGCCACCAGCGCACCCGCAGCCGCGGCGACCCGTGCCGTGGAGTCGGATGATCCATCATCAACTACGAGAATGCTCGTTCCAGGAGCCCTCAACTGGACCTCGGCGACGACATCGGCCACGGACGCTTCCTCGTTGAACGCTGGCATCACAATCAGGGTCCGTGCGCGGCTTGGAGACACAACTTCAATAGTAGCGATCCGCCGATGACGCGCCCTCTGGTTACATTTGCGCGCGGGATACGCTCGCTCTGAAGGTGGGTCTTGGGTTCTATCCGGCATAATCGGAGGCGACATGCACACAGAACAGCACGAGCCGAGGCTCACCGGAATTCGGGTACGCGTGTCGGACTGGATCGCCGCGTATCGGAGCACGGTCAGGCACACGGTGGACGATCTTCCACGCCTTCGGGTGGTGTTTGCGTTTCCGGTTGTTCTCCTGCTACTCGGCGTCATTCTGGTCGCGCTGACGATAAACGGTTCGTCCTCTGGCGCCTACTACAACGAGTTGCACACGGGTAAGGATCCCGCGCTGCTTGCCGGTGCACCCGAGAAGATTCGGTCAGACGAGTGGAACGTTGGCGTGCCGTGGACCATAAATCAGATCCAACAGGGATTTCCTTCCACCAATCGGACTTTCCCCGGAGGAATGGATCCAGAGATCCCATTCGCGCTGCCGCAGACGGAGCCCTCGGTAGCCTTCGAACCACAACTCTGGGGATATCTCACCTTGCCGATCGGCGCGGGTACGGCGTGGAAGTGGTGGTTGCCTGGCCTTGCACTGATCGCGGCCGCTTATTTCTTGCTGGTGACGCTCATCCCCCGTCGCCCGCTGGTCGCGGTCGCGCTATCAGTCGGTTTCTTCTTCAGCCCCTTCATCCAGTGGTGGTATCAAACATCGGTAATGTGGCCGATCGTCTGGGCAACATTCACGATGGCAGCCATGGTGTGGTCGATGAAGTCGACGTCACGCTGGGCACGCTGGTTATGGGCACTTCCCGTCGCGTACCTGACGGCAGTGATGGCATTCGGGATCTACGCCCCGTTTATCGTCCCCGTGGTACTCGTCGTGTTGTTCTTCGGAATTGGGCTCCTCGTCGAGCAACTGCGTGGCGGGAAGTCGTTCCGCTCGGTGGCGTTTCGATTCGTCCCAGTGATCGCGAGTGGCGTGGTCGGTGGGGTCATTACCGAGATCTGGCTTCAATCGAAGGCGAGCACGGTCAGCGCTTTCCTAAACACGGTGTATCCGGGACAGCGCCTCACCCCCACAGGAGCGGGGAGCGGGGTCTCCCTAATGCGAACGATCGGTTCTTCTTTCGCGCAGGCGCTGCAGTTCGGCGCTGGTTTTCTTGGGGTTAATTCCTCTGAGGCATCGTCCTTCTTCCTTCTTGGCGCCTTTCTGCTCCCGGTCACTGCCTGGATCGTGTGGCGCGCCATACGATCTCACTCGGAACTGCCATGGCTGCAGATTTCGCTCTTCGCGATGTTGGCAATTTTCCTCGCGTTTATGTTCGTGCCGGGATGGAACGGAGTTGCGCACCTGCTCTTCCTGGATCGCTCGACGCCTGATCGCCTCCGCATTGGTGTCGGACTCGCGTCATTCGCGTTGACGGGCTGTGTCGTTCGGGACCTCGACCGAATGCGCGAGGCAGCTTCTCGGCGGGTTGCAGGCGTGGCCGCCGCGCTATTCCTGGCAAGCCAGTTGTTGATAGCTGGCGCGGTGCAGTTCACACTAGGATCGGCAAAGCTGTGGGGTGTTGCGCCGTTGTGGCTGCCGATCTCGCTCGTCTCGGCATTGGTGATTTACCTGGTCGGGCGGCGCCGCACCGGGTTGGCGGCGTTTGCATTCCTGGCGATCGGTATTGTGACATGCGCTCTCGTCAACCCCGTCTACGTCGGCATCCTCGACTTGCGCACGACGGCTGTCTCCCGAGCGATCGTCGCGACCAACCAACGGAGTCCCGGTTCCTGGGTCGGTGTCGGGAGTTCGCTCAACACGGCCATGTTGCTCGAATCAGGGGTTCGCGAATACGACGGGACCCAAGGCGCCCCATCGCGTGTCATGTGGAAGCAAATCGATCCAAGCGGTGCGTATTCAGACGAATGGAACCGGCTCGGGTCAATCCAATGGACTCCCAAGCCGGGCCCACCCTCGGTGACCAATCCTGCGCCGGACATCATCATGGTCACATTCGACGCCTGCTCGACGTTCAGTCAGGAACATGTCACCCACGTGCTGAGCGATAATCCGGCGCTCGTGTCTCCGTGCCTGCGCGAGGACCAAAGTTTTACGCTCCCGGGTTCGACGATCTCGATCTACGACGTGGTGAAGTGACCCGGTTAAGTGAACGATAGATGCCGTCACACGAAAGCGGACTCCGGGTTATGAGTACTCCATCGCAGAACGGGTTGCCGCCCGCATCCAGTGAGGTTCGCACGGATCGGTTTGACTGGAGCAGGTCTGTGTCCGCTGGGCTCGGTGGTCACCGCAACTCCTTCGGGCTGCTTCGGCTAATCCTCGCAACAGCCGTAATCTTTTCGCACGCATTTCCACTCGGCGGCTGGGGTGAGGATCCTCTCCTGCATTACAGCAAGAACCAACAGAACATCGGTGGCGTCGCCGTCCTCGGGTTCTTTGCAATCAGCGGCTACCTGATCGCAAAGAGTGGAATGTCCGCGGATGGCCTCCAGTTCCTGTGGCGTCGCGTCCTACGAATTTTTCCGGCTTTCTACGTGGTCCTCATTGTGGGCGCCTTCGTGGTTGCGCCTGTCGCGTGGGTGATGGCGGGACACACTATTGGGTCATTTTTTGGATTCGGTTCTAACGGTCCCTTTGCGTACCTGCTGCACAACGCCGATCTCCAAATGCGGCAATACGGTGTATATGACGTCTTCGCCACAACGACCCCCTATGGCGCGAGTGCCGGACCAGTGCTCAACGGATCGCTCTGGACGCTCACGTATGAGTTCGGCGCCTATCTCATCATTTTTGTGCTGGTGGTGACCGGCATCCTCAAACGGGCACCATTCATGATCCTTGTGCTTACCGCCTTCTATTTTGTCGTGCAGATTGCCGAGGTGATAGCTCCCGGGATGGGCGGTCACATCGCCCCAACGCTGTTCGACGATTACCGCGTCAGTCTCCCCCTCATCTTCCTCTTCGGTTCCTGTCTCGCGGTATATTCGAGGCGCATTCCGCTTGACGCACGGTTGGCTGGCCTCGCGGCCGTCGTGGCCATCGTCACACTCTCTCAGGGAGGTCTGACGATCCTTGGCTACCCGGCCATCGCCTACTTCACCATTTGGCTCGCCGCCGTACTGCCGGCCCGGTTGCACTGGATTGGAGCTCGGAACGACTACTCGTACGGCATCTACGTGTACGGGTTTCTGGTTCAGCAACTCACCGCGTCGTTTGGCTGGTACCGATGGGGCTACGTTCCGTGGACGCTGGTTGTGCTCGTCATTACAGTTGGATGCGCATGGTTGAGCTGGCACGGCGTAGAAAAGCGTGCGCTGGCTTTGAAGGATCGCGGGCCCGGCCGTGGGTGGCGCTATTGGATGGATCGCAACGCTGCCAAGAAGGAACTACGGCACCGCGACCGTCGACCACCCACACCGTCGCCCATCGCGCCGCCGCTTCCCGCCGGTGGCGAATCCCGAACGGACTAGATGGCTGAGTCTCCATGGTCTCGTATGCCGTGAGGGATCGTTTGTTGGGTTGGCCGGTGAGTCAGCCGTGCCAGATGCCAGCGGCGAGGTCGAGTAGACGGGCGGCGACGCGGGAGTAGACGCCTGCGGGGGTGCGGCGGCCGTGGTCTTCGAGGGTGAGTTGGCATTTCATGGTGTCGAACGCGGACTCGACCTATCGGCGGATTTCGCCGAGTTTCCCCAAGCGTTTCTTCTCGTCTTTGCGATCCGGACGGATCTGGTGGGCTTCGAGCTCCTCGCTGAGGAACGTCTCGAATTCTTGTCCGGCGGGATCGGATCGTTTCACGGTCTCACGGGACTTGCCGGATGGCATGGTCTTGATCAATCAGCCTCGTAATCTCGCCCCATGACGGGGTACCGCGCGCCGGCTCCGTGATCACCGCCGCGGGCCGCCCGGTGGCTCGGCACACGCGTCTACCCCGCCCGGATTGCTGCGGCAGATTCGGGAGCATGTTCGCGGGCGTCGAGATGGACGTAAAGTGCGGTCAGGAGGGTGTTCAAATCTGTCTTCACAGGGGTTAACCCCCTTCACCTTCGACTAGCAGCTCCCACCCGGGCACACCGCGATGAGGACTCAATCATCTAGTCGTCGACGGCACGATACGGGCGTCCCAGGATGTGCTGGCGGAGGTTTCTGATGCCCACTGCGTTGTGAGTCCTGAGCGCCACGGGCAGTTCGGTTAGGGCGTTCAAGCGCGAAGTAATGTGATGGCGCGCTATGCGCGCGGCCCGCTCCCATCCGAGCGCCAGCGATGCGCCCTCCGCCTCACTAAACATTGTGCGTTCCTGCCTGAATTTCGAGCCATCCGAACCGGTGACGGCGGAGACGCTCGAAGAGTGTCGACGATAGTTGAAAACCGTCTCGTCATCCAATACGAGAGCGCCCCCCGCGCGCACGATCTCGAACAACTTCGCGAGATCCTGTACAACGTCAAGGTCGATGCGGAACCCGCTTCCCGAGAGCGCCTCCAGGCGCCATACCAGCGAAGGGAAGTACGTCCAGTTTCCGCGCAGGAGGCTCACCGCGAGTCCTTCGCCGCGATACTCGCGGGCCCCGGATCCTCTCGGTTGGTAAACACGTTTGACGCGATCCGCGAGCGGCCTGGACGGGTTACCGGACTCATCAATGACGCTAACGCCGGGTTGAAATACGTCGGCGTCCGGAAATTGCGCGATGAGTTCGTGAACTCGCTTGACGTAGCCGGGAAGCATGATGTCGTCGCATCCCATAATCTGCACGAACCGGGTGGTGGCCAGACTGATCGCTTTGTTGTAATTGCGGCTGGGGCGCAGATTGGTTTCATTGCGGATGTAGCGAACGCGGTCATCATCGATCGCGCTCACCCACTCACCGGGGGCGGGGTCCGGATAAACGTCGTCGAGAACGGTGAGCCGCCAGTCGCTGTCCGTTTGCGCGAGCACGCTTTGCACGGCCAATCGGAGGTGGTCAAAGCTGCCGTAGAACGGCATCATGATGTCGAGAGTCACGGTGCTCCAGCGTACCCGCGAGTGGCTCCGCGCTAATTTCGCGCTCCGATAGACTTGCACCGGCCAGCGAGGACGGGCGACGACGGGAAAGTTTCGAAATGACGCAGCCACGCGCAAAGCGCGCTATCATCACGGGGATCACCGGCCAAGATGGCAGTTATCTGGCCGAGCTGCTCATCGCGAAGGGCTACGAGGTTCACGGATTCATCCGGCGATCTTCAAGCTTCAATACAGCGCGTATCGACCATATCTATGAGGATCCGCATGACGCGACCCAGCGCCTCTTTCTTCACTTCGCCGACCTGAGTGACGGATCCCGCCTCGTAACGCTGCTGAATGAGATTCAACCCGACGAGGTCTACAACCTCGCCGCACAGTCGCACGTTCGGGTCAGCTTCGATGAGCCGGAGTACACGGGTGAGACCACCGGTCTCGGTACCGTACGTCTTCTCGAGGCGATTCGCTCCGCTGGAGTCGCACCCCGCTTCTACCAAGCGAGCAGTTCTGAAATGTTCGGTGCTGCGGCGCCCCCGCAGAACGAAGAGACGCCGTTTTACCCGCGCTCGCCGTACGGTGTGGCAAAGGTCTACTCGTATTGGATAACGCGAAATTATCGCGAGGCGTACGGACTCTTCGCTTGCAATGGCATCTTGTTCAATCACGAATCGCCGCGCAGAGGCGGCACATTCGTCACTCGTAAGATCACTCGCGCCGTGGCACGGATCGCGGCGGGCAAGCAGAGCGAATTGTTTATGGGCAACCTCGATGCCGTTCGCGACTGGGGCTACGCGCCCGAGTTTGTCGAAGGGATGTGGCGCATGCTGCAGCACGACGAACCAGGAGATTACGTTCTCGCCACCAACACGGCGCATACGGTTAAAGACTTTCTCCGGTTTTCATTTGAGCACGCCAATCTTGACTGGGAGAAGTACGTGCGCTTCGACGAGCGGTACCTGCGCCCCACCGAGGTGGACGCCCTCGTCGGTGATCCGACGAAGGCAGGCGAGAAGCTCGGTTGGACACCCAACGTGCTCACACCCCGCCTTGCGCAGATTATGGTTGACGCAGATATCGCCGCGTTTGCCACCGAGGGCACGCCATACGTCGACACCGTCCAGGTCTAGGACCGCGGTGCGCGTTCTTCTGACCGGTAGCCGGGGGATGCTCGGCTCAAGTATTGCCGAGCGCTGGTTGCTCCAGCGTCCGCACGACGAATTGCTGACTCTCGCCCGCAGCGATGTCGACCTCAGGGAGCGGGCGGCAACGCGTGCGGCGATCGCCGCAGCGACCCCCGATGCGATCATCCACGCCGCCGCCGTTGTCGGCGGAATAGCGGCAAAACTGGCACATCCGACGCCCTACCTGCTCGACAACCTGTTCATTGACAGCAACGTCATCGGGTCGGCGATTGAGCTCGGCATTCCCGAACTCCTGAACATTGGGAGCGCGGCCATCTATCCTGAGACCTATCGACAGCCATTCGTCGAGAGTGACGTTCTCGCCGCCCCCCTCGAGCCTGCGAACGAGGGCTACGCGGTCGCGAAGATCGCGGCCATGAAGCTGTGCGAGTATGCAAGCGAGGAGTTCGGTTTCCGCTATCGCACCGCGATCCCGTCCAATCTCTACGGCCCGAACGACGACTACTCGCTGTCGCACGGACACCTCATCGCTGCTGCACTTGCCAAGGTTCACGCGGCGCACGAGAACGACGATCCAACAGTACTCATCTGGGGTGACGGCACGGCGCGACGCGAGTTCACCTATTCGGTTGATCTCGCGTCCTGGCTTGTCGACCAGGTTGGCTCGCTCGCCGGTTGGCCCGCTCGCGTCAATCTCGGTAGCGGCACCGATCACTCCGTCACCGAGTACTACGAGGCGGCAAAGACCGTCGTCGGCTACCGTGGTCAGTTCGAGTACGACGACACTAAACCCTCGGGCATGCACCAGCGCATCCTCGACTCAACTGTGGCGCGATCATTCGGTTGGTCGCCTTCGACCGAGTTGGTGGACGGGATGACCGTCGCCTACAACACGTACCTCGCTGCACACACCGGAGCCGCACAACAATGACAGATCCGCAATATCCTGGTGGACTTCCGCTAGCCACCTCGTCATGGGACGACGGGGAGTATGCGGCACTCCAGGGTGTGATCTCGAGCGGTCGGTTCACGATGGGACCCCTGGTCGCATCGTTTGAGCAGCAGTTCGCCGCGTACTTTGGTTCTCGGTACGCGGTGATGGTCAACTCGGGAAGCTCCGCAAATCTCCTCGCGATTGCCGCAGCCGTTCTCGATCCGGAAGTCGACTTGAATCCCGGCGACGAGGTCCTCGTTCCTGCGGTGTCCTGGGCAACAACGTATTATCCCGTGCAGCAGTATGGGCTGGTTCTGAAGTTCGTCGACATCGACGTCGACACACTGAACATGGATCTTGATCTCGCCGAGCAGGCGATCGGCCCAAAGACGAAAGCAATCTTCGCGGTCAACCTCCTGGGTAACCCGAATGACTATGGACGGCTGTCGGATCTTGTTCGGGCGCACAAGCTCCTGTTGATCGAGGACAACTGTGAGTCACTCGGTGCCCGCTTCGACGGGCGCGCGGCCGGCACCTTTGGCGCGATGGGCACGTTCAGCGCGTTCTTTTCCCACCACATCTCGACGATGGAAGGTGGTCTCATAGTCACCGACGACGAGCGCACCCAGCAGATGCTCATCTCGCTGCGAGCGCACGGTTGGACTCGCGAACTTCCCGACAAGAACCTTGTGCACGACAAGTCGGGTGATCGCTTCGATGACCTTTTCCGGTTCGTGCTGCCCGGATACAACGTCCGTCCACTCGAAATGTCGGGCGCGCTTGGAATCGAACAGCTCAAGAAGGTCCCGGCCCTGGTTGCCGGGCGTCGCGACAACGCCAAATACTTCCAGTCGACTCTCCGCGGCTTGGACTCGATCCGGGTGCAGCGCGAGGTGGGAGAGAGCAGCTGGTTCGGATTCTCGCTGGTGCTCGAGGGTTCGCTGGCCGGGCGACGGCGTGAGGTTGTCGACGCGCTGACCGAGCGTCAGATCGAGGTGCGCCCGATTGTCGCGGGCAACTTCACCAGGAATCCGGTCATGAAATACTTGCCGTCGATTGTTCCCGACTCGCTTCCCGCTGCCGACAAGATTCACGACGATGGCCTCTTCGTCGGGAACCACCACTTCCCGGTGCATGCGGGCATCGACCTGCTGCGCGAGGTGCTGGACGACTTGAGCTAGGTAAGTACACTCTCGGCGAGTGCCGTTGTGAATGACTGCGCAGTGGCTGTCGCCACCTGCGGCCACGTTGTCATTGCCGCTCGATCCCGACCCAGTCGTGCAAGTTCGAGTTGTCGAGCTGGGTTGTCGGCGAGTTCTCGCACGGCGCGTGCGAGATCCCCTGGATGTCCGGCCGTGAAGTAGTCGGCCGCAGGGCCGCCGACCTCGCGAAAGACCTCAGTGTCCGCGAGCAAGACCGGAAGGCCGGCACTCATCGCCTCCACCGCCGGGAGCGAAAACCCGGTAGCAAGGGTCGAATCAATAAGCGCGGTGGCCGTGCCGATCAGTTCGTCGAGTTCCTCTGTCGATACCCAGGACCTCAGATCGACCGTGTCGCCGAGTCCGAGCTCGTCGACGAGGGGACGCAACGGATCGTCTGGGCCGCCCCCCGTGATCACCAACCGGGGGCGCGCATCCGGTGCGATGAGCGACCACGCCCGCACGACGGTCTCGAAGTTCTTGTAGGGGCTTCGCTGGCCCATCGCAAGAAAAAGGTCGCTTCGGTGTTCGTGCGCTTTCGGTGCTGCGTCGCGACTCATTCTCGCGGCGAGAGGGATCACGTCGATCCGGTCGGTCGGGAAACGGAGGTACTTCCTGATTGCGGCCGCAGAGTATTCGCTGATGGTAATGAGGCGACTTGCCCCCTTCGCAGCCCGTCTCTCCATCCATTTGACCGGCTCGGTGAAGACTTTCGTCTGCATGAGCTCCGGATGCGAGAAATAAAGCAGATCGTGCACGGTGATCACAACGGGAACCGACGAACTCAGCGGTCCAAACATCGCCGGTCCATGGATGAGATCCGCGCCCAGGAGAGCCGCTTCTTTCGACACGGCGAACAGTTCCCCCCGCGCCCAGGCAAGTCGATTCTCTCCACTTATCCCGGATGCAATCATCTCTCCCGGAAACCAAGAGTGGTCTGCAGCCATGAGCTCTGTGCTGGCATATCCGACGAATTCGAAGCCGGTCTCCTGCGTTCCTAACGCCCGGTAGAGTTCACGCGCATAGACCTCGATCCCACCCTTTGTCCCGGTCGTCTGGAGCAAATTGACGAGCACCCTAGGCATCCAGCCATGGTAACGGCAAAGCTGCAGGGCGCCTTCTTGTAGAGTCGACACGCTTGTCTTGTCTCCTAGAAAAACCGAGGTTTCCGTTGGTAGATCGCGCTCTGGGCACCGTGCTTGTGACGGGGGGTGCCGGATTCATCGGCTGCGCTCTGTCCGAGCGCATCGCCGAAACGGCCGACCGCTGGATCGCTCTCGATAATCTTCATCCGCAGGTGCATCTAGGGCGAGACCGGCCAGCAGCGTTGCATCCGGCAGCGGAACTCGTTGTGGGGGATGTCACCGATTCGGCCGTGTGGACGGATCTGCTGGATAGTTTCCGGCCGGACGTCGTCGTTCACCTTGCGGCAGAGACCGGCACCGCGCAGTCGCTCCGTGAGGCGTCACGGCACGCGGAAGTCAACGTCGTAGGCACGACCGCCATGCTTGACGGGTTCGGTTCGGTTGGTCACGTTCCCTCGCGATTCGTGCTTAGCAGTAGCCGTGCGGTTTACGGCGAAGGTGAGTGGCTCACACCAGGCGGAGTCACCTTTCGGCCCGGGCAACGATCGCATGCTCAACTCGACGCCGCTCAGTGGGACTTCGATCGCGCGACGGCGCTGCCCAGCGAGGCATCGCGTACCTGGCCCGCGCCGACGAGTGTGTACGGCGCCACCAAACTGGCTCAGGAGCATATCCTCTCGGCGTGGGCGGGCTCGAATGACGCAATGCTCACGATACTTCGGTTCCAGAACGTATACGGCCCCGGACAGTCCCTGAGTAATCCATATACCGGGATCGTGTCGCTGTTCTCGCAGCTTGCTATGCGCGGCGAATCCATTCCGATCTACGAGGACGGTGCGATTACGCGCGACTTCGTCTATATCGATGATGTAGCTGACTCGCTCGCGACCGTCATTGTCGATCCCCCCGCTGCGAGCCCCTCCGTTTACGACATCGGCTCTGGAGTGGGCACGACAATTCTCGAGCTCGCGAGCGAAATCGCTCGGTTTCACGGCGCGCCCCCGCCGCGGATAACCGGCGCCTATCGTGACGGAGACGTCCGCCACGCAGAGTGCGATATCAGGCGTACGCTCGCATCCCTGGACTGGACGCCGCGCTGGGACGTTGCCCAGGGAATGTCTGCCCTGCAGGAATGGATCGCAACCCAGATATGACCAGTCAAGCGCCGGTGGACCAGCCCGCGCGACGCGGAGCTCCTCTCATCATCGCCGCCACCGTCATCGCGGGTATTGCCGGTTACGCGGTGACCTTTCTCGTTCTTCGTTTTGTCGGCGCAGCCGCCTATGCGGTGTTCGCGGCATTTTGGGCGGCGATGTACCTCATTGTCGGCGGGGTATCCGGGGTCCAGCAGGAGATCGCCCGGGCGACGCATCCGATCGCATTCGGCTCACGGAATCGACCGAACAAGGCACGAAATTTTGCGCTGATAACTGCCGGCGCTCTCTTCGTTCTGATACTTGTGACCTCGCCCGCATGGGCGCCGTTTGTTTTCAGGGCAGACGGCGAGGCACTTGTCGTTCCGCTCGCCGTGGGAACATCCTCTTACGTTTTGGTCGCCACCCTCAGTGGCGCCCTCTATGGACTGTCGCAGTGGCGCAGCATCTTCCTGATGATCATCACCGATGGTCTCCTCAGATTGATCTTTGTTCTCATCGTATTTATTTTCACCCGTGACATCTTGTGGATCGCGTGGGCTGCGGCCCTGCCGCTTCCCCTTACGATTGCGCTGCTGTGGAGGTTCATTCGCCCCGGCCTCGTCGGCAGAAGCGAGCTGGATGTCGGCTACCGTGACCTTACCTGGAACGTCGCGCGCACGGTGTTGGCCTCCATCTCCACCGCGGCGCTGGTGAGCGGGTTTCCGCTCATCCTCGCCGTCGCAGGGAAGTCAGCGTCGGCGACTTATGTCGGTCACCTGATCTTCGCCATTACGATCACGCGTGCTCCGCTTATCGTGACGGTGATGGCACTTCAGAGTTTCTTCGTCGTGCATTTCCGTGAAAACGGCAGGTCTTCCGGACGCACGCTCGGTCTCGCCCTGGGAGTGTTGCTCCTGGGCGGCGTTCTGCTCGCCACGCTTGCCTGGTGGATCGGCCCCTCTATCCTGAACTGGCTGTTCGGCGAGTCAGGTGGGATTGGAAGCGAGTTCGTTACAATCCTCGTCATCTCGTCGGCCATGGTCGCCGGATTGACGGTGACTGGTTCCGCGGTGCTCGCTCGTTCGCGTCACTTTGTCTATTCGTTTGGCTGGGTCATGGCCGCGATAACGACCATTCTTCTGATGTCGCTGCCGATTGCACTGACCGTTCGGATCGAATCGGCGCTTCTCGCCGGACCGGTCGTCGGACTCCTCTTTCACTGCGTTTGGCTCGGGTGGTACGCGCGTCGACACAGTGCGAGCGACGTCCCGCAGCAGATGAAGGGTTAGCCGACCTATTCCGGTTCCAGCCCGGTCTGGCGCAAGACGATCACAGACTCGAACGCCCCCCGCCAGCTCAGCTCCCGCGAGGCCTTGACCGAGCACACCACGAGGCTCAGCCAGCCAAATTCGACGAGCAGAGAACTTTCGGCCAGCCCACTGATCACGAGAGCCACGAGAACGAGCGAAGGCCACGCAAACACCACACTTCGACGGCGAGACGCGAGCAGCCATGACCGCGTCAATGCGAGCCCGAGGAAGACCAGGAATACGGCGAAACCGACGAGTCCGAGTTGGAACCAGACATCGAGGTACGCGTTCAGGGCGGACCCGGCGAAGTGCCCACCTGCGGTGAATGTCGTGAACGGGTAGGTGTCGCGCGGCCAGGCTCCAACCCAGCCCCAGCCCTGCAGGAACCGCGATTGCGTAAAAGCCCAGACTCCCTGCCATACGCTCAGCCGGTAGGTGAGTGCACCCGTTGCATTGAAGGTCGTAACAATCGTCCCCCGAAAGATCCAGGAGGCGATAGCGATCGCCACGATAAGCACGAGCACTCCCAGTTGCCAGAATCGGCGGGAAGAATCGGACGCGCGTCGAAGACCGTAGAGAACCGCCGCCGCTGCTCCGACGACAAGGGCTGCGCCCAGCGCGAGGGGCGCTCGACTCAGCAGCAGGCAAACGGCGCCAAGGACCAGAGAGCCGACCCCGACTCCGCGCTGCACGGACTTCGTCCGCATCTCCGTTGCAAACGTGATGAGCGCGACGACGGCAACCAACCCGAGCTGGTCGGTGGTGTTAACCAGACCGGTGATCGGACCCAGGTCGCCGATCCTGCCGGTAACGCCCAGAAAATGAATGGGCGTATCAATAAGCAACCCGGAGAGGATTTCGACTGCAAGTGACAACGCCAGCGCGAACCGCAGCACGTTTCCGAAGGTCCGAACGATTTGGATGGTGTCGCGCGCGAGTGCGACGTAGATACCCAGCAGGGCGAACACGACCAGGTAGGAGATGCCCGCAAGCGACGCCCAGTGGTACTGGCTCCAGAAGATGGAGACTCCGGCCCAGCCAAGAAAGCCCAGGAGCGAGATCGGGAGCAGGCCGCTCCATCCGATCTCCCGCCATTGTGCCGCCAGCGAAAGAATAGCGATCACGCCCAGGCCGCTCAGGATGGCGATATAGCCAGCCCAGCCGATCAACTGGTGAAGGGCGAAGGAGAAGACAGCAGTGCCGACGATCGTGGTGGTGAGCGCCGAAGTCAACCGCGCCGACCCGAGCATCGCCTTGGCGAGCTCGAATCCCGATAGGGGCGCCGTACGTGCCATGGCTAGTGCACCGACAGTGGATCCGGCACACGCAGTGGGTCTGGACGCTTGGTCTTGATCGCGAAGAGGCTGAGCAGCAGCAGTCCGTATTCGATCAGAAGTCTCGACTCCGCCACGCTCTGCGCGAGCAGGGCCACGAGAATCAGGACCGGCAACAGGGTGGATGCGTCGTACGGCGCCGGCGCTCCGGGCCCGAACTGCGGGCGATCGACGGCGAGGATCCACGAACGTACGAGCGCGCTCAGCGCGAATGCCGCGAAAATGATGACGCCGATGATGCCCAACTGCAACCAGAGGTCGAGCCAGGCGTCGTGCGCCTGGAGGTACTGGATGCCCCCGATTGTGAAGGCTGGCTGGTTGAAGGGTTTAAGTCCCGGGACCCAGTAGCTGATCCAGCCCCAGCCGAGAACGGGTCGCTGGCTGGCCAGCTTGATGACTTCGCCCCAGATGTTCGTGCGCCCGGTCAGCGTGCTCGTCTTGTTGAGGAGGGCCAGGATGGGGGTGCGCAGGATAAACGCGCCCAGGGCGCCGAGCACGATCACCACGACCGAGATTCCGGCGATCGTGCGCCGCACTTGAGTCGTCTGCGCGCGCCGCAGCAGTACGAGCACGATGGCCGCAACCGCGACGACAACCGCGGCAACGGCAACAGTCGCGGACCGGGTGAGCGCGATGTCGACCAGGGCGACGCCGATCCAGAAACCGCTCCATCCGCGCCGCATCGACCGTGAGGCGAATTCGAGCGCAAACGCGATGACTCCGAGCAGGGCGACAAAACCCAGGAGATCGGAGTTGCCCATGATGCCCTGGATGCGATCGCCGTGCAGCAGGAGGTCGCGCGACCAGTACTCGGCCGGATGGATTTTCTGGCCCGCGTAGTTGGTCCACCACGGCGTGAATGGGTGGCGCACGATCAGCGAGACCACGAGCTCGAACAGGATCGACGCGGCGAGAATGATCCGCAGCGCATGCCCGAGCAGGCGCAGGAGCTCCGGCAGTGTGAAGCTGACGGCGAGGCTCAGGGCGCCAAGCACGGTAACGATCGAGAGCACCGACGCCGCGACCGTCCACTGACGGTAGTCCGACCAGATGATCGAGAGCAGAGCGAGAGCCAGGAACACGAGGAGCGGGAAGGGCAAGCCGGTGGGCCGCCAACGGCTTCTGGCCCGAATGACGATGACGAGGGAAATCACGAAGATCGCAGCGACGATCGCACCCCAGCCGTACCAGGTCAGCGCGTAGCGCTCCGTATCACCGGAGAGCACGGTGAAGAAGACCAGAACTGCGTAAACCGACAGCCACGCGCGCTTTCTGACCATGAGCACGAGGTTATACGAAGGCGGCCTTGCCCGTGATCGCCCTTCCGACGATGAGCGTGTTCATCTCGCGGGTCCCCTCATAGCTGTAGATCGCTTCTGCATCGGCGAAGTATTTCATCACGCCATAGTCGAGAACGATTCCGTTGCCGCCGAAAAGCTCTCGGCACCACGCCACCGTCTCGCGCATCCGCGAGGTCGCGTACTCCTTGGCGAGGGCCGAGTGTTCGTCGCGCTGGGCGCCCTCGTCGAGCATGTCCGAGACGCGCGTGACGAGGGCAATGGACGAGGTGATGTTGGCCAGGCTCTTCGCGAGCAGCTCCTGGATCAGTTGGTGGCTCCCGATCGGCTCGCCGAACTGGTTGCGCTCGCCCGCGTAGGTCACGGCCGCCTCGTACGCCCCGACCGCGTTGCCGATCGCGGCCCAGGCCACCTCGGCCCGGGTCAGTCGGAGCACGGCGGCGGTCTCACGGAACGATTCCGACTTCTGCAGGCGGTTGGCTTCCGGCACGACCACATCGGTTAGCACGATGTCCGCGTTCTGGACGATTCGCAGAGCCTGCTTGCCCTCGATCCGGGACGCCCGGTAGCCGGGCGTGGACGTTGGCACGATGAAGCCCTTGACCTGGTTGTCGGCGGAGTCCCTGGCCCAGACGATCGTCACATCGCTCACCGAGCCGTTGCCGATCCAGCGCTTAGCGCCGTTGATGACCCAGTTGTCGCCATCCCGAGTCGCGGTGGTCCGGAGGCCCTGGGCGGTATCAGAACCCGAGAGTGGTTCGGTCAGCGCGAACGCGCCGAGGAGTTCGCCGGAGGCGAACCGGGGCAGCCAGTTCGCGCGTTGCTCGGCGCTGCCGGCAACGGCGATGGATCCCATCACGAGGCCGTTCTGCATGCCGACGAGAGTCGCGACGCTGGCGTCGACACGCGCGAGTTCGAGCGCGACCCAGCCGCGGAATGTGGCCGAGTTGGGGAAGCTCCAGGTCTCCGGCCACGACGACCCGAACAGCCCGAGCTTCGCCAGACCGTTCAGGACAGAGCGCGGGAAGAACTCCGCCCGCTCCCATAGCCCGTTCATGATCGGCCGAACCTCCGCCTCGAGGAACGCGCGGAGTTCGAGGATGAACGCCTTCTCGTGGTCTGTCAGCAGGCTTTCAAACCCGTAGAAATCGCTGGCCAGTGGCTCGAATTTCATTCAGTGCTCCGTGTCCTTCATCGATGGTGTCGGTTCACGGTAGGTGCAACGTACGAAAGGCTCTAAAGCCGTTGGTACTTTTGTCTAACGCGTCGAGGAGGAGGCAGCAGGATGTTTGTGGGTCTTACCAACGAGCCGCGCGACTACGCCTGGGGATCGACGACCGCGATCGCTGACCTTCTGGGTCGTCCCCGCTCCGGGAAGCCGGAGGCTGAATATTGGTTGGGAACGCATCCAGGCTCGCCAAGCCAGCTGCTCGATCCAGAGGACAACGGCGGGGCGACCCTGTTGTCGCAACTGACGACACTGCCTTACCTGCTTAAGGTACTCGCGGCGGATGCGCCGCTCTCACTCCAGGCGCATCCAACGTCCGCGCAGGCGCAGGAGGGTTTCGACCGCGAGAACGCCGAAGGCATCCCGATTGACTCTCCGAATCGCAACTACCGGGACAACAAGCACAAGCCGGAGCTGATCTACGCGCTCAGTGACGAGTTCGTCGCGCTATGCGGTTTCAGATCGGTGCCAGCGACGAGAGCATTGTTTGAAACTCTCGGCGATGACCCGGCGATCGCCGCTTTCTGCGCGCGCCTGGTCGACGACGAGTCGCTGAAGCCCGTGCTCGAGTGGCTTCTCTCGCGATCGGTGGGGGTTGCCGAGCTCCTCGAACTGGTTGTCGGGAGGTCGAGCACGCTCGCGGGCGCCGAGTTCGGCATGGTGGGTGAACTGGCCGCTGGCTATCCCGGCGATCCTGGCATCGTGGTCGCGCTCCTGCTCAATCGGGTTGTCCTTTCGCCGGGACAGGCGCTGTATCTACCGGCCGGCAATATCCACGCGTACCTCAAGGGTGTCGGAATCGAACTGATGTCCGCGTCCGACAACGTGCTGCGCGGCGGACTCACGCCGAAGCATGTCGATGTGCCGGAGCTCATCCAGGTGCTGGACTTCACCTCTGAGGCGCCACCGTTCCTGACACCGGACACCTCGACTCCGGGCCTTCACATTTTTCGGCCGAATGTCCGTGAGTTTGAACTCGTTGTCGTCCGACCGACGGACTCGCCCGTCTCGTTCGAGCTCCCCGGCGCAGCTATCCTGCTGTGCACCGCGGGCGAGTTCAGGGTCGAGGGGTCCAGGTCAGCCGTGTCGCTGGTCCGGGGCGACTCCGTCTACGTGACTGTCGACGAGGGGTCCCTCGTATTCTCGGGCGCCGGTACGGTGTTTCTCGCATCGGCCAACTCGGAGTCCGTCGACTCCGTTGGGCGGCGGAACGAGAAAAACTTGTGACCGACGTAGCTCAGCGCCGTCGCGACGATCGTTATTGCCGCCTGCGCGACCAGGGGCGTCAAATGCGCGAGTTCCACGAGTAGCGGCAACGCGATCGTGTTGAGCGCGAGGGTTACCAGATAGACGATCGAGAAGCGGAGAAAATCGACGACCACACTGCCCGTGCCGCCAACCTGGAAAGTGAAACGTCGGTGCAGGATGAATGCGACAATCGTTGCGATCGCGTATGCGCCGAACAGGCAGGCCAGGTAGCCGACGAACCGTCCCACCGTCAGATCGAACAGTGCGAAAAGGCCGTAACCCAGCACCGTGTTGATGCCGCCAACGATCAGGAACCTGACCCGTTCGTCGCCTCGCAGTCTGGCGAGCAGGTTTCGCATGATCGATCCTCAGTTCACTAACGTCGCTGGCGGGCGCTGGTACGGTATTCACAAATGGTTGCATCCGTCGCCCCGCACCCCAGAGTACATACGGTATCTGTTGTCATTCCCGTCTATCAGGGGGAGTCGACGCTCGGCCCCATCATTGACGAGCTTCTGGCGCTCGCTACGGATTCGGTATCCCCGGCCGGTAATTCCTACCGCGTGGCCGAGGTTGTTCTGGTGTACGACAACGGGCCGGATTTGTCCGACGTGGTAATCCGCGGTCTCGAGCACGACCACGAATTTGTGCATGCGGTTTGGTTGAGCCGCAATTTCGGCCAGCACGCCGCGACTCTGGCCGGCATCGCGACTTCATTCGGAGATTGGGTTGTGACGCTCGACGAGGATGGTCAACACGATCCACGCGATATCTCGGTTCTGCTCGATGCCGCGCTCCAAGGTCGCGCGCAGGTCGTCTATGCAAAGCCGACGAATGAAGCCCCGCACGGTTGGCTTCGCAATGTCGCCTCGCGAGGATCTAAGCGACTTGCCAATCGGCTGTTGGTGGCACCAAACGCGGCGGACTACAACAGCTATCGCCTTATTGTCGGGTCCGTCGCGCGAGGAGTCGCCGCCTATGCCGGCAGTGGTGTGTACCTGGATGTTGCCCTTGGCTGGGTGGCAGGACGGTATGCGACTGCGCCGACAATGCTGCGCGGAGAGGTTCGATCGTCGGGCTACAACCTGCGCCGACTTGTAGGTCATTTCGGAAGGCTCGTCCTGACCAGTGGAACTCGGGGGCTGCGAGTCGTCAGCTACATCGGTGTGGCGTTTACCGTTGTCGGCGTGGCGCTCGCCATCTGGGTCATCGTGGTCAGACTCACAGCACACTTCGATGCCGCAGGGTGGGCCTCGACGGTGGTCATACTGCTGCTCACATCAGGGGCAACCCTCTTCTCGCTCGGCATCATCGCAGAGTACGTGGGGGTCAGCGTCAACATGGCCATGGGCAAACCGGCCTATCTGATCACCTCGGATCCGAACGACGGTCCGTTGGGTGCACGCCAACCGACGGCGAAGTGACAACTCGAGTCTGGGTGATCGGCGGGCGGGGCCTCCTGGGCAAATCCGTGAAGCGCGCGATCGCCGCCCGGTCGAACTGGGTGGATTTCGATGCTGACCCGCTGCCATGGGGCGACACGGCAGGGGTCGCGCAAGCAGCACGTGCGGCGATGATGCGGCTCACGGCGGAGGCGCGTGCCGCCCATGAATCTTGGAGCGTGTTCTGGGTCGCCGGGGCTGCCGTCACGTCATCGCCGCCCGAGCAGCTCGAGCGCGAGCTTGCCGAATTCACCGAGGTGCTGACGGCGATAGCGAGTGTCCAGAAGCCGCTTCGTCGTTCGGGCTCGTTATTCATTGCATCTTCTGCCGGCGGCGTGTACGGCGGATCCGCCAATCCACCCTTCGACGAGGAGTCTCAGCCATATCCCCTTGGCGGGTATGGGCATCTGAAGTTAGCCGCCGAGACTGCCGCGCGAGCGTTCGGGATCGCGTCGGGCATCCCGACTCTGATCGGTCGAATAACCAATCTCTACGGACCAGGGCAACGCCTCGACAAGGTGCAGGGCTTGATATCTCACCTGGCGTCCTCGTCGCTGACCGGAACGCCGGTCAAGATATTCGTTCCGCTGGACACGGTCCGCGACTATTTCTATGTCGACGACTGCGCCGATCTGATTATTCGAGCCGTGGAGCGCCTTGTCGTCGAATCCAAAGGTGCGCCGCTCGTCGTCACGAAAATACTTGGTTCCGGGCAGAGCGTCACGATTGGTTCGCTGCTCGGCTACCTTCGTGGCATCAGCAAGAAACCGACAAGACTGGTTCTGGGAGCGACGGGGGCTACCAGGGAGCAGGCGCTGGATCTCCGAATGTCGTCAACCGTCTGGCGCGACCTGGATTCCACCGACAAGACACCGATCGTCGCCGGTTTTCACGCAACTATTCTGGACCTCGCACGCAGTCTGGAGCGCTAACCCAGGTTCTGACCGCCGCTAACCCGCGAGTCGGGCTCCGAAAGCTCGCCGATAGCTCGTCGGCGTCGTCTGCAGCACCTTGAGGAAGTGGTGGCGCAGCACGGCCGCGGTACCGAACCCCGTGCGCTCCGCCACGATCTCGAATCCGAGATCGGTGGTCTCGAGCAGCTGCTGGGCACGGAGGATGCGCTGTCGATTGAGCCAGGCAGCGGGCGTCGCGCCGACATCGTCGCGAAAGCGCCGCGCGAAGGTGCGTGTCGACATCAGGGCGCGCCGCGACATCTGCTCAATGTTGAGGTCGTCGGCGAGGTTATCGAGCATCCACTCCATTACTGATGCCAGAGAGTCGCTGCAGTGCTCCTGGACCGGAGCAGAGATGTATTGTGCCTGTCCGCCGTCGCGCTGGGGTGGGATTACCATCCTGCGTGCGATGACATTGGCGGCGGCCGCTCCGTGCTCGATGCGAACCAGATGCAGCGCGGCATCGATGCCCGCCGCGGTGCCCGCGCTCGTGATGACTCGTCCATCCTGGACGAACAGGACGTCCGGGTCGACGGAGACTGCCGGGTACTCCGCCGAGAGTCGATCGGTGTGCATCCAGTGGGTGGTGGCCCGTTTGCCATCGAGCACGCCGGCCTCTGCCAGCACGAAGGCTCCACTGCAGACGCTCAGGATCCAGGCTCCGCGCGCCTGAGCCTCTCGAAGCACGCCGAGAAAACGCTCGTCGACGCCCCCAGTGGTGTGGGCGGGAACGGCGATGAGGTCGGCGTCGGCGGCAACGTCGAGACCGGACTCGATCGTCATGTCAAAACCGAGGCTCGTGCGGACCGGTCCGGGGTCGGCCGTGGCGATGGTGAAATCAAACGTCGGGCCTCCACTGGAACTCCGGTCGATGCCGAAGACCTCGCAGATGACGCCGAATTCGAACGGCGCGACTCCCGGCAGAGCAAGCAGGACGACTTTCTTCAGCACGGTGAGACCTTCGATTCGCGGTTGGCGGTAATCCAATGGACAGCTCCATCGTGCCATTTGTGGCAGAAAAACACCAAACCGTTATATTCCGCCAAGCACCGCCATCCGGGCACAAAGATCGTTACTCTCTTCGGCGCGTTGCGGCGGCGTTTGGATACGGGCGCCATTTATCATCTGCGACTTGACTTACAGGGAACTACACCGGTGTAATTATCTCTAACGTGCTTGGGCGAACGAGCCGAACGCGGAGGGGAGACACCAAGTGGCGAATCACAACGCAGTGCAGAGTCACAACGCAGTGCAGAGTCAGAACGCGGCACCGAGTCGCGAAGCGAGTGCGGCGCCGCATCCAGCCGTCTACCGCCCTTCAACCCCAGAGAACTGGTTTGTCGATCCGGTACGTCTCGGCGTTCCCGGGGTTCGGCAGCCGGACAAGCCGGAACTGGCCGAAGACAATCCGCTCGCCTGGCAGTCGGACTCATTGTGTGCGCAGACCGATCCCGAAGCGTTCTTCCCAGAGAAGGGCGGATCGACACGTGATGCGAAAAAGATCTGTGCGTCCTGTGAGGTCCGGATGCACTGCCTCGAATACGCACTCGAAAACGACGAGCGATTCGGCATTTGGGGCGGATTGTCGGAGCGGGAACGCCGCAAACTTCGGAAGCGCGCCTAGTCTCGATTAGATGCAGCAGAGAGTCACCGCGATCCTTGTTGCCCGAAATGGGGCGGCGTATCTCGGTCGAACCCTCGCGGCGCTGAACTCCCAGAGCCGTCCTCCCGACACCGTAGTCGCGGTCGACGCGGGCTCGAAGGACGACACGGGGGCCATGCTCGCGGCATCCGGTCCGACGCAGTTCGTGACCGCATCGGCGAAACTCAGCTTCGGCTCGAGCGTGGCGCACGCAGTCCACGTCGCGCTGGAGACCCCGGTGGACGACGAGTGGCTCTGGCTGCTGACCGCGGACAGCGCCCCCGATCGGGATGCGCTCGCCCGGTTGCTTGGCGCCGTTGAGATCGCGCCATCCGTCGCGGTCGCCGGACCCAAGCTGATGCGGTCGGATGAGCCCGACGTGATCGCGCGGTATGGCGAATCGATTACCCGCCTCGGAGCATCGGTGCTGCTCGTCGAGAACGAACTCGACCAGGCGCAGTACGACGCCCAAAGCGACTTCCTCGCAGTAGCGGCGGCGGGGATGCTGGTCCGGCGCTCCGTCTGGGCCGCGCTCGGCGGATTCGACCCGGGCCTGCCCTCCGTGGATGCCGCACTCGATTTCTCGATCAGGACGCGCCTTGCGGGGCACCGGATCGTCGGCGTTCCCGCTGCCCGGATCGCGAGCATCGGCGGCCCGGAGCTTTTCGGACGTACGACGGTATCCGGGAGATCGGCCGCCCTCCTCCGGCGAAGGGCACAACTCCATCGCAGAATGGTTTACGCCCGCGGGCTCGCACCGCTCTTCGTCTGGCTTTCCCTTGTTCCACTCGCGGTGCTGCGGTCGATTCTGCAGATCCTGCGGAAGCAGCCCGGTTTCATCGGGGGCGAGCTCGCGGCGGCATTCGCCACCGCGTTTTCCGGCTCAATCGCGCCGGCCCGAAAACGGCTGCGCCGCACGCGGAAACTCAGTTGGGCCGCCATTGCGCCCCTTCGGATTTCGGCGGCGGCCGCACGCGAGCGCAGAAGTGCCCAGTCGACCAACGGGGACGACGGTCGCGCGCCGCTCCGCACCCGCGCCAGCTTCCTCTCCGACGGCGGAGCCGGCGTTGTGGTTCTCGCCGCAGTCATCGGCGTCATCGTCTTCGGTCGGCTGCTCGGCGCCAGTGCTGTTCAGGGAGGTGCGCTCGTACCCCTGTCTCGCACCGTCGGCGAGCTGTGGGCCAACGTCGGCTACAGCTGGCATCCGGCCTCCGGTGTCGTCGGCGCATCAGACCCGTTCGCCGCGGTGCTCGCCGTGCTCGGGTCGCTCACTTTCTGGGCGCCGTCATTCAGTATCGTTCTCCTGTATCTTGTCGCCCTGCCGCTCAGCGCACTCGGGGCATGGTGGTGCGCGACCCGGATCTCGTCGCGGGCATGGCCGCCCGCGATCGCCGCGATCCTGTGGGCGCTCGCCCCGCCGCTGTTGTCGTCCATGGAAGCGGGACAGCTCGGCGCGGTCATCGCGCACATCCTCCTGCCGTGGCTGGTGCTTGCGGCGATCGGAGCCGCGCGCAGCTGGTCTGCCGGCGCTACCGCGGCGCTGCTGTTCGCCGCCGTCGCGGCATCCGCGCCGAGCCTCGTTCCCGCCCTTGTGGTCGCCCTGCTGATCTGGATCGCCGTCAATCCGGCGCGCGTCGTCCGGCTGGTGGGCATACTGATCCCCGCCGCAGCTCTGTTCGCTCCGCTGGTCTATGCGCAGGTTCAGCGCGGCACACCGCTGGCGACCTTCGCCGACCCCGGTTCGCCCGCCGCGCACAGTGCCGCGACCGTGACCGAGCTCGCGGTCGGTTCTCCCGACGCATCGGTCGCGGGGTGGGCAAATCTTGAGTCGATATTCGGGATGCCGCTCTCAGGCCCCATGGTCTTCGCCGTGCTGTTGATTCCGCTCCTCCTGCTGGCGCTGGCCGCTGTGTTCCTGCGCGGCTCCAGCCGGGGCATCCCAGCGCTCGGTATCGCAGTCCTCGGGCTTGCCACCGCGGTCGGGGCAACCCACCTGCACCTCACAACGGAGGGAGCGACATCGGTGACGCTGTGGCCAGGGGCGGGACTCAGTCTCATGTGGCTCGGCCTGATCGGCGCGGCCGTTGTGACCCTCGACGTTCTCGGCAGGGTCGTGGCCATTCCGGCGCTCGTCGTCGCGCTCGCCTCCGCGATCGCCGTGAGCCCGCTGCTGGTTGCACCGCTCGCGGGTCAATCGGTCGCGGCGGCGGCCGACGGCACAGTTTTGCCCGCGTACGTCGTCGCCGAGGGCGCATCTCGGCCGAATCTCGGAACCCTGGTTCTTACACCGCAGAGCAATGGCGCGCTCGCCGCATCCGTTCAGCGTGGAACCGGCAGCACTCTCGACGACCTGTCGACCTACACCGCTACCGCCGCGCCCCTCAGTTCTGATGACAGGACCGTGCTGAACCTGGCGGGCAATCTTGCGTCGCGAAGCGGACTCAACGCCGGTCCGGCCCTGACCGCCCATCGAATTGGATTTGTTCTGCTCGGGATGTCGCCGTCGCCCGGTGGCCTTGCGGTGCAGGAGCGCGCGGAGGATGCCCTCAACGGCAACAGTCTCCTGACCCAGGTTGGCACCACTCCGCTCGGTCTGCTTTGGCGCTACGGCGCCCTTCCGTCCACGGGTCTCACGGACCCGCATCCGGACGGGGGCGACACGAGGACGTGGATTCTGGGCGGGCTCGGCATCGTGTTCGCGATCACGCTCCTGCTCGCCATTCCACTTCGCGGCGGCCGCCGGCGGACGTCTGTTGCCACGGTGGAGGGCGAGCGCGCGACTCTGGGGGAGGATGACGATGCCTGACGCACAGGACCCGACGGGCGAGGTATTCGTCGAGGCGGACGACGCCGCGCCCGAAACGATGGAACAGACTCCGCAGGCCGTCAGCCCGCTGCGCACGGTCACAGTCGTGAGCGCACGCCTGGTCCTCGGCCTCGTCGCGCTGGCGGTGCTCGCGGTGCTCGTTGGCGCCATGATCCTCGTGCCAATCCCGACTCTTCGATCGCCGGCCGCCAGCACGGTGGTCACTCCGGTACCGACGACCCAGCAACTTGTCTGTCCGGGAGGCTTGCTGCGTCTCGCATCCGCTTCCGGCAAGGGTGCGACAACGGCCTCGGCGGTTGGGGCGCCTCAGATCGTGAGCGTCGCGGTGCCGGGAGCTCCGGACAAGAGCGCGTTCGCGCAGTCCGACGCCGGGACGGACGGCGGATCCGCAGCACCGCAGCTTCTGAGTACCGAACCGGTCGGTGCCGGTGCGGCGGCGCCCCTCCTTGGCGGGGTTCAGTCGGAAGCCGTCAACACCGACGAGTTCTTCGGTCTGTCCTCTTCTGAGTGCACGGCGCCCGCTGGGGATGTCTGGTTGTCCGGAGGGGCGACCACTTTGGGTCGCGCGACTCTCCTCTTGCTGGCCAACCCGACGGCTGTCGCCGCCGTCGCTTCGATCCAGATCTTCGGTGAGACGGGCCCGGTGAGCGCGCCGGGCATGGACGGCATCATCGTTCCCGCCGGGGGCCAGCGGGTGCTCTCGCTCGCCGGCTTCGCCCCGGGCCTCGCCTCACCCGTGGTGCACGTGACAACGAGCGGTGGCCAGGTCGTCGCGAGTCTCGAACAGACCACGGTGAGAGGTGTCGCGCCGGGGGGAGCCGACTTCGTCGCCGCAACTCCCGCGCCCGCGCTGATCACCGTGTTGCCCGGCGTCGTTGTGTCGGCGACTTCGGCGATGGATCCGCTCCAGGGCCAGACCGGATTCGATGACCTGCAACCAACACTCCGCGTGTACCTGCCCGGGGCAAAGACTGTGACGGCGTCGATCACCGTTCTCGCGGAGGATGGAACCGTCACCGGAAAGCCGATCCGTGCCGACCTCCAGCCCGGCAGCGTGACCGACCTTCCGCTTGACCAACTCTCGGACGGCAACTACACGGTGATCGTCAAGGCGAAGGTTCCCGTACTCGCGAGCGTCCGGGTCTCCACCGTGACCGCTGCCACGGCCGACGCAAGCGGATCTCAGGACGTTGGCGGCAGCGATTTCGCCTGGATTACACCGGCCGCGCTTCTCACGTCCAGCGTTGTGGTGCCGATCGCGATGGGAATGCATCCCCTCCTGCACCTTGACAATCCCGGCCGCGCGCCAGCGTCGATCACACTCCACGCCCTGTCCGGCACAGACATCACGAAAACCGTTGGCGCCGGCGAGGCCGTCTCGATACCGGTTGTGGCCGGACGCAGCTACCGGATGACCGGATTCACCGGACTCTATGCCTCGGTCAGCGGCACGGAAGACGGCGAGATCACGAGCTACGGCATCAGCCCGCTCGCCCGGGTCCAGGGACCGGTGCGCATCTACCGCTAGCGCCGTCTATTCTTGGCGCTCCCTACAGGTGCCGGAATCGCTCCGGCGCCAGGTCCCACGGATCCTTACCCAGGAGCTCCGCGACCGCGCGAAAGACGCAACTTTCGATCATCATCCGTTTGTGCAGCTCGTCGTAGCGGTGAAGGCGAGACATTCGCTCGATGGGCAAGCGGTAGAGGATGATCCTGCGTTCCCGCTTGATGACCCGCCAGCGATCGAGCCCCCCCGCCCCGACGGGCGCCGACGGCAGCACGGCGACTTCGAACCGGGTCTGCGTCAACTCATCCGGCCAGAGGTCCTTGAGGTATTCTGCGGTCGACGCGACGGTCATGTCGAACACGTCCGCGCGGGAGCGAAGGAGCGGCAGATGGGGCCCGGTAACGGCGGCTCGGATGCCTCTGCCGTGCCGATCGCGCCAGCCTGGCCGGGCGGAGACCGGCGAACTGTGCCGTCGAGGTGTGGCCATGTGCCAATGCTAGACCGGCGTGCCAGAGCGTGCTCTTAGCGCACGCATGCATAAGGTGATTGCACAATGACCGGTCGGCCCTGTAGCAAAGTCGCGTGTGGCGAGGACGCCGTCTCGACCCTCACCTATGTCTACGCGGACTCGATGGCGGTGCTTGGACCTCTCAGCCAGACGGCGGAGCCGCACAGCTATGACCTGTGTGCCCGGCACGCCGAGCGGATGTCGGCGCCCAAGGGCTGGCAGGTCGTGCGCCTCGCGCAGTTGGGCTGAACTGACAACTGCGCTGAACGGGGAGCCGGTACGATTGCACGGTGCCAGGCCCAGTCGATCCAGTTCCGACCGACACCGTCGATCTCGTCGCCTTCGACCTGGATGACACCCTCGCACCCTCCAAGTCGAGCCTCGATCCGCTCATGGCAAACCTGCTCGCACAACTGCTCTCGATCATCCCGGTGTGTGTCATCTCCGGCGGCCAATTCGGACAGTTCGAGAGCCAGCTGATTGCCGGGCTTCCCGCGAGCGCGACACCCCTGTTCGGCCGGTTGCACCTGCTGCCCACCTGCGGCACGCAGTACTACCGCTATGAGGGTGGCTGGAAGCAGCAGTACGCAGAGAACCTCACCCCTGGGCAGAAGAAACTTGGCCTGGCCGTTCTCGAAGACAGCGCGAAGCGGCTTGGACTGTGGGAGCCGCATACCTGGGGCCCCATCCTCGAAGACCGTGGTTCGCAGCTCACCTTTTCGGCGCTGGGCCAGGATGCGCCGGTCGACGCCAAGAAGGCGTGGGATCCGACCGGAGCGAAAAAGGAATCGCTGCGTGCCGCCGCTGCCGCCCAGCTTCCCGAGCTCGAGGTTCGGTCCGGAGGCTCGACCTCCATCGACGTCACCCGGAAGGGCATCGACAAGGCCTACGGCATGCGCAAGCTTGCCGAACTCACTTCCATCCCGCTCGAGCGGATGCTGTTCGTCGGCGATCGGCTCGATCCCGGCGGTAACGACTACCCGGTGAAGGCAATGGGCGTGCGGACGGTTGGTGTCACGGGCTGGCATGACACCGCAAATTTTGTCGCCGATTTTGTTCACCGGACCGGGCTGCACCCTCTTGGCGGGTAGAACGATCTGTTCCGGGCGTGTCATCTGTGCGACGGGTCTAGCCTGAGTGCAACTGTGGCGTCGTTCTGGGACCGACGAACAGCTTTACCCGGGGGAGTCCCATCGTGCGCGGTCGCATCATCGCAGTAGTCGCTGCTGTCGCTTTTGTTCTGAGTGGGCTGTTTGCCCCCGTCGCCGCCAGCGCGGACGATGCGCCCACTCCGACTCCGACGCCCTCGGTGAGCCCCGCGCCCACGGATGCTCCGACGGCGACGCCCACGGGTACGCCGAGTCCGACGCCGACCCCATCGCCCACCGACTCCCCGACGGCCACTCCCACGCCGACTCCCACGCCCACCCCGACTCCGACTCCCACGCCCACCCCGACTCCGACTTCATCGCCCGCCGCGTCGAGTGGGACGACGGTGAAGCTGCACTCTTTCGCCGCGGAGGATACTCCCGCTACCGTCACCACCTATACGGTGCCTGCTGGTGTGTTTGGGGTCACGGTGACGGCGTGGGGTGCGTCGGGTGTTCAGGCTGTTGATGCTCCGTCGGCGGGTGCTGGTGGTGGTGTGTCGTCGGTGTTGGCGGTGACGCCTGGTGAGGTGTTGC
>DATAZY010000087.1:0-99886 GCA_036271795.1 Galbitalea sp.
ACTCGCCGGGCACGGTGCGGGCTGGCAGGCCCACTTCGAGGACTTGTCGACCTACCTTGCCGGTGGAGTGCCGTCGGGCTGGGGCGACCGGTGGAGGCAGTGGACGCCGGCATACACCGAAATGGCAGACCGGCTCAAATAGACGGAGCGGGTCGGTCGTAGAGGCGGGCCCACGCTGCCTCGTACTCGACGGGACCGTTCGACGAGGAAGCCTTCGAGCTGGTGCAGGTCACCCTCGACGAAAGTAGAGCCACCGGCGATAATCGTCGCGACGTTCATGCTGTGAATCGCCAGGCACGATGGATCGCATCGGTCAGACCGGCGGGTCGAGAACTGACGTTAATGATTCAGGTCTACGCCCGTCCGCAGCCAATTTCCGCGGTCCTAACGACCTCTTCACGGTGGATCCGCCAATTCTTACGAAGTTCTCACACCACTCGTTCGGACTTGGCGTCGGGAACGAACCGGTATCCCATCCCCAGCACCGTTACCAGGTATCGCGGCGCCGACGGAACCGGCTCCAGTTTCTTTCTCAGCTGCGCAAAATAGAGACGAAGATACCCGGTGTCTTTGGTGTGATGGGGGCCCCAGATCTGGGTGAGCAGTGACTCTCGGGTCACGAGCTTGTCCGGGCTATGCACCAAAAGGTCGAGGATGCGCCACTCTGTCGGCGTCAACCGCACGTTCTCCGAAGCCTTGCCTCGGCGACGCAGCACCTGCTTTGCCGAGAAGTCGACGCTGATCGTGCCAAAGGTCACGATGGGCTCGTCCTCGGGGGCAACAACTCGCCGAGTGAGAGCCCGGATACGCGCCAGGAGCTCGTCGATCGCAAACGGCTTCGTGACGTAGTCGTCTGCTCCCGCATCCAGCGCGTCGACCTTGTCGGCGGCGTCCGTCCTGCCCGACACGACAAGGACGGGAACCTGCGTCCAGCCGCGCAGGCCCTGGATGACCTCGACACCGTCCAGCTTCGGCATCCCGAGATCGAGCATGACCAGGTCGGGATGATGCTGCGCGGCCAGATCGAGGGCTTCCGCCCCGTCTCCCGCCGTGAAGATCTCATATCCGCGCGCCCGCAGGGTGACCTTGAGCGCCCTCAGGATCTGCGGATCGTCGTCGGCAATCAGGATTCGCATGGTCGCCTAGCCCCTGTCCGAATCGTGGATGGCCGGCAGCGTGATCACCATGGAAAGGCCACCTCCGGGCGTCTCCTCGGCCTCGAGCGTGCCACCCATTCCCTCGGTGAATCCCTTGGACAGCGCCAGGCCAAGGCCGAGACCGCTCAGGTTATCGGTGTCCCCCAGGCGCTGGAACGGGACGAAGATGTCGCGTCGTCGCTCCTCCTCGACCCCGGGTCCACGATCGGCAATTCGAATTTCGACCGTTCCCGCAAAAGTGCTGGCGGATACCCTCACCGCGTCCCCCGCCGGAGTGAAACGCCTCGAGTTGTCGAGGAGATTGACGATGACGCGTTGCAGGAGCCCGGCATCCGCGATCACCGGTGGTAGATCCGGCGCGAGGTCCAACTCGACGTCAGCGGGCCCCATGCCCAGCTCGTCGAGAGCGGGGAGAACAACCTCGGCGACGTCGACCGGATGCGCCGATACCGCGAGCGCTCCCGCCTGGAGCCGGGTCACGTCGAGCAGGTTAGTCACCAGAGCAGAAAGTGACTCAAGGCTCTCCTGCGCGGTCGCGAGAAGCTCATCCCGGTCCGCGTCCGACCACTCGATACCCGGCGAGCGAAGGCCCGTCACGGCTGCAGTCGCCGCGGCCAGCGGACGACGCAAATCGTGCCCAACCGCCGCGAGCAGGGCACTCCGGACTCGGTCGACTTCCGCCAGAGGTCCGACTTCGCTGGCCGTCTGCGACAGATCCCGATACTCGAGGGCGGCATCGATCTGCACTGCAATGACACTGAGCAGGCGACG
This sequence comes from Galbitalea sp., assembly GCA_036271795.1. GTDB lineage: Bacteria > Actinomycetota > Actinomycetes > Actinomycetales > Microbacteriaceae > Galbitalea. The sequence goes on from DATAZY010000087.1 coordinate 1,929, forward strand.
CTCGGAGGCCCGCAGATCCGCGCCATGAAGCTCCAGCGTGCCCCGTTCACCGATCGGGATTGACACGACGTGATCTCCCTCGGCCGGGTCGCCATCCGATGCCACCACGTCACCGGGCCTCGAGAGCAGGCGCACACTCGTGAGAGAGAAGGCCTCGCGAGTCCGGGCCAGCAGCGCCTGCAGAGCGTCCTGGCCCCGGAAGACGCTGCCGGTGATCGTCGCCAGCAATTCGGACTCCGCCTGGGCGCGTTGCGCCGCGCGGGATCTTCGAGCCGCCTGGTCGACGACGTAGCTGACCAGCACAGCACCCAGCACGTAGAGCACGAGCGTCAGGAAGTGCAATGGGACAGCGATCGTCAGGCTGTAGTACGGCTTGACAAATACGAAGTCGAGAGTGAGACCGGACAGCACGCCGGCAAAGAGCGCGGGCCAGATTCCGCCGACCAGCGCAACCAACACAACCAGAAGCTGGAAGCCGAGGACATCCGCGGTGAGTGAGTCCGGGCTTCGACCGAGGAGGAGTATGCCCGTGACAATGGGACCGCCCACCAAGGCGACGATCGCTCCGATGATGCGGCGCTTGGCGGTGAGCGCCCCGCCAGCACGGGGGAGAGCAAATCGGCCGCCCGCCGCCGAGTGGTTGACGATGTGCACGTCGATTGCGCCAGATTCGCGGATGACCGTTGCGGCGGTCCCAGGTCCGGTGAGCGCGGCCGACAGGCGGCTGCGGCGGCTGACCCCGATCACCAGCTGGGTTGCGTTGAGCCCCTTTGCGAACTCGACGAGTGAACGCGGGATGTCGTTGCCGATGACCTGGTGGTAGGTGCCACCCAGCTTCTCGGCGAGCGCGCGCTGCGCGGAGAGTGTGCCCGGGTGCGCCTCGCTGAGCCCATCCTGGGTCGTGATGTGGACCGCGATGAGCTCGCCGCCCGCCGATCGGGCCGCAATGCGCGCACCCCGACGAATGAGCGTCTCGCCCTCGGGCCCTCCGGTCAGCGCGACCACGACCCGCTCCCGAGCCTCCCACTTGCTGTCGATACCCTGCTCGCTTCGATAGGCCTTGAGCGCGGTGTCGACCTCGTCGGCCAGCCACAGAAGGGCCAGCTCACGGAGCGCCGTGAGGTTACCGAGCCGGAAATAATTGGAGAGGGCGGCATCGATCCGGTTGGCCGGGTAAACGTGGCCCTCGGCGAGACGATCACGCAGTGACTGCGGGGCGAGATCGATGACCTCGATCTGGTCAGCCTTGCGCAGGACGGAATCGGGGACGGTCTCCCGTTGGGTCGTGCCGGTGATCTGTTCGACGACGTCCCGAAGTGACTCGATGTGCTGCACATTCACAGTCGAGATCACGTCGATCCCGGCATCCAGCAGGCTTTCGACATCCTGCCAGCGCTTCTCGTTCTGCGAACCGGGAGCGTTGGTGTGGGCGAGCTCGTCGACGAGGGCGATATCGGGATGTCTCGCGATGACGGCATCGAGATCCAGCTCGTATAGCTCGACCCCACGGTGGTTGACCAGGCGGCGCGGGACCAGCTCGAGGTCGGCAAGGAGCGCAGCCGTCGCCGCGCGGCCGTGAGTTTCCACGACCGCGACGACGACATCCTTACCCTCGCGCCCGAGGCGGCTACCCTCTTCGAGCATCGCGAAGGTTTTGCCCACCCCGGGGGCGGCTCCGAGCAGCACGCGGAGTCGCCCCTTCTTCATGGCTCTTAGCCCTTCAGCTTGGACAGGGCGATGTTCAGCTCGAGAACATTCACCGTCGGGTCACCGATGTAGCCGAGCTCGCGTCCGGTCACGAACGAGTTCACGAGTTTCGTGACCTCGGTGACGGACAAGTGACGAGCGTTTGCCACCCGGTTGATCTGCTCGCGCGCGTAGGTGGGGCTGATATCCGGGTCGAGCCCCGACGCGGATGCGGTGAGCGCGTCCGGCGGAATGGACGCCGGATCAACCCCGTCGCTCTTGGCGATTGCGGCTTTGCGTGCCTTGATTGCCGCGATGAGGGTCGGGCTCTCGGTGCCCTGGTTGCTGCCGCTCGACGCACCGGCGTCATAGCCGGCCCCCGCCGCGGAGGGCCGCGACTGGAACCACTCGGGAAGTGCGGTGCCCTTCTTGTCGGTGAAGCCCTGGCCGATCAGGGCGGAGCCGACGACCTTGCCATTGACGGTCAGCTGTGACCCGTTCGCCTGGGAGGGAGCCAGCAGCCCGATCCCGGCGATGACGAGCGGATAGGCGATCCCGAGGACCACCGTGAGGATGATCATCGAGCGAATTGCGACCCAGTACTGCCTGGTTGTGCCGCGTAGTGAACTCATTGTCTTGGTTCCGTTTCTTGTTTCTTCTCAGCAGTGCTGTCTAAAACCCGGGGATCAGTGAGATCACGAGGTCAATCAACTTGATACCGATGAACGGCGCGATGAGGCCGCCGACCCCGTAGATCCAGAGGTTGCGCCCGAGGATCTTGGATACGGTCGTCGGCCGGTACCGCACCCCGCGAAGCGACAGCGGGATGAGCGCGATGATGATGATCGCGTTGAACACCACCGCGGACAGGATCGCGGACTGTGGAGTGTGCAGCGCCATGAAGTTCAGCGCCGCGAGGCCCGGGTAGCTTGCGACGAACATCGCCGGGATGATTGCGAAGTACTTCGCAACGTCGTTCGCGATCGAGAACGTCGTCAGGGCACCGCGCGTGATGAGCAACTGCTTGCCGATTCCCACGATGTCGATGAGCTTGGTTGGGTCAGAGTCGAGGTCGACCATGTTGCCGGCCTCCTTGGCTGCGGAGGTTCCCGTGTTCATCGCGACTCCGACATCCGCCTGGGCAAGAGCCGGGGCGTCATTGGTGCCGTCACCGGTCATGGCAACGAGGTTGCCGCCTTCCTGCTCCTTCTTGATCAGCGCCATCTTGTCTTCCGGAGTGGCTTCGGCGAGGAAGTCATCGACCCCGGCCTCCGCCGCAATCGCCTTGGCGGTGAGCGGGTTGTCGCCCGTGATCATGACGGTGCGGATTCCCATCCTGCGGAGGTCGGCGAAGCGAGCGGCGAGGCCGGTCTTCACGACGTCCTTCAGATAGACGACGCCCAGGAGTTGGCCCTTGCCCGTCTTGTCGCGTCGGGCGACGACCAGCGGCGTACCGCCGGCCTGGGCGATTCGAGCGGTCAGTCCCTCGATCTCGGTGAGGGCTTTGGGCGGCACCTTGCCGGACTCCTCGACCCACGAGATGACCATCGAGCCTGCGCCCTTGCGAACCTGGCTTCCGTCGGCGTAGTCGATGCCACTCATTCGCGTCTGCGCACTAAACGGCACGGAAACACTGCCTGCCGCCGCCTCGGGAATGGCGACTCCCAGCGCGACGGCGAGATCAAGGATCGACTTGCCTTCCGGCGTCGGATCGCTGATCGAGGAGGCGCTGGCCGCCTCGGCGAGCGCCTTCTGCGCGACTCCGCCGACCGGGTTGAACTCTGCAGCCTGACGGTTGCCGTAGGTGATCGTTCCCGTCTTGTCGAGCAGGAGTGTTGTGACGTCGCCAGCGGCCTCGACCGCACGCCCCGACATCGCGAGCACGTTGTGCTGCACCAGCCGGTCCATTCCCGCGATTCCGATCGCGGACAGGAGTGCACCGATCGTGGTGGGGATGAGACAGACCAGCAGCGCCACCAGGACGGGGACGCTCTGCGCGGCGTTCGAGTACGCGGCGATCGGGTTGATGATCAGCACCACGACCACGAAAATGATGGTGAGGCTCGCCAGCAGGATGTTCAGCGCGATCTCGTTGGGCGTCTTCTGGCGCGACGCACCCTCGACCAGCTTGATCATCCGGTCGACGAAGGTCTCGCCCGGTTTGCTGGTGACGCGGAGCACGATTCGGTCTGACAGCACTCGCGTGCCACCGGTCACCGCACTACGGTCACCGCCGGACTCGCGGACCACGGGAGCGGACTCGCCGGTAATCGCCGACTCGTCAACCGAGGCGATGCCCCAAATGATGTCGCCGTCGCCCGGGATGAGCTCCCCCGCGGTCACGACGACCGTGTCGCCGAGCGTCAGGTCTGCCGATGCAATCTGCTGGAACTCCGCGCGCTCCGCACCGGGGTCAGTGGCCTCGTCATAGGCGACGACACGTTGTGCGACGGTGGTGGTGCGGCTCTCGCGCAGGCTATTGGCCTGCGCCTTACCACGACCCTCCGCGACCGCTTCCGCCATATTGGCGAAGACAACGGTGAGCCACAGCCACACGGTGATGGACCAGGTAAACGCCGCGGAGGTCGGCGATGCCGTCGAATGTGCAGAGCCGCCCTCGAACGGTTGGGCGATCGCGAGCACCGTCGTCAGCGCGGCGCCGATTTCGACGACGAACATCACCGGGTTGTGCCACATCACGCGCGGGTCGAGCTTCCTCAGCGCCCCCGGGATGCTCGCAAAGAGCTGCGAGGCGCTGAAGGCCGACGACTTCTTTCGTTGACCAGGCAGCGGACTGCCGGTCTGGCTGATGAGTGTTGTTGACATGGTGTTACTTGAGTCCTTCTGCTAGTGGACCTAGCGCTAGAACGGGGAGGTACGTGAGTGCGGACACGACGAGAATCGTTCCGATGAGAAGCCCAATGAACTGGGGTCGGTGCGTTGGAAGAGTTCCCGCGGTCACCGGCACCTTGTCCTGTGCGGCGAATGAGCCAGCCAGCGCGAGGATGAATACCATTGGCAGAAACCGGCCCAGCAGCATGGCAACACCGAGTGCCGTGTCGAACCACGGCGTGCTCGCCGTGAGCCCGGCGAACGCCGAACCGTTGTTATTGCCAGCCGACGTGAAGGCGTAGAGCACCTCGGAGTAGCCATGCAATCCCGGGTTATCCATCGAGGTTCCGGTGACGGATTTCTCGACCGCCGGTATCGCGAAGCTCAACGCCGTGCCGAGCAGCACGATCGTCGGCGTGATCAGGATGTAGATGCTCGCCATCTTGATCTCACGCCCACCGAGCTTCTTCCCCAGGTACTCCGGGGTGCGTCCAACCATCAGTCCCGCGACGAATACCGCCACGATCGCGACGGCGAGGATCCCGTAAAGGCCAGAACCGACACCACCGGGTGCAACCTCGCCGAGCATCATGTTCAGCATCGCAAGACCACCGCCGAGGGAGGTGAAGCTGTCGTGCATGGAGTTGACGGCACCCGTCGAGGTGAGTGTCGAAGACGTTCCGAAGATCGCAGAGCCGACGATACCGAACCGCGTCTCCTTGCCCTCCATCGCGCCGCCGGCTAGCTGGCTCGCCGTACCGGATCCGACACTCTCGAGCCAGGTCAGCAGCGCCGCGGAGGCGATCCAGAAGATCCCCATGACCGAGAGAATCGCGTAGCCCTGCCGATTGTCATTCACCATGCGACCGAACGTGCGGGCGAGCGAGAACGGGATTGCAAGAAGCAGGATGATTTCAAAGATGCTCGTCCACGGCCACGGGTTCTCGAACGGGTGAGCCGAGTTGGCGTTAAAGAATCCGCCGCCGTTCGTTCCAAGCTCCTTGATCGCCTCCTGCGACGCAACGGGTCCGCCCGGGATCACCGCACTTCCACCGGTGATCGTTGTGATGTGCTCGAACGGATTGAAATTCTGAATTACGCCCGCGAGAAGGAGGATCACCGCGGCAACGACGGATATCGGCAGCAGAATTCGCACGATGCCACGCGTGACGTCGACCCAGAAGTTTCCAATCGTGAGCGACTTGCGACGGGACAGCCCGCGAACCAGCGCAATCGCGACGGCGATGCCGACGGCGGCCGAAGCGAAGTTCTGGACCGCGAGTCCCGCCATCTGGACGGTGTATCCCATCGTCAACTCTGGTGAGTAGGACTGCCAGTTCGTGTTGGTGACGAACGAAATGGCGGTGTTCCAGGCCAGGCCCGGCTCGACCGGCGGGAGGCCAAGGGAGAGCGGAAGCCATTCCTGGATACGCTGCAACAGGTATACGAACAGAACGCCGATCAGGGAGAAGGCCAGCAGGCTGCGCAGGTAGACGGGCCAGGTCTGCTCCGACGCGGGGTCGACGCCGATCACGCGGTAGAAACCCCGCTCGACCCTGAGGTTCTTTTGGGTTGTGTAGACGTGGGCCATGTAGTCGCCGAGCGGCCGATAGATGAGGCCGAGAACGACGATTATGGTCAGCGCCTGAAGTATGAAAAGCCAGGTGTTGTTCATCAGAAACGCTCCGGCTTAACGAGGGCAACCACGAGGTAAACGAGCACCCCGACACCGATCGCCAGACTCAGAAAGGTGAAGAAGATCACAGCTTCTCCACCGCCTTTGCAATCAGCGCGATGAGCCCAAACAGGGCAATCGCGGCAACAACATAGATAACGTCGAGCAAGGCAACTCCATCCGAATGCGGATAATCGGGGGACCGATCGGGACCCCGGCGTCACAAGGACACAGCCGATTAGTAGACACCCTGAGAGTTCCCTGCAACCGGATGCTCACAGACTCCTTACGCGTGGGACCAAAACTCTTACGAATTCCTTACGCACGGATACCGTTAGGACCGGGTTCGGGTGCGCCGGAAGAGCGAGACGCTGGATGCATGACAACCCACCTGGATTGGTGGCCGGAGCACACGATCGTGTCCTCCGACGACATCGCCGTGGCCGATGTGTCGCTTCGACGACTCGTGGATGTCTGCGGAACGCCGGCCGTCCACAGCGCCGCATCTGTTCGTGCCGATATCCGTCCCCAGAAATCGGCGCCGGAGCGGACGGCCGTGCTGATCACCAGAGTCGTCGCGATGGCGGGCCATCGCACCGCCCGTCCGGTCGTCCAGGTCGACGCGCGCCTGGGCAACCTGAGGCTCATCTGGTCGCAGGCTCAGCGAGTTGGCGGCAAACGAACGGCGCGCACGCGCACAGTTCTTCTGGTCAGAAATCCGAGCACCATCGATCTCGTCGAAGCGGAAGACGTGCTCGCAGTATTGCTGCCCGCCAATCTCAGGGTCGGCGACCTGCTGGCGATCCCCAGCCGACCGTTCCCGGTCGATCCGGCTCGACCGTGGCATCCACTCACGGGGCTCGCAGAGGGCACGCCGGAATCGATCTTCGACTCTGACCTGCAGCTCAGCTGACGTGCACCGCCGGGCGACGCTTCGGGTTGGGCTCTGATTCACGGAGAACTTCGCGGGTTACTGGCGCGATCTCGCCCCTGCCCGTGATCAGGAATCGCAGCATGTTGTTGATCGGGTTACCCTCGGTCCACTCGAAGTAGATGTCGGGGACGACGCCCGTCGCGTCGCGGATCGCCAGGAGCACCGCCGCCGCTGTGCCGGGCACGTTGCCGCTCTTCACCTGGAGAACGCGATACCCGAACTTCATGGCACCGCGCACTTCGAGCTCTTCCTCGAAATCCGACGAGTCGCTCTTGTGAACCTCAAGGAAGATGATCGGAGCCTTATTCGGGATGTGGCTGTAGTGTCGTTCGTCTCGCGACTTGTTGCGGTATTCCTCCGCCGTATCCGAATCGGGCTGGTGCGACACAATGCGCACCGCGCCGTTCAGCTGGGCATCCTTCGTCACGAACTCGAGAGCCGTCTTGTCCAGCACAATAGAGGCTGCGCGAAGCTGGAAGGATCGCCGCACGCGCGACAGGATTGAAACCAGGACAATGGCCACGATGAACAGTCCAGCGATCTTCACGCCATCCGGGCGCTCACCGATATTCAGAACCGTCGTGTAGACAAAAACCGCGGCGATCACTCCGAAGCCGACCGTTCGCGCGTGTTGACGCTTCCGAACTGCGGCGAGTGTGACAGCGACCGCTGCGGAGGTCATCAACACGAGAACTCCGGTCGCATATGCCCCTGCCTGTTTGTCGACATTTGCGTCGAAGATGAAGGTGATCAGGAAGGCGATGAGAGTAAATACGATCACGAGCGGCCGTACCGCGCCCGCCCAGAGCGGCGCCATACCGTAGCGCGGCAGGTAGCGGGGAACGAGGTTCAGCAGCCCCGCGAGCGCACTCGCACCGGCGAACCAGAGGATCGCGATTGTGGAGAAGTCGTAGAACGAGCCGAACCATGGACCGAGCAGGCCGTGCGCGAGAAAAGCCAGGGCGCGACCGTTCGCGGCGCCGGCAAACTGCGCGGGCGTGATGAGGATGGATGTGACCAGACTGGTCGCAATCAGGAAGAAGCTCATGATGCCGGCGGCAGCCGTCAACAGTCGACGAGCGCCCCGGATGCGGCCGGCAGGATGGTCATCCGTGTCGGTCGGGTCTCCCTTGATGTGCGGCATGACCGCGACACCGGTCTCGAACCCAGACATTCCCAACGCCAGCCTCGGGAACGTGACGAGCGCGAACCCGATGGCGAGAACAATGTTGCCCTGCTGTCCGAACACGGTCTGGTGCGTGATGTTGGCGAGGAGTCCGTGTGATCCGGTCACAAGCGCCGGGTGCTCGAGGATGTCAGCTCCGGAAACGACGACGATCACCAGGTTCAGGAGGAGATAGACGCTCACTAAACCGACGGCTATGCCGATCGCCTCACGGAAGCCCTTGAGAAATACCAGACCGAGAACGGCGATAAGCAGAATAGTCAGGAGGAGATTCTGGCCGTGCAACCAGGCAGGCATGAGCGGATTCTGGGTGAAGTGCTGCGCGGCATCCGCCGCAGACAGCGTAATCGTGATCATGAAATCGGTCGCAGCGAACCCGAGGAGTACGAGAACGAAGAGCTTGCCGGCCCACCACGGCAGGAGCCGTTCGAGCATCGCAATCGAGCCAGAACCGCGGAAACTCTCCTGCGCGACGCGGCGGTAGACCGGCAACGCTCCCAGCAGGGTCAGCGCCACAAGCACGAGCGTCGCGAGCGGCGAGAGGAACTGTGCCGCCAGGAAAGCAATGGCCGGCGCATAGCCGAGGGTCGAAAAGTAGTCGACCCCGGTGAGGCACATGACCTTCCACCAGGGATCCGGCCGGTCGACCACCTTGGCGAGAGGCCCCACGGATGGAAGTTCGTGGGCGGCGAGATCCCTGAGCATCCATGCCCCGAGCCGGCTCCGCGACGCCTTTTTGTCTAACACTCCCAAAGGCTACGGCCCGGCAGACCGTCCTAACGGTTCCTTAGCGTATGGATCCCGTTAGGATTTCGGAGCCGCGGCCGGGCGGGCTCGACGCCAGCGGGGCTCGAACCAGAGCACGACCGCGAACAGGAGAACGGCGACTGCACTCAGGGTGCTGAGCCAGCCGGCCAGGATCGAATGCTCGTTGGCGGCAGCGCTCGATTCCACGACCTGCCTCTGCTCGCTCGCTGCGACAGGAGAACCCGCAGGTTATTCCATTCGGTCGCCACTCCCTCTCGTTCTTGCGGGAGCACCGCGGTGTAGTTCGGGTCAGATCCCACCTCCTTCACTTCCTCGGCGAACTGGACGCTTAGCGGGACAACAAACAGCATTTCACTGCGGACCTGGTATTCCAGGTCACCCACCTGAACCTCCGCGAGTGAGGCGTTCGACGACGCCGTTTCGGAGCTCACGAACAGCATGGAGCTCACCGCGACTCCAGCGGCTACCGCGAGAGCAACAACGACACGCATCGGTTTCGACAAGGGGCGCGGGGCCAGCCCTCGAAGCTGGTCGCGACGCCAGCTGACGTCCGCCACAATTCCACGTATCGAGCGGCCGAGGATGCGTCTCGCCAGTGATCGGTCGGACGAATGGCCATCCGCTGAGGTGACCTGCTCATGCAGATCCGAGCGCACCTCGTCGAGTCGCTCATTCCGGACGTCGTCTGGCAGGCCGAATGTGTAGAACTCGGCCCACGACGACACTCGCGCGGCCGCGCGCATTGCACCGCTTTGACGATCGTTCGTCATGCTAGTGAAGCCCTCGCCTGGCCGACAGCGATCGCAGTCGCGGCGGGACGAGCGGCGAGAACTCGTGCTCCCTCGCCGGTCACCCGATACATCCGACGACGTGGTCGTCCCGCAAGGGTCGCCGAGTCGGCGTCTTCCCACTCCGACGAGAGCAGGCCCCGAACGGTCATCCTGCTCAAAGCCTTATAGAGAGTGCCGTGACCTATCAGCGCGTCCTGTCCGCGGGAGTCCGCAAGCGACTGGGCCAGCCCGAATCCGTAAAAGCCACCCGCACTCTGCTCGAGTTGCGACCCGCACTCGAGGATGTCGTACTCGATCGTCAAGATCGATCCTTCACTTCGTCTCGGCATGTGATAAGAATAGGAAGGTATCTTCCCACTGTCAATCGACTCGTCGGTCGAACGTCGGTCGGGCTCAACACACGATGGGTTTCATGTGACTTCATTTCAGCGAACGGGAGCGCTGGTGCTCCTAGTGGCGACCGCCGCGGCCCTCAACGGTTGTGCGGGACTCGCGCACGAGCCGGCGCCGCACGACTCGCCTGCCGCGACACTGTCGGGCGTCATCGCCACGGGAACGCTGGTCGGCGTCCAGACTTCCGACCCGATCGGCGGCACTGTTGCGGTCGTCGCAAATCCAGCGAGCCACGCGCTCACGGTCAAATTGGTCGATCTCACCGGCAACCTGGCAACCGCGTCAGCGGCAGAATTGAGCGCCGCAGCTGTAAGACCTGGATCGACGTGCACGCCACTCGGTCTGTCATTCTCGAACGGCTCGATGTCGACACGCGCGAACCAGCAGTTCACCCTTCCGTCTGACCATTCGCCCGGGTGGGAGAATCCCAGCTTCTTCCACTCGCTGATCCTGACCAGCAAGATAGTTCCGACCGTCGGTGAGTGTGCGTCCGCCATGGTCGCGTACGCGCAACTGACCTGGACGATCGGGGACCCGAGGCCGGACATCCATGTTGCAGACCGAGGCCGACGCACCGGAGCCGAAGGGCACGCCGTCGATGCCGATGGTGCGCCCAAGTCCTACACGGTCGTCGCGGGCGACAATCTGAGTTCGATCGCCGCCCGATTCAACCTCACCCTGGATGACCTGTTTTATCTCAACCCGGCCAGGACTCCAAGCCCACTCAGCACGGTCATCGAGACGGGAGACGTACTCAACCTCAGCAAGTTGGGCAGATAGTTCGGCTCAACTGTCGGCGAACAGCCGGTCGAGTTCGACGTCTCCCGAACTCAGCGCGAGCACGACATCCCCCGCCTCGAGACGAGTCGATCCGCGTACCTGCACGAGCGCTCCATCACGCCGGATCAGACTGATCCACCCGTTGTCGCCCAGATCGAGAGCGTCGATCGTCGCACCATCGGCTGGCGAACCCGCCGCGACGACGAATTCGTGCATGCCGTCGGGGCGCCGTGTGAATCGGAGCCCGGATGACCACGGGTAGGGCTCGACCACTCGCATGGGCACCCGAAACAACCGGGCGAACAGAGGAACCAGTCCGCCTTGGAGGATCACAGAAACCAGAACGACGATGAAGATAATGGCGTATACGCGACCGGCGCCGGCGACCTTCGCTTGCAGGATGAACATCCCGAGCAGGATCGGCACGGCGCCCCGGAGTCCCGCCCACAACACGAACGCACGCTCACCCAGCCGCAATTTGATCGGGATCAGCAGAAGTCCGACCAGGACGGGTCGAATCACGAGAATCAGGAGCGCGGCGATCGCGAACCCGGTCAAGAGAACGGACGGATCGAGCACAAGGTCCAGGGGAACGCTCAAGCCGAGAATCGAGAAGGCCGCGATCTCCGCTAGCGACGCAATGCCGGCGCTGAACTGCCGGATCTCCCGTTTGAACGGCGCGTGAGTGTCTCCGACGAGCACGCCCGCGAGTAGCACCGCGAGAAACCCGGAGCCATGAAGAAGGGTCGCGGCCGCATAAATCAGGCCGGCGACGGCAATCGTCCGCACGGAGTAGAGGGCCTCATTCGGCAGCGCGAGGTGGCGCATGAGTTTGCCAAGCAGGAGTCCACCGAGAATTCCCACGGCCGCACCGACAACGAGCTGCAGCCCGAACTGCGCCAATCCGCCAAGAATCGCACCGCTTCCCGTGCCGGTCACCGCGAGAAGGGTGAGCATCAGCGCGATCCCAACAGGGTCATTCGCACCCGACTCGCCTTCGAGGATGGTGCCCGTGCGGCCTGCGACCTCCCGGCGGCCGAGCACCGAGAAGACGATCGCGGGATCGGTTGGTGAAAGCGCGGCTCCAAGCAGGAGGGCCAGGCGCAGGTCAAAACCAAACAGGAGGTGCGCCAGGGCTGCAATCGCTGCCGCAGTGACGACGGTTCCCGCGATCCCGAGCCAGGTGACTGCGCCAAGAGATGCCCGAAACCGCCTCCAGCCGATGTGCATTCCGCCGTCGAAGAGGATGAACACCAGGGCGATCGTCACAATGCTGATGTCGGTCCCGGCGGACAGGGATCCGAGCGAGGGGAACAACTTCGCGGCGACTGCGGCGACCACCAGGAAGAGTGCAGGCGCCGGCACACGGATGATCGCGCTCAGCCGGTTGGAGAACACTGCCGCGAGTACCGCGGCTGAAACACCGAGAATCGCGAACGCCAGCGCCGTCATGCTGCCTCCAAAAATCGGTCGTCACTATGACGCCGACCAGACTTCCCGGCACACCAGAGGACGCGGAACTCCTCGACCAAAACCCTATCCGACGCGGGCCGAACGGCGGCGGTCGTTAGAAGAGTCTGGCGGTTTCGACCAACTCGGGTTCTTCGAGCTGCAGCAGGAACGCCTTGCGTTCGAGTCCGCCGGCGTAGCCTGTGAGGCTGCCAGACTTCCCCACTACTCGATGACACCCGACGACGATTGAGATCGGATTGTGGCCAACGGCCTGCCCGACCATTCGCGCCAGCGACTTGTCGCCAAGCTGTTCCGCGATGTCGCCATACGTTCGCGTCTCGCCGAACGGAATGTCTCGGAGAATCGCCCACACGCGCTGTTGGAAGTCGTTGCCGATCAGGTGAATCGGAAAATCAAACGCCGTCCGCTCCCCCGCAAGGTACTGCCGGAGCTGAGTTGCGGCCTGTGCAAGGAGTGGATCGCGTGCCAGCGGAACCTCGGCGCCGAACGATGTCCAGTCGGGCTTCGTCCAGTGCTGGGGGAAGTAAATCCCGGTTATCGCGTCATCCGATGCGACCAGGATGACGTCGCTGATCTCGTCAGTCGTGACCGTGCTGTGCCTGGTGTACATGCGTCTCGCTCCTCTTCATCCAAGTCTGGACTTCGGGAAGCGCGGATGCACGGAGTCTCGATCGCGATGTCCGAAAGCCGCGACAGCTACGCCGGTTGCTGGGCCTGGTCGAGCGCAATCGCGAGGCGACGAAGCATGAACCGGGTGCCGCCCTCGCGTTCCCCGCGTTCCGAGTCGCCACTCCCGTCGCCCACCAGACCGAAGCACTGGTACTGCTCGAGATAGCTCACTCGAGTACCGTCCTCGACCGGTTCGAACTCGGTTGTCGCGACCGACGCGATGCGCAGGATGTCGTTCAACGTGAACGTCGAGTTGATCGTGATCCGTCGCTCGGGTACGAGATCGAGGAAGCGAGCGCGCAGTTCGAGCCGTTCGACTTTTTCCATGTTGTTGAACGTGCTTCTGGTGACCTCCTCGCCGCCGGCGCGAAAGTCGAGCTCGTGCGAGCGCGTGCTGCGCTCCCCCGGCAGTGAAAACCATCGCTCGCGAAACTCCGCTTCCGAAAACGCCGACCACACACGGGCAATGGGAGCGTCGACCACGATCTCCTGGGAGACCGTGCCGTGCATGAACTCCGCCATTAGAGCTGCTGCGGAGTCAGCGCAAACAGATCCTCGGATCCCGCGGTTGCGGCGCTCAGCAGTCCCACGGTCTGCGGGAGCAACTGCTCCGCGTAGAAGCGCGCCAGCACCAACTGGGTGTCGGCGACCTCTCGGTCCTCCGCCAGGGGCGCTGCGAGCGCGGACTTCGCCATCAGCCAGCCGCCGAGCACAAGTCCCCACATCCGCAAGTACGGGCTCGACCCGGACAGGATCGCGTTCGGATCCGCAAGGCCGGTGCGCAGCATCCACTCGGTCGCCGACTGCAGCGCGTCGAGCTGTGTCGCCAACTCGCCGCGAATCGACTCGTAGTCGTCGCCCGCCACAGCCAGTTCCGAGTCGATCTCGCGCACCTGGCTCAAGAACTCCAAGATGGATGCGCCGTCCCGCACCCCAAGCTTGCGACCGACCAGATCCGCGGCCTGGATACCGTTGGTTCCCTCGTAGATGGCGGTGATGCGAACGTCGCGGTAGTACTGGGCGACACCGGTCTCCTCGATGTAACCCATGCCGCCGTGGACCTGCAGGCCCAGTGAGGTGAGTTCGTTGCCGAGATCCGTCCCGAACGACTTGCAGATCGGCGTGAGGATGCCGACGATCTCGGACGCGCGAGCCCGGGTTTGTGCATCCGGTGCGTGAGTCGCCCGGTCCATCTGAACCGAATTCATCAACATCATGCGGCGCAGAGCGGCGATATAGGCCTTCTGCGTCAGCAGCATCCGACGGACATCCGGGAACTCGACGATGGCCGAGTCTTTGCCCGTCGCACCGATCGCGAGACCCTGGTGACGCTCAAGCGCGTAGTCGCGGGAATCCTGGTAGGCCCTCTCGCTCAGCGCCAGGCCCTGCGTGCCGACCGAAAGCCGGGCGCTGTTCATCATGACGAACATGATGCGCATGCCGAGGTTCTCCTCGCCGATGAGGTAGCCCGTCGCTCCGTCGTACTCCATGACGCAGGTCGGTGATCCGTGGATGCCCAGCTTGTGCTCGATTGACAGGCACTTAACCCCATTGCGTTCGCCGAGCGATCCGTCCTCGTTGACGAGGAACTTCGGAACGATGAAACAGGAAATCCCCCTCGTGCCTTCAGGCGCCCCCGGCGTGCGGGCGAGCACGAGGTGGACGATCTGTTCCGAAAGGTCGTGCTCACCGAAGGTAATGAAAATCTTCTGTCCCGAAATCGCGAAGGTGCCGTCGTCGCGCGGCACCGCACGGGTGGTTAAGGCGCCGACATCCGAACCCGCCTGCGGCTCGGTCAGGTTCATGGTCCCGGCCCACTCGCCGCTGATCATCTTCGGCAGGTAGATCGCCTTCTGCTCGTCGCTTCCGTAGTGCAGCAGCGCATCGATCGCCCCCTGCGTGAGAAGCGGGCACAGGGCGAACGCCATATTCGATGAAGCCAGCATCTCCTGGATGGCGAGGCCGACAGTCCAGGGGAACCCGCCGCCACCGAACTCCTCCGGGAACGGCACTGAACCCCAACCAGCGTCGACATACTGGCGGTACGCCTCCCGGAACGGTCCGGGGGTCGATACCGAGCCGTCGGGAGCCCGTTTTGCGCCCTCGACATCTCCGATGTGGTTGCTTGGCGCCACGGCGGAAGCGACAAAATCACCCGCCTCGTGAAGGAGGCCGACAACGGTCTCGAGGTCGGCGTGTTCGAAACCCGGATACGTTGCAAGCTCTGGATAGCCGACGACATGCTCGAGGACGAACGCAAAATCAGATACGGGAGGACGATAGTTACTCACGAAATTCAGATTAGTTCGCTGTCCGACGGTCGCACCAGAGCTTGTAGCTAGGGTCCATTAAGCGAACGTGGCTATGCGCGCACGGCTGAAGAAAAGCTCAACGCGTCACTATCGGACGACTGCGGTCGCCTGCTTCTGCCGGAATATCCCACCGGCGTAACGCCGCCACAGCGTCTCGATACCAACGAACGCCGCGACGCCGAAGACCAGGGACGCAAGCGCATCCGTCGGATAGTGGATGCCCAGATAGATGCGGGTTCCTGCGGTGACGAGGGCGAGCAGGATGGCAAGAACCGCGATGAGGACGTGAACCCGCGAGCGAATCGCGAGAACGAAGAACGCCAACCCAAGTCCCACGGCGAAGCACACGTGCCCGCTCGGATAGCTGTCCGGGTCCGGATTCGGGACCAGCGTGTCCGCGAGCCTCGCCGTCGGCCGCGGCCGGTGAACGATCACCTTGACGACCTCACTGCTGAGCCAGGTACCAAGCACGAGCAGCACGAAATGGAGGACCGTGACCCAACTGCGCGTCACCGCGAACACGCCGCCCGCCGCGATCACGCCGACGACGACTGCGATCGGCGGGCTGAATACCCAGTTGAGTGCGAGCGAAACACTCACCAGTGCGGCGATCCTGGATGCCGCGACCTGCCCCAACAGTTTCGTCTCGGCGGCCGTGATGGACGTGCTGTGTGTCAAGGCGATTCCCGCGACAATCACCAGGATCACAACCAGAATCACGATGACGATCGTGACGATGAATCGGTTGCGTCCCTTGCGGGATGCCGCCGTCCTGGCTTCGGCGCGCGACTGGGTCATCGGGGGTCCTTTGTGGCTCTTCGAAACGGGTGTATTCCGAAGCCAAGGGTAGTGCTCAGCACCGCACCATCCCAGTTGGCTAGTGAACCTCGGCGACAATCTCCAGGGTCCACGGGCCGTTCACGCCGACCCAGCACTCGCCGCGGGACTCGACGCCAGCCGTCACCGCCGACATCCCCAGAAACCGAGCCCACCGAATGCACGCGCCGATATCCGATTCGACTCGAGGCGTCCCCTCGACGAGCGTTTCGCCGTTGTAGCGGACGAAGACCCAGTCGAGTTCCGGCAACTTAAGATCGTGAGCCAGTTCGCGAAAAGTCTCGATAATCGAATCCACGTCGGGATCGCTGTGGTGCAAGAGCGGCGCATGCGACATGGTTCCCCCGCGGCTTCATCACGTCTACCTGATCGTTCGACGTCGATGTCTAACTAGAGAGATCAAGTTTCGCGCCGATCATGACGCGAACCGCTGCGCGACACGCTTACGCGAACGCGGGCTAGTTGGACTTCGCTGCAAGCACGAACGCCTGCGGCCGACGCTCGGGTGCCTGTGGCTCACGCACTACCTGGGCCGCGATCGTAAAGTGCGCCAGGCGAAGGACGGTCGCGATCTCGTTCGGATCGAACAACTGCAGATCGATTTCCACGTCGTGACCGTAGGACCTGGTCACTCGTACCGGGCCCTCGCCGACATGCATTCCGATCAACAGCACCCCGCCTGGACGAAGCACTCGATGGAAGTCCATAAATACGCCGGGAAGCTCTTCTGGCGGCGTGTGGATGATCGAGTACCACGCCACAACCCCGGCCAGCGACGCATCGGCAAATTCGAGTCGGCCAAGTGATCCAACGGCGAACCGCAGTTCCGGGTAGCTGTCTCGAGCGACCTCGACCATCCCCGGCGACAGGTCGATTCCGCTGGCATCGACGCCGCGCGACACGAGATAGTTGGTGATTCGCCCCGGTCCTGCGCCGACGTCGAGTACGGGACCTCCGCCGTTCTCGAGAACTCGCGCGATAAAGCTATCGATCGCCGCGACGTCGAGAATTGCCTCCGCCGACAACCCGGGAATCAACTCTGCATAGGAGGACGCAACCGTGTCGTAGGCCGCTCGAACCTCGTTGTGGTCTGGTCCCGCCGTCATCGCAACTAGCTCGTCGGCGTGGGCGTCGGCGTCGGCTTCGGCGTCGAAGTGCCGGCGTTGAACTGTGACCCGGCCGTCTGCTCGACGAAGGCGGCGAAAGCGGACGCGCTGCCGACATCCGCGTCGGTTATTGGATACTCGACGCCATCGACGATCACTGTCGGTGTTCCGGAGACGGATTTCACCGACGAGTCTGGCAGCGGACCGTTTTGTGCGCGCGTGGTCGCCGCAGCCACCCACCCCTTGAACTTCTCCTTATTCACGCACGTTGTGATCTGGGGGATGTCGTGAACCTTCGCGTCCTTGATGACGGCGAGTATCTGTGAATTGCTCAGACCAACCGTGTTTTCGGCCGGTTGTCTGGCATACATCTCCTGGGTGAAGGCCCAGTAGTCGTCCGGTGCATAGTTCGCGACACAGGCGGCGGCATTCGCGGCTCGAGTCGAATACGCAGTTCCGAGCGAACTGCGATCCAGGATCGAGATGGGATGAATCTCAAGCGTCACCGCGCCCTTCTCGAGCCAGCTCGTCAGTTGGGTCTTGTTGGCGGTTTCGAACGCGTTGCACACAGGGCAGAAGTAGTCGAGGTAAATCCGGATGCTCACGACGTTCGACTTCTTGTCGCGCACCGTGGCGGTCGGCTTGCCATTCTCGGGAATGGCGGCCGTGCGGACTGCCTTCAGATCTTTGCCAATGACGATTCCATCGCTGCGCATGTTGAGCGGACCGGCGGCCGGCGGGCTGATGCTCGTCGTGACGACGAGTGCAATGACTCCGAGGATGACGAGAACCCCGACGATGATGCCGCCCTGAAGCAGAAACCGATTGCGTTTCTCTTTTTTACGCTGCAGGTCCCGCAGTTCGCGGGCCTTCTCGCGGGCGGCTTCGCGTCGCTGATTCGTGCCACCGCGATCGCCCGCTTCGCCGTATGTCATCGACCCTCACTGAAGTTGGTGGCTGTTTGCACCTCAGGATAGTAGAAGCGCTGTCTCTGAATATTCCATCCGAGACAGGTGAGCATTGTCCGCATTACTGCTTACCCCAGACCGGGTGACATAATGGCCGGTGGCGCTTGCGCCATCCATTCACTACGGATCGTCCGGCACGTACCTGCCGGTGAAGGAGTTCTTAAAATCATGGCATCAGTCACTTTTGACAAAGCAACCCGCATCTATCCCGGCTCCACCAGGCCGGCCGTAGACGCGATCGACATCAAGGTCGAAGACGGCGAATTCCTCGTTCTCGTCGGCCCTTCCGGTTGTGGCAAGTCCACGACTCTCCGCATGCTCGCCGGTCTCGAAGAGATCAACTCTGGCAACGTCTTCATCGGCGACCGCAACGTCACGGACGTTCCGCCGAAGGACCGCGACATCGCGATGGTGTTCCAGAACTACGCGCTGTACCCGCACATGACGGTCGCCGAGAACATGGGTTTTGCGCTCAAGATCGCCGGCGTCAACAAAGAGGAGCGCGCCACGCGCGTGCTTGAGGCAGCAAAGCTGCTCGACCTCGAACCGTACCTCGGACGCAAGCCGAAGGCACTCTCCGGTGGCCAGCGTCAGCGCGTCGCGATGGGCCGGGCAATCGTGCGCCAGCCCCAGGTGTTCCTCATGGACGAGCCGCTGTCGAACCTTGACGCCAAGCTGCGCGTCCAGACCCGCACGCAGATCGCGTCGCTGCAGCGTCGTCTCGGGGTCACCACCGTCTACGTCACCCACGACCAGACCGAGGCACTCACTATGGGCGACCGCATCGCGGTCCTCAAAGATGGCGTGCTCCAGCAGATCGGTACTCCGCGCGACCTGTACGAGAACCCGACCAACGTTTTCGTTGCGGGCTTCATCGGCAGCCCGGCCATGAACCTGTTCCCGTCCGACTTCACCGCGGACGGCGTCAAGTTCGGCTCGCACGTCGTCAAGGTTGACCGTGCAACGCTCGGTTCCATCAAGGGCAAGACGGTGACCGTCGGAATTCGCCCGGAGGATGTCACGCTGTCGACCTCAGGCACCGGTCTCCCGGTCGAGGTGGATGTCGTCGAGGAGCTCGGTGCAGACGGCAACCTGTTCGGTCACGCCGAGGTTGACGGCCAGCGCGTCGACCTCTGCGCGCGCGTAGACGGCCGTAACCACCCGGTCGCGGGCGACAAGGTGTTCCTCACTCCGAAGGAGGGCCACATCCACCTGTTCGACGCCGAGTCCGGCGAGCGCCTCGGCGCGGCGGTGGTTGTTCCGGCCGAAGACCTGTCACGCCTGAAGAAGGGCTAGTCGATTTGTGGGCCTGCCATCCCGAGATAAATATCTCGGGATGGCAGGCCCGATCGGCTTAAAGGGATAGGCATCGAATGGCCGGTTCGCTCAGCATCACATCGGCGATCGCGGATCCCGCCCTGCTCGATCTGCCGTGGAACCTTCCGCTCGAGCAGTGGCCGGATGACACCATCGCGGCGCTCCCGAAGGGCATCTCGCGGCACCTCGTGCGGTTCGCGCACCTTGGCGGCTACATCATCGCCATCAAGGAGACATCCGCGGAATTCGCCCAGCGAGAGTACGACATGCTCCGCACTCTTCAACGCATCGAAGTCCCCTGCGTCGAACCGGTCGCTGTCATCACCAATCGCACCGATGCGGACGGCAATGATCTGGATTCGGTCCTGGTCACCCGTCACCTCAAGTTCTCTCTTCCGTACCGCGCCCTCTACTCGCAGTCGCTCCGGCCGGACACCGCTACTCGCCTCGTCGACGCGCTCGCGGTGCTGCTGGTCCGACTGCACATCGTCGGCTTCTTCTGGGGCGACGTCTCGCTGTCCAACACGCTCTTCCGCCGTGACGCGGGTGCCTTCGCCGCATACCTGGTCGATGCAGAGACCGGCCAGCTCTACGACGGCCTCTCCAACGGGCAGCGAGAGAACGACCTGGAAATCGCGAGGGTCAACATCGCGGGAGAACTCCTCGACCTGCAGTCCGGTGGGCGGCTGGATGAGGAACTCGATCCGGTCGAGATCAGCAACGGAATCGTCGCCGCCTATCGCAGCCTCTGGAAGGAGCTCACGGGCTCAGAAGAGTTCGACCAGTCGGAGCGCTGGCGGATCAACCGGAGGGTCGAGCGCCTCAACGAACTCGGGTTCGACATCGAGGAACTGACGATCAAGACCGACGAGAGCGGAACCCAGGTGCGCATTCAGCCCAAGGTCGTCGACGCCGGGCACCACTCCCGCCGGCTGCTGCGCCTGACCGGACTCGACGCCGGAGAAAACCAGGCGAGGAGACTGCTCAACGACCTGGACTCGTACCGGGTGACCTTCGCCAAGAAGGATGCCGACGAAGAGATGGTCGCGCACGAATGGCTCGCGCAGGTGTTCGAGCCGGTCATCCGAGCCATCCCGAAGGATCTGCGCGGCAAACTGGAGCCGGCCGAAATCTTCCACCAGCTGCTCGACCACCGCTGGTACATGTCGCAAACGGAAGGTCGGGATGTTCCACTCGCGGAAGCACTGAACTCCTACGTCGACACGGTGCTGCGACACCGCCGGGATGAGGCCACCGTCATCAGTCCGGTCACGGAGTCCATTACGCTTCCGATCGACGTCATTGACGAGGACGACTGGCGTCTCAAAGTCTGAACGGAGACCCATGGGAGCGACCCCACGCCGGAGCCCGCTTGCCCGGATCGGCGCGACGAGTGCACGACATCCGTTCCTCTTTCTCGGTGGCTGGGTCCTCGTCCTCGCGGTGATCTTCGTGACGGCCATCCTCGGGCTCGGCGGACAATCGCTCTTCGGCAGACTCTCGAACGGAGCGCCGTCCGTCCAGGAAGAGAGCTATAAGGGTCAGCAGCTGCTGACGACAGGCACGAAGAGCACCACGTACACGCTCCTCATCCACAACGTCGACCTCGACTCCCCGGCCCTCGCGACGCTCGCGACTGACATCGGCAGGAACGCCGCTTCGTTCCCGCGAACGCGCTACGTCGATCCGCTCGCCGTTCCACTTCGCGCCGACGGATCCCGACAGCCCGCTCTCGCGCCCCTGTTCTCGACGGATGGCCGCGGCGTTCTGCTCTCCGTTTCGACCCTCGGCGTCGGCGACGCCGCCCCTACGGCGACAGCAGAGAAACAGGTTCGGACCCTGCTCGATTCAAGTGCGACGGTCGCCCGACGGGACTTCCCGCGCGCAACCGTCTCCGTCGGCGGCGGGGACCTGCTGCTTCAATCCCTGCTCGGGCAGTCGAGCAAGGACCTGGAGCGAGGCGAGACTGTCGCGCTGCCGATCGCGCTTGTCGTCATGCTGGTGGTATTTGGCGGATTCATCGCTGCCGGGCTGCCGCTCCTCGGCGCGCTCGCTTCGATCCTCGGCGCGTTCGGCGCGCTGTTCGCCACAACCTTCGCCACGGATATCGACGCCACCGTCATCAATGTCGTCACCGCGGTCGGGCTGGGACTCTCGATCGACTACGGACTCCTGTTGGTCAGCCGGTTTCGCGAGGAATACCGAAGCCGAGGCGGGGGCTCGGGACTCGACGCGGAGGGCAGAAGACTCGTCCGCGTCGAGGCGATCGGCGCCACCACCGGGAGCGCGGGCAGGACAGTGGCGTTCTCCGGCACGACGTTCGCCATCGCCTCGCTTGGGCTGCTCGTCTTCGAGCCCGCGGTGGTGCGTGAGATCGGCATCGCATCCGTTTTCGTCACTGTCTTCGCGATGCTGTCCGGACTCACGCTGATGCCGGCGCTGCTCAGCATCTCGGGCGAAAGACTCGCGCGACCCGGTGTATTCACTCGGATCCCCGGCATTCGCGGATTCATGGGCCGGTTTGGGGATGTCGCGCCGGACGACGGATTCTTCTCCCGACTGACGCGCAGGGTGCAGAAACATCCGGCGCTCGTGACCATCGCGTGTGCGGTCATCCTGCTGGCGATCGGGAGTCCGCTCCTGTCCCTGCAACTGGCCAACACGAGCGTGGACGCGATTCCGCGAGTGTCGACCCAGTACACCTTCACGACCACCGTGGTCGATGACTTTCCCGACGCGGCAACACCCCGCATCGAGCTGGTGACCCGCACGAAAGCGGACGCGGTCGCGTGGGCGACCACCGTGAAAACGATCGCGGGCGTGAAATCGGTCGGGGCGCCGCAGCACTCCGGGAGCGCGTGGGGCACGCTCGTCCGGGTCTCGGGCAGCGATGGTGTGACGGTCGTTCGGAGTATCCGCGCCGCGCCTCCCGCGTTTTCGCACTGGGTCACCGGGCTCGATGCGAGCACGGCCGATCTTGCCGACTCGCTCGTGCGCGGTTCACCCCTGGCCCTGCTCATCATCGTGCTCGGAACTGTCGTGCTGCTTTTTCTGATGACCGGATCGCTCATCGTGCCGCTCAAGGCGCTGATCGCCAGCGCTCTGTCGCTCGGCGCGTCCATGGGCGTCCTCGTGTGGGGGTTCCAGGACGGCAATTTCGCCCACATCCTGAACTTCGATGCTGCCCACGTCTACGGGGTCGATGTCATTGTGCTGCTGCTGACCATTGTGTTCGGCTTCGGCCTCGCAATGGACTACGAGATGTTCCTACTCAGCCGGATCAAGGAGCGGCGGGATGCGGGCGCCGCTCCGCGTGAGGCCATCGCGATCGGCCTGCAGCGATCCGGACGCATCATCACGTCGGCCGCCCTCATTATCATCGTGGTGTTCGCGGGCTTCGCCCAGGGCGACCTGATGATCATCAAACAGCTCGGAATCGCTCTGGCGGTGGCCGTGTTGTTCGACGCGACGCTCGTGCGCTGCCTGCTGGTTCCGGCCTTCATGACCTGGCAGCAGAACATCATGTGGTGGGCGCCGCGCTGGGCGAAACGCCTGCACGCCCGCATCGGCCTCAGCGACTAGCCAGGTGGCGGGAGAATCTGTCCCCGGTGGCGGGAGAAAGCCGCACGCGGCGGGAGCGCACGCTCCCGCCGTGGCGCGCTTTCTCCCGCCACTGTTCTAGCTAGTTGGGGAGGGTGGTTCTAGTTAGGTGGGGAGGGTGCGGCGGTTGGCGATCTCGTAGAGTGCGACGCTCACGGCGATGCCGGCGTTGAGGGACTCCGTGGCCGAGGAGATCGGGATGGAGACCACGGCATCACAGGTCTCGGTGACGAGTCGCGACAGCCCTTTGCCCTCGCTGCCAACGACAAGAAGAACCGGTTCGTTGGCGAGCTGCAGCTCCGGGAGCGAGATATCCCCGCCGCCGTCGAGCCCGAGCACGAACACCCCGCGCTCCTTGAATGCCTTAAGCGTCTGGGTGAGATTCGCAGCCATGGCCACGGGCGTTCGCGCGGCGGCGCCGGCGGAAGATTTCCACGCGGAAGCCGTCAACCCGACCGAGCGACGCTGGGGCACAATCACGCCCTGTCCGCCAAAAGCAGCGACCGACCGGATGATCGCCCCGAGATTGCGCGGATCGGTCACGCCGTCAAGCGCGACGAAGAGCGGCTTCCTGCCTCGACTGATCGTCAGTTCGAGCAGGTCGACCGGATGGGCGTACTCGTACGGCGGCACCTTGAGCGCAAGCCCCTGGTGCACCGAGTCGAACCCCGCGAGCCGGTCCAGCTCCGGTCG
This sequence comes from Galbitalea sp., assembly GCA_036271795.1. Lineage (GTDB taxonomy): Bacteria > Actinomycetota > Actinomycetes > Actinomycetales > Microbacteriaceae > Galbitalea. The sequence goes on from DATAZY010000087.1 coordinate 25,949, forward strand.
CATGACCTCGAGCACCGGGAGGCCGCGATGGTTGGCGAGGCTCAGAACTTCCTTGACCCTGTCATCCACTTCGATGCGAGTCGCCACATAGAGCGCGGTCGCGGGAATCCTGGCACGCAGCGCCTCGAGAACCGAATTGCGCCCGGTCACGACCTCGGACTCATCGGCCGTCTTATTCCGGCCACGTGGTCGCGAATTCTGCGGCGCTCCACCACTCGATGTCGTGCGCGACCGCCCGCCCGATGCCTCGTAGCGCTCGGCCGCCGCCTTGCGTTTTCCCGCGGGATGATACGGACGGTCCTCGGCCTTCGGGGTCGGCTTCTTGCCCTCAAGCGCCTGCCTGCCCTGACCGCCCGAGCCGACCTGCTTGCCCTTGCTTCCCTGGCGCACGGCGCCCGGGCGACCCTTGCGGGCCCCGTCGGTGTTTTTCACAAGATCACGGTTTTCACGGTTCGATGCTCCAATGTGTGCCGTCAGGCGAATCTTCAACCGTAACGCCTGCTGCGGCAAGTTCATCACGGATGCGGTCCGCCGCGGCAAAGTCGCGCGCCTCTCGCGCGGTCTTCCGGTCCTTGATCAGGCGTTCGACGAGGGCCGCAAGGGCCCGATCCGTCGGCGCGGACGTGATCGAGTGCCACTCCGGCGAGTGGGGGTTGATGCCGAGGACCTCCGTCATCGCCGTGACCTCGCCTCGAATGTTGGCGGCGTCGGCGAGGTCGTCGTCGTCGAGAGCCACGTTCCCGGCACGAACCCGGTCGTGCAGAACGGCGAGTGCCTGCGGAATCGCGAGGTCGTCATCCATCGCCTCGGCGAACTCGGGGGGCAGCACCGGTGCGCCGCTTCCACCAAAACGGGTGTCCGCAAGGCGCCGATTCGCCCGATCGAGGAAGGTTTCGATGCGATCCAGCGCGGCCTCTGCCTCGACCAGGGCACCCTCGTGATAGTCAATTGTCGAGCGATAGTGCGCCGACCCGAGGTAGTAGCGCACAACCAACGCTCGCGCCTGGCCCAGGAACTCCGCTGCGAAGATCGAGTTGCCCAGGGACTTCGACATCTTCTGGCCGTTCACGTTCACGAGACCGTTGTGCACCCAGTAGTTGGCGAACGGGTCACCCGCGGCCGTCGACTGGGCTATCTCGTTTTCGTGGTGCGGGAAGCGCAGGTCGAGACCGCCACCATGGATGTCGAAGTGCGGACCGAGATACCGTGACGACATCGCGGAGCACTCGATGTGCCAGCCCGGACGGCCCGCGCCCCATGGACTCGCCCACGCCGCCGACGCCGGCTCGGTAGACTTCCAGCCCTTCCACAGTGCGAAGTCCTGGGGGGCGCGCTTGCCGCGCGGATCCGCGTCTGTCGCCGCCTCCATGTTTTCGGGCTTCTGTCTCGTGAGCACGCCGTAGGACGGCCAGCTGGCGGTATCGAAGTACACATCGCCGGACTCGTCGGCGGCGGGATAGGCGTGCCCGGTGTCGATCAGCCGGGCGATGAGCGTCTGCATCTCGGCAACGCTGGCGGTCGCGCGGGGTTCGTACGTCGGCTCGAGGATGCCCAGCCGGCGATACCCGTCACTGAACTCGAGCTCATACCGATAGGCGAGGGCCCACCACTCCTCAGACTCCGAAGCGTTGGCGAGAATCTTGTCGTCGATATCCGTGACATTGCGAATGAGCGTGACCGTGAAGCCGCGATAGGCCAGCCAGCGGCGCCACAGGTCATAGACGAGCGCGGAGCGCAGGTGACCAATGTGCGGGGACGACTGAACCGTCGGCCCGCAGACGTAGATTCCGGCCTCACCATCGACCAGGGGGACGAAGTCTCTGAGGGCCTGCGCCTTGGTGTCGTAGAGCCGGATAGTCACGGGGTCGAGTTTATCGGCGCGCCCCGGACGTTACGACGAGAGCAGGGCCGTGGCGATCGCGGCGATGCCTTCGCCTCTGCCGATGAAACCGAGCCCATCGGCGGTCGTCGCGGCGACGCTCACTGGCGCGCCCACGACTTCGCCCAGATGCATTTCCAGTTCGCCTCGACGGGATGCCAGCCGAGGCCGGTTACCGATCACCTGAACGGCGACGTTCTGGACGACAAATCCCGCGCCGGTAATGAGCTCCAGCGTCGCGCGAAGGAATACCTCGCCATGCGCGTTCGCGAAATGCGGGTCATCCGTGCCGAAGCGGCTACCAAGGTCGCCGAGGCCGGCCGCCGACAGCAGCGCGTCGCAGATCGCGTGTGAGAGGGCATCCCCGTCGCTGTGTCCGGCAAGGCCCGGCTCGTCAGGCCAGTGCAGTCCACCGAGCCAGAGCGGTACTGACTTGTCATAGGCGTGGATGTCGATCCCAATGCCCGACCGGAAGCCGCCCACCTCCACCAGAGACTGCGCCCGTCGGAGGTCCCACGGCGTCGTGATCTTGAACGCCAGCGAGTCGCCCTGGATCACACGCACGGTGTGACCCGCGGCGGCGAAAACGGCCGCGTCGTCCGTGTAATCCTGCGCGGCGACAGCATAGGACTGGGTCAACTCAACGCGCGGAAAACCCTGCGGGGTTTGGATGGCGCTGAGCACCGAGCGATCAATGGTCTCCAGAGCAACGTCGGCATCCATCCGCTTGAGCGTGTCAGCAACCGGAATTCCGGGAATTACCCCCTGGCCGGATTCCCGCACCCTCGCGACGACCGCCTCGAACAGTGCAGTCGGCGTGAACGGTCGTGCAGCGTCGTGGACGAGCACGACCCCGACGTCGGGCCATAGTGCGTCCAGTCCGGCCGCGACCGATAGCTGTCGGGTTGCGCCGCCGATGACAACGCTCGCGTACTCGATGGCCGCGCCCGCTGCATCCCGCACCTCGTCCTGCGCGAGCTGGAAGCGCTCGCTCGGCACGACGACGACGATCTGGGCCGGCTCGGACATCCCGAATACCGGCTCAAGCGCCCGCTGAAGGATGCTCCGCCCGCCGAGCGACACGAACGCTTTCGGCAGGTCGGCGCCGAGCCGCGAACCGGAGCCCGCAGCGACAACAATGACGCCGACCGTCGCGGTTGACGTCATCGGAGTATTTAGGAGGCTAGTACTTCGTCGAGGACGGTTGATGCCTTCTCTTCGTCAGTCTTCTCGGCGAGCGCGAGCTCGGAGATCAGAATCTGACGGGCCTTCGCCAGCATGCGCTTCTCGCCGGCAGAAAGCCCGCGGTCCTGGTCACGACGCCACAGGTCGCGAACGACCTCCGACACCTTGATCACGTCGCCGGATGCCAGCTTCTCGAGGTTCGCCTTGTAGCGACGCGACCAGTTGGTCGGCTCCTCCGTGAAGGGTGCACGCAGAACCTCGAACACCTTGTCGAGGCCCTCGCGACCGATGACGTCACGAACGCCAACCAGGTCGACGTTGTCCGCCGGGACCTCGATGGTGAGATCGCCCTGAGTGACGTTGAGCTTCAGGTAGAGCTTCTCTTCGCCCTTGATGATCCTCTTCTTCACCTCGGTGATCGTTGCTGCGCCGTGGTGTGGGTAAACGACTGTCTCGCCAACCTCAAAAAGCATGTATGGGGCTCCGTTCGAAGACACCTAGTTTATCATGCGCGCTGGAGCTGTAGGTGAAGGCCATTTCTGGCCTTCACGCGACGCCAGCGCCGGGTGGGGGTCTCGTCGCCCGGTTTCGCGCTGGATCGGCGTGCGGGATTTTCTCCCCGAGTAGTCGATAAGCTAAACGCAGGTTTTTGTTGCTTCTGGAGGGTTTCGTGAGACGACGCATCGCGGTTGCCGCGGTCCTGGCAGTCGGGTTGATCCTCGGCACAACTGGCTGCACTTTCTTCGCCCCGCAGGCCACGCTGATCAAGTACGATCCGAGCGACGGCGTCAGCCTCAACCTCGGCAAGCTGCAGGTGCGCAACGCGTTCGTCATCAGCCCCAAGGGCACAGATGCGAACCTGATCGGCGTCTTCATCAACTCAGGGAGCTCCGAGATCAACGTCAAGCTGCAGTACACAACCCACACGGGTGGCAGCGCGGCCACCATCACTCTTCCGCCGATCGCGCTGGGGCCAGGCCAGGTTGTTTCCTACGGAAATCCGGGCGTCAAGCAGGTCGTGTTCCGTGGTGCAGACATCAAGGCGGGATCGCTGCTGAAGATCTTCGTGCAGTACGGCGGCGTCTCCGGGCAGAACCTCCTGCTCCCGGTTCTGAACAACTCGTTTTCGGCTTACCGGAACCTCGGCCCATCGCCGCTGCCCAAGCCCACGAAGACGGCGACACCGACACCGACCCCAACCCCCACCAACACTCCGAACTAGTCGCTCCGCGGCTACGGTTAGGACTCGAAGCGGTACCCCAGCCCGCGAACCGTGAGCAGCATCGTCGGCTCTGACGGGTTTGCCTCGATGCGCGAGCGAATGCGCTTGATGTGGACGTCGAGGGTCTTGGTGTCGCCGTAGTAGTCAGCTCCCCAGACGCGGTCGATGAGTTGCCCCCGGGTGAGAACTCGTCCCGCGTTGCGCAGCAGGACCTCGAGCAGCTCGAACTCCTTGAGCGGCATCTTCGTCTCCTTACCGGAAACAGAGACCGTGTGGCGCTCGGTGTCCATGCGGACGGTACCCGCCTCGAGCACCGACTCGTCGTCCACCTCATCCTCGACTCGGCGCCGCAGAATGGCACGGATGCGCGCGAGCAGCTCACGCGACGAATACGGCTTCGTCACGTAGTCGTCGGCTCCGAGTTCGAGTCCTACCACGATGTCGATCTCGCTGTCCTTGGCCGTGAGCATGATGATGGGCACCGCGGAGCGGCTCCGAATCTCGCGACACACCTCGGTACCCGACAACCCGGGCAACATGAGGTCCAGCAACACGAGGTCGCTCCCGTTGCGTTCGAACTCGGCAACGGCCGCGGGTCCGTCGGAGGCGATGGTGGGCTCGTAGCCCTCGCGTTCGAGCAGGAATGCGAGCGGCTCCGCCAACGACGGCTCGTCTTCCACGATCAGGATTCTGGTCACTGTGCTGCTCCTAAGCTTGCTGCTGATGCCGGCGACGCTTCTGGCAGCCGGATGGTGAAGGTCGACCCTTTGCCGGATTGCGACCAGACCCGAACGTCGCCGCCGTGGTTCTGGGCGACGTGCTTGACGATGCTGAGGCCGAGCCCGGAACCGCCCGTGTTGCGGGACCTAGCCGGGTCGCTGCGATAGAAACGCTCGAAGACGCGATCCTTTTCATCATCCGGAATCCCGACCCCTTGGTCGGTCACGGCGATTTCCACGATCCCGTCGGTGTTGCTGACGCCGATGCCGATCCGCGAATTGTCCGGCGAATACTGGATGGCGTTGGCGACCAGGTTGTGCAGCGCAACGACCAGAAGTGCCTCGTCGCCGTAGACGTAAGCTTCGTCTCCTCCGCTGACCAGGTGGATGCCGTGCGAATCGGCCGCGACCCGGTTCTGGTCGATGGCCAGCGCAAGCACACTCTCCACATCGACGAGCTCCGGCTTGGTGAGGGCGTCGGCGGCCTGCAGCCGCGACAGCTGGATGATCTCCTGCGTGATCTTGGCGAGCCGCTCCGACTCTTTGGTCAGCCGCTTGGCGAACTTCTTGACCTGCTCCGGCTCATCCTTCGCGCTCACGAGGGCCTCGGCGAGAAGTCCCACGGCACCGATCGGTGTCTTGAGTTCGTGGCTGATGTTGGCAACGAAGTCCCGGCGAACCTCCTCGAGGCGATACCCCTCGGTGCGGTCCTCGGCGATGAGAAGGATGTAGCGAGCACCGAGCCGGGCGACGCGAACCCAGAGGTAGATCGTCGCCTCGCCGATCGGACCCCGCGTGAGCTGCACCTCCTTGGTGATCGGGTCTCCCGTGCGACGTACCTTGTCGACCATCGAGATCAACTCCGGGTGGACGAGCGCCCGATTCCAGACCAGGCCGAACGCCAGTGCACCGGGCGATGCTTTCACGACGGTGTTCGACGGGTCGATCACGACTCCGGCCGATTCGAGTGTGTCGAGGACCTGGTCGACGCCGTCCGGAACCGCCGTATTGACGACTTCTGCAGCATCCTGACCTCGCCGGGCCGCGAAGAAAATGATCACCGTAACTCCCGCCCCGATAAGCACGCCGAGCGCAAGGGCGAGGGGCACCAGCGTTGCGGGGTCCATAGCGACTAGATTAGTTATAACTTGGGCCGGGCTGAGAGGCCTGCCGCAAATGCCCGCGGCGCTTTGATTAATGTTCAAGGCGCGGCCATCCGGCGTTCACTTTCGCGGGCAAGAGTTGCGCAAGAACTGTGCGGGTTTTCGGTACCCGCAGCGAAGGGACAATGGCGATGCGCGAAGTTTTCCAGCAGGAACTGCGCGAGGTGCAGGAGCGCCTCGTCGAGATCGCTGACTTCGTCGCCGTGTCCATCGACAACGCCACACGCGCGTTCAACGAATCGAACGTCGCCCTCGCCGAAACGGTCATCGCCGACGACAGCAGGATCGACGTCGCTGCTCTCGAACTGGACGAGCTCGCCATCAACATCCTCGCCCGGCAGCAGCCGGTCGCCCGCGACCTTCGCATCGTCGTGAGCGCCCTTCGCATAAGTGCCTCGCTCGAGCGTATGGGCGACATGAGCGAGCACATCGCTCAGCTCGCGCGTTACCGTTTCCCGGACAAGGTCGTTCCCAAGAGCCTCCGGCCGACCTTTGCCAGCATGGGCGAGCTGGATGTCGAGATCGCGCGCAAACTCGTCGAACTGCTGAAGACGGAAGACGTCGCCATCGCGGAAGACATCCGAAACGAGGACGACAAGGTGGATGCTCTCCACCTCTCAGTCTTCGACAAGGTGCTCGGTGAAACCTGGAAGGGCGAAGCCATCGACACCGTCGACGCGACACTCGCCTCGCGCTACCACGAGCGCTTCGCGGACCACGCGGTCTCGATCGCCAAGAAGGTGCAGTACCTCGCCACCGGTGACTGGATCCCGGCGGAGGCCTAGTCGCCCGGGCATATGTGCCTTGTTGTCACAACTGGGCCCGCTCGCGCGGGCACGAACGTGACAAGCGCCACAGTTAACCGCTAGCGCGGTGTCTTGCCCTGCGCCGCCACCGCGGCCGCACCGGCAGCGGCAGCCTCCGGGTCGAGGTACTCGCCTTGCCTGACCGGTGCGAAGCTGTCGTCGAGTTCGTAGACCAGGGGGATGCCCGTGGGGATGTTCAGCTCGGAAATATCCTCGTCGCTGATGCCGTCGAGGTGCTTGACCATCGCGCGCAGAGAGTTGCCGTGTGCGGTAACCAGCACGGTCTTACCTGCGGCGAGGTCGACGGTGATGTCTGAGTACCAGTAGGGCAGCAGGCGATCGATCACGAGCTTGAGCGACTCGGTGCGAGGAATTTGGCCGTCGATGTTGGCATACCGCTCGTCGTGCACCTGGCTGTATTCGGCGTCGTCGTCCAGCGGCGGCGGCGGAACGTCGAACGAGCGGCGCCACTCCTGGAACTTTTCCGGCCCGTACTCCCCGAGGGTCTGCGCCTTGTCCTTGCCCTGCAGCGCGCCGTAGTGGCGCTCGTTGAGTCGCCAGCTGCGCTTGACCGGAATCCAGAGGCGGTCCGCAACATCCAGAGCCAGGTCGGCTGTCTGGATCGCGCGTGACAGGACGCTCGTGTACAGGATGTCCGCCTTCAGCCCGGAGTCGGCGAGCAGCTCGCCGGCCCGCTTCGCCTCGGCAACGCCTTGCTCCGAGAGGCGCACATCCACCCAGCCGGTGAAGAGGTTCTTCTGGTTCCAGTCGGAGTTGCCATGGCGAAGCAGGATGAGCGTCGAAGTCATACGCAAAGCCTATCGACGGGCGCCCGCCCGCCAATTTCGTTGGCCACGAACCGTTCTCAAGGAGTTCCTCGTGGTGGGGGCCGGTTTCAGCAATCAAAATGTGACCTGAGTTGCTGAAGTCCTCGAAAGCTGCTGCGACAGAAGGACCCCGCCAGAATGGAGGCATGGTCGATGGGCGCATCACTCGCGGGACGACCGGGGTGAACCGGCTCCGCAGGGTGGATCGCTGGATTGCGACCCTGCCAATTCTGAGGAAGACGGACGACCCGCTCATCGTCGACCTCGGCTACGGCGCCAGCGCGACCACCAGCCTCGAACTGCACTCCCGGCTGGCGAGGGTGCGGCCCGATGTCGAGGTCATCGGAATCGAGATCGACCCGGAACGCGTCGCCCGCGCGACTCGGGATGCCCGTCCGGGCGTGAGTTTCCGACTGGGCGGTTTCGAGGTGCCGCTTCCGAACGAGCGACGAGCCACGGTCATCCGCGCGCTGAACGTCCTGCGACAGTACGACGAGTCCGAGGTCCCAGCGGCGTGGGAACGGATGCTCGGCCGTCTCCAACCCGACGGCGTACTGGTCGAGGGAACCTGCAACGAGGTCGGCCGCGTCTGCTGCTGGGTGAACCTGACAACCGCCGGTGTGCAGAGCCTGACGGTCAGCCTTCGGCTCGAGGGTCTCGACAAACCGTCGATCGTTGCAGAGCGGCTGCCGAAGGTGCTCATCCATCGAAACGTGCCGGGCGAGCGCATCCACGAGTTTCTGAGCGCACTCGATCGACACTGGCAGGTCAACGCTCCGCTCTCGGTCTACGGTCCGTCGCAGCGCTGGATCTCGACAGCCGAGGGGATGCGCGCGGACGGCTGGCCTGTGCTCGGCACCCGGTCGCGGTGGCGGCTCGGCGAACTCACGGTTGCGTGGGCATCCGTAGCTCGGGGCTAAACCACTGGAAGCAACGCCCGCGCTTCGTCCGCGCTCGCCCCGGTCGCGACCAGCAGGTCGACGACCAGCGGTCGCACCAGCATGACAATCACGCTCTCGCTGACGGGTGCGTGCGGCATCATGACGGCCGGGTCGAGTTTCGGGGCAAGTTCGCGCAGGACATCGGATGCCTTCGCGCGAGCAGACGGGTCGTCGATGCTCGCACCGAGCAGGTCAATCGCCGAGGCCACCATGCCGAGAAGCCCAGGCAGTTCGTCTCGGACACCACCCTCCTTGAGTAGGAAGTACACCCGCCGAGCGATCACCCGCAGGTGCCTCGCAGTCAGATCGAAGCCGGTCAGTAGCGCCTGTTGTCGTCGCAGGTCCGGGAGTTGTCGCCGCAGGAATGGCGAGATTCGCGCCACCGCCATTGCGGAGTCGAGGGAGAGCGTCCAGTTGTCGACGAGCACCTGGGTGTTTCTGAGCCGCGCCACCGCGAGACTGGCCGCCGGTTCGTTCGACTCGACGATGCCCTCGAGCATGGATGCCACCGCCTGCGATAGCGCAGACGCGAGGTTGCGCGCATCCCGAACTGCAATCCGCCGGGTGTCCCGGGGAACCAGCGCCGTCATCAGCAGCGCGACGACACCGGCGACGACGGCGTCCGCGATTCGAGAGAATGGTCCGCCAATCGGCGGCGGTGTGAGCATGACGAGCATGCCCTGCGTGGCCGCGACCACCGCGAACGCGGGATTCGGGGATGCCGCCCGAGCCACCAGAACCGTCACGAGCAGGACGAGTCCGATCTGCCAGATGCCCTGCCCGACCAGGATCAGGATGAGCTCGCTCAGGGCGATTCCGACGAGGATGCCGATGACGGACTCGAGCACCCGTCGGGGCCGTGCATCGCGCGAGAACCCCAGCGTCGACAGGACGACCGTGACGCTGAGCAGTGGAGTCGCGTGCCCCAGCACGAAGTGCGCAAACGAGTAACTGAGGAGCACGCCGGCCACGATCTGCAGCGCTGCGGGAATCGAACTGACCGTTCGGCGGGTGACGATCTTCAGGTCGAGGCGACGCTTGATCCGCTTCTCGAACCGACGAAGCGCGTCGCCCGACCCGCTCATCTCGTGGCGCGCAGCTTTGGCAGGCGCGGGATATCCGCTTCGGCCCCTGCGGACGGTGGCACGATGACCTCCTGTGCGGCGGCGATATCTGCACCACCGGCACGGACGATCAGGTCGGTGTCCGGATCGGTCGACCGCTTGATCACGGCGAGCGCGATCGGTCCGAGTTCGTAGTGCAGAGCGGACGAGGTGACTCGACCCACTTCGACCTCGCCAGCCATGACGGCGTCGCCGTGCGCCGGCAGGACGCCCTCGGACCCGTCGAGATGCAGCAACACGAGGCGACGCGGCGGATGCCCGAGGTTGTGCACTTTCGCCACGGTCTCCTGCCCGCGGTAGCAGCCCTTGGTCAGGTGCACCGCAGATCGGAGCCAGTCCAGTTCGTGCGGGATCGTGCGGTCATCCACCTCGGTCGCGAGTCTCGGCCGCCACGCCGCGATGCGCAGTGCTTCGAGCGCGAGGGTCCCCGCAACCGGAAGGGCGGATGCCGATGCCAGTCGCGAGCGTTCGATGAGGATCTCGCGATAGCTCCACGACGCGGACGGATGATCGGGGCTCAGCGAATACTGGTGGCCACCGCTTTGCACCGCGCTCCACGGATCGACCCAGGCGAGAGCAACGCCGTTGGGCGAGGCCGCCTCGAGGGGCGGGTCGCCGAGCGCACCGATGGTGGCGAACTCCTCGGTTCTGTCGGCAATCTCGACCCGAAGCATGAACACCATCCGACGCAGCCAGGCGGCAAGGCCTTCAGCCTCGGCAGCCTCGAGCAACAGCCAGGTCGCGACGCCGTCATCCAGCAGCCGGATGTCGTATTCGAGTCGACCGCTCGGGTCGAGCAGAAGCGTCTCGGCGGACTGCCCGGGGGCCAGGTGCGCGATCGACTGTGAAGTGAGCGAGTCGAGCCACGTGAGCCGATCCTCCCCTGTTAGCGCGAGGACCGCACGATCGGAGAGATCGACGATGGCGTCACCCGCAGCGAGTCGCTCTTGTTCGGCGAGCGGGTTTCCGTAGTGCTGCGGCGGCGTGCCAACCGCACCGATCAATGAAGTGAAGGGGTCGTCATTCGACACGTTCGAGCCTTCCGGAAGCATGAGTGCGCAGGTCCTGGCCGAGCGCCGCGATATCCCAGGCCCAGAGCAGCGCGCCATCCACGAGTCCGTAAATGCGCGTAGCCGCCGCATAATCCTTCGCCGTCGCCGAACGCATCACGGCATCCGTTGCAAGGTCGATCCGTGGCCCCTTCACGCGCCCGAGGTACAGCTCGTGAACGCCGCCGGGATGGATGAGGGAAACCTCGATGTCGAATCCGCCAACCTCATTGCGTAGCGTCTCCACCGAATCCGCGGTCTGGAAGGGACGTTCGCCGACGCCCGGCAGCAGCGCCGGACCGGGATCGCCTGGCCCGAGCTTGCGACTGAGGCGCCAGTAGCCGGATTCGGTCGCGAGGAGCGATTCACTCGCGTGCCCTGAGCTTGTCGAAGGGTCGAGAAGCCAGTTCTGCGAGGTGTAGTTCAGGTAGGGCAGTCCGTCCTGGCTGAATGACACGCGCTGGCCGAATTCGTGCTCCCGCACGTCTTCGCCGATCGCATAGTGGACGACGCCCGACCCCTCCCAGACGCCGAGCAGCCAGGACAGCGGCACAATCTCGGCCGGCAGGCTGGTGTCGATGTTAAACATTGACTCGGTCAATCAGCGGTGCGAGCACACACAAGGCGTGGCCGAGCGCGCCCTAGCGCTGCCCCTTAAACAGGTTGACCAGCACGGTAACGGCCACGAACGCGATCGCAATGGCCGCAAGGGCGAGAAGGGCGACGAAGGTGAGTTCAAGGGCGACGATCATAGAAGAATCCTACGCGCCCGCGAGGGCGAGGACCCCGGTGGCGACCGCAAGCAGTATCGCCGCGCCGCCGATGCTGGCGGCCATTCTCAGCACGAGGCCCTCCTTGGTGGGGAGCGCGAGTTGGACCACGAATGTCAGTAGCACCGATACGGCGAGAACGATGGACAACCACGGATACACGCCGGACGGTTTCGCAACGGTCCCGACCAGCACCGCGCCGGCAATGGCGACCACCCAAATGGGGACAATGCTCGCAAGACGGGAGGTCACATGACCATGCTAAGGCGCTTGTAGACTGTGCAGCACGCACTTTGGAGGTCCCGTGGCGCAGCTGTTGATTCTGACTTCTGCGGTCGACACTGAGGTCCTTCCCGCACTTGGGCTACTGAGCCATCGCACGCGCCAGATTCCTGCGTCGCCTGCCTCGCTGATTAGCGCCCCCACCTGCGACCTCATATTCGTGGATGCCCGCCAGGATCTGGCCAGCGCGAAATCGCTCTGCAAGATCCTGAATACGACGGGACTCAACGTCCCGCTCGTGCTCGTCCTCACCGAGGGTGGGCTCACGGCCGTGAGTCCGGACTGGGGTGTCGACGATGTCGTGCTCGAGACGGCCGGACCCGCGGAAGTGGACGCCCGAATCCGCCTCGTTATCGGCCGGGCCGTCGAGGACAGGTCAAGTCCGAAAATCCAGGCTTCCGGTGTCGTCATCGACGAAGCCAGTTACTCGGCAAAAGTGCACGGACGTCCGCTTGACCTCACGTTCAAGGAGTTCGAGCTCCTTCGCTTCTTCGCGACGCATCCTTCCCGGGTTTTCACGCGCGAGCAATTGCTCAGCGAGGTGTGGGGCTACGACTACTTCGGCGGCACCAGAACCGTCGACGTTCACGTTCGTCGCCTGCGCGCAAAGCTCGGCGATCTCGAGTCGCTCATCGGGACCGTTCGCAACGTCGGCTATCGCTTCAACGTGTACGAAGAAGAAAATGAGCGGCTCACCGCGATCAATTCCTGATTGGTTCAGCCGCCTCATCGAGGACGCGCGCGCGGCAGACGGAGTTCCACCGTTCTCCGACCAGTCCCTCGTCGACTACCGCATGCACACGCGCGAACTCGTCGCGATCGACGAACTCGCGGCGGCGCTTCACGGCAAGGTTGACGCCGAGTTCGTTGTCGACCCGGATGCCCGCGGCCGAGGTCTCGGCGCCACGCTGCTGGAGGCCCTTCTGGCTGGCGGCGCGACACTGTTCTGGGCGCATGGCGACGCTCCCGCGGCTCGAGCGCTTGCGGCGAGCCACGGGCTCGTGGCGGTGCGGGAGCTCTTGCACCTCGTTGGTGAGGTTCCCCCCTCGGGTCGAGTAGCCGTCGACGCGGGAGGCGGCGTCATCGAGACCTTTCTTCCCACCAGGGACGAGCAGGAGTGGGTCACGCTCAACGCCATCACTTTCGCGAATCATCCCGAGCAGGGGCTCGTGACTCTCGAGGATGTACGGCAACTCGAGACCGAGCCGTGGTTTCGTGCGGACAACTTTCTGGTCTTGCGGCGGGGCGGCCGCATGATCGGCTACTGCTGGCTCAAGGTCGAGGACGGCAGGGGCGAGTTCTACGTGGTCGGCGTTTCTCCGGATCACCATGGCGAGGGGCTCGGCAGCCTGCTTTTCGATGCCGGGCTGGCCCGGCTGCGCGAGCTCGGCATCCGCTCGTCCCACCTGTATGTCGAAGCCGACAACGCCCCCGCACTGCGCCTCTACCGCTCCCGCGGTTTCGGCCAGGATTCGATCGATGTGCAATACCGAATGTCTGCCGGGTAGCTTCATAATTCAGGAGATCTGGCCTCACAACTTGATGTCGGATGTCGTGAGCCCGCGCCGGCACTGCGATCGGCTCACCGGCAAGCTCCGCGGCACCACAAATCTCCTGAATTATGAAAATGTTCGGGCCGTCAAAACTGGCTGGGGAGGGTGCCGACCGGAGAGGGTTAAGCGCGCGTTAACCGGGTCGGATGCCAGTATTGACTGATGGAGACCGGAGCCTATGTCGGGGACGCTGCCGTCGGCGCAGACTATGACGACGATTTCGACGACGAGTCGTCGTCCGACGATGACGGAACGCTTCCGGCGGACCGGTACCTCGATCGCGAGCTGAGCTGGTTGTCGTTTAACCAGCGCGTCCTCGAGCTCGCCGAAGATGACCAGCTCCCGCTGCTCGAACGCGTCAACTTCCTCGCCATCTTCGCCAGCAACCTCGACGAGTTCTTCATGGTCCGGGTCGCAGGCCTCAAGCGCAGGATCGCCACCGGCCTCGCCGTGCCAACGAACGTGGGGCGCAGCCCGACCGACGTGCTCAGTGACATCGGCATCGTCGCGCACGAACTGCAGGCGCGCCACGCCCGGGTCTTCATGGATGACGTCAAGCCGCGACTCGACGACGAGGGCATCCACGTCGAGGTATGGGCGGACCTCGGCGCCGACGATCGCTCGCAGATCGACGAGATCTTCGCGAACCAAATCTTCCCGGTGCTCATGCCGCTGGCCGTCGACCCGGCGCATCCGTTCCCCTACATCTCCGGGTTATCCCTCAATCTGTCAGTGCGCGTTCGAAACCCCAAGAGCAGCCGCATCGAGTTCGCCAGGATCAAGGTTCCGCCGCTGCTTCCGCGGTTCGTGCAGCTTCCGGATGACGGCTCGGGCCGCCAGCGATTCATCCCGCTCGAAGACCTCATCTCCAATCACCTGGGCGATCTCTTCCCCGGCATGGAGATCCTCGAGCATCACGAGTTCCGCGTGACACGCAACGAGGATGTCGAGATCGAGGAAGACGAGTCCGAGAACCTCATCCAGGCACTCGAGAAGGGCCTGCTGCAGCGCCGGTTCGGTCCCCCGATTCGTCTCGAGATCTCGGACGACATGGATGACACGACCCTCGACCTGCTCATGCAGGAACTCGACATCACCGAGCAGGAGGTCTACCGCCTTCCGGCACCGATCAACCTCGGCGGACTGTTCGAGATCGCGAAGATCGACCGGCCACAGCTGAAGTACCCGAAGCAGCTTCCGACCACGAGTTCCTCGCTCATCCCGACCGAAGCCAACGAAATTCCCGACATCTTCGAGTCGATCCGGCGCCAGGACATTCTGCTGCACCACCCCTATGAGTCGTTTGCGACGAGTGTGCAGACCTTCCTGGAGCAAGCGGCCGCGGACCCCAACGTGCTCGCTATCAAGCAGACGCTCTACCGCACCAGCGGTGACAGCCCGATCGTCGAGGCCCTTATCGACGCCGCTGAGGCCGGCAAGCAGGTCCTCGCGCTGGTTGAGGTCAAGGCTCGCTTCGACGAGACTGCGAACATCAACTGGGCCAAGAAGCTGGAGAAGGCGGGCGTACACGTCGTCTATGGTCTCGTCGGTCTGAAGACGCATTGCAAGCTCGCGCTCGTCATCCGCCAGGAGAACGACAAGACCCTCCGGCACTACAGCCACATCGGAACGGGGAACTACAACCCCTCGACGAGCCGCATCTATGAGGACCTCGGCCTGCTCACCGACAGCGACACCATCGGCAAAGACCTGACTCGACTGTTCAACGAACTGTCGGGCTACGCCATCGAGCGGAAGTTCAAGCGGTTGCTCGTCGCACCGCTGCACATGCGTCGCGGTCTCCTCAAGCGCATCCGCGATGAGGCAGAAAACGCGCGCAATGGCCTTCCGTCCGGCATCCGGATCAAAACGAACGCGATCGTCGACGAAGCCATCATCGACGCGCTATACCGAGCGAGCAATGCTGGTGTGCCCGTCGACATCGTGGTCCGCGGTATCTGCTCGCTGAAACCGGGTCAGGAGGGATTGAGTGAAAACATTCGGGTTCGCTCAATCCTCGGTCGGTACCTCGAGCATTCCCGCATATTTTCCTTCCTGAATGGTGGAGATCCGCAGGTTTTCATCGGCAGCGCCGACATGATGCACCGCAATCTCGATCGTCGGGTCGAGGCTCTTGTCCGACTGGCCGATCCGAGTCACCTCGCCGAGATCGACCATATTTTTGAGCTTGACCTGGCGGATACGACCGCGTCGTGGTGGCTCGACGAGTCCGGACTCTGGACTCACCACTCGCGCAAGAATGACGGGACGCCGCTCGAAGACAGTCAGGATGTTCTTATGAAGGAGATTTCACAGCGCCGTCGAATCGGCATGCTTCGATGACGGAAGCGACCGCCATACTCGCCGCCGGCGCAGTGTGCTGGCGAATCGTGGGCGGTAAGGTCCGCATCCTGCTCGTGCATCGCGCCCAGCGCAAAGATATTTCCCTGCCCAAGGGCAAAGTCGACCCGGGCGAGATGCTGCAGCAGACGGCCGTACGGGAGATCGCCGAGGAGACAGGGCTCACCGTCGGGCTCGGCGCACCCCTCGGTGAGGTGCACTACCGCATTCCGAGCGGGCGCAACAAGATCGTGTATTACTGGGCGGCTGAGGTGGATGCCCACGAGCTCGAGACCGCCCGCTTTCGTCCGAACGACGAGATTGCCGCACTCGAGTGGGTTTCCCTCAGCAAGGCACGCAATCACCTCACCTACCCGCACGACGTAGACATCGTCAATGAGTTTGCCGAACGCTGGAAGTCTGGTCGGGCACGCACGTTCGCAATCGTGGTGGTTCGCCACGGCAAAGCTGTTCCGGCCGAGGCGTGGGACGGACCGGATGCGACCCGGCCGCTCCTCCTTCGCGGAACCGCTCAGGCAACCAGCATCGGTCCGGCCATTGCCGCCTATCGACCCGAGAAGATCCTGACCAGCACTGCGGTTCGCTGCGTCGCGACGATCGCACCCCTCGCCTCGCTTCTCGGAGTGAAGCCCAAAGAGGTTTCCGGTCTCAGCCAGGATGCGTTCGAGAGCGACGAGGCGACAATCGCCAACATTCTGGAAAAGCGGATGAAAGCGAAAAAGACCGCGGTCCTGTGCAGTCACGGTCCCGTCATCCCCGAGATCATTCGTGAACTCGCGGCGCTGACCGGAACGGCACACACCAGCGACGTCGAGTCGATGGCAGCCCTCTCGACGGGCGAATTCTCGGTCCTGCACGTCTCGTCGCAGCATCCGAAATCCGGAGTTGTCGCCATGGAAACCCATAGTCCGGACCCGGAGTAAATCCGCGCCGTTGCGGGGCGTTTCGCCGACGAATTCGAACCGGTTACCGTGCGTTTACCGTCCGTTCACCAATTCTCTGGTGACTGGTAATGCCCCCAACATAACCTCGGCTACTGGGTCGGCACCGGCCCGACCCCCTCTGGTGCCTCAGCGCGTCCGCGCAGATGGTGCCGCTCAGAGACCAAAACCCTGAAAGGTACACAGTGAAGCTCAAGAATGTGGCAGCGGTGGGCGCTATCGCCCTCGTAACCGCGATTGCACTCTCGTCCTGCTCCAGCACGCCCGCGACTAAGCCGACCGCAACCAAGTCGGCTGCGCCGACAGTCGACCTGAGCACGCTCAGCGGCACGATCACTTCCGGCGGCTCCAGCGCCCAGGCCAACGCGCAGGCCGCGTGGACCGCCGCGTTCACCTCGGTTGCGACCGGTGTGACCATTAACTACGACAAGTCGCAGGGCTCCGGCGGCGGCGTCACCAACTGGCTCGGCGGCAGCTACGACTTCGCCGGCACCGACTCGGCACTCAACCCGACTCAGGTTTCGTCGGCCGCCACAACCTGTGGAGCCGGTGGCGGACTTGACCTTCCGGTATACCTCTCGGGCGTTGCGATCATCTTCAACCTGCCTGGTGTGACCAAGCTGAACCTCGATTCCACAACCATCGCGAAGATCTTTAACAAGACGATCACCACGTGGAATGACCCCGCGATCGCCGCACTCAACTCCGGAGTAACTCTCCCCCCCGACCCGATCACGCCCGTCGTCCGCGCTGACGGATCCGGCACTACCGCGAACTTCACCACCTACCTCAGCGAGACCCAGCCGAGCATCTGGACCTACCCGGTTTCGACCGCGTGGCCGGTTACCGGTGAGAGCGCCCAGCAGGGTGGATCGGGAATCGTCTCCACGGTTACCGCCGGCAAGGACACCATCGGATACGCCGATCAGAGCTCGGTGGGAACCGCAACCCAGGCCTCGATCCAGTTGGGCACGAGCGGCTCGACTTTCGTGAAGTACTCTGCCGCAGGCGCGACCAAGGCTTTTGCCGCCTCTGCGACCAGCGCACCGAGCGGTACGGGTGACCTTACGCAGAAGATCGACGTTACGAAGATCACGGCTGGATACCCGATCCCGCTGCTTTCGTACGACGTTGTCTGCACTCAGTTCAAGGACCCAGCGCAGGCGAAGTTGGCTGCCGCCTACATCGGCTTCATCGACAGCACGAACGGCCAGGCAGTTGCAGCGAAGAACGCTGGTGCAGCGCCGCTGCCCGCCTCTATCCTTGCTGATGTCGCGACTAGTCTGAAGCTCGTCAAGTAGTCCCCGTTTCATCCACCGTCTGGTCTGCCACGGGCAGCTAGCTCAAGAAAGAATGACGTGAGCGAAACCCCTGCGGACGCAAAGGTCCAGACGAGCCGCACCAGCCAAGATAATTTGGTAAGCAACATCGTGAACCGCCCTGGCGCTCCAATCGGGAGCGCCAGGGCGGGACGCGCAAAGTCTCGCCCGGCCGACCGGATCTTCAAGGGCTTGAGCACTGGCGCCGCCTCACTGATCATGGTGATTCTGGCGGGCGTCGCGATCTTCCTGATTGTCAAGTCGATCCCTGCCATCACGGCGAACTGGGCAACGAATCCCGAGCTGTCGACGGGAGTCACCCAGGGTCACAACTCGTTCTGGGGATACGTCGCACCGCTGATCTGGGGAACGGTCTTCGTCTCCGCCATCGGCCTGATTATCGGCGCCCCGATCGCTATCGGAATTGCCCTCTTCATCTCGCACTACTCGCCACGGAGAATCGCCGGCGTACTGAGCTACATCGTGGATCTGCTCGCGGCTGTCCCGTCAATCGTTTTCGGCCTCTGGGGCATTTTCGTCATCCGTCCGTTCCTCATCCCGCTGACCCACTGGCTGAACCAGTACCTCGGCTGGATACCCTTCTTCGGCGGCCAGGCCTCCGCTACCGGCTCGACCCTCCTTGCAGGCGCCGTGGTTCTTGCCGTCATGGTCATTCCGATTATCACGGCGATCTCCCGGGAGATCTTCCTGCAGACTCCGCGTCTGCACGAAGAAGCGGCCCTCGCCATGGGCGCGACGAAGTGGGAGATGATCCGTCTCGCGGTTTTCCCTTACGCGCGCTCAGGCATGATCAGCGCCATCCTGCTTGGCCTCGGCCGCGCACTCGGTGAAACCATGGCGATCGCACTCATCGTCTCACCGTCGCTCATCTTCTCGCTCAAGATCCTGACTGATGGCCAGAACTCGCAGACGGTCGCGGCGAACGCCGCGCTCAACTTTCCGGATGCCAACGATCTCCAGCGAGATGCCCTCATCGGCACCGGACTGATGCTGTTCGTCATCTCGTTCGCCGTCAACCTGGTCGCCCGAATCATCGTCGCCCGTACCGGTCCGGACGCGAAGAGCAGGAAGACGAAGCGCCGCGTCGCGCAGTTGCCGCCGTCGGATCCGAGTTCCGTCCTGCTTGTTGACGCCGAGGCGGGCCCGCTCCACGCCCATTCGATCGAAGGGTCCCAACGCGCATGACCGCGCCATCCGTGACACGCTCCTCGGTTCCGAAGGGCCCCATTGTCAACTCGCTGAAGACGGGCCAGCTGCCGAGGTTCATCGAGCTCTACACCCTCATTGGCGCGCTTGCGCTCAGCGCGGCCATCCTTATTGCACTCGGTTTTAACATTGTCGGCTGGCTGGTTATTACCGCGATCATTTACCTGGTTTGCATCGGTGTGATGTCGTCACTCGTGGAAAATCGACGTAAGGCGACGGATCGCGTCATCCGCGGCCTCGTGACCGTCGCATTCCTTGTGGCCATGGCTCCCCTGATTTCTACCCTGTACACGGTCGCCGCCCGCGGCATCGGCGAGATCAACTGGAACTTCATCTCAACGACCACCGCGCACGTGTTCAACCCCAAGACGCTCGTGGTCTCGGTCAACATCGGTGCGTGGCAGGCGATCGTCGGCACGTTGATCATCACCGGCATTGCGGCCCTCATGTCGATTCCGATCGGAATCCTTACCGCGATCTACCTGGTCGAATACTCGCAGCGCTCGACCTGGATGTCGCGAACGGTCACGTTCCTCGTCGACGTCATGACCGGCATCCCGTCCATCGTCGCGGGCCTGTTCGCCTTCTCGCTGTTCTCGCTCATCGTCGGGCCGAAGGCATTCAGCGGATTCTCCGCATCGGTCGCCCTGTCTGTCCTCATGATCCCGATTGTTGTGCGCTCGAGCGAGGAAATGCTCAAGCTCGTCTCACTTGAGCTCCGCGAGGCGTCCTACGCCCTCGGGGTTTCCAAGTTCGCGACCATCACGAAGATCGTGCTTCCCACCGCCATTGCGGGCCTCGTCACCGGCGTGATGCTGGCGATCGCCCGGGTCATCGGTGAGACCGCGCCGATCTTCATGGCCGCAAGCTTCACCGACAACTTCAACGCGAATCCGTTCAACGGGCCAATGCAGACCCTGCCGGTCGAGGCGTACACCGGTTACAAGTTCCCCAGCACCGACATCCAGGGATCGATCAACTCCGCGTGGGGCGCCGCGCTCCTGCTGATCTTCCTTGTCATCATCCTGAACTTGATTGCGCGCCTGGTGGCGAGGTTCTTCTCGCCCAAGGGCCTGCGCTAGCCCGACAGACTTACTCCAACAGTTAAGGAACCCGCAGTTGTCCAAGCGAATCGAAGTCAAGGATCTGAACGTCTATTACGGCGACTTCCTTGCCGTTGAAGACGTGTCGATCACGATCGAGCCGCGCACCGTCACCGCGTTCATCGGCCCGTCCGGATGCGGCAAGTCGACGTTCCTGCGCACTCTCAACCGCATGCACGAGGTCATCCCCGGCGCCCATGTGAAGGGCGAGGTCTACATCGACGGAAACGACCTCTACGCGCCGGGCGTCGACCCTGTACTCGTGCGTCGCCAGGTCGGGATGGTGTTCCAGCGCCCGAACCCGTTCCCCACGATGTCGATTCGCGAGAATGTCCTTGCCGGTGTGCGCCTCAACAACCGTCGCATCTCGAAGACTGACGCGGACGATCTGGTCGAGAAGTCACTCAAGGGGGCGAACCTTTGGAACGAGGTCAGGGATCGCCTGCACCTGCCCGGCCAGGGCCTGTCCGGCGGACAGCAGCAGCGACTCTGCATCGCCCGCGCGATCGCCGTCTCGCCGGAAGTCATCCTGATGGATGAGCCGTGTTCCGCACTCGATCCGATCTCGACTCTCGCGATCGAGGACCTCATCGAGGAACTGAAGTCCGAGTACACCATCGTGATCGTCACTCACAACATGCAGCAGGCCAGCCGCGTCTCCGACCACACGGCATTCTTCAACATCGCCGGAACCGGCAAGCCCGGCAAACTCATCGAATTCGACGACACGAAGCGGATCTTCTCGAATCCGACCGTGCAGGCGACGGAAGACTACGTCTCGGGCAAGTTCGGATAGTCCGACGCACGGCGTCGAGCTATCCGAAGATTGAGTAGCTTCGTCTAGCGGCGCGTATCGAAATCTAAGCCTAGGCGGAGGCGATCGCGACGATCGGTTTCGTCGTCGGAGCCTTCGATCCGCCCGCTGGCTCGACGGTAACTCCGACCGTGTCACCCTTCGTCATCGTGCCGGACAGCACCTGCAGTGTGCTCGCGCCCTTCGATTCGAACAACCCGGCGGGCGTCGGCGTTCCGGCCGAGTTGATGTACCAGAGTTCGTAGGTTTTGCCTGCGGGCAGAGTCTTCAGACCTTTGCCGATGAGCACCGACTTCTTCAGATGCAGCGACCAGACGAGAGTCGCGGTGCCACCGGTCGACACGGATGCCTGCGCACGCTGGACGTCGGACGCCGTTGTGATCGCGGCGAGCGCGTCCGCCTGCTGGCTGCTGTTCGCCCCCTGGATTGCAACATTGGTGCCAACGATCCCGCCCACGATGAGCAGGACGGCTGCTGCCGCCGCAGTGATCGCGACCGCCGGTCGCGTGTACCAGCGGGTTCGCGCTTTGCTGAGTGCGGCGCCCGTGGAACCGGGTAGGGCGTCCGGTTCTTCCTCGAGGGCAGGCACAGCGCGCAGGGCGCGCACCGGGGCATCCTCGCGCGGAAGCTGCGGAGTCTGGCTGAGCCGAGCCATGATGTTCTGCTTGAGCGCCGGTGACGGATCAACGGGGTCGACCGCCATCCCGAGCAGCACAGCCGTATCGGTCAATTCGGTCACCTCACTTCTCAACTCCGCGGAGTCCGCAAGCAGACCTTCAAATTCCTCCCGTTCGTCGGCGTCCATCGCGCCGAGCACGTATGAGCCACTGCCAGCGAAGTTCCTGTTGTTGGCCATCACGACGCCACCCCCAATTCATCGCGCAGACGGATCATCCCGTCACGCAGGCGCGTCTTGACCGTGCCGACCGGCACGTTCAGCATCTCCGCCACCTCGCTGTGGCTGTAGCCGCCGTAATACGAGAGAGTGACAGCCTGCCGCTGCAATTCCGTTAGTCGTTGCAAAGCCTGCCCAACCCTTTCGTGCTCGACCCGTATCTCGACGGACTCGGAAACCGAGTCGTATTCCGTGTCCATGTCCCGTAAACCAATTTTGGTGTCCCGGTCGCGTGTCGACTGGGATGAACGGATCCGGTCCACCGCCCTGCGATGCGCCATCGTGAGGATCCAGGTTGTTGCGCTCCCTCTCGCAGGGTCGTAGCGCTTCGCGTTCTGCCACACTTCGAGAAAGATCTCCTGCGTCACCTCTTCTGACTGTGCATGATCCTTCAGCAGCCGACGCACAAGGCCGAGCACCCGACTGGATGACCGGTCATAGAGTTCGCCAAACGCGGCTTGGTCGCCCTCCGCAACCAGACCGAGTAGATCGTTCAGAGATACCGGCACAGGATTATCCCTGTCAGTATCTTTTTCGAGATCCGAGCTCACCAGCCTAAGCATGACAGTCCACGGTCATGATTCGGCGCGGGGGCCCCGGCGGTTTGGTCTAGGCGGTCCGAACCACTCTCGAGGTCGCGAGGACGTTACCCCTGAAGTCCAGCGCCTGCACAGCTACGGCGGCCGCCCGGGGGACGGACGAAGCTGTCTCGAAGCCCGAACGCGGGACGATCATCGCCTGGGAGAGACTGCTCGCACCATCGCCGGTCAGGATTCGCCAGTGCCGAACCTCCGTCGCGCCGTTCCAGCTGACGTAGATTCGCGTCTTGTTGCCGACTATGGAGGCGGCGATATCCGGAACAGTTGTCGGACTCGCGACCCACTCCGAGCGGAATACCCGATAGGTTGCGGTACCAACGTGAGTCATCTCGTAGACGAGCCTGCCGTCGCCGGTGTATTCGGTGACGACGGGGTTGTCGCCCCAGCCGATCAGGACGTTGCCATTGACCAGTGGCTGGACGCTGCCCTCCGCTGGCGCGAGGATGCCGTGATCGTAGGACTTCTGCAACCCGACGGTTCTCGCCGCCTCGTCGACATTGAGGACGAACGCCTGCGACGTGGTCGGGTCGCCCGCCGTCCTCGAGTGGTTATTGAAAAGAGTGAACACCCCGTCAGATCGCTTCCTGACGTGATGTTGCCAGGCGAACTGCGCGTTTTTCGCAATCGTGAACTCGTTCTTGCGGCCGCCCATCCGCCATTTGATCGCGCCCGACTTGCGGTCGACTGCATAAACGGTATGCATGTGGCGAGCGGAAATGTATAGCGTCGTACCGTCCGCGTCGTAGTCGATCGAATTGAAGTGAAACGGGTCGAATGGGCTTGCCGCACTCTTGCCGTTGCCGTCGGCCTGGTTGGCGACAAATGCGTAGGTGTCCGCCAGGTCGATGTGGTCCTGCGCGCTCCAGTCGAGAAGCACCGCGCCGGTTTTTACGTCGACCTCCTGGACATGGCAGTTCATGATGTAGCCGTTGCGAGGCCCCTTGACGGCTGTCAGGTCCGCTTTGGCTGTCGGGTACGCGGTCATCAGAGCAGTGCCCCACGGGGTGAGATGGAATTCGTGCAGGTCCGCGTTCATGCCCGGCCCTGTCTTCACTTTGGCAATCGTCCGGTAGCTGGTGTCGAGGATGTTCCCGACGCCGTCGCCGTGCCCGAGGTCTACGGTTCCGGACCAGAAGGTCAATACCGGCTTGCCTTCGAAGGACTGCACCTTGACGTCCGTCATTTGGATGCCAGCGGGCCCGATCCACACGGCGTCACCACTGTTGTCCATGATCATGCCGTGGAAGACCGTCGCCGTCTCCGGCTCGATGAAGAGGTAGCCGGGCGCCGTCTCCCCCAACTGGCGGGTGACCACGCTTTGCGCCTTCAGGTTCGTGCTCTTGAACGAGCGGACCGGAAGAGTTGGCGCAAGCGGTCCGGTCGCCGGAGTCGTTGTCGCCGTGGAATGGGGGCTGGTCAATTCGCCCGCGACCACAGCGAGCGCCACTCCCCCGCCGGCTATCGCACCCAGGGCAAGAAAGCCGCGTCGGGTGTAGGGGAGCTGCCTCTTCGTGACCTGCCCGTTGGGTTCCGTTGCGGGCTTCGATACGCGATCGGAATCTGACATACGTACTCGATAGCAGTCAGGTCTGAGAGATGTCAAAGAATTGATACAGAAAACTTTGGACCCGGGCCGCAGAACGCCTCTCGGCGCAAGGCCGCTCGAAGCGGCTATTAGTGGAGCCCGGGGTTACTGCGGCCCGGAGACAACCATTTTAGCGGACGCGAGTTATGCCGACAGAACCGCCTTCGACCTGCCAATAATCGACCCGGACTCGTCGAGCGCCTGAACGGCGATCACCGAGCTTCTGGGCACGGTGGCGACGGTCTCGAACCCGGAACGAGCCACGATGACGGCCTGCGTCAGGCTGCCCGCATCCTTGCCGGTCATGATGCGCCACTTTCTGACTTCGGTCGCGCCATTCCAGCTCACATATACCTTTGACATCGCGCCCTTGGTCTCGACAGCGATGACAGGCTTAGTTGTCGGATGGGCCACCCATTCGTGGCGGAAGCTTCGATAGGACGCAGACCCGACGTGTGTCGCCTTGTAAACGAGCTTCCCGTCGCCCGTGTACTCCGTTATGACCGGATTGCCACCCCAGCCAATCAGCACGTTTCCGTTCTCGAGCGGTTGAACGCTTCCCTGCGCCGTCGACAGGATGCCGTGATCGAACGACCTCTGCAGGGACACGGTGCGCGAAGCCTCATCGACGTTGAGCAGCAATCCGCTCGAGGTCACAGGGTCTGTGGATGTCCTCGAATGGTTGTTGAAGACGGTGAATATGCCATCGGTCCGCTTGCGGACGTGATGCTGCCAAGCGAATTGCGCGTTCTTGTCAATTGCGAAATCACTCTTCTTACCGCCCATCCGCCACTTCACCGCACCGGTCTTGCGGTCAATGGCGTAAATGGTGTGGGTGTGACGCCCGGAGATGTACAGCGTAGTGCCGTCTTTGTCGTAGTCGATCGAGTTGAGATGGTAGGCATCGAACCCGGTCGTTGGCGTCTTGCCGAGGCCATCGCCGGGGTCCTTGACGTCGGCGTAGGTCTCGGCCACGGGGACGTGATCGAGCGCGCTCCAACTCAGGAGCACCGCGCCCGTCCTGATGTCGACCTCCTGAATGTGACCGTTGAGCAGGTAACCACTGGCCGGCCCACCCACAGACGACAGATCTGCCTTCTCGGTTGGGTATGCAGTCATCAACGCCGTACCCCACGGCGTGAGATGGAACTCGTGCAGGTCGGCATCCATGCCGGGGCCGGTTTTTACGACGGCGATCG
This sequence comes from Galbitalea sp., assembly GCA_036271795.1. Taxonomy (GTDB): domain Bacteria; phylum Actinomycetota; class Actinomycetes; order Actinomycetales; family Microbacteriaceae; genus Galbitalea. The sequence continues at coordinate 51,512 of DATAZY010000087.1, forward strand.
TCCGGTAGCTCGCGTCGAGAATATTGCCGACGCCCTTGCCATGCCCCCCGGCAACGTTGCCCGACCAGTACGTCAGCACGGGTTTGCCCTCGAAGGTCTGCACCGCGACGTCGGTCATCGAGGCCCCGGAAGGATCGATCCACACCGCCTCGCCACCGTTATCGACAATCATGCCGTTGAAAATGGTGGTCTCGGGTTCGATGAACAGGTATCCCGGAGCGGTCTCCCCGGTCTGCTCCGTAATCATGGCCTGAGCTTTCAGTCGGGTGCTCTTGAAGGATCGCGACGGAAGGGCCACTGCACCGGTGTGAGCCGGCGCACCACGGGTCGTCTCGCCAAGAACCACCGCGGTTGCAATCCCGGCGCCAAGGATTGCGCCGACGGCAATGACGCGTCGACGCGAATACAACTCGGGCTTAGTCACGAGAGGCTTGCCCGAGTCGCCCTTTGCATCGACGGCGGATTCCAGATTTGTGTGAGAACTCTCAGAATGCATACGCCTTGGCTATCGGCCCAGTCTGGGGATTGAGCAAGAATGCGGGTCGAAAATCGTAAGAATGGCTCCCGCGGGCGGATTTAGCTCAGCGAGCCGGCGCGATTGAGCCGTGCGCACGCCGTGAACTCGTCCGCCGTCAATGCGAAGCGATCTGCGCGCGCCGTGAGTTCCGCCGCCCGCTCGTCCGAGACCAGGTCGGCGTCGTCCGCGACGCTGGTCGCTCCCGCGGCGCAGACCCGACAGAATGCTGCAGCACGATCAAGGGCTATCGAGAAGTCGCCGATGAAGATACCCCGCAGGATCTCATCGGCGAGCTCGGTTATCTCGTCCGGTCCGGTCGGCATCGGGGCTCCCGCGACGACAGGGTCGATCGTCTCCAGAACCTCGCTGCCGCGCTGGAACAGCAGGCTGGTACCGGCGGGATCCTGACGGATAAGCAGCCGCACCAGATAGATGCGCCACAGTGCACCCGGAAGGCTTCGGGGACTCGAGCGAGCCCAGAGTTCCGCAATCGCATCGATGCCGTGGTCGTCGGTGTAGGCGATCAGCCGCTCGAGCACTTCGGGGTCGTCGTTGTCCCTCGCGCGATTGACCAGCGCGTGCGCGGTGTCGTGAGCGACCCGCAGAATCTGGGCAGGATCCTCTCCGCCCTCGTAGGTATCGAACTTGTCGCCGGAGTACTGGGTGGGTTTGTGAAAATCGTCGGCCATCGCATCCAGCCTACGGTTCCTTCGGTTAGCCGAAGGTGAACGAGTAGGCCGAGAGCCCGCTGCTGAGTTTGATGGTGACGGTGGAGTTTCGATATCCGCCCGGCGCCAGGACGTCGTGGATGTCTGGCGCGCCCGATATGGGGATCGTCCGCGTCCCGGCCGAGTCGGTCACCGTCAGCGTTCCGGTGCCCCCAACGTTGAGGTATACATGCGATCCCTCGTAGTGCAGCCGGATGGCCGAACTGCCATTGGCCGCGGTGACCGACTCGTCGCTGACCGTGAATGCGCCGCTGAAGGCGTAATCGTTGAGGGGCAGAGATCCGGATGGGAACGTGTAGCTGGCGGTCCCCTGCTGGTATCCGGGGGGACTCAGGAAGCTCGCGGACGGCGCACGCTCCGATCCCAGGTACGTCTCCGGCGTCAGTTTGTCAGTCGGGGTCGTGTCGGCGACATCGGTTGCCTTGGGGAGCGAGACCGACGGAGACGCATCCTTCAGAAGCGTGCGAATGAGGTTCTCGGTGCTGCTGTAGTCGCCCTCACCGAAGGCCACGTGGCGCACCTGGCCGGTGGCGTCGATCAGGTATTCGGCGGGCCAGTACTGGTTGCCGTACGCGGTCCAGGTGTCGAACTCGTTGTCCAGGGCGATCGGATACTTGATGCCCTGCTGCTTCGCGCTGGCCAGAACGTTGGCGGGCACGTGCTCGAACGCATACTCCGGAGCGTGAACCCCGACGATGACGAAGCCGTCCTTCGCGTACGACTTGTACCAGGCGTTCAGGTGCGGGGTCGAGCGCTGGCAGTTGATACACGAATAAGCCCAGAAGTCGACCAGAACGACCTTGCCGCGGAGGCTCTTCAGGGTGATCGGTTTGTCGTTCGCGGTGTTGAACCACTGGTCGATTCCCGTGAACTCCGGCGCGGTTCCGCAGTTCACGAGAGTGCTGACATCCGCCGCGCACGCGGTACTTGCGCTTCCAGCCTTCGCGCTTCCGGTCTTCGCGCCCGCCTTTGTTTTGGCGCTGCCGAATCCGATGGTCGAATTCAGCCCCGCAGTAGCCGCCTGCAGGTTGCTGGTGTAGTCGGGGATGACCTGGAGCAGAAGTCCGGGCAGGTTGTACAGCGGGACCACGGCCGCCGCCAGAGCGATCATGACGATTCCGGCGGTGACGCGAATGCCGCGCTGGTGCCGCCGAAATGCCGCAACGCGCTCCGCGAGCCGTCGACCCGCGAGCGCGAAGATCAGAAGCGGGATGGCGACGCCGATCGCAAATGCAAGCGTTTCGAGCAGCGTGTCCGCGCTGATTGCCCCCTTTGCACCCGCGACAACGACCAGAGCCAGAACCGGGCCGGCACACGGCACGAAGACGGCGCCGAGAGCGATGCCGAGGAGAAACCCGCCGTGGTCGCCGGTGGCCTGGCGCTGCGGGATCCACGCAAACGGCTTCTCGAGAATCCGCTCGAACCGGGGCACGATCAGTCCGACGCCAATCAGCACGAGAAAGACGATCCCGATCCAGATGATTGTTGACTGCGGCAGTTGGAGCAGGCTCAGCAGGAACGATCCGGCGAGGGTGAAGAAACTGAAGCTGACGACCAGGCCGAGGATGACCAGGTATGGCCGGCGTCCGGTGAAAGCGTTGCGAGCGGTGGTTAGAGGCCTGGCGGCCTCCGTGCCGCCGGAGAAGAAAATGACGGGGAGCACCGGGATGATGCACGGGGAAATCCCGGTCAAGAACCCGCCGATGAACCCGACGAGGAGAAGTCCCATGTGCGGAGTATCTCGCAGTTTGCTGAGCGCTGATGAGCAAGTTGCTGTGTGATCGCCTCGGCCTCGAGGCACTAGATTTGTTGACGCGGGCCTCTAGCTCAGTTGGTAGAGCATCGGACTTTTAATCCGTTGGTCGCGGGTTCGAGCCCCGCGGGGCCCACCGCGGGGGATTCCGCTACTTCCCTTTTATTTACTGGGATCTGAGGATCATCACCAAAGAGTCGCTGCGTCGGTCGAAGCCTGCGATTTAGGTTTTGCCCACGCTTTGCCCACACTTTTTGGAGCTCCGGCGAGGCTGAGGGCGTCGCCAACGGCGTCGAGGTCGTCGTCAAACAACTCACTGTAGACGTCAAGGGTCATCGCCGCCGAGGCGTGACCGAGCATTCGTTGGACTGCTTTCACGTTCGCCCCGGCAGAAATTGCCAGGCTTGCAGCTGTATGTCGCAGATCGTGGGGGCTCAGTCTCGGGATCTCTGGATGGACCTCGATCATCTCGCCCATGGCGCGATCGAAGTTGCGGCGACGCCAGTTCTGGTTGCGCAGGGGTGCTCCGTGAGGAGAGCCAAAAATCAGAGCGTCGCGATCCTTGCCCGCGCAACGAGCAATGAGCATCTCGGTAAGGAACGACGGATACGGCACGCTGCGGCGACTGTGGTTCTTCGGCGTGCCATAGATAAGTTCCCCGCGGACCTCCGTGACCGCTTGCATGACGTTGACTCGGCGTCGCCCGGTATCGAGGTCACGGACCCGCAGCGCGGCCATCTCGCCCCAGCGGAGGCCCGTGTACCCAAGGAACAGGACAACATCGCCGTCATCGTTACTGCGCTCCGCAAGTTCGCGCAATTGCGCGTGAGTGAGATAGCCGTGTGGTTCGTGAGTGATTCGCGGCAGGCGAATTCCATCCGCCACGTTGCGACTTAGGCGTCCGTCCCGGATCGCATATTTCAGCATGAGCGAAAGCACGCGGTGATAGCCGCGGACAGTCGCTGGGGCCGCACGGCGAGCTTCTGCGGATAGCCAGTCCTGGATGCCCGCGTGCGTGAGCTCTGACAGGGGCACCAGTCCCCATTTCGGAATGATGCGTGTGCGAACGACCGACTCGTAGCCTTCTTTGGTTGATGGCTTCAACTGGATCTGATTGTCGATCCAGCGCAAAGCCCACTCGCCGGTCGAAATACGCGATCGCGCGGCCGACACAAACTCGCCGCGAGCTTTCGTGACTTCTACACTCGCAAGAAATAGCTCCGCCTCGCGCTTGGTCTTGAAGCCACGCTTGTCGGTCTGCGTGCGATAAGGCGTCCGATATCGCACGCGGTAGCGTCGGCCGGCGTTCGTGTCGTACGGAGTGATGCTTCCCACGACTGCACCTAGAACAGCCGGTTAACCGGGACAGGTCGTTGCCCGTCGACGGCTCGGGCTCGGATGACGTGTGTCTCGAGCAATTCGTTTGGGTCGGTGACCTGGACTTCGGTCGATGTCCACTGCGTTGGGAAACGTCCTGACTCGTCAATCCAGGTTCCGCGTTTATCGAACGCCGTGATCGTGACGAGCCGCGACTTGTCATCGCGGAACAGCAGCTTGTCGGCTTCACGCCTGACCATCCGAGTCGCATCCGCAGTGCAGAGGTATACGACGCGGGTGACGCCTTCGCGGCTGATGCGCCAGGAGTGGCTGTTGACAATCGGTGCGTATCTCTCAATCGCTTTCGGAGTCAGCTCGACTTCGACAAGCTCAGTCTCATCCCCGCGGGTGGCGATCCCATCCGCTTGGTGGTCGTGGTAGCTCGACGCTTTCCGGTCTCGTGCCCAACTCCACCCGTTGAAGAGATATCTCGCTGAGGCGGACGCGACAGCCACCTCATGACGGAACGTCTGCCCGAGAACGTTCAGCGGTCGCATCCCGGTCGCCCGTTGTGTGGCCCAAATGGCGGACCCGTCTTGCAGGGTCAGTCGCTGCTTGTCGACAAGCCCCAGCTCGACCAAGCGCGCCGCCCACTGCTGCGCCCGCCTCAACGTCACCGGCTGTGTTGCGTCGGCGAACGCGGCCAGGGCGAACCTGATCGACTCCATGTCCGTGACCCGAACGACCTTCAGCCATTCGATCATCTGCTCATCTCGTGCCGTAACCAACGCCATCTCGTCGTTCTCCTGATCTCTCTTTCTTGTTGCTCGTCCGGCTCCGAACTTGTCTCTTTCTTTTCTTCTTCTTGTTTTGTCTTTATCCCTGTCCCACTGCTGCTGCTTTACTTCCCAACCCCTCCCATGAACTGGTGAGTGTGAGGGGTTGGGAAGCGCGCCCGCGCGGCAGCAGCGGTGGGACAGGGATAAAGACACGTCAAGCCTTCGTTCACCCCTTCGCGCCCGACGAACGAGCTGGCGAAGTACCAAAGTGGTGAGTTCCATGTTTTGGACTGTACACGTTTTTAACAGGATTTGAGTTTTATATCCGTGTTTTTAACAGACTTAGGATTAGAGAGGAATGCCAGCACAGAGGCTCGGGCGATACCCTGTCGGCATGGCAGACTTCAGAACGGCCGCCACTGTCGGCGCTCGCATCGCCGCGCTCCGTAAAGCTCGCGGCTTCGCGAGCACGAAAGTATTGGCCGAAGCAATACCGGGAGACTCGGTGACCGAGTCGATCCTTCAGAACATCGAGGCGAACCGGAAGAACGATCTTGCTGTCGCACAGCTACTCAACATCGCTGCAGCGCTTCGGGTCTCCCCGCTGTTCATCCTGGCGCCGCTCGGCTCCCCGCACGAACACCTCGACCTCCCCAACATCACCCCGGACCTCGCTGCAATGTCTGTCGCCGAGTTTGATGCCTGGGTGTCCGGCCTGACCGACGGCGGTTACCGTCCGGTCACCGCAGATGAACTGAGCGAACGATCCCAGCTCGAGGCGCTCCGAGAACTCCTCGCCGAACGACGCGCACTCCGACGGTTCCAAACCATCATCGATCTCGAGAAAGAACTCCCCGCAACCGCCGATGGAGCCACCACCGCCGAATGGGACAACACCGAGCTCCGCATCGAAGAAGCCAAACGCCGCATCAGCCAACTCGAAATCTACCTCGGCTCCGCCGGCTGGAGCATCGACAGCGACAAATGAATTCGGGACGTCTGTGACAGTGACCAACCAAGCCAATTTGTCCGCACTGAGGGCACCTACTATGAACGGACCGAAAGCTTACAGGAGGAGACTTCGAATGAGCGTTTGATCAGCCAATAAGCGGGGCCAGCTGCGCAATCGGGCCTCCCTAAGCTCCTGTAAAGCAAAGCTGGTCAACTGGTAGACCAAACGGTCTATTGCTCGCGCAGAAAATGCGATATGTTCTCGACTATCAGGCACCGGGTCTGGGATTGCTCGAGTTTGGAGAAGTAATGAAGAAGGTAACGAGAAAACGCTTGGCGGTGGCACTTGGGGTAGCGACACTTTCCGTCGGCCTCATCGGGATTGGAAGCGCTCCAGCCATGGCGAGCCCGCCGTGGGGCTGCACGGGAGGTACGTACTCCGGGGGCACCGGAACCGACTGGTCAGACACCTACATGGTCTTCGGAACCTGCGGCCTCGTCAAGGATCGTGTCGTTTTCTATCCATACAGCTCGTCGCCGACTTCGTACACCAGTAGCTGGGTCTCGGACCCGAGCGATGCCGAAACGGCCATCCCGCTCACCGTGCAAGGACAGCACACAACGACCAAGAACACGAAGATTTACATCTATTGAAATTTCAAAGAAGCGTCGCGGTTCTCGCCGCTGGCCTGGTGCTCTGTGCGCTTAGCGCATGCTCGAGCCCGGCCAGTGGCGGGGCCACAGCTGGAACCTCGGACACAGCGCATATGTCAGCGGCCCAGGCTGCCGCCATGGCCGACGGCAAAGTCACGGCCGACGAATACCAAGCCGGATTCCGCCGCTATCAAAGTTGCATGAAAAAGGCCGGCTGGGATTTGATCATTTCGGACTCTACTGGCTACCTCATCAAATACAGCTTCCCCACCGCCGGTACCAAGGACGACGCGCGATGCTACGCGTTAGAATTTGGCGCGATCGACGACGCTTGGCAACTTGAGAACATCGATCGATCCGATACCACCAATACGCTGAGACAGTGCCTGGTGACCGCCGGCATCACTCCCCGCAAGACAAGGGCTGAAATCGATGACCAACTCGCGGCAGCGGGGATCAACCCACAATCCTGCTTCACGCATTAACAGAAGGCCGCCCTGGTTATATCTTTTACCCCTCATCGCGGTCTGGGTTGTTCCCATCGCGCTAGTGACAGTTGCTGTGCCCTTGGCGGTCGCGCGCGAGGGTGAGGGATTTCAGAAACCTCCGTCGCAATTTGCCGTAGTTGGTAGTCGTCTGGATGAGTATCGAACTTCAGTCAATACGGTGGTCAGTTTTGGCACCCCGGCGTCGATTGTGTCTCCCTCTGGTGGACTAGTCACAGCCGTGGTTGCGCACAGCGGCGACACTGTTGCACCAGGGAAAGAACTCTTCGCAGTCGACTACGTGCCCGTAGTGGCGTTTCAGGCCAGCTCGCCCTTATATCGCGACCTGTCATATGGCGACACGGGTTCCGATGCGCAAGTTCTTACTGAATTCTTGAGTTCGACTGGGTACCTGTCGGCCAGCTCGGTCGGTCCCCGAATATTGCCTGCGGTCGTCGTTGCGATCAGAAAATTTCAAGCTAGCATCGGGCAAAAGCAGGACGGCACATTCCGCGTCGCCTACGGCGCGTATGTCCCGCCATCAGTCAAGGTCATAGGTGACTCTCTCCTCCAGGTTGGCGATTCGGTGTCCCCCGGCACCGCCGCCTATTCAGCAGAAAAGCTGCCCAGTACGATGACCTTTGCCGCATCCGATCAAGGCACCAATCTAGAGCCGCTGAAGGATTCCCCTGTTGTCTTCCAGCTCGGATCTGAGAAAGTTGCTCTAGCCTCCCTCACACCAACTTCAACCGAGATTGCTCAGGTTTACAAGGTCCTGCAGGACGCCAAGCTCAACGGGACGAGCCAATTCACGTCGTCGAACAGTGATGGCTCCGTGGGCAGCTACAGCGGCGGGTTGCTGTACTTGAAGAACGGATCTTCCTACGGCGTCGTACCGAACAGTGCAATTTTCATCTCATCGCTGGGAGCGCAATGTGTCTTTGTTCACACAGTAGGATCCGCTCGGCCAGTACCCCAAAAGCTGACCGTCTCTCAAGCGACGCTGGGGGAGCTGGGCTTGACGTCGGTCAATCGATCGCTTGTTGGCAAAACCATCCTGCGAGACCCCCACACCCTGTCTCGGGATGTGCTCAGGACATGCAAATAGAGATCATCGACGCGAGCATCGCGTACGGCGACATGATTGTTTTCGAGCACTTCACCGCGAGCATCGCTGCGCAACGGGTGACGGCATTGGTTGGGCCATCGGGAAGCGGCAAGTCTTCCCTGCTGGCGGCGATGGCCGGATTTCAGCGGTTGAGGGCAGGGGAAATCTTCATCCAACTCGACGGCGATACCGAGCACTCGCCCCCATTGTCCTCCGAAGTGGCTTGGGTCCCACAGGGCTCCAACGCGCTTGGCGCGCGCTCGTCCATCGATAACGTCATGATCGCGGGTCTGAGCCAAGGAATCTCACTGGGTGCCGCCCGCGAGGAAGCCACACATGCACTCGAAATGGTGGGGCTGGGATCCCGCTCCGACCAGCTCGCGAAGACATTGTCAGGAGGGGAGCTTCAGCGACTAGCGCTCGCGCGGGCACTAGCCGCACACAAAGGCGCGGTGTTTGCCGACGAGCCATCTGCAAACCTCGACGAGGCAAACACGAGGGAGGTTGCTTCAATACTTCGTGGGCTATCTGAGAAGGCAACAATTGTCGTCGCGACGCATGACCCGTTTCTGATGGCGGCGGCGGACGACGTGATTTATGTAAGGCCACCCGCGTGACGCACAACGAATGGAAACTTGGGTATCTAGCGCGGGAGGCCGTGCGCAACGTTTTCGATCTCCGCTCAAGAATGTACTTACTCGTTGTGCTGCAGGTACTTCTTGGCGTCGCGGTGCCGACCTTGCTCGCATTCGAGACGCAGGCCTTCGAGGCGCGAATTGCGAGCCTGACTGAGCAAGGGAGGAATGTAATTGCGTTCCAGTCGTCTGACCCGAACACAACTTCGTTGATCAGTCGGGCTTCGTGCGAAGGTCTCGCGTCTAAACCAGGCGTAGTGGCCGCTGGGTTGCTCATACCTGCAGGCAGCGTCGACGTCTCCGCCGTTGGTGATTCGATTCCGCTCCTCCGCGCAAGCAGCACGCTCATTCCTCAGCTCGGTGAAGCCGCCGTCGTCATTGGGGCTTCTCTCACCACCCCATCGTCTAAAACACAGGAAGTAATTGTGAACTCCAATGCTTCGCCAATATCGGCCGTTGTTGGGCTCAATCAGCCAGCCGGAATTGGGACCAATTCGGCATTGGTTATTGGCCTAACCGCTCGCGACCGGTGGGGTGCTCAGTGTCTAGTTCGGCTACAGCCATATGCGGAGGCGACAACAATCACGCCTGCTCTGGAATCGACGCTGGTTGTTTCCGGTGCGCCGATTAGTGCGCTCCCAGCGCTACAAGAGCCCGACGATCCTGTTGCCGAATTTCTTCAGCGAGCTGATCGCTTTTTCCCGTTGCTGCTTGGGCTCGTCGGAGGTATTTCCATGGTGATTTCGCTCCGTTTGCAAGGCAGCGAGGTTGCGGTATACAGGCTGGCCGGGACATCGAGCAGATCAATCCTTTTGCTTATTGCACTGCAGGCGACGCTTGTGTCGGGAGTCGGTGCTCTCGCTGGCGCTGCGGCCTCCGTAGTTTTATCGGCGTTCTACCCTGATCCCAGCGTCCCGATACTGTGGTCGGTGGCGATGGGGGCAGTCTCGGCGATAGCCGTCGTGGCCCTCAGCGTCGATTTAGCATTTCGCCGACCGACCGACCTAGCCAAAGATCGGTAGGGGCGGATTCCCACGGACTGTTCGCTCACATCACAGACAACCGTCGCACGCAGCCGCGCGGGAGTATCGTTTGCCCACCCTTTGCCCACAACTGTGATGGCTTCTTTGATGTCCCCTTCATCACAACGAACCTAGTTGGCTAGCAAATGAGCGGGGGCTGCTCGGAAACGGCGGCTATTCGGGGTCTTGGGAGTCACTTTTAATCCGTTGGTCGCGGGTTCGAGCCCCGCGGGGCCCACCGCAGAGGATCGACTCACGTTTTGGGGCACTCAGGCCGACCGCGTTAGTTTCCGACCGTGAAGACACCTATCTTGGTGGTCCCATCGGATTCATAGACCGGGATTGTCTCCGTCTCGCCCTGGTGTGCTTTCTGCCAGGCGAGAGCTTGTGCCGGCGACATGAAATGCAGTGCAGCAGTATCACCGTCGGCATTCGAGAGTTGACTCGCGACAACGTAACCGAACTTTCCGTTGGTCGCTTCTGCGGCGATCAGGTCCGGGGTACCGCTTGAATTCTGAGCTCCGTAGGTCTGCCCGTGGCTGTTGGTTCCCCACGGCGTTAGCGTCGCGGTCGTCCATCCCGCAGTGAGAGCCCATTTCGCACTTGGCGAGGTCGTGATCGTCACGGAAGTTTGACCGGGCCCCGCCGGCATGTCATATGTGGTGTCGGCCGATCGGGTGCCGACGTCGCTCGCAGCGCAATGATCGGATGCGCCATCGGGGAAGGTGAAGTCGCCCGCGGTCAAACAGATCAGGTCCAAGTGCACGTTGTTCGTGCGAGCGGGCGCGACACCGAGCGCAACGGTTGCTGTGCCTGTTTCCGACACATGGACGGGTGCGGTCAGCGTGGCGAGCTGGGGTGTCCCCGGGACTCCCCAGATTCCCGCCGCGATCGCGGTGCCTCCTCCGGCCAGAATCCCAGCCCCGACAAGCGCACCGGTCCAAACCCAGAGTCGTCGACGGCGAACCCGGGGAATGGCAACAGCCCTATCGATCAGTTCCTGCCGGACGGCTGTCGCGAACACGCGACTCATTCGTGTTTCCATCACTTGTTCCCACCTGTCAATGCCGGGATGTGCTCACCATGCTGTTGCAGCTGGTCGCGCAATCGTTCTTTCGCCCGATGAAGTCGCACCCGGCCAGCCCCGTCAGAAATGCCCACCACTCCCGCCGCATCCTTCACCGAGAGTCCTTCGATCGCGGTCAGAATGAGAAGGGACCCGTCCACGCTGTTCAGGCTGCGCATCGCCGAATAGAGGTCGCGGTCGACTTCGAACGATGGCTCGAAAAGCGCACCGGTCTCGCTATCGGCGCGAGGCAGACGGTCAAGCACTGAACGATAGCGCCGGAGCGCGCGACGGTTGTTCCGCGAAAGGTTCGTCGCCGTGACCAGCAGCCATGGCAAAGTCGAGCCTCCAACGAGGCGAACTGCTTCTCGCCGACGCCAGAGCTCGAAGAATGAGCCCGCGGTCACGTCCTCGGCGTCGTGACGACTCTCCGTCAGGTGCAGGGAATGCCGGAAGACTCGTCCCTCGTGGTGGTCGAAGATGGACGCGAACGCGCGGGCGTCGTGCTGTCTCGCTCGTTCCCACGCTCCTAGCTCGTTCCAGCGTTCTTCCACACTCTGTATTGTCCGCTCGCCACCGAATCGTTACACATCAGTTCGAGCTGGTTTTCACCATGTCGGATGGGCCGACCACAGGCAGCGTCGCCTGATAGTCCTTGCAATACTCTTGTAACGGGAATATGGTGCCATTATGGCGACGGAGATGCGCGAACCGACGTTTTGGATTCTCACCGCTCTTGCGGGAGGTCGTCGTCATGGATATTCGCTACTTCGCGAGACCGAAGAACTCTCGGAGGGTCGCATGCAGCTGAAAGTGCCGACCCTGTACGCGGCGCTCGAGCGCATGACACAAGAAGGACTTGTCGCGATCGATGGCGAAGAGCTCGTGGATGGTCGCCCCCGACGATATTTTCGCCTCACCAGCGATGGCACCCAGCGCCTCGAACGGGAGGTCGAGCGCCTTGAGGCAAACGTTGCCATGGCGCGGGAGCGGCTCGTCCAACGTCCGGCACTTCGTGTTCGTGCTCAATTTTCATGATGGGAAGACGCATGTCGAACCTTGAAGAGGAATACCGCCGCCTGTTGCGTTGGTATCCGCGGGCGTGGAGAGACCAGAACGAAGAGGTCGTTCTGGGGACACTTCTTGACTCGGCCCTGGCTCGCGGGCTCACCGCACTCACTGTTGAAGACAGTAGAACCATCCGACTCGCGGGGCTTCGTCAACGTGCAATCGGCTCGGGACAACGTTCACTTGTGGGAACTCTCGCCTTGGCGACTGGAGTGGCATTTACGGTGTTCTATTGCGCCTTTGTCAGCTGGGATCCGTCACACACGTTCAACGGATATGTCGGGCCATTCACCAATCCGTCTTTCACCATCGGCCTGCTTCTCGCGATCAGTCTCGTCCTCACCATCCGACGGTTAACGTTTGCGGCCCACCTGGTCGCGATGCTCGCTATTGCCGTCAGTGTCCTGTTCGGGATTCTTGCCTGGAGCATGGGCTGGCTGGGTCCAAGCCTTCCCGCAGTTGTTCTCTTCAGTGGGTTCGGAGTCTGCGGGCTATCCCGGTCGAACAGGATTTCGCGAGGTTTGCTCCTTGTTTCGGCATCCGTTTGCGCCGAGTTCGCTGCTGTCAGTATCGATACGATGCGGGTCCAAAGCGAGTACGTTCTGAGCCCGTTCTGGCAGGAGGAGACGACGATCGCTGTTGTCGCGGTGATCGCTGCCATTCTGCTGGCGTGGCCATGGCACTACAGGCGCGCTCGCGACATCCGAAGTTCCGAGCACGGCTAGGGGTCGGCGCACCAAGACCCGGTTGGAGTTCGCTCCTAATCACTGTGATGCCCTGCGGGACCGTTGTACGGAAGCTCGGGTTTCGGCCACGGACGCTGCCAGCTTTTCGATGCTCGCCCGATCTGCGGCGGAGGCGGCGGCCAGGAGTGCATCGAGTTCGCTGGAGACTGATTCGGCGATCCGAGCACCAAGCGTCAGACCGTGCGACGTGAGTTCGACCAGCGTGACTCTGGCATCGTGGTCAGCTGTTCGTCGTGACACCAGTCCGCGCGATTCAGCGCGGTCGACGAGACCCGAGACGGATGACCGGTCGAGTTCGAGATAGTCGGCGATCTCGGCCATGGACGGCGTGCGATCGCGCAGGATGCCAAGTAGCCGAAGCTGCGTCACCGACAGATCATGGTCCGCCGCAGCACGAGTCAGCACGAGCTGCACCGCGAAGCTCAACTGCACGAGTGCATCGACCGCGGGCGACGTCATCGCGCCAGCCGATTCGCGATCCATGTGGCAAGCGTACTTGATTTAGTTCGTGATACCAACTATATAATTGGTATCACCAACTAATTTCGAAGGATCACAGAATGCATGCCGCAGTCGTCAGGAAGTTCGGACAGCCACCCCGGTACGAAGAATTCGCCGAGCCCGTCCCGCAGAACAAGCACGAGGAACCGGTCGACGTGATCGCGGCCGGCCTCCATCCACGAGTTCGCTCGCAGGCCGCCGGGTCGCATTACGCGTCGACTCACGAGCTCCCGCTGATCCCGGGGATCGATGGCGTGGGACGACGCGCGGACGGATCGCTGGTCTACTTCGTCCTTGCCGACACACCCCACGGCGCCATGGCGGAGCGGAGCGTAATCGACACGCGCCGCAGCATCCCGTTGCCCTCGGACTCCGATCCTGTCCTGGTCGCCGCGGCGATGAACCCAGCCATGTCGTCCTGGGTGGCGCTCCGCAAGCGCGTTACCTTCACGCCGGGTCAGTCAGTTCTGGTCATGGGCGGCACCGGATCGGCCGGGCAGCTGGCCATCCAGATAGCCCGCTACCTTGGCGCCTCAGCAGTCATCGCCGCGGGGCGGGGCGCCGAGAAGCTCGCATCGCTCGGCGCGCTCGGCGCAAGCGCCACCGTGGATCTCGCCGGTGAACCCGCGCGGGTCGCCGCCGAGCTTGCCGCAAGCGCGGCAAATGTGGACGTCGTCCTCGACTATCTGTGGGGCGAGCCCGCAGAATCCGCAATCATGCCTTTGCTGCGAGCTCGGGATGACCGGAGCAGGCTCCTGTCGTGGGTACAGATCGGTGCCGTTGCAGGGCCAGACATTGCGCTGCCGTCGGAGGCACTTCGGCAAGCCAACATCCAGTTTCTCGGAAGCGGGCAGGGCTCGGTATCCCCACAGGGAATCCTCGACACGCTCCCCGCCCTCGTCGACCTGATCAGTCGTGGCACCTTCTCGATCGAGGCGGTCGCGCGACCGCTTTCCGAGGTCGAGGCGGCCTGGACCGCGCCTGCGGGGACCCGGGAACGAGTGGTTCTGGCGCCCGGGAGGTAGGTGCGACTATGCGACGCTCGCTCGTGCGCCGGACCCGCTTGACCCAGGTCGAGCGCCGAGCAGGGGCGGCCGACAAGTCTCTCGAACGACCAACCACCGGCGCCCGCTCAGCGAGAATCTCACCGGCAAAGCGCGAACCATCACCGAATGCCAAGAGCGCCTCGTCGAACGAAGTGGTGTAGCCCCAGCGCATCGGGTCGGTCATCCAGACGATCTCGTACCGATCCGCTCGCTGGCGTTCCACGTAGCCGAGGACCTGCTCCGGCGTCCCAGCGCGGGACACCCGCCAGTCCGTCCTGGACAGACGAACTACGTCAAGATCACTGGCCGTGGTCTGGCGTGCGGACTTCACTTGGTCGAACTCCCGTCAGTCGTCATTCTGCGAGTGGGATATCAGTTGTTCGGAGCGCGACCGCTCGGCGATTGGCTCGACGCTCCTGAATTTGACACACAGTTTCGGCCTCTAGAATCGGGCCTCATGAGGACACAGCTCGTGGCGAGAAGCGCGGCAACTCTCGCCGCCGTCGTCATCCTCGTCTTTGGCGCCCCGCTCGCCGCCGACGCGCACGTGAAAATCAGCCCGAATACGGCAGCCCCGGGTGACGACATCGAGGTGACGTTTCGCGTGCCCAACGAGATGGAGAACGCGGGTACGGTCAAGGTCGAGATCGATCTGCCGACGAAGACGCCGTTCGCCGGCGCCGACTACCAGCCGGTGCCGGGATGGACCGCGCGGGTCGTCTCCGCAAAACTGCCCAAGCCCATCGTGAACGACGGCGTGCAAGTCACCGAAGCGCCGGTCAAGGTCATCTACACGGCAAATCCGGGAGTCGAGATCAAGGTCGGACAGTTTCAGCAGTTCCCGATCGCGCTCGACCTGACTCCGGACACCGGCAGCGTCGAGTTTCCGACCTTTCAGACCTACTCAAACGGCCAGATCGTCAAGTGGGATGAGAAGACCCCGATAAACGGCGAGGAGCCGGATAACCCCGCGCCGACGCTGTACATCAACGACCCGCCACCGACCGACACCGAGAGCGGGGTGACGCTCGCCGCGACCAACTCTGCGGCATCCACGGCGTCCACCGCACTCATTCTTGGGACCGCGGGACTCGCCCTGGGCGTTATTGCACTGGTGCTCGGCGCGTTCGCATTCATTCGGACCCGCAAGAGCTAGGACGCGAGCGCGTCCAGCCGTTCGATCAGTGCCCGGGCATATGCGTCGGACGCATTCGAGTCGAGGAATTCGCGAGTTGCACCGTCGATCGCCGCGGCTATCCTGAATTCCTCGCCCGCGGCATCCAGCCGAACGAAGGCTGAACCAAGGAGTTCACGCAGTTGCGCCTCGCTCGGCAACCACAGCGTGTCCTCGATCGCCACGGAATCGAGCGCCCACTCCGTCGTCCCGTTGAAACCGAGAACGGTTCCCGTCGAAAACTCGTGAGCCTCGACGGTCAGGTCGCTGAGATAGAACACGTCGGCATCGGCTTCGATCCGGTCGATGCAAAACGCGTCGCCGACTGTTGGATGCCACACCAGCCCGGAATCGCGCAACGCGCGAGCAAGGGCGATCGAGATCATCGGCCCGCTACTCCGTCGGAACTGTGTATCGGATGCCCCAGGCCGCCTGCCAGGTCTCACCCGGGTTCAGCCACCTGAGCGCCTGGCCCGAGTTGAACGCGTTGGCGGGAGCCGTCATCGGCTCCATCGCGATCGCCGTGACGAAGCCCGTGCCGCGGGGAAACTTTCGGGTCGTGAAGATCTGGGCGAACGGAAAGTTCTCGTCCTGCCAAAGCGCGACGGAACGGCCATCCGGTGCCGTGAGTACCGCCGTAACCTGGTTAGCCGGTGTCAGATCCCCGAACGCGTCGTCGAGGTTCAGTTCGGCGACTTTGCGGCCCGCGCGCAGGTCGTAGTCCGTACCTTCCACGGAAACCTCCGCCGAGGGATTCAACCGCTCGTCGACCGGAAAATGGGTGTTGGCGTGCACGGTCAGGGTGAGGTCGTCGGTCGGAACATCGCCGATCTGAAAGAAGGGATGCGTGCCAATCGCGACCGGCGCTGGCAGGTCGGATTCGTTCGTGATGCGGTGGGTGACGGTCATCCCATCATCGGTCAGTTCGTGCCGGACCGATGTCTCGAGGAAGAACGGATATCCGTGCTGGGGGAAAATAGTCGCGCCCAAAGTCACGGCGCCGTCGCTCTGCTCGATGACCCGATACGGAGCGAAGCGCAGCAGGCCGTGGATGGCGTTGTGCTTTTCTGGCTCGGTGAGGTCGAGCTGTTGCGGCTCGCCGTCGAGCTTCCAGACGCCGTCCTCGATCCGGTTGGGCCAGGGCACGAGCACGATCCCGTCGGCGAACGGAGGGGCCGAGAACTCGCCGTAGGGCTCGGTCAGTTCGACGCCGCCGATCCGAAACTCGCGAATTGATGCAGCGACTTCGACGATCACGGCCTCCGCGAGACCATTGGGGGTGTTGCGACTCAGACGGAATTGTTCACCAGTGGGGGCACGCACCACGCCAGCCTAGCGGCGAGGCTGGCGGACAAGCACAGTGCCAGCCTAATGATGATGCGGGCGACTACGATTCTCCGCAGGCATGGGCGCCTCCAGTGCCTCGAGGTACTTCACCTCGGTCTCGATGTCGTTCAGCAGACTGCCCGCGAGGTCGCGGCTCAGCCCGTTGCGAACGACGATGCGCTGCACCGTGATTTGGGCGAGATCGTCTGGCATCGGGTAGGCCGGCACCAGCCAGCCGCGCATGCGCAACCGGTCGGAGAGGTCGTAGAGCGTCCAGTGACCCTTGTGGCCGTCCTTGAGCTTCCAGGCGAAGACCGGGATGTCGGCGCCGTCGCTCATAAGCTCGAACGGCTCCATTTTCCCGATCGCTTCTGAGAGGTACCTGGCGACGTCGCGCGACGCCCCCTGAACTGACTTGTAGCCCTCGAACCCCAGCCGGAGGAACAGGTAGTACTGCAGCAGCACCTGAGCACCCGGACGCGAGAAGTTGAGCGCGAACGTCGGCATGTCGCCGCCGAGGTAGCTCACCCGGAACACGAGGTCGTCGGGCAGCAGGTCCTCGGTGCGCCAGACGATCCAGCCGAGGCCGGGATAGACCAACCCGTACTTGTGACCGGAAGTGTTGATTGAGTGCACGCGCTCGAGGCGGAAATCCCAGACAACGTCGGGCTGCAGGAACGGAGCGATCATGGCGCCGGATGCGCCGTCGACGTGGATCGGGATGTCCAGCCCGGTCTTCACCTGCAGCGCGTCGAGCGCCGCGGCGATCTCCTCGACGGGCTCGTAGACGCCGGTGTAGGTCACGCCCATGATCGCAACAACCCCGATGGTGTTCTCGTCAATGTAATCCTCGAGCTGGGCACCCGACAGAGTCGGGTACTTGTCGGAGACCGGGACGTACCGAGGCTCGACATCCCAGTAGTTGCAGAACTTCTCCCAGCAGACCTGCACGGCCGCGCTCATCACGAGGTTCGGTTTGGATGCATCCTTGCCTGCTGCTGCGCGCGCGTGCTGCCAGCGACGCTTGAGCGCCAGACCGCCGAGCATGCAGGCCTCGGACGAGCCGATCGTGGATGTGCCGATGCTCTTCTCGGAGTCCGGCGAGCTCCACAGGTGGGCGAGCATCCGCCAACAGCGCGTCTCGATCGCAGCCGTCTGCGGGTACTCGTCCTTGTCGATCATGTTTTTGTCGGCGGCCTCCGCGTAGAGGCGGATCGACTGGTCATCCATCCAGGTGCCGACGAACGTTGCGAGGTTGAGGCGAGCGTTGCCGTCGAGCATGGATTCGTCATGCACGATCTGGTACGCCGTCTCGGGCTGGGTCGGCCGATCGGGCATGACGAAGCGAGGAAGTTCTGTCGCTTCGCCGAGCCGTGAAAACAACGGGTTCAGCTCGATCGGTTCTGCGGTCTCGCGGTGATGCTTGATGTGCCCGGTCTTTGCCATTGGGTTCCCAATCGTCGATTGATCAGCGCGGCCGTAGGTCGGGCTATCGAAACCCTACGGGCTGGGAGGGATCGACGGGAATAGGGGTCGATTACTCAGCTTCAATCCGGTGCGCGCCGCGCGAACTGACCCCACTGGTCGTTGTGACTCCGGCTCAACGGCAACGTGAGTCAGCTCGACGAAGCCGCGCGCTCGGCGGCGAGAACAACGTTGTTGAGGAGCATGGCGCGCGTCATCGGCCCCACGCCGCCCGGGTTGGGCGACAGCCAGCCCGCGACTTCTGCTACTGCGGGATCGACATCCCCCGCGAGCTTCGCCTTGCCACTTTCCGTCATGCCGACCCGGGTCACACCGACATCAAGTACCGCGGCGCCCGGCTTGACCCAGTCCGGCTTGACGAGGTGCGGCACCCCCACCGCCGCAACGACGATGTCCGCGCGGCGCACCTCTGCGGGCAGGTCGTCAGTGCGTGAATGGGTCAGTGTGACGGTCGAGTCGATGCCCTTACGCGTCAGCATGAGGCCGAGCGGACGCCCAACCGTAAGCCCGCGCCCGATGACCACCACGTGTCGTCCGGGGAACTCGACCCCGTAGCGCTCGGCCAACTCGATGATCCCGGCAGGCGTACACGGAAGCGGCGAGGTGATAAGTCCATCCACCCCGAGCACCAGTCGACCCAGATTCACCGGGTGAAGCCCGTCGGCATCCTTTGCCGGATCGATGAGTTCGAGCATCGCGTGCTCATCGATCTCTCCGGGCAGCGGGAGCTGGACGATGAACCCGGTGACCCTCGGGTCCGAGTTCAGGTCGGCGATCGCCGCACGAACATCCGCTTCGTTTGCCGTCCCCGGCAGGTCGACGCGGACGGACTCGATGCCGACCTCGAGCGAATCCCGGTGCTTCCCGCCGACATAACTGAGCGAACCCGGATCATCGCCGACCAGCAGCGTCGCCAGTCCCGGCTTGATGCCCTTCTCCGCAAGCGCCGCGACTCGAACCTTGAGCTCATCTTTGATGGCGGATGCGGTCGCAACGCCGTCGAGCCTGATGGCGACCATCGCGCCTACTTCCAGGTACCGGGGCTCGTCAGTCCGTCATAGAGCGGGAACGCCTCGGTGAGGTTCGTGACCCGCTCCTTGAGCGCGAGCACGTCGGGCTCGGGCTTGAGGGCCGTCGCGATGATCTCGGCGACCTCGGTGAATTCCGCGTCCCCGAATCCCCGCGTTGCCAGCGCCGGCGTACCGATGCGAACCCCCGATGGCGTCATCGGCGGGCGCGGGTCGAACGGCACAGCGTTGCGGTTCACCGTGATGCCGACGGAGTGCAGGATGTCCTCCGCATTCTGACCGTGGATGGCAGACTCCCGCAGGTCGACGAGCACCAGGTGAACGTCGGTGCCGCCGGTGAGAACATCCACGCCAACGGACCTGGTGTCTTCTGCGGTGAGCCGCTCGGCGAGGATCTTCGCGCCGCGAATCGTGCGCTCCTGGCGGTCCTTGAACTCGGGCTCGGCAGCGAGTTTGAACGCGGTCGCCTTGGCAGCGATGACGTGCATGAGCGGACCGCCCTGCTGGCCAGGGAAGACGTTCGAGTTGATCTTCTTCTGCAGCTCGAGGTCGTTCGTCAGGATGAAGCCGGAACGCGGTCCACCGATCGTCTTGTGCACCGTGGATGAGGTGACATGCGCGTGCGGGACGGGCGACGGATGCAGGCCAGCCGCGACGAGTCCGGCGAAGTGCGCCATGTCCACCCAGAGCAGCGCGCCCACCTCGTCGGCGATTGCACGGAACGCCGCGAAATCGAGCTGGCGCGGGTACGCGGACCAGCCGGCGATGAGCACCTGAGGACGCACCTCGAGCGCCTTCTCGCGCACCGCATCCATGTCGACGAGCATGGTTGTCGGGTCGACGCCATAGGCGTGCGCCTCGTACAGCTTCCCGGAGAAGTTAAGCCGCATGCCGTGCGTCAGGTGGCCGCCGTGCGCAAGCTCGAGACCAAGGATCCGGTCTCCCGGATTCGCAATAGCGGCGAGAACTGCGGCATTGGCGGATGCGCCGGAGTGCGACTGGACGTTGGCGTATGCGGCGCCGAACAGGCTCTTCGCGCGGTCGATCGCCAACTGTTCCGCGACATCCACGAATTCGCAGCCGCCGTAGTAGCGGCGTCCGGGGTAGCCCTCGGCGTACTTGTTGGTGAGCACGGAGCCCTGCGACTCGAGTACCGCGCGCGGAACGAAGTTCTCGCTGGCGATCATCTCAAGTGTGCCGCGCTGGCGGCCGAGTTCGTTGGCGAGGACGGCGGCGATTTCCGGGTCGACTTCAGACAAGGGGGAATTGAACGAGTTCACTGGCGCTCCTTTGACGGCTTGATAAATCTACTGTTCGCGGTAGCCCAGGCGTACGGCCACCAGCCGTGTCAGTCGCTCCCCGATGGTTGCCCATCTCAACGCCAGTTGCGACACCCTCATCGTACCAAGCGGAGACGTCTCGCGTCATTGCCCGAGAAAGGCTTCGACTTCCGCCAGAGTCGCTGCTGTTGCCGGCCCGCGTCGGGTCGTGGCGATCGCGGCACAGGCGTTTGCGCGAACGACAGCATCGCTTGGCGACAGGGTGGCAGCGAGGCCGGCAAGGAAGGCGCCGCAGTGCGCATCCCCCGCTCCGTTGGTATCGACGGGCGCGACCGGAAAGCCCGCGATGTGTTCGACCTCGCCGTCGAGCGCCAGCAGGCATCCGTCCGCCCCGATGCGAATCAGGACCCCGCGTGAGGTGCGAGACAGGATGCCGATTGCCTCTCGCGCATCGGCCCGGCCAGTCAGGATGGTGGCTTCGCGCTTGTTGCAGCTGAGCCAGTCTGCACGATTGCGAGCCACCGCCCACACCGAGGGCTGGATATCCGCAACAAGCGGACCGGGATCGAGCAGTGCCGTATTGCTGGTCTGAAGCGCCTCGAGCCATGGCGTGAGCACGTTGGCGTTCGTTGCCGGGAGCAGTCCGTATCCCGAAACGTGCACCAGGTCATCCGGTTGGACGACGAGCGCGCCGAGCGCCCCAGCCGTCAGCTCAGCCTCCGCTCCGAACACGGTCACGAAAGTGCGCTCGCCTTCAGCGTCGATCAGCGCGATGTCGTATCCGGTGTCCCGGTCGGTCGCCGCCGGCAGAAGCGCTTCGATCCCGGCAGCACCGAGAGTGGATCGAACCAGGTCGCCAAAGAAACCGGTGCCATGTCCGCCCGCGTAGGCGGCGGGCAGACCCTGCCGCGCCGCGGCGAGCAACACGTTGAACGCACCCCCCGGAGCGATCGACGAGTCGGTCGCGAGCACATCCCCGCCGCGCACCGGCAGCGCCGGAACGGTCGCGAGCAGATCGACAATGATGTTGCCGACGCTGACCAGCCGCGGGCTCATCGCAGCGCAAGCAATCCGTCGACGACGGTTTCGAGGTCGAGGCCGTTGACTCGAACAACAATCCGGCGAGCCGCCTCGGGAAGAGCATCCACGCCGTAGATTGCCCCGCCCATCGCGCCAACCATGGCCGCGACGGTGTCACTGTCGCCGCCGAGCGAGGCTGCCGCAAGACACGCCTCCCACGGGTCTCCGGGGAAAAGGCGAAGTACTCCAAACGCCGCGGGGACCGACTCCTGCGTGACGAGACTGGTGCCAACCAGCTCATAGATGCGCGTCAGGCTGCCCTCTGTGTCAGTTGGATCGACCAGCTCGGCCGTCCACCGGATGCGTGCCGCGACGTCGGCCGCCGCCACCCAGTACCCTCGCTGGGAGCCAAGTTCTGCCGCCGCCGTCGCGAATCCGATGGCTTCGTCAAGGTCGGCGCCATCGATTCCCGCGCTCACCACGGCGGCAACCGCGGATGCTCCCGCGATCGCGACACCCGTGTTGTGGCTTGCACTACTGGCTTCGACGACTCGGTCCACGAGCGCGACCAGATCACCGGAATCGACCACAACGCCTACCGGTGCGACGCGCATCGCGGCGCCGTTGGTCGTCCCGAATCGGCCGGATTCGTCGACGGATTCCCCCTCGATGACGGCCTCGACGGCGCGCTTCGTGGACGGGCCGAGCAGATCGAGCGAACCCTTCGCGCGCATCCGGTCTTCCCAGCGAACCAACTCGCGAGCGAACACCGCCGCGTCGACGTGCCCGTCGCCCTCGATGAGCAGGCTGGCGAGCAGGAGCGCCTGCTCGGTGTCGTCGGTGATGGATGCCGCGGGCATCCCCGCAGCGAGCGGATGATTCGCGTCGGCAGGCTCGAACGAACGAATGCTGCCGTACCGCACCGCGATCGCCTCGCGCGACATCAGCTGGGTCGGCATCCCGAGGGCGTCCCCGATCGCCAGGCCATACAGCGCGCCGAGCGCCGAGTCGCGCCCGCTCACGAGCTCTGGGCGAACTGGAAGTGCAGGCTGAAGTGCGCCGGGTCCAGCAGGCTCTCGACATTTTCGACGAGGGCGCCCTCGGCCGTCCGGGTGACGCAGCGCGACCATAGGAACGACTCGCCGGGCGCTCGGCCGAGCAGCGCGGCATCCTCTTCACCGAGTCGACGGATCTCGACCCACTGTTCCCCCTGGGCCGCGATCAGGTCGACATCCCTGAGCAGCTGCGTCAGCGAGCCGGCCGCCTTGCCCTCCGCGAGGGCCGTGATAACGGCGGGCACGGCCGGGATACGGGAACGCTCATACGAAATCACGCCAACTCCCGCCGCGGAGCGCAACCGGTCGATAGCCGCGAACCGGTGAGCCGTCTCGCCCAGTTCGGCGGCGAGCGCCTCATCGTCGACCTCGTCCAGGTTCAGCACCTCAACGGTCGTCGCGACGCCGTGATCCCGAAGGGCGCGTGCCCAGCCGAGTTCGATGTCGAGCGGGTTGCCGTCGTAGGTGACGAAGGATCCCTTGCCGGACCGGGTGGCGATGAGACCGGATGCGCCCAGCTCGGAGAGCGCCGCACGCACGGTATTTCGACTCACGGAGAATCGTTCTGCAAGCGCCGTCTCGCCCGGCAATCGTCGTCCACGAGGCATACTGCCCCGACGGATCTCGCCCTCGAGCACCTGGACGATGTGTTCGTGCTTGAGGAGCGGCTGGCGCGGATCGGACATCGCTAGCCTGCCCGAGGTGCCGAGAGCACGGTTGCGGAGTTGGTGAGCTCGATGAGCGGGGCATAGAGAGCCATCGCGTCGAGTGCGCGCCGATGATCCTCCTCGGTGAGGCCTGCGCAGGCATCCTCGACGACTCTCACATGCACGCCGGCATCCGCGGCGGCAAGCGCCGTCGAGATTACGCAGCAGTCGGTCGAGACACCTACGAGAACCATTTCGACGCTCCCCGCCATCGCAGAACTGAGATCCGGCCCCCACTTGCCGAAGGTCGTCTCGGTGACGATTGGATGCTCCGCCGACGCGAGTCCGTCGGTGAGCTCATAGAGCGGGTCAGTCTCGGGCACCAGCGCAAATGGCCACAGCTCGTAGTACGGAATCCAGGCACCGGTCGGGCGCTCGGGCGCGACGAACCGGGTGAAGATTACTCGATCGCCGAATGCCAGAACCAGGTGGGCAACCGTTGGTTCGATCGACGCGTATCCGGGCGTGGCCCACTGGCTCGTCGGGTCACCGAAGATGCGCTGCATATCGATGACGACGAGCCAGGGGTCGCGCCCGGAGTCGGTCACTTTGCCGGTGCCTCGAGAGTCAGGGCCTCCTGGCGGCGAATTGCCGCCCGGCTGAAGATGAGTGTCCCAACGAATCCGATCACGAGGGCGAGCAGAACGCCGAGGTTCGATCCGGCCCAGTCGAGCCGGAACGCACCCTTCGCATCGCCGAAGAAGTAACCCTGCCATGCCAGCCACGGAGCGTAGGTGTTCGTCACGAGCCCCCAGCCGACGACGGTGCCAACGACGAGCAGAATGATCGCCGACCAGCGCACGGCGCCGTACCGCCCCGTGCTGAGATAGAGGTCCTTTTCGCTGTAATTCTTCTTACGCAGGGCGATGTCGGCCAGGAAGATTCCGCACCACGCCGCGACCGGAACGCCGAGGGTGATCAGGAAGCCCTGGAACGGGAAGAAGAAGTTTGAAGCTATGAAGACCACGTAAATGGATCCGAGGATCATGATGACCCCATCGATTCCCGCCGCAGCCGGGCGCGGAATCCGCACGCCAGCGGTGAGGAGAGCGAGGCCGGAAGAGTAGATGTCCAGGACTGCCCCGCCGATGAGGCCGAGGATTGCCACGATGATGAACGGGATGAGGAACCAGATCGGCAGGATCGAACTCAATGCGCCGATCGGGTCGTTGTAGATCGCGGTGTCGAGTTTGCCCGAAGATCCAGCGAGCATCAGACCGAAGATCAACAGAACGACGGGCGCAAGAGACGAACCGAAGGCAGTCCAGCCGACCACCCCAGAGCTTTTCGCGGTCCGCGGCAGATAACGCGAGTAGTCGGACGCGGCATTGACCCAGCCGAGGCCGAATCCGGTCATCATGAACACCAGCCCGCCGATGACTGCGGGGAGCTTGCCACTGGGGAGCGCCGACAGCGCGGCCCAGTTGATGCTGCCCACAGTGAGAACGATGTAGATGACGGTCAGGATGCCGGTGGCGATCGTGATCCACAGCTGGATTCGCATGATGGCGTTGAAGCCGAGAACGCCGCCCGCGATGATCAGCAGCGCGACCACAATCAGGGCGACGACCTTGGTTACGGTTCCGCCATCCCAACCCAGACGGGTGAAGACGGTTGCGGTCGCGAGGACGGCGAGCGAGGTGAGAACCGTCTCCCAGCCGACCGTCAGGATCCAGGACAGAATCGACGGCACGGCATTGCCGCGAACGCCGAAGGCAGCCCTGCTGAGCACCATCGTCGGCGCCGAGCCGCGCTTGCCCGCGATCGCCACAAAGCCGCAAAGGACGAACGAGACCACAATGCCGATCACGCCAACGATGACCGCCTGCGCGAACGAGACCTTGAATGCGAGCAGAAAGCTTCCGTAGCCAATCCCGAGAACGGAAACGTTGGCCGCAAACCACGGCCAGAACAGGCTGCGCGTCTTGCCTTTGCGCTCGCCCTCCGAAATTGTGTTGATGCCGTTGAGCTCCACGCGGGGCCGCGCGGGCGCTTCAGTTGTGGGGGTTGCCACAGGGGATCCTCTCGTCACGGTCTGTGCGGGGTGAACCTGTTCAGACCTGTTCAGTCGGTTTCCGCAAACCTAGCGCCGCGCGAACACGCCTGTCAACGGATGCGACGGCGCGCCAGCCAGAAGTTGGACGCGATGATGAACGCGACTCCCACGACCGTGATGATCACGTCCACCAGCGGGAGAACATGAAGTCCGTACTCGTCGAGAAGGATCCCGCCGATGAGCGCCCCGCCCCCGATACCGATGTTGAACGAGGTCGTCAGCAGAGCGGCGGCCGTCTCCCGGATTCGCGGCGACGCAACGTGCAGCATCCTCGTTTGCACCATCGCGGGACCACCGCCGAATGCCGCACCCCAGACGATGACGGCTCCGATTACGACGGGTTGGCTGCCGCCGAACATCCACAGGACGAGCACAGACACAGCGACAAACACGAATGCGACGATGAGTCCGCCCCGCGGGAAGCGGTCCGCGACCGCTCCGGCAAGTACGAGTCCGACGGCACCCGCACCTCCGTACAACAGCAGCAGGCCCGGGACGCCGCCGGCTCCAAATCCTCCGACGGTAATGAGCCACGGCGCGATGTAGGTGTAGAAGATGTTCTGCGCGACGATCAGCAGCATGATGACGGCGCAGACGATGAGCACCGCCGGGATGCTGCGATCCTTCCGCACCGGCAACGGGATCTCGCCCGTCGTAAGTCGAACCCGGTGGTCGACCGCGGGCAGGAAGCGCACAACGAGCACGCACAGGATCAGGATGAGCCCCGCCATGAATGCGAAGGCCAGGCGCCAGCCCAACGCGTGCCCGATCGCGGTACCCACGGGTACCCCGAGAACAAAAGCCGCGGTCGCGCCACCCGACGTAATCGCGACGGCGCGCCCGAGTTGATGCTTGGGGACGAGGTGAGCCGCGTAGGCGCCGACCACGGCCCAAAACAATCCGTGAGCGAGACCTCCGACAACCCGCGCGACGACGAGCAGGCCGTATGTCGGTGCGATCGCGGCGAGAAGCGCGCCGAAGGCGATCACAATCAGCACGATGATGACGATCGGTTTACGTGAGAATCTGCGGGTCAGGATCGACAGCGGGGTGGTCGCAACGACGACCGTCGCCGCGAAGATCGTCACGAGCAGCCCGACCTGCGAGAGCGACACGTGGTAGTCGTGCGCCATCTCCGGCAGCAGGCCGGTGGGTAGAAACTCCGTGGTGACCGAGACGAAGATCGCGAGGGCCAGTGTGACGAGGCCGAC
Source organism: Galbitalea sp. (assembly GCA_036271795.1). GTDB lineage: Bacteria > Actinomycetota > Actinomycetes > Actinomycetales > Microbacteriaceae > Galbitalea. Next base: position 78,230 of record DATAZY010000087.1, read on the forward strand.
CCAGGGAAACGGACGCACCGACGCGTTCTCGGTGATCGGTGCAGCCATCGCACCCAGCGTACCCAACCCGGGCCCTACGCTTGAGACGTGAGCGCGAACACGACCCACTGGATCCTGACGCTGATCTGCCGCGACCAGCCGGGCATCGTGCACGCGATCAGTGGTGCGATCGTTGAGGCCGCCGGAAACATCACAGAATCCCAGCAGTTCTCGAGCGCGGACACCGGCACCTTCTTCATGAGGCTCCAGGTCGAGTCGGCCATCGACGCGGCAGGCTTCGAGCGCGCGATCGAGCCCGTTACCTCGAAGTACGGGATGGCCTGGCAGCTCGACGTCGTTGGTCGCAGGCTGCGGACCCTGGTCCTCGTTTCCACAGCCGGCCACTGCCTGGGCGACCTGCTCTACCGGGAGCGCGCGGGCCAGCTCTCGGTCGACATACCACTCGTGCTGAGCAACCACCGGGACCTCGCCGACCTCGCCGAGTTCTACGGCATCCCGTTCGAGTCTCATGCCGTCACGAACGCCGGACAGAAGCTCGCATTCGAGGACCGCGTGATCGACGTGGTCGAAAAGCACGACATCGAACTCGTCGTCCTCGCCCGCTACATGCAGATCCTGTCTCCGGAGCTGTGCGCGGAGCTCAGCGGGCGAGTCATCAACATCCACCACTCCTTCCTGCCGGGTTTCAAGGGCGCAAACCCCTACAAGCAGGCTCACGCCAGGGGCGTCAAACTCATCGGCGCGACCGCGCACTTCGTCACCAGCGACCTCGACGAGGGGCCGATCATCGAGCAGAACGTGGTGCGCGTCGACCACTCCCGCTCCCCCGCCGAACTCGTCGCGATCGGCCAGGACGAGGAGTCGCGCACTCTCAGCCAGGCCGTCAAATGGTTCGCCGAGCGGCGAGTGCTCCTCGACCAGCACCGCACAATCATCTTCAGGTAGGGAACTCAGAAGTGACCATCCTCTTCACACACGCTCGAAAGCTGGATGCGGCAGGGCAGGTGGACGACTTCTGGATGCTGGTCGACGACGACACGATCGTCTCGACCGGCGCGGGCAATGGCCCCGCAGCAGACCAGACGATCGACGTCGGCGGAGCGTGGTTGACGCCCGGTTTCATCGACCTGCACTCTCACGGCGCGGGCGGCTTCTCCTATGACGACGGGGTGGACGCGATCACGGGCGGCGTCGCCATCCATCGCGCGCACGGGACGACGCGGTCCGTCATCAGCCTCGTCACCAACCCGATTCCGATGCTCGAGGCCAGTCTCGCCGGTATCGCCGAGCTCGCGGCGGTCGATCCGCTCATCCTCGGGTCACACCTGGAGGGACCGTACCTGTCGCCAGAGCGAGCCGGCGCACACAATCCCGCGCTCCTTCGCGAGCCTCAGCCCGGCGAGCTGAACCGGCTGATGGATGCGGCACACGGCACGCTCAGGCAACTCACGATTGCCCCGGAATTACCCAACGCGCTCGAGCTGATCGAAATCCTGGTGGAGAACGAAATCGTGGTCGCCGTCGGCCACAGCCAGGCCGACTTCGCGCTGGCGCGGAAGACGTTCGACATCGGCGCGCGGCTGCTCACCCATGCGTTCAATGCCATGCCGGGGATCGGCCACCGCGCACCCGGACCCGTCATCGCTGCGTTCGAAGACAGTCGCGTCACTCTTGAGCTGATCCTCGACGGCGAGCACGTGCACCCGGATGTCGCCGCTCTTGCGTTCCGATCGGCACCCGGACGGATCGCACTCATCACCGACGCGATGTCGGCGGCGGGCTCGTCAGACGGGGACTACGACCTCGGAACCCTCACGGTTGAGGTGCGCGACGGCGCTGCCCACATCGCGGGAACCGACATCCTCGCGGGATCGACTCTGACCCAGGACCGCGCGCTGCGGTTCGCGATCGAGAAGGTGCGAGTCAACCCTGTCGAGGCGGTCGCTGCACTCACCCTTACGCCGGCAACGGTGTTGGGCCTCGAGTCACGACACGGGCTCCTCGCCGCCGGCTACGCATCCGACGCCGTCCAGCTCGATTCGCGCTGGCGGGTCGAGCACGTCTGGGCAAACGGCGTCGCACTGAGCTAATTGCACGCGGCGAGGCGTCAGATTGTTAGCGGCGTGGGTCCCATCACGGTCACGTAATTCAGGAGGGTATCGGCTTGGTTGCTCGAAATCTGTCACTTTGGTAGACGCCAGCGGACTTCAGTCACATGGCATCCTGAAGTAGGAACCCGACCTCCTGAATTAGGAGAGTGGCGTCCGTCGAGGGCGCGGCGGGAAGAATCCACCACGCGACGGGGTACGGACTAGGGCGTCTCCCACGGCAGCCGGTTGGCCCACGCGAAGCGGTAGTAGTCGGCGTTTTTCAGCTGGGATGCCGCCGCCTCATCCACGATGACCGTGACGTGCGGGTGCAGCTGGACGACGGATCCCGGGGCGCTCGCCGTCAGCGGCCCCTCGATCGCGGCGGCGATAGCCGGTGCCTTGGATGCGCCGAAGGCGAGCAGGACGAGATGCCTCGCGCGCAGGATGGTTCCAAGCCCCTGGGTGAGACAGTGCGTCGGGACCTCGTCGGGAGCGGCGAAGAAGCGCGCGTTGTCTGCGCGGGTGCGCTCGGTGAGAGTCTTGACCCTCGTCAGTGAGCCGAAGGATGATCCCGGCTCGTTGAATCCGACGTGTCCGGTCCCGCCGATGCCGAGGAGCTGGATGTCGACGCCGCCGGCGGCAACGAGGTCGGCTTCGTAGCGCTCGCCTGCGCCCTGCAGCGGACCACCGTCGTCGCCGGGAACCCGGACGAGCGCTGGGGTCATCCCGAGCGGTTCGACAACGTCCCGAGTGATGACCGCGCGATAGCTCTGCGGATGGCCCGCAGGCAGGCCGACGTACTCGTCGAGGGCGAAGCCGCGCACCCGGCTGAGGTCGAGCCCCCGGCGCGCGATCGCCGTATAACTCGATAGCGGGGTGGACCCGGTGGCGAGACCGAGCACGCCGTTCGGGTTGCGTCCGATGAGCGCAGCGACGGCGTCGGCCGTGATCTCACCCGCGGCCTCCTGCGTCTCAATGATGACTACTTCTGCCATGGTGTCCGTCCCAGCCACGCGGCACCGATAGCCGCGGTCGACAGCCCCGGCGGCAGGATGCGCATCCGCCCGCCGAGCTCTAGTGAGGTGATGAAAGGTGAGGCCGATTCCCAGTCCGCAACGATGCGGCGAACCGCGTCGAGGAGCTCGTTCCCCATGTTGCTGATGCCGCCGCCGATCACGACGACGTCAACATCGAGAGTCAGCACGAGGATTCGGATCGCAGACGCGACCCCCACAAACATCCTGTCGCGGATCTCCAGCGCACGGGCGTCACCCGCAGCAGCGGCGACGAGCATGTCCGTCACCGACCCGGGGCGCTGCGACGCGATCCCCGATCCGGATGCCAGCACCTCGAGTGCGCCGGGCTGGCCGTCGGCATCCGGCGGGCCGGCGGGATCGATGAGGATGTGACCGATTTCGCCTGCGGCACCCCTCGACCCACGCCAGAGCTCACCGCCGAGCACGAGGCCGGCCGCGAGGCCAGTGCCGAGATTGAGGTAGGCAAGCGAGTCGGGGTCGGCGAGGCTCAACTGGTGAAAAGCTCCGAGGGCGGCCGCGTTGACATCGTTCTCGACCCGGACGGTCGCCGCGAGCTCATCCTCGAGCAGATGCCCGAGGTCGAGCAGCTGGACACCGAGGTTCCGCGCGTGGGTGACCGTACCGCGCTCCACGTCGACCGCGCCAGGAATGCCTACCCCGATGGAGGTGAACCTGGCTGGCGAGACGCCCGATTCCTCGGCGAGCTCCCGAATTGCCGCCGTCGCCGTGGCGAGCACCGCGTCCGGGCCCCAGCCCGTCGGCAGGCGCAGCGAATGCACGACCGTCCCCGCGTCGTCGAGCACCACGCCATCCGTGTTGGTGCCGCCGATGTCAATTCCGACTCTCATTGCTGCTTTCTCGTTCGGGGCGGCGTCGATCCACGTGATCGCACCCGCGGTCTATTTGATCGCACCTGCGGTGAGTCCGCTGACCACTCGACCCTCGATGAGTGCGAACAGCACGATGACGGGCACCATGGCGATCAGCGATCCGGCAAACAGATGCCCCCAGTCGATCGAGTATTGCCCGACATAGTTGTTGATCGCCACCGTCAGCGGTCGGCCGTCGTCGGGCGCACTGAGAGTCAGGGTGAGTGCCACGAGGAACTCATTCCAAGCGCTAATAAAGGTAAAAATCAGTGCCGTCACGATACCGGGCATGGCGAGCGGAAGCGTGATTCTCATCATCGCGCCCACTCTGGTGCATCCATCAACGACCGCGGCCTCCTCCAGTTCGACCGGAATCGACGAGAAGAACGCGTTCAGGATCCAGACCGCGAATGCCATGTTGAATCCGGCATTGATCAGGATGAGTGAAAGCGTCGGAGACGGGAGGTTGAATCCCAGGAATTCTCGCTGGATGCCGACCAGCATGGCCGCGGGCTGGAACATCTGCGTTGCCAGAACCAGCAGCAGAAAAAGGGCCCGACCCCGAAATCTGCGCCGTGCGGTGAAATACGCGGCGGGAAGCGCGACGAGGAGTACCAACACCGTTGCGCCGCCCGCGACCTGGAGGCTGGTCGCGAGATTGCCGCCAAATCCGGTGCTCCAGATCGTTGCGAAGTTGGACCAGTCGAAGTGTGTTGGCAGGAAGTTGCGGCTGAGGAGCTCGTTGGCGGGACGAGCGGCGACAACAACCATCTCCAGATAGGGGAGCAGGAAAATGACCGCGACAGCAAAAGCGCCAAGGGCGAGGAAGAACTTCTTCGTCGCGGTGCGACCGCCAGGGCCCCCGCTCGACGTGCGCCGCGATTTCGGCACAACGCGTCCTGACGCAAATGCCCTGTCGGGAGTGGTGACGGCCATGTCAGTCGACCTGCTCTTTCCAGTGGGTCGCACGCAAGTAGATGAGAACGATCACGATGACCATCGCAAAGTTGATGACCGACATCGCGGCAGACTCACCGATGAAACTCTGCTTGAGCGTGAACATGAAGACCGTCGACGTGCTGGTGGAATACCCCGGCCCGCCCCCGGTCATCTCCCAGATGATCGGGAACGAATTGAACACGTTGATGACGTTGATCAGAGTCGCAACGAGTATGGCTGGGCGAATCATGGGGAGCGTGATGCCCCGGTAGAGCTTCCAGTGCGACGCGCCATCGATTCGTGCGGCCTCGTAGACCTCGCCCGGGATGGACTGCAGCCCGGAAAGCAGCGCATAGGTGGAGAAGGGGAGCGACACGAACACGGCGACGACCATCATCCAGATCAGTGCCGTCACCGGTCTTCCGAGCCAGTCCGCCTGGTTCGAGTTGAAGGACTTCAGCAGGCCGACGTCGTGCAGCAGCACGTTGATCACGCCGTTGTTGGCATCCAGCGCCCAGCGGAAAATGAGCGCGGTCATCATGACCGAGGATGCCCATGGAACGATGAGCGCCCACCGCGCGACCCGACGACCCGGGAAATGCGCATTAAACAGTTGGGCGAGTCCGAGCGAGATCACCATCGTTACCGCGACGACACCAACGGTCCAGATCACCGTGCGCAGAAGCACGCCGGGGAGCGCCGACTCCTGAAAGAGCGTGAGGAAGTTCTTGATGCCTGCCCAGCCGAGCACGAAGCCATCCGGACTGATCTGCTGCAGCGAGGACTGCACCATCACGACGACGGGCAACAGCACGACAATGACGATCAGCAGGATGGCCGGGCCGATCCAGGCGAGGGGTGTCAACGCGCGAAGCAGCCTCCGCCACCGCGATCCGCGGAATTGCGGCGAGCGATTCCTGGCACGCGAGGTCGGCACCTCAGCCAGACCGCGGGACGAAGAGACTGTCATGATTTCCTAATTCTTCGGGTCGGACGATGAGGTGCCCGGGTGATTCCTGTGACCCACCCGAGCACCTCGATTCCCTACGTCAGGCGCCGATCAGCTTCCCGCGGCGGTCTGCAACTGCCCAAGAACTGCGGATGGATCGCTGGAAACCGCTGTCCCAATTGTCTGCTGGATCTTGGTCTTCAGCTGCGGCCACGTCGTATCGCTCGGGTACTGAACGGATTGCGGCAGCGCCTTCAGGAACGGACCGAAGATCGGATCAGACGCGAGCGCGTTCGCGGCGCTGGTCGTAGCCGGCAACAGGTCGTACTCCTTGTCGAACTGGATCTGGTACTTGTCCTGGTAAGCGAAGTCAAGGAACTTCTTGATCTGCGCTTCGTGTCCGTTCGGCTTGAAGGCAGCGACGTTGTCGCAAACGCCCAGTGTCTTCGAGAGCGCGCCGTTCTTGCCCGCGATCGGCACCGAGGTCCAGTCGCTGTCGGTCAAGACGCCGGCGGTCTTGATGAGCGGAACGAGCGCCGGGGAACCGTTGATCATGCCGATCTGACCCTGGGCGAACTGCTGCCACAGCGGGGTGCGGTCCTTCGTCCCCGGGTTCGGCTCGGTATCGCCGGCGCTGACCAGCTTGTTCAGGAACTGGAACGTCTGCACATTCTGCGAACTGTTGATGTCGTACTTGCCGCTGGAGGTCTGGTAACCGCCACCGTTGCCCAGCATCCACAGGAGCGATTCGGCCTGGGCCTCCTCTGAGCCGAGCGGAAGTCCGAATCCGATCTTCCCCTGTGCCGTGATCTTTGCCGCGTCGGACTGGATGTCTGCCCATGTGGTCGGCGCAGAACTGATGCCAGCGGCCGAGAACAGTTTCTTGTTGTAGAACAGTGTCCGAGAGCTCGTGGTGAACGGCATGCCGTACTGGGTGCCCTGATAGGAGCCCTGGGCCTTGAACGCGGGAAGCAGGTTCGAAGAGTCCGTCAAAACGTCCTTGGCGGGGTAGAGGAGGCCCTCCTGCGCGTAGGTCGAGAAGTAGTCGCCCTCGGTGATGTCGGGGTACTGCTTGTTCTGGACCATGGTCTGGACCTGGCTGTCAAAGGAGTTCCAGTTGATCGCCGTGACGTTGACGGTGATCGAGGGGTTCTTCTTGTGGAACGCGCTGGCGATGTTCTTCCAGTACGTTGCGCTGGTGTTGCTCGGACCCGTTCCATAATCCGCAACAACGAGCTTGAGAGTGACGGCCTTGCCCGCACTAGAGCCGCCGGATCCGGTGCTGGAACACCCGGCGAGCGCGAGCGACACGGCTGCGATGGCTGCCGCGGTGGCCCATAGACGCGAATTACGCAATGTTTCTCCTTTGATCATCTGCCCTTTGGGGGTGCGTGGGCTTTTGTTAGTAAAACTTCCTTACAAACGAATGTCAAGAGATTTATCGCGCGCGCGTGCTGTGCTAGCCTCCGCGCAGGGGGCCGGGCACTCGACTAGGAAACCCCGAGCTGGCCGGACAGGACCATGACCGCGGTGCCCCGCAAAACGATGTCCTCTCCCAGCGCGGTCATCCGCAGCACGAGCTGACCGTGAAACTCCGGCATCGTCCGCGAGCGGATCGTCTCGATCGTTGCTCGTGTGAGCGTGCCGTCGATCAATTCGGTCGGACCGCTGAGCACGATCTCGGCGAGATCGAGCGCCCCGACCACGGAAGCGAGAGCAATGCCGAGGCGCTCCCCCGCGACCCACAGCACCCGATCCCGTTCCTCGGCGGTGGTCGCTGCGGCCAGCGCCGCGTCGAGACGCGGGGTTGCGAGCCAGGTTTCAAGGCATCCAAACTTTCCGCAGACGCACTCCAGCCCACCATCCGTGCCCGCGACGACATGACCGATTTCACCCGCCGCGGATCGGCTGCCGAACAGCGGAGTCCCACCGACAAGCAGGCCAGAGCCGACACCGTGCCCGACCTTGACGAGCATCATGTCGCTCGTCGCTGCGCCGAAACTGTGCTCCGCCAGCGTGGCAGCGTTGGCGTCGTTAATGACGACCACGGGAATCCTGAAGCGAGCTGCCAGATCGCTCTGCAGGCCTCGGTTGGTCCAGCCAAGGTTCGGTGCCGTGAGCACAACGCCGGCATGGTCAACCACACCCGGCGAGCCGACCCCGATGCCGAGGATGGGGCGTGTCGTCTGGCCGATGAGCGTCTCGACCAGGGCGACCACCTTCGCCTCCGCCTCATCGCCCGTGCTGCCGGCGAGCGGCAGCTCCGCACGACTGAGGATCTTGCCGTCGAGGTCGAGTACTGCCCCGCGGAACGTCACGTACTCGCTGAGGTCGACCCCGACAATCTGGAATGCATCGCGATTGAGATCGAGCAGCGTCGCCGGCTTACCGGGGCGGGAATCCTCGCGCTGGCCGATTTCGATGACCAGGTTTTCCCCAATGAGGTCCGCGACGAGGTCGGAGATGGTCACGCGAGTGAGACCCGTTTCGCGAGCAATGTCCGCGCGACTGAGCTGACCCTCGCGATACAGCATTTGCATGACCAGCGAACGATTGTGTCCGCGAGCGTGCCCCGGCAGGACCTTCGTCGTCGGGCGAAGCTCCCTACCGTTCGCGAACCCTTGATTCATGTTTGTTAGCAAAGCTTACGAACGGTCTATTTGCAAGCATCCGAGCAAGTTTGCTGCCACCCGGGAAGCCCACCCCCGAACTGGGGTTGAACCATTGACCCTCACGCAACGTTGATCCAAGGGAAGGTGGTTGCCCTACCCAAGAGCAATCGCCGCCTCCGGCACACAGGAATCTCGAAAGCACGACCGTGATGCTGGACCAAGGCAACGTCGCCGGCGCACCACTGAGTACAACCCACAGCATCCACTACCGACGAGGATCAATGACCCACCTTCCCAAGCCCAGGACCGCACTTGCCACTTTCGCAGGACTCTCGCTCATCGGCGTTCTTGCCGGCTGCAGCGCGACCGATGCCGCAAGCTCTGGCGGGTCTGGCGTCGGTTCCGACCCCGGTTCCGGCGGTGCGACGACGACCAGCAGCAACGCGAACTACAAGGATGGCTCGTACACCGAACCCGGCACCTACGTCTCTCCCGGCGGCGAGGAGCACATCAGCGTGACACTGACACTCTCGAAAAACGTCATCACCGCGATGAAAGTGATCACGGTAAAGGCCGACCCGACGGCGACCGGTTACGAGGGACTGTTCGAGGGCGGCATCGCCGCCGCGACGGTCGGCAAGAACATCAACACTCTCAACATCGGCGTAGTCGCAGGCTCATCGCTCACCAGCATGGGCTTCAACAATGCCCTCGCCAAAATCAAGGCAGATGCCAAAGAGTGAGTTCGCCTTCGAGGCGATTGGCGCGCCATGGCGGATCACCACGCCGGGATCGCTGCCGGCGCGCGTCGTCCGTTCCATCGAGGTCAGGATCGAAGAGTTTGACTCGGTCTACTCGCGCTTTCGCGCCGACTCCCTCGTAACCCGGATCGCCGCGGAGAGCGGAACCTGGAACTTCCCGCCCGATGCCGCTCCGCTCTTTTCGCTTTATCGCACCCTGTACTACGCGACAGAGGGCGCCATGTCTCCTCTCGTCGGCGGGCGGCTGGAGAGTCTCGGTTACGACCGCGACTACACCCTTCGGCCGCACGATGAGGCCGTGGATGTGCCGGTCTGGGACGACATCATGCACTGGGACGGCATGCGGCTCAGCACCACGAAGCCGGTGCTTGTGGATGTCGGCGCCGCGGGCAAAGGTTACCTCGTCGACCTGGTGGCGGAAGTGCTCAAAGACGCCGGCATCGACGAGTACCTGGTTGACGCGAGCGGAGACCTGGTACACCGAGGCGAGACTCCCGTTCGGGTCGGCCTCGAGCATCCATTCGATCCGACGCAGGCCATCGGGATCTGCGAGCTGTCGAATGCCGCACTGTGCGCATCCGCGGCCGGTCGGCGAAGCTGGGGCGACGGCCTCCATCACATCATCGATGCGACGACCGGAAACCCCACGTTTACGGTCGCCGCAACCTGGGCACTCGCGAAAACCGGCCTGCAAGCCGACGGTCTGGCCACCGCACTATTTTTCGCAGCGCCCCCCGCCCTCCGCGTCAGCCACACGTTCGAGTACGTCGTCATGTTTCCAGACAGCCGCATCGAGTATTCACGTTCGTTCCCGGGGGAACTGTTCACAGCAGACGCGTCAAGCTCGGGCATCTCCACAGGAGGATCGACAACATAATGCAATGGTTAGATCGACTCACCGGCACCATCACCATGTACAGACTCATCCTGATCTGCCTCCTGGCGATCGTGGTCGAAACCGTGCTGCTCTCATTGACCGGGGTGATCTTCCAGTCACCACTCGCCATCATTGTGACGGGGCTGGTCGCCGTCGCTTTCACCTACGTGAGCAACTGGCTGTTCGGCAAGCTGTTCAGGGTAAAGCCCCACACAGAGTCATCGTTTGTCACCGGACTGCTTCTGCTCTTCATCTTTGAGCCGGTCAACCCGCTCGACTCCGGGAGCCTGCTGAAGCTCGCCGGAATCGCGCTTGCCGGAATCATCGCGAGCGGATCCAAGTACCTGCTGGCAGTTCGCGGGCGCCACGTCTTCAATCCCGCCGCGGTTGGTGCCTTCGTGGTGTCCCTGATCACCCCGTTCGGCGACTTCGCCGCCTGGTGGCTGGCGACCGCGTGGCTGCTTCCGGTGACGCTGGTGTTGGGATTCGCCGTGCTCTACCGCACACGCCGCTACCTGATGGCGGCGGTCTTTGTTGTCGCGGTGTTCTTCCTGACCTTCTGGGTCTACGGCGGAAACGGCGAGCCACTTGGCCAAACGCTGCTCGAGCCGTTCACGACGTTCAGCACGATCTTCTTTGCGGCGTTCATGCTCAGCGAGCCACTCACGATGCCACCGCATCGGTGGCAGCAGCTGATCGAGGCCCTGCTGGTCGCAATCGTCTTCACCGTTCCGTTCACGATTGGCACCTTCGGCACCACGACTCCGCAGTTCGCGCTGCTGGTCGGCAACCTGTTCGCGTTCTTCTTCGGACAGCGCCTCGGCATCCGGCTCGACTTTCTCGGAAAAGAGAAACTCACGCCGACAAGTTGGGAGCTGTCGTTCCGTCCACAGCGCCCGATTCGGTTCCGGGCCGGCCAATACATGGAGCTTACGATTCCGCATGCGAAGGCCGACGTTCGCGGCCAGCGCCGGATCTTCAGCATCGCGTCCGCACCCGTCGAGACCGAGGTCATCCGATTCGGACTCAACACGGCAGAGCGCTCGAGCAGCCTGAAGAAGGCGCTGCTCACACTGGAACCCGGCGAGATCGTGTCGGCGACCGCAGTGGGCGGCGACTTCCTGCTGCCCAGGGAGATCACCCGCCCGCTGCTGTTCGTAGCAGGCGGCATCGGCATCACGCCGTTCATGAGCCACCTCGAGCAGATCCAGGGATCCGCCGAGGCCCGGGACGTCGTGGTGCTGTACTCGGCGTCGTCCGCAGATGAGCTCGCCTACTCCTCACGACTGAAGGCTCTCGGTCATCCGCTGCTGCTGCTCGCGCCGTCCGCGCCGAAGCCGCTACCGAAGGAGTGGACCTACCTGGGGCACGGGCCACTCACCGCAGAACTGCTCGCATCCGCGGTCCCCGACGTGATGTCGCGGGCCTCGTATGTGTCAGGTCCGCCGGCCTTTGTCCATGTCGTGCGCTCGCTGCTGCGGCGAGCGAAGGCACACAGCATCAAGACCGACTTCTTTGCCGGCTACACGGCTCGGTCGACGCTGACCCGCTATGCGGAAGCTCCGACGCCCGTCCCAGAGAAGGTCGGCTAGGTCACTGGTCCGTCCGGTCGCGGCAACGAGACCTGGACCTAAGCGAGACGGGCCGCGAGGTTCTTGTCAAGCGTGTCCAGGAACTCCTCGGTGGTCTCCCACTTCTGGTCGGGCCCGACGAGAGCCGCGAGGTCCTTGGTCATGTGGCCTGCCTCGACCGACTTGACGACGACATCCTCGAGCGTGCTGGCGAATTCGGCGAGCGCCGGGTTGTTGTCCAGCTTGGCGCGGTGCGAGAGGCCGCGGGTCCAGGCGTAGATCGAGGCGATCGGATTGGTCGAGGTCGGCTTGCCCGCCTGATGCATGCGATAGTGGCGGGTCACCGTTCCGTGCGCCGCCTCAGCCTCGACAACGGAGCCATCCGGCACCGAGAGCACACTCGTCATGAGGCCAAGCGAACCGAAGCCCTGCGCAACGGTGTCGGACTGCACGTCACCGTCGTAGTTCTTGCAGGCCCAGACGTAACCACCCTCCCACTTCATCGCAGACGCGACCATGTCGTCGATCAGGCGGTGCTCGTAGGTAAGGCCGGCAGCCTCGAACTTCTGCTTGAACTCGGCGTCGAAGATCTCCTGGAAGATGTCCTTGAACCGGCCGTCGTAGGCCTTCAGAATTGTGTTCTTGGTCGACAGGTAGACCGGGTAGTTGCGGTCGAGACCGTAGTTGAGGCTCGCACGAGCAAAGTCGCGGATGGACGCGTCCTGGTTGTACTGCACCTGCGCGATGCCATCATCCGGGGCGTCGTAGACATCGAACTTGAGCGGCTCCGAGCCGTCATCCGGCGTGAACTGCACGGTGAGCTTGCCCTTGCCCTTGAAGACGAAGTCGGTGGCGCGGTACTGGTCGCCGAAGGCGTGACGGCCGATGATGATGGGCTTGTTCCAGCCGGGGACCAGGCGCGGGATGTTCGAGATGATGATCGGCTCGCGGAAAATCACGCCGCCGAGGATGTTGCGGATGGTGCCGTTCGGCGACTTCCACATCTTCTTGAGGCCGAACTCCTCGACGCGCGCCTCGTCCGGGGTGATGGTCGCGCACTTGACGCCGACGCCGTACTTCTGGATCGCATGGGCCGCATCGACGGTGACCTGGTCGTCGGTCGCATCCCGATTTTCGATTCCGAGGTCGTAGTAGTCGAGGTTGATGTCGAGGTAGGGGTGGATCAGGGTTTCCTTGATCTTCTGCCAGATGATGCGAGTCATCTCGTCGCCGTCGAGCTCGACGACGGTGCCTTCAACCTTGATCTTTGCCACGGTGGACGGTTCCTTTCAACTGGCCTCGCCTGCGGCCACTGAAACGGGCCGAATCCAGCTTACCCGTTTTCAAAAGTATCTTGACGTCGAGATAAATCTAATCTGGCTGACGGTATCGTGACATCCATGCTGAACACGCCGATCGCCGTCCGCTGGGGCGACATGGATTCGTATGGTCACGTCAACAACGTGTTCTTCATCCGCTACCTCGAAGACACGCGCTTTGCGCTGTTTACTCCGCCCCTTGGCGAACTCGCCCCTGCGGATGTCCCGACCGAGCTGTCGGTGTTCGACCTGTTTCCCGAAGGATCGAACGGCCTCATGGCCGGACATCGCATCGAATACCAGGCGGCGCTCTCGTATGAGGATGGCCCGATAACCTCGCGACCGTGGATCACCCGAATCGGCAACTCAAGCTTCGATATCGGCTACGAGCTTGGGTCATCCGACCGCTCGGTCGTCTACGCGATCGCCAGCACGACCCTCGTACTCGTGAACACGGAGTCGGGTCGCCCGGTCGAGTTGCCCCAGCGACTGCGTGACACTCTCGCCCAGTGGCTCGGCGACCCGGTGCCCTTCCGTAGCTAGCAGCGGCGACCTAACCGATGGCGTCGAAGAACGCCTTCTGGTACGCGGCACTGCGCACCGAGCCGATCACCGCTCCATCCATCCGGTTCATGACGTAGGCGAAGGTGAACCCTCGATCGACGTCGTTCAGGACGATCGATCCGCCCCAGCCGCCCCAGTAGGCGATGCGACGGTCGGGCAGCTGTGACTCCTGTGGGGACGGCAGGCCGTAGCCGATGCCGAACCGCAGGTGTTGGAAAAGTACGAGGTCCTTGCCGTCGGACTGCACCTCGAAGATCCGGTCGATCGTCGGCTGGCTCAGCAGGCGGACCCCATCCACCTCGCCGCCGTTGCTGATCACGGATTGGATGCGTGCGACCGACCGCGCGTTTCCGAAGCCGTTCGCGGCACCAATCTCCGCCTCCCGCCAGGCATCGGTTCGCGGCAGCGTTGCATCGAGGGGCAGCGGGCCAAAGGTCCGGATGGCCGGATGGCCGGGCGGGAGCTGCGAGAGATCCAGCTGACCCGGCGGCGGCGGCACGACGTTGCTGACCCGATCGTATTCGCTGCGCGGGACGCCGATGCTGAAGTCTGCACCAAGCGGTCCCGCGATTTCCTCGGCCACAAACCGCTTCAGATTTTTGCCAGAGATTCGACGCACCAACTCGCCGACGATGTGTCCATAGTTGACGAGTGAGTATCCGGATGCTGTGCCCGGCTCCCACCACGGCGCCTGCGCCGCGAGGCGCGACACCGCCTCGTCGTAGTCGTAGAGCACCTCCAGGCTGAAGGGCTGGTCCCACCCGCTCACGCCGGCCGTGTGCGACATGACCTGCTTGACGGTGATCTCCGCCTTGCCGTTCTGCGCGAACTCCGGCCAGTACTTTGCGACCGGCGCATCCAGGTCAAGTTCGCCGCGATCGGCGAGCATGAGGGCAGCCAGCGATGTCATGGTCTTGGTGATCGACCAGACGTTGGTGATCGTGTCGCGCAGCCAGGGCGAGGTGCGCTCAACCTCACGATAGCCACCCCAGATGTCGACGACGGGCGTGCCACGCTCGACAACCGCGATGGATGCGCCCAGCTCTGCGCCCGAGTCGAATTGCCGCTGGAGTTCGTCTCGCAGCTCGCCGAATCGGGGATCGGCATCCCCTTGAACAGTGGAGCTTTCACCGGTGCGGACATCCGACATATTCAAACTCCCTCAGCGCTGGCACTGTCTAAGGTTGAACATACCAACCGGTCGGAACCTGCACCATGGGTTCGTCGATCGCCGATACTTTTCCCAGCGAGGAGGACGCCAGTGGGTCGATTCGACGGCAAGACCGCGCTCGTGACCGGGGCCAGCCGCGGCATCGGCCTGGCAATCGCCCAGCGCCTCGTCGACGACGGTGCCCGCGTCGTGATTACTGCGCGCGGGCAGGAGACCCTCGATGCCGCCGTCGCCGAACTCGGCGGGCCTGCGCACGCAATCGGCGTAGCCGGTAAAGCCGACAACTCCGACCATCGAGCCGAGGTCTTCGCCACTATCTCGCGCGAGTTCGGCTCGCTCGACTTCCTGGTCAACAACGCGGGCATCAACCCTGCGTATGGCAAGGCAATCGACATCTCAGACGATGCCGTCCGCAAGATCTTCGAGGTCAACGTCCTGGGCGGCCTGGCCTGGACTCGCGATGCGGTCGCCGCCGGTCTGTCCACAGCGGTCGTCAACATCGCATCCATCGCTGGCGTCACGGCCGCACCCGGCATCGCCCTCTACGGCGTCTCGAAGGCGGCGATTATCAATCTAACAACCCAGCTCGCTTACGAGCTCGCTCCGCGGATCCGAGTCAACGCCGTCGCTCCCGCCGTCATCAAGACCGACTTCGCGAAGGCGCTCTATGAAGGCCGAGAGGCTGAGGTGTCGGCGACCTATCCACTGAAGCGGCTCGGCGTTCCGGGCGATGTCTCCGGGCCGGTCACGTTCCTGCTGTCGGACGACGCGGCCTGGATCACCGGGCAGACGATCATCATCGACGGCGGCGGCTCCCTGGCCCCCGTGCTGTGATGAGCGAGGCAAGCACGACGGCGCCAATCCCCGAGAAGCTCATGCACGCCTCCGTCGAGCTGTTCGCGGAGCACGGTTACGCGCAGACGAGCGTCCAGCAGATCGTGGATTCGGCGGGCGTCACCAAAGGCGCGCTTTACCACTACTTCAAATCAAAGGATGACCTGCTCTTCGACATCTACGACAGGATCCTGTCGCTGCAGCGGGAACATCTGGACGAGATCGTCGCGCGCGGCGAGGATCCGGTGCGCACCATCCGGCTCGTCTGCGAGGACGTCATCGTCACATCGATCGAGTGGATGCACGAGGGCACGGTTTTCTTTCGTTCGCAGCATATGCTCACCGCTGCGCGACAGCAGGAGGTCAAGCGACGTCGGCGTGAGTACAACGACGCGTTCGAGGCGATCCTCGAGCGCGGCCGCGGCGACGGACTGTTTCGCACCGACATCCCGCCCGCCATCCTGATCGCCAACTTTTTCTCCGACGTGCACTATCTCGGGCAGTGGTACTCGCCGGGCGGGCTGCTCTCGAAGGAGCAGGTCGCGAGCGAGCTGACCGATCTCTATCTCGCGGGTCTCACCGCGAGACCGTAGCCAACTGACAAATCAAGGAGTCACCAAATGAAGCTCGATGGACAGGTCGCCCTGGTGTCCGGCGGCGCCCGCGGGATGGGTGAAACCCACACCCGGGCACTCCTCGCCGAAGGTGCACGGGTCGTGATTGCCGACATCCTCGACGAGCAGGGCGAGAAGCTCGCGAAGGACCTTGGCGCGGACGCCCACTTTGTGCACCTCGATGTGACCAGCGAGCAGAGCTGGTCGGATGCGATCGCAGCCGCCGAGAAGGCGTTCGGCCCGGTGTCGATCCTGGTCAACAACGCGGGCATCGCCCATGGTGCGCCCCTCGAGCAGTACACGCTCGAGATGTGGAACGCGATTATCGCGGTCAACCAGACGGGCGTCTTTCTCGGCATGCGTGCAGTCGTCGCGGGGATGAAGAAGCTGAAGCACGGCTCGATCATCAACATCTCGTCGGTCGAGGGTCTGCGCGGAGGTGCGTATCTGCACGGCTATGTCGCCTCCAAGTTCGCGGTGCGTGGCCTGACGAAGTCCGCCTCGCAGGAGCTCGGCGGCTTCGGCATCCGGGTCAACTCCGTGCACCCCGGTTACATCGCGACGCCGATGACCACGGACATCGACTCCAAGCAGTTGCAGATCCCCCAACACCGCCCCGGCAAGCCGGAGGAGGTCTCGAAGATGATCGTGTTCCTGGCGAGCGACGACTCGTCCTATTCGACGGGCGCGGAATTCGTCGTCGATGGCGGTATGACCGCCGGCATCCCGCACCGCACGGGCAACTGATGCCGGAGACGGGCGACGGCGCGATCTGGCCCAGGGGATACTGGCGTACCTGGAAACCGATCGTCGGTGCAAGCTATGCGACCACGCTGACCAAGCTCCGCGCCTGGTCGACCGTCGTCACGACCATCCTCTACGTGATCGCGGTCGTGATGCTCGTGTACTACTTCGCGGTGGTTCGGTCGGGAACCCTGTATGCCGCGACATTCATTCTGCTGATTCCGTGGGCGGTCGTGGTCGGCGTCATCGAGTTGCAGCGCCGACGCCTCGCGAAAACCATGCAACGAAATCTGGCCGCACACGGCAAACCGGTCAGCGAGCTGCCGACGTTCGGCGACGTACAGTTCCTCCGGTGGAAACGCGACCACGGAGTGAGCACAGAGGATCTCGAGGACAGTGCCCCGCGCGCGAGCTAATCCCCGCGTGCTTCGAATCGCCGGATGAGGCGATAGACGATGATCAGGGGGATCAGGCCGATCACGCCGAAGGACATGTCGATCAGCTGCCAGCCGAACGGGATGCGCCGAATCGGCCCTGCGATGGCGGCGAGCGGGATGATGCAGACGCAGGCGATCATTCCGAACTGCACGACCCAGATGTTGCGAACCGGGTCGCGCAGCGGTCCGATGAACGCGACCGCGATCATCAGGTGCGCGAACGCCAGCCAGTCCGTCCCGTAGAAGATGAACGGGTACTTCGCGTTCGTGGCGTCGACGCCGTCGTGAACGCGATCAACCCACTGCACCAGAGAGGGCAGCAGGTGTTGAACGCCGAGCGAGTGCAACACGCTCGAGCCGAGCTGCAACTCGGCGGCGAGCGGGAAGGCCGTGATCCCCGAAATCGCCAGGCAGACGATGAACAGAATCAGCCATCCGCGGATCGCGCCCGTTGTTTTCACTGGCTCGGCTTCGATCGAGGGCGACGGGCAACAACCCAGGCCATCCATGCGACCGCACCAACCAGTTCAAGAATCCACACGACCGGACCAGTCGTAGCCAGAATGGCGGTCAGCCCGTAGAGTCCCTCGGCTATGAGCACGACCGCCGGAGCGGCGGCACCGAGCATCACGAGCAGCGTTCGACCAGAGCCAAGCCACGTTGCCGCCACCCCGACCGCGATCCCGGCCGGGATCGCGATGATCGTCCAGATGTTGAGAACCGAGTACGGATAGCCGCGAATCTCCGATACGACCCCATAGGAGGCGTTGAGCAGGAAGAATCCGAGGACGCCGAAGACGATCGACGGCACGCGTGGGACGCGCGCTAGCCTCACGGCGACCAGAATCACAACGAACCAGGGTCCTGCCGCATTCGCCAGCGAGCGGAGAGCGTCGGGCAGGAACTGCTGAGCCGGAGAGGTAAGCCCACCGATGACCACCGCAACCAGCACAACTGCGGCAAGCGCCCTCAGAGTGTGCGATGGGGTTCCGAACGTCCGAACCGGCCAGGTGCTTCCCACGATTCCAGCCTAGGTTGCCCTCTTCTTCGGTCTCGTCGCTCGCAGGGATGATTCCTTCCCGCGAGAGTGCTGTTTCGCACCTTCCGAGCGGCTGGGAAGGGCGAAAACTCCCATCTTGCGGTGCGAGGATGGGACACATGGCTGACGAGACTCCCATCGCATACGAAGCGCTCCCCAAGGGCACGCCCGTTCTCTCCACGACGGGCACCGAAATCGGAATCGTCGAGCACGTGCTCGCGGATGCATCCCTCGACCTGTTCGACGGCATCGTGGTGAAGACCTCGTCCGGGCTTCGATTCGTGACCGCCGACCAGGTGGGACAGATCACTACTGCGGCAGTGCACAGTGACGTTCCGGATGCGGACATCCCGAACCTGCAGCAACCACACTCCGGCGACGCGGTGTACGCGGCCGACCCCGAGCAGAACACGGGCAGCGAAATCAATGAGTGGTTCGGCCGGCACTTTCTGCGAGAGCACTGGACCCGCCAGCGCAATGACAACGAGTAGCCGGCGCGACCCTAGTCTCCCAGCAGAACGTTGATCCGGTCGTCGAGATAGCGTTCCAGCGGAAGGACGCCTGGCTCGACTTCGCCGAAGCGCACGAAGACAACGCCGTCACGAACGGTGAGCGGCTCGCTTCCTGAGGCGAGACTCGCGTCGTCGAGCGCGATCGGAGCCCAGCCGTGGTTGATCGTTTCGCCGCGGGGAAAGTTGCCGTGCGCTGCGGCTGCGCGGATTGAACGGCGCTCCTCCCCCGCCGCGGACCGGTTGACGGCCGCTCGCCCCGGCTGCACCGCGCGCGTGACCTGACCGGTCGAGTACAGCCCGCCATCGCGATCGACCAGCAGCACCCCCAGCCGCCATGCTCGCCCTGTGGGCACGAGCGAATCGGATGCGCCCAGCCCGAGCAACCCGCGGGAATGCTTCCAGACGGCGAGGCTCTCGTCGTGCACGCCCGCCGTTTCGAGCCGAGAGATGGTGCGCGCAAGCAGTGCGGCGAGCTCGGGTGAAACCACTAGCTCTCGAGCACGAACAGCGCGATCGATTCCGCGACCAGTGCGGGCTTCTCCGAGCCTTCGAGCTCGATCGTCACGGTCGACTCGACCCGCACGCCCTGCGCCGCCGGTGTAACCGCGGTGATCTGCGAGCTGGCTCGGATGCGACTGTCGACCGGGACCACGCCGAGGAACCGCACTCTGTCCAGCCCGTAGTTGATGACCATGGGGCTGTTCTCGATCGTGGTGATTCCGAACAGCAGGTCCGAGATCAGCGAGAGGGTCAGAAACCCGTGGGCGATGGTCGTGCCGAAAGGTCCGGCCGCAGCGCGTTCGGGGTCGACATGGATCCACTGGTGGTCGTCCGTCGCATCCGCGAACTGGTCGATCCGATGCTGGTCGATGGTCATCCAGTCGCTTGTCTCGGGCGCGGATCCGATTGCTGCTTCGAGGTCGGCGACCGACGCGTAGTGCGTCACGCCTTCGGCCCACCCGCCACGTAGAGAACCTGGCCCGACACGAACGACGCCTCGTCACTCACGAAGAAGGATGCCGCAGCCGCGATGTCTTCCGGCTTACCCGCTCGTCCGACCGGGATCTCCTGTGCTGCGGCCGCCATGAAGTCGGCGAATGGCACGTGCATCCGTTCGGCCGTCTGCCTGAGCATGTCGGTCTCGATGAACCCGGGGGCGATCGCGTTCGCCGTCACGTTGTAACGACCGAGTTCGATCGCCAGGGTCTTCGTGAACCCCTGGATGCCGGCCTTCGCGGCCGAGTAGTTCGCCTGGCCGCGGTTGCCGAGAGCCGAGGTGCTCGACAGGCTGACGATGCGGCCCCAGTTCGCCTCGACCTGGTACTTCTGCACCTCGTGCGACATCAGGAATGCACCACGCAGGTGCACTCCCATCACGGCATCCCAGTCGTCCACGCTCATCTTGAACAGCAGGTTGTCGCGCAGGATGCCCGCGTTGTTGATCAGAATGGTCGGAGCGCCGAGCTCGTCCGCGATGCGCTTCACCGCGGTCGTTACCGCTTCCTGGTCTGCTACATCAGCTCCGACACCGATGGCCTCGCCACCGGCCTCGCGAATCGCCTCGACGGTGTCGACCGTGTCGTCTTCGCGGAGGTCGATCACACCGACCCGATTGCCGTCGCTGGCCAGTCGGAGCGCGATCGCGGCGCCGATCCCTCGTCCGGCACCCGTGACGATCGCGGTTCGCTTGTCTGTCATGGTCTCTCTTTCTTGTCGGTTACTGGCGAAGCTCGGCACGGCCGAGCGAGTTCAGGTGTACTTCGTCTGGGCCATCCGCGAGGCGCAGGGCGCGAGCTCCGGCCGCGAACTCGGCGAGCAGATTGTCTTGCGACAGCCCGCCGGCGCCGAACAGCTGCATCATCCGGTCGAGGATCCGCTCCGCCATGCGCGGCAGGGCGATCTTGATCGACTGGATCTCGGCATGGGCAGCGCGATTGCCGACGGTGTCCATGAGCCAGGCGGTCTTCAGCACCAACAGTCGATTCGCCTCGATCTCGGTGCGCGCCTCGGCGAACCACTCGCGAATCACTCCCTGCTCGGCCAAAGGGCGTCCGAAAGCGATCCGGCTGTTGGCCCGTGCGCGTCCGAGATCGAGCGCGCGTTCGGCCATCCCGAGCAGTCGCATGCAGTGGTGGATGCGGCCGGGCCCGAGCCTGGCCTGGGCCATCGCGAACCCCTCGCCCTCGCCGCCGAGCACGTTGCTGACGGGCACTCGAACTCCGTCGAAGCGCACCTCAGCGTGCCCGCCGTGATCGCGATCGTTGTAGCCGAACACTGTCAGCGGGCGAACGATCGTGAGACCTGCGGTGTCTCGCGGCACGAGAACCATGGTCTGCTGGCGATGCCGGTCGGCGCTCGGATCCGTCTTGCCCATCACGATGAACAGCGCGGCTCCCGGGTTCATTGCACCCGTCGACCACCACTTTCTGCCGGTGATCACGAACTCGTCACCATCGCGCTCGATCCTGGTCGCGATGGTGGTGGCGTCCGAGGATGCGACATCCGGTTCGGTCATGGAGAACGACGAACGGATGCTGCCATCCAGCAGCGGAGCGAGCCAGTGCTCCTTCTGCGCCGGGGTTCCGAACGCGGACAGGAGCTCCATGTTGCCGGTGTCCGGCGCGGCACAGTTGGTCGCAGCCGGGCCCAGCTTCGGGCTCCGGCCGAGCAGTTCGCAGAGCGGCGCATACTGCAGGTTCGTGAGGCCGGCACCATCCG
>DATAZY010000088.1:0-77436 GCA_036271795.1 Galbitalea sp.
ACCTCGTCCTGCAGGCCCTCGAGCTCGTTGGTGATCTCCGGTGGCAGCACGTCCAGCCGCGACGACATGAACTGGCCGACCTTGATCATGAGGCCGCCCAGGTCGACGGCGAGCACGTGGAATTGCTGCGCAATCTGTTGCAGGCGCGCAGACCGCCGGTGTGCGGCGATCCGACCGAGCCCGACGCGCGGAAGCACCAGTTCGTACCACCACGTCTGCACCAGATAGCGCGCGGCGAATCGCAGGATCCTGCGATAGCGCGCGCGCATGTTCGCGGCGTCGGTCATCTAGTCAGTCTCCCTGACGCCGACGTCCCGTGGGCAATCGGGTCAATCCTTGGCGAGGATGGCGTAGACCTTACGACGCGCATCGTCGAGCACGGACACGGCCTCTTTCACTTGCTCTGGGTTGCCAGAACGCCCGACCTGGCTGACCGCGTGGGCCAGATCGATGCTGGCTTTCGGCAGCGCAGAGTTGCGTCCGCCGTCCCGAGCGCCCGGTGCCTCCCAGGGCGCGGGCTGACCCGCTGCCGCCTCGGCCGACCGTTTCCCCTCGTCGGTGAGCGAGTACGTCTTGCGACCATTCGATTCCTTGGCGCCGATAACACCCTCGTCCGCAAGAAGCTGCAACGTGGGGTAGACCGAACCGGGACTTGGCTTCCAGGCACCGCCGCTGCGTTCCTCAATCTCCTGGATGATCTGGTAGCCGTGCATCGGTTTCTCGGCGAGGAGGGCTATCACGGCCGCGCGCACGTCACCCCGCCCCATCCTCATGCCGACTTTCCGCTCGAACTGTCCGCGGAGCTGCTCCATCGCTTCCCACATGCCAGGGCCCGGCCGGCCCTCACCGCCGCCGCGGCGTCCCCCGAACCTGTCGCCCATAAACGGATTGCTCATCATGTCCTCCTCAGCGTCGGGGCCACCAAGGCTCGACGATACCTAACGATATATCGTCCGATCGGGTCGCGCGAGTGCTAATCTCCTCGTCATGGAGGCTACGCCGGGCGATGTTGCGCTCATTTGTGGCTCGCTCCCGGAGGTTGAATTCGGGACCTCGTGGGGCGATCGTCCCACCTATACGGTGCCGCCTGGCGCCGGATGAGGACGCGTGGGCGCGCAAAGCCCCTAAGCGGCTCGTCAACGAGTACTTCGCGTAGCTGGGTGCAAGGATCGTCCCTGTGACCGAAGAACCCAAGGACGAAGAGGCGAAGTCTGCGCCGACGCGCGGTGGGTCGCCGCGGATGCGATCCGTTGATCCTCGATACTCCCAGCGAAACTTCGCCAGCCGACTCTTCCCCGGCCCGTCTCAAGAAATGTCGAGGCAGTTCAGGCAACAGATTGAGGGACTACTGAAGCCGGAGACCGATAACGTCCAGCGGCGTTCTCGCGGCGCAGTCGATAGTCGCTCTTCCACTGCCGAACCCCTCAACGTCGCGACTCCGGAAGACATCGCCCAGGTTCGCGACAAGCTCGACGAGCAGAACGAACTCCTGCGCGCCATCCTGGCGAGCACGGTCGACACCCAGACCGATGCGAGGTCGACCGCGCAAAACTCCCGAACGTTTGCCTGGGCCGGGACGGCGATTGCGCTGCTCACGCTGATCGCCACCGTGCTCTCGATCGTCGCCGCGATCAACGCAAGCTAGACCAGAACGCGTTCGAAGGCACGAACACCGTCCGCGGTCAACCACTCGCGGATCGTCGCGCCGATGTGCGCGGCCATGTCTATGCCCGGGTCGAGAAGCCACTGACCCTGCAAGCCGTCCATCAGTGCCGTAAGTCTGACGCTCGCGTCGCGCGGATCGACTTCTGCTCGGAGATGGCCCGACCGTGAGACGCCGCGCAGCGCCCGTTCAGTGCCCGCCCGAATTCGTTCGTAGCGTTCCACGAAGTAGGCGTGAAACGGATGGCGGGGCGTCGCCGCCTCAGCGGACAACCGGACGAACAGCTCGATGAGGCCGGGTACCAGCCGGTTGTGTTCGGCCAGGTCCAGCATCCCCC
Source organism: Galbitalea sp. (assembly GCA_036271795.1). Taxonomy (GTDB): domain Bacteria; phylum Actinomycetota; class Actinomycetes; order Actinomycetales; family Microbacteriaceae; genus Galbitalea. Next base: position 2,001 of record DATAZY010000088.1, read on the forward strand.
GAAGCACACCGAGGGCACCGGCGGCGGTGACGTAGGGTTCGAAGCGGGAGCGATCCTCTTCGTCGCGTGCCTCGAGTACGGCTTCGAGCAGCGACTCCTTGTCGGGGAAATAGTGCAGCAGCCCGGCACGCGATATTCCGCACGCGGCAGCGATCTCCAGGATTGTGGCCGACAGGAATCCGTTCTCCGCGAACTGCTCGGACGCAGTCTGGATGATCGCATCGCGACGTGCTCGACCCTTCGCGTAACCGCGCGCTGGTGCGGACTCCGTGACGGTCATGGCATCACGCTAGCACCGGACTTGACAAAACCGACACAAGTGTAGATATTTATTCCACCGAGCCACTCTGCTCCTAGTTTCGAAACACGAGGATTCAATGTCGAGCCAAATCACCCGCTTCCCCTACCAGGACGCGACCCTCTCGATCGAGCAGCGCGTGGAGGATCTTCTCTCCCGCATGGAGGTCGAGGACAAGGCTGGGCTGATGTTCCAGCCGATGGCGCCGATGGGATCGGATATCGACGAAGCGGGGATGTTCGGCTCACCCTCCATGCGCAAGATCCTCGATCGTCGCATCAACCACGTCAACATCCTGCAGGCACCATCGGCGCGCGAGATTGCCGAGTGGCACAACGCCATTCAGCGCCAGGCACTGGAGTCGCCGCTCGGCATCCCCTTCACGATCTCCAGTGACCCACGTCATTCGTTCTCCGACAATCCTGCAGTTTCGCTGCTCGCCGGTCCGTATTCGCAGTGGCCGGAGACGCTGGGCTTCGCAGCGCTGGATGACCCGGAGCTGACCGAGCGCTTCGCCGACACCGTGCGCCGGGAGTATCTCGCGACCGGTATCCGCGTCGCACTCCATCCCCAGCTCGACCTCGCGACCGAGCCGCGTTGGGCTCGCGCGAACGGAACATTTGGCGAGAGCGCCGAGGTCGCTTCCCGTCTGGGCAGCGCCTATGTCCGCGGGCTCCACGGCTCTGAGTTCGGCGCCGAATCCGTCTCCGCGATGGTCAAGCACTTTCCCGGCGGCGGACCCCAGCTAAACGGCGAGGACCCGCACTTCGACTACGGTCGCGAGCAGGTCTATCCCGGCGGCCAGTTCGACCTGCACCTCCAGCCGTTCCTGGACGCGTTCGCCGCGGGCGCCACCCAGGTGATGCCGTACTACGGGATGCCGGTCGGCACCGAATACGAGGAGGTCGGCTTCGGGTTCAACAAGCAGATCATCACCGATCTGCTGCGCAATCAGCTCGGCTTCGACGGAATCGTCTGCAGCGACTGGGGAATCCTGTCGCGCACCTTCTGGGGCGTCGAGTCGCTCTCCTTCGAGGACCGCATGATCAAGTCGCTCGACGCGGGCATCGACCAGTGGGGCGGCGAGTTCCAGCCGGGGGTCCTCGTCGAACTGGTGAAATCAGGTCGCGTGGACGAGTCCCGTCTGGACACTTCGGTGCGTCGGCTGCTTCGCGAGAAGTTCTGCCTCGGACTCTTTGACAATCCTTTCGTCGATGCGGATGCCGCCGATGCGCTGGTGGGTACCACCGAGGCTCGCGCGGAGGCACTAGCTGCACAGACTGTGGCGCAGGTCGTCCTCAAGAATAAAGCGGGAGTTGCACACCTGCCGCTTTCCGGACAGCCGAGGGTCTATGTCGAGGGGATCGATCCTCAGGCGCTTGCCGGTTGGGCGAACGTCGTGACGACTCCGGGTGAAGCGGATGTCGCGGTCATCCGCATCGACGCGCCGTGGGAGCCGCGGGGCGTTCCCGGTGACATCGAGTTCTTCTTCCACGCGGGGTCCCTCGAATTTCACGAGGCCGCTCTCGAACACCTGCGGGGGGTCGCCGCCGTCGTGCCGACCATCGTTGATGTGTACCTGGATCGGCCGGCCATCCTGGCCCCAGTCGCCGAGATCGCCTCCGCCCTGACCGTGAACTTCGGCGCATCGGCCGAGGCATACATTGCGATCCTGTTCGGTTCAGGAGAGCCGAAGGGCAAGTTGCCGTTCGACATCCCGTCATCGATGGCCGCGGTCGAGGAGAGCCGACCCGACGTGCCCTTCGACACCGTCGATCCGACGTTCCGTTTCGGCGATGGCCTGCGGTTCGACGATTGGACGCCCGCGCAGCGGCCCGATCCGGCTTCCACAACCATCGAGGTCATCGCGCCAACCTCCCGGTACGACCTCAGCAAGACGCCACTCAAGGTCATCCTGAAAGACGCGCAGGCCCGCGCGATTCTCGACGAACTCCTGCCAGAGCTTCCCCGGCATCCGATGATCGCGTTCGCCAAAGGCATGCCCGTCAACACTGTCCTGGGGATGGCGGCAAAAGAGGCGCCAGCAGGTGTCATCGAAGAGCTGCGTTCCCGCTTGACCGCCCTCGCTCCCAACTAAGCCCACACCTCGCCAGATCCGCACAGAGACAGACAGGAATCGCTCATGACAACGACGTCAAGCTCCGCACAATCCGCAGCATCCGTGACCGGCGGCCCGGGTCAGGTTCTCACCGAACCCCGTTCGCTGAAGCGTGCACCCATTCGCGGTCCGCTGCGGCGGCTGCTCATCATGCTCATCCCGACCAACCTGGCGCTGCTTCTGGTTTACGGGGCGGTCCCGGGCGTCCTTCTGCCGCTGCAGATCACTGCTATCAATCCGGCCGACAAGGTCGCGAACCTGGCAATCGTCAGCACGATCGGCGCCTTCGCCGCGATGGTGGCCCAGCCCATAGCCGGGGCGATCAGCGACCGCACCCGATCGCGGTTCGGTCGACGCGCACCGTGGATGATCTTCGGCGCACTGGCCGGCGGTCTCGCCCTGGTCGGGATGGCGATGTCCAACGGACTCGTCCAGGTTGCCATCGCCTGGGCGATCGCGCAGATTGCGTTCAACTTTGCGCAGGGCCCGCTGTCGGCCGTCGTTCCCGATCGGGTGCCCGCCGCGGCACTCGGCACGTTCGCGGCAATCGGAGGAATGGCGGCCATGATTGGTGCCATCGGTGGCCAGGTGGTTGGCGCGGCGTTCGCCAAGTCCATTGGGTCGGCCTATTTTCTCCTCGCCGGTCTCGCCCTCGTGTTCTTCGCCCTGTTCGTGGTGTTCAACCGTGACAAGTCGTCAAAGGATGTCGAGCGCCAGCCGTTCAAGCTGATCGACTTCCTGCACACGTTCTGGATCAATCCACTGGTGCACCCGGACTTCTTCTGGGCCTTCGCCGGTCGACTACTTCTCTACACCGGATATTTCTCGGTCATCGGATACAACCTTTTTCTGCTCGAAGACTATGTGCACCTTGGCGGCAAGGCAGTCGACTACGTTCCCTTGCTCGGAATCCTCAGCTTGGTCGGAATGGTTCCCGCGATCATCGTCAGCGGGCTGCTCAGCGACAAGCTGGGTCGCCGCAAGATCTTTGTCTTTGCCTCGGCAGTGATCGTCGGAGTGGGACTGGTCATCCCGATCGTGATGCCGACGCTCACCGGCATGATCATCGAGACGATCATCTGCGGGATCGGCTTCGGCGCCTATCAGTCGGTGGATCAGGCTCTCATGAACCAGGTGCTTCCGAGCAAGTCCTCCTTCGCCAAGGATCTCGGTGTCGTCAACATTGCCGCCACGCTGCCGCAGACGCTCGCACCGGCCATCGGCGGTGCGATTGTGATCGCCTTCGGCTACGTCGGGATCTTCCCGGTGGGCATCATCCTCTCGGTGCTCGGCGCGTTCGCCGTCTTCTTCATCCGGTCGGTGAAATAGGTCTCTCACGTTCGGCGAGTAGCATCGCCTAGAACGGACCAAGTGGAGACCTGATGTCCAGCTTCAAAGACCCCATCGAGCTGACAAGCGAACACCGCAACCTGGACGTCGTTCGGGCATTCGTCATCTTCGTCGCCATCGTGGCGATCATCATCGGCGTGGTCAGCTTGACCTGGACTGGCCCAACCCTCAACGTGATCTCGATCCTGTTCGGCGTTTTCCTCATCGTCGTCGCGATCTACCGAATTGCGATCGGCTTCGAGAATCGTCGAGCTTCGATCGGCGGGTTCGTTTTCAACCTGATCGTGGCTGCCGTGCTGTTCGGGATCGGAATCGTGTGCCTGAACAGTTCGGCACAGTCGCTGACGATTCTGGCGTTTGTCGTTGGGATCGGCTGGATCTTCGACGGTATCGCCGACCTCTTCGCGGCGGGCGGGGGCTACACCCGGGGTCGCCGCGGACTCGTCGCCCTCAGCGGCGTTGTTTCCATTCTCGCGGGAATCGCCTTTCTCTTCCTTCCGGCCCTCTCGCTGACAGTCTTTGTGCAGGTTGCTGCCGTCCTGCTCATCATCGTCGGAGTCACGGCGCTGTTCACCCTGCCGCGACGAACCGCAAGAGCCTTCTGACCGCTGCCATCAGGGCTTCGGGGATTGGTCTAATCCCAGGTGTCGTTCCAGGCGGCAATATCGATTCCGTGATTGTCGGGAGACGCAACCGTCCACCAATCGGCTGCGTGAGAATCATCGACCAGCCGTCCACCGGCCGCCAGGGCGGCGTCGACCCGCGCCTGGGCTCGGTCGGCCGGAACGGACACGTCGATGTGCGTGCGGGCGCGCCCCTGGCGGTCAAGGGCTTGAAAGGAGAGTTGAGGGCCACGGCGTAGTGGATCGATCGCATCGGTATCGCCATAGTTTTCGTAGCCCAGCGTCGCTACCCAGAAGGGCCGGGAATCAATACTCGCGTGCCCCGCAACGGCGATGTCAACGGTCGAGATCAGTCCGAGATCCGCGACAAGTCCCAGCTCGACGGCTGCCTGCGAAATCGCTGCAGCAAGGGGCGCCCCGGCAGCCGGAATTCGGTCGCCCCCACGGTACGGGATCCGAACCACCACGGCCTCGGGTCGGAGGTCGACATCCGGTTCGAGGCCGTGCGCCACTGCCGCCGCCACAATGGCTTTCACCAGCTCGCCTCCGTCGCGCAGCGAAGTGGTGCGGATGCAGGTTTGTGGTCCCCACGATGTAACTCTCCAGTCCGATACGCCGGGCTGAGCATGAAACTGCGCGGGGGTTATTCCCGCGCCAGGAATGGGCTGCCCGTTCATTCGCATACCTCCGATTACGGTGTGTCGGCTTTGATGGCCGATCGACGCGTAAGGCGGATGATCGGGATCAGTCGATCCGTCTTCCTTTCGTATTGCAGGAATCGCGGGGAAGCGGTCGTGATGGATGCCCACGCGCGATCGCGATCCGGGCCATGAAGCTGCTCGGCGACCACCGGGATGTTGCCGCGATTGAGGTCGATCGACACTTTGTCCGGATTGCCCGCAAGATTGTAGAACCACGCCGGGTTCCGCGCGCCGCCGCCGGCGGATGCCACGATCAGCCAGGTCCCGTCGTCGCCGGGAAACCAGCCGACCGGGGTCGCGCGCTGCGCGCCCGTCCTCTTGCCGACCGTGTTGAGCACCAGGACGGTCATCCCCATGAAGCTGCCCCTGCGCCGGATGCGGTTGACCGTCCGGGCGGTCACCCAGTTCATGATCCGGCCCGCTTTGGGTTGACGTGCTCCGCGGGTTCCGTTGGGTGAGTTGAAGGTCATGGCTCAGGTTACTCAGTCGACGTCGCGGGCGTTGACCGTGAGGTCTCGTGTTGAGGTGAACGCCTCGTCGATTCCGAAACTGATGATCCGTTTCGGATGAATCCGGATGATCGGCCCGTCGGGCGAGTCGTCGACGGCTTCTGCGCAACCGCGGATCTCGAGACACCGCGGGCGCCACGGTCTGACCGAGGCGAGGTCATCCACCACGAATGCAACCTGGCCGTTATCGGCGACGTTTCGGAACTTTCGACTCTTCGCCATCCCGTGTCCGGAGATGTCGATCGTGTCGAGCTCGGGGTTGTGGTGGAAGCCAACCGGGCTGACCTGCAGGGTTCCGTCGGATTGCGCGGTGGCGACGCGACCGAGGGGCTGGTCGGACAGGTAGGCGAGTTCCGCCTCGGTGAATGCAGACATGCCCATCCTCGCTCTCGCCACTGCACCGTGGAGTTTCAGCTTACGTTTGTCTGCGCGGCGATGAATGACACGTCGATGCGGCGCTGGCTGCTTTCAGCGATCGGTGGGTGGCGTGCCACCGACGGCACGCCAAACGAGGTTCGCCGTTCTCCTCGGCCAGTCTGCTGGAGGTGCTACGCCCGCGAGCTCTCGCGCATACCACGATCCGGTGCACAGTGTTACCGCGACATCCAGATCTGCGTTCCAATCGATCAACCCCAATTGCCTCGCGCGGGCCAAATAGCTTCGAATTCTCGATCTCCGAGGGGCGATGACCTGCTCCTGGTATCGACTGCGAAGTTCGGGGGATGTGTTGTCCTGCAGCATTGTGCCCACCAAGGACATCCGCCCGGGGCGCGAGACACCATCCTGGAAATTCTGGAGCTCGGAAACCAGGTCTTCGTAAGGCGCGTCAGTAGCGGTGGCCGCGCCACCGTCGACGGAGTCCGACACGACTGCGGCCGCCAGGTCGGCTTTTGTTGCCCACCGACGGTACAGCGCCTGCCGGGTGGTACCTGCGGCATACGCGATCGTGGTCAGCGACATCGCATCGTAGCCCGAGGCTGACAGCTGCTCGCGTGCAATTGTCAGGATGCGGGCGTCAATCAGAGGATCCCGTGATCGTCCCGCGCGCTTCGGTGCGTTTTGCAATACCGTATCCATTAACAATACAATACTGCATTGGATTACTATTGAGGAAGCAAGACACGATGGAAACTGAACCCACAGTCTTCGATTGGATCGGCGGTTTCCCCGCCCTGAGCCGGATGACACGGATCCTTTATGAGAAGTACGTTCCCCTGGATCCCCTGTTGGCGCCTCTGTTCGCCCGGTCCGCCTCTGACCACTCGGAGCACGTAGCGAAGTGGCTCGGCGAGGTCTTTGGCGGCCCCAGGGACTACAGCGAGGAGTTCGGGGGGTATTCGCACATGCTGGCCCGGCATTTGGGTAAGGCGCTTACGGACGAAAAGCGCGCCAGATGGGTCGAGCTGCTGATGAAGTCAGCGAACGACGCGGGTTTGCCCAACGACGCCGAGTTCCGATCTTTATTCAGCGCCTACATCGAGTGGGGGTCGCGTCTCGCAGTGGAGAACTCGCAAACCGGTGCAACGCCGCCCCCAGCGCTGCCGATGCCCCATTGGGACTGGCATACCTCGGCTGGCGCACCGGGATCCAGGCCAAAAACTGTGCCAACCTCCCTCGATCTGGCGGCCGACGACGCTACATTGATTGCGCCTCAGACTAGCCGGGCCGTGTCGTTCGAATCGCACGTCAAGCCGTTGTTTAGAGACAGCGACCGCGCGGGGATGAAGTGGGCGTTCGACCTCTGGTCCCATGACGACGTCAGCGAGCATGCCGAGAAGATCCTGGCCAGGGTCGCCGCCGGCACGATGCCCCCCGATCATCCGTGGCCAGACAACTGGGTCGAGCTATTCAGGAGATGGGTCGAGGGTGGCAAGGCGGCGTAAGCGACGTCGACACTCGTTACTTATCGCGAAAGCTGCGCCGAGTTAACAAGCAGCCGCTGGTACCCTCGACGCGTGACGCACCAGCTCACTCGAGACCAGGCCCGCCGTATTGCGGTGCGAGCGCAGTTGCTCGACGCCGATCGTCCAGGGGATGTAGTCCAGGTCGCCGAGGAGCTCGGTGCGATCAAGATCGATCCGACCGCAACCATTGCTCCCGCCGAGCATACGATCCTCTGGTCGCGGATCGGCGAAGCCTACGATCCCATCCAACTCTCGAAGGCGGTCGAGCAGGATCGGCTCCTGTTCGAGTTCGACGGTGCTTTTCGGCCGGTCAGCCTGCTCCCGCTCATGCTCCCCACCATGCGACGCTGGCCGCGTCGCGAGAGCAACATCGAGTGGCTGAGAGCCAACGATCGTTTTCGCACCGAGGTGCTCGCGCGACTGCGAGCCGACGGGCCACTCCTGGCCAGCGACATCCCCGACACCGCGGAAGTGGCTCGCCCATCTGACGGCTGGTACGGGTCGAACCAGACGGGCCGGATGCTCGACTTCCTGCAAATGCAGGGACAGGTCGCCGTGGTCGGACGCGAGGGCCGGACTCGACGATGGGATCTCGCCGAACGCGTCTATCCGCAAAACGTGCCGGAGTACGAGTTCGAAGACGCGCAGCGGATGCTGAGCGAACGCCGGCTGCACGTCGCCGGCATCGCCAAAACGAAGTCGCCGTGGAGTGGAGTTGGCGAGGCAGGAGAAGCGGCGACCGTCGAGGGGAGCGTGTGGAAATACCGTGTCGACCCGGAAGCGCTCGCTGCAATCGAGGACGACGACGGCGGGCGGGTCGCATTCCTGAGTCCGTACGACGGGATGCTGTTCGACCGGCCACGGCTACGCGAGATCTTCGAATTCGACTACATCCTCGAGCAGTTCAAGCCGAAGGCGCAGCGCAAGTACGGCTTCTTCGCGCATCCAATTCTCATGGGCGACCGGTTCGTGGGCCTGCTCGATGCGGAAATCAGTCGCGAGCGGGAGGCGTTGAAGGTCAACGCGGTGCACGAGTTGCTGCCGTTCGACCCCGAAGAGAATGAAATGGTTCGCTCCGAGATTGCGAACCTCGCCGAATGGCTGGGCGTCACCCTCGAGGCGTGGTGATCGCGGACTCCGACTAGGTGAGTGGCTCCCCGCCATCAATGCGGAGGGTCGTTCCTGTCAGGAACTCGTTCGTCATGGCGAAGATGACGGCTTCGGTGATGTCGTCGACGGTCCCGATGCGCCGCGCGGGGTTGTGCGTTCTGAAATGTTCAAAGTAATCCGCCTTGCCTTCGTCGCCGAGGGCGTCCCAGATTCCCGTGTCGATCACTCCCGGCGAGATGGCATTGACCCGCACGGGCGCCATCTCAAGTGCAAGAGATCGGCCAAGAAAGTCGGCTGCGCCGTTCGTGATCGCAACCCCCAGGTAGCCGATCGCCGGCTTGAACGCGGCGACCCCAGAGAAGAACGTGAATGAGCCTCCGGGCTTGAATCGGTCGACAAAGTGCTTCGCGAGAAGAACCGGGCCAATGACTTTCGTGTCGAAGGAGAGCTGGATGGCGTCGCGATCGAGCTCGCGCAGCAGCCCGCGCGCCCGTGCGGACGCGGTGGAAACAAGGTGGTCGAGCGAGCCGACACGTTCGGCGAGGCCCGCGATCGACTTCTCATCGGTGAGGTCCACTTCTTCGACGACGAAACGTTCATCGGAGTAGGCCTCGCGAAGCTGCTCCGGGTGTCGGCCAGCCGCAACGACGCGGGCGCCCGCGTCGGCCGCGGCAAGCGCGATGCCTTTCGCAATGCCGGATCCGCGGCCGACAAGGACGACAGTGCTGCCCGTGAGTGAGAGTGCCATTGCTATTCCTTAGTCCTCTGCCGCTCTGACGCTAATACTGGGAATTAGAAGCTAGCTGTGTGGCGTCGGATGCGCCGCATCAAACAGAGAGGATCAAATAGTGACAAAGCACATCGACTGGAAGCGTGTTTCTGCGGAGGACGTGACTCGAGCGCTGGATGAATTCGATCGCCTGGGTGCCGAGGATTTTTTCGAAGCGCACGGATTCGCACCCGCGACCACTTACGAATTGGTCCGAGCCGATCGCGAATACCCGCCGAAGGCCATACTCGGAACCGCATATGAACTGGCCACCGGAGAACGTCTCGCGTCGACCGATTTCGAGGGTGGCAGATCGGGTGCGGTCAAGGTTCTGACCGAGCTGGGATTCGTTATTCGGCCGCAATCGCAATAGCAGGTCGGGGTGAATTCCTCTAGCGTGAAGCATGATCTCCGCTAGTACGATTCTCGCGTTCGTCCTCGCGAGCTTTGTCATCATCGTGATTCCGGGGCCGAGCGTGCTCTTTGTCATCGGTCGTTCGCTGACGCTCGGACGCCGCGCTGGCCTGTTGAGCGCGCTCGGGAACGAGGCCGGTGTCGTCCCCGTCGTCTTTGCCGTAGCGTTCGGCGTCGGCGCTATCGTCTCTGCCTCGATCGTGGTGTTCACGATTATCAAAATTGCGGGCGCCTGCTATCTGGCGTTTCTCGGGATTCAGGCCATCCGCCATCGCAAGGACAACCTGGCGAAGGTCACGGAAGCGCAGCCGCCATCGACATCCGCCGGCCGCGTGTTCCTGCAGGGCTTCATCGTCGGGGTGACCAACCCCAAGTCGCTGGTGTTCTTTGTTGCGGTCCTGCCGCAATTCGTGAATCGCGGCGCGGGGGCGATCCCGTGGCAGTTTGTGGAACTGGGCTTGATCTTTGACTTTATCGCGCTCCTCAGCGATTCGACCTGGGCGCTCCTGGCCGGGTCGGCACGCAACTGGTTCGCCACGAATCCGAAGCGCGTCTCCCGTATGTCCGCCGTGGGCGGCGGCATGATGATCGGACTCAGCGGCGTCCTGCTGCTGACGGGCAACAAACGGTAGGTGCTACTGCGTCGCAGTAATCGAGTAGGCGTTTCCGTCCGGGTCGCGGAAAGCGAACATCGCGGGAATCCCTGGCCAGCGCAGGATGTCGTCGGCCTCGACCTTGCGATCTGTGAGCGCCGCGTGAGCGTCCTCAATGTCGTTGGTCGTGAAGCGAACGCCGATGGCGCCCCGAGTCATGTTCGCCGCGGCCGGCTCGAGGGTCAGGATGACGCTGTCGTCGCCCGGAGCCAGCTCGATCCAGCGCCCGTTCGGCGTCGGCGCGTCGCGCAGCAGGGTGAATCCGAGAGTGTCCACGTAGAACCGCAGGGCGCCATCCTGGCTCTCGACCGGGATGCTGACGGTGCGGATGCCTGTGATGTGACTGCTTGTGATGGTCATGATGACTCCTTGGGTGTGTGATCGCCGGGGTGGCATCACGTAAAGGTGACGATCGAACCGACGCCCAATCGACTCAGCGGTTACCACATCGTGCGGTTACGACGTCAGACCTACGTCGTTCGATTCGAATACCCCGCCGACGTACTGCCCAAAGCGGGCCCACTCGAGTCGCACGCGGACGAACGCGATGTCGCCGGCCGTCGATCGTGCGAACTGCGGAAAGGTCGTGTAATAGGCATCGGCGCACCGTGCAAGTTCCCCGCCCTCAAGCAGTTCGGCGATGCCCTGGCACTGCAGCGTGGTTCCGTCCCCGCCGCCGATCGTCAGGGCTGCACGGGCGTCGCGCCGCACATTTTCAACCTTGCGCGAGGTCGACCTGGCATTGAAGATGAGTTCGCCGCCCTCGGTCGCTGCCACTGCCACGTACGACCCCTGGGGCGCACCGTTCGGTCCGACGGTCGACACCACGCCGTCGCCGTGGGCGCGCACGTACGCCACCAGCTGAGTCAGGTTCACGTTTCGAGGTGTGAATTCAGTGCCGCCGAAATCTCGGTGACCGCCTCGAGCTGTTCGAGCGTCAGGGCGCTCACGAACAGCTCCTGGATGGCGTGCAGGTGCGGGGGTGAGGCGCGACGGAATGCGGCAGCGCCCTCGGGCGTGAGGACGGCTTCCGCTCCGCGGTTGTCCGTGAGGCAGTCATCGCGTCGGATGAGACCGCGCTGCTCCATGCGGCCGAGGTGGTGCGACAGTCGGCTGCGCTCCCACCCGATCGCGGCGGCGAGATCGGATGACCGAACCCGATGGCCCGTGGCCTCTGACAGGCTGAGCAGCACCGCGTAGTCCCCGGTCGAAAGCCCGGAGTCGGCCTGAAGGCGCGAGCCGATGGCTCCGCGCATCCGCTCAGAGGTCTCGATGAAGGCTCTCCACGCGGCCAGTTCATTGGTGGTGGGGGATCGCCGAAGGCTCTGTGACCGCGGCATCGTGCCTCCTTAAGTTGACATGTCAATCATATGAGAGCATTATTGACATGTCAATAAAGTTTGGGAGCGGCTTGTGAGTGGCGAGACATTCGAACTGGGTCTTAACTCGTTCGGAGATGTGCCGACCGACGGCGGCCGCATCCTTAGTGACGCGGAAACCCTACGCCTTCTCGTGCGGGAGGCACAGCTTGCGGAATCGGTCGGGTTGGACGTGTTCAGCGTGGGCGAACACTACCGCGAGGGCTACGTCGACTCGGCCACCCCCGTGCTCCTGGCTGCGATCGCAACTGCCACCGAGCGCATCAAGCTCGGCACCTCCGTGACGGTGCTCAGCACCAACCATCCGGTGCGGCTGTACAACGAGTTTTCGACTCTGGATGCGGTGTCGAATGGACGTGCACAAATGGTGCTCGGCCGGGCATCCGCCACAGAATCGTTCCCACTTTTCGGCTACGACCTCGCGGACTACGAGGAGCTGTTCGAGGAGAAGCTGGAGCTGTTCATGAAGCTGCAGCGCGAACAGCCGGTAACCTGGTCGGGATCGGTGCGCGCGCCACTGGTCCGGCAGACGCTGCATCCGCAGATGCCGGTGGGCGGCATCCCGACCTGGGTCGGGGTCGGCGGCAGCCCGAATTCGGTCATCCGCGCCGCACGCTACGGCCTGCCACTCATGCTCGCCATCATCGGCGGGCAGCCCGAGCGCTTCGCGGGTCACGTCGACCTCTACTTCCGTGCCCTGGGGCAATTCGGCCAGCCCGTTCAGCCGGTCGGGCAACACTCGCTCGGCCTTATCGCCGAAACGGATGAGGAGGCGGCCGACACCTGGTGGCAGTACTGGAAACCCGTTGTCGAGACGATCGGCAAGGAGCGCGGCTTCTACGCTCCGACGCGTCAGCGCTACGACGCCGAACTCGCGACAGGGGCACTGTTCGTCGGTTCACCCGAGACCGTCGCGCAGAAGATCGCGGCGGTGGCTCGCGCGCTGCGGTTGAGTCGCTTCGACCTGAAATACGACATCAGTCGCCTACCGGTCGAGTCGCGGGCGAAGACGATCGAACTGCTCGGCACCGAGGTGCGCCCGCGTGTGATCGAGCTGCTCGCGAAGGAGCCGGTCAATGCCTGAGACGCCGGTCCTCGGCATCCTCGGTGCGGGCAAGGTCGGAACTGTCCTCGCGAGACTGGCGCTCGCCGCCGGATATCGCGTGCTCATTGCCGGATCCGGAGACCCGGCGAAGATCGCGCTAATCGTCGAGGTGCTCGCGCCCGGAGCCGTCGCCACGACGGCCTGGGACGTGGCTGCGCGATCGGACGTTGTGCTGCTCGCTCTCCCGCTGGGCAAGTACCGCGACATCCCGGCCGCCGAACTGAGTGGCAAGCTCGTCATCGATGCCATGAACTACTGGTGGGAAGTCGATGGCATCCGGGACGACCTGACCGACCTATCGACCTCCTCGAGCGAACTCGTGCAGTCCCACCTCGCCGCATCGCACGTCGCGAAGGCGTTCAACCACATGGGGTACCACGACCTGGACGAGGGAGCTCGTCCCGCCGGCAGCGCCGACCGCAAGGCCATCGCGATTGCCGGAGATCGGGCCGAGGATGTCGCGGTCGTGTCCACGTTCGTCGATGCGGTCGGTTTCGATCCGGTTACCGCGGGTGGACTCAGCGAAGGCATGAGGCTGGAGCCGGGAAGCGAGGCCTTCGGGGCCAACGTTGACGCGCGCAAGTTGCGCCGCATCCTCGACCGATTCCCCGGCTCGGAGCGCGGCCGCCTGGTCGCTGCAGCGCGTGCAGTCGACTCCGAGGCCGCCGCGTAGCACTCGGGTCGCGCGCTCGACCAGTTCATCCTCGACGCCGCGAGGCTCATCCGATAACGTCAGACGACGGCTACGAGGATGAAGACCATGCAGAAGACCTCACTGACTGCGCTGGCTCGGCACGAACTCGAGAGTGCGCGCGGCGCCTCGAGCGGCAGGAGCGCGAGCACTGTCTTCGGCGGCCACGAACACCAGTTGCGTCAGACGCTCATCGCGCTGAGGGCTGGCGAAAGCATGGGCGAGCATGATAGCCCCGGCGAGGCGACGGTTCAGGTTCTCGTCGGACGCGTCCTGCTGCGGGTGGGGGACGTCACCTGGAACGGCTCCCCCGGCGATCTCATGATCATTCCGGGGGAGCGACACACGGTCGATGCGATCGAGGACTCGGCCATCCTTCTCACGGTCCTCAAGAAGGCGTAGCGCTCTAGGAGATCCGTCGCCGGTAAATCCCCATGGCGAAGAGATACGCGACGATGAGGATGCCGACCAGCCAGGCCAGAGCGACCCAGATATCGGTGCCGATCGGCGCTCCCGTGAACAGGTCGCGGATCGTGTTCACGATCGAGGTCACCGGCTGGTACTCGGCAAACCAGCGAACGGGGCCGGGCATCGAGACCGTCGGGACGAAGGCAGAGCTGATGAACGGAAGGAAGATGAGGGGATAGGAGAACCCGCTCGCGCCATCCACGGTTTTCGCGGTGAGACCAGGGATCACGGCGACCCAGGTCAGCACGAGCGTGAACAGGATCAGGATGCCCGCTATTGCGAGCCACGCCGACAGTCCCGCGGAGGAGCGGAATCCGATGAGCAAAGCGACGAGCACGACGACCACGACGGAAACCAGGTTGGCGACCAGCGATGTCAGCACGTGCGCCCAGAGCACGGAGGATCGTGCGATTGGCATGGACTGAAAGCGTTCGAAGATACCGGTCTTCATGTCCAGGAACAGTCGATAGGCGGTGTACGAGATGCCGGAAGTGATCGTGATGAGCAGGATGCCCGGCAGCAGGTAACTCACGTAGGAGCCGGACCCGTGCTTGATCGCGCCTCCGAACACGAAGACAAAGAGCAGCATGAAGGCGATCGGGATCAGCGCGGTCGTGATGATCGTGTCGAGGCTGCGGGTGATGTGCTTGAGGGATCGCCCGGTGAGAACGGCGGTGTCGCCGAAGAAGTGCCTGGTCATTTCTTGTCCTTTCCTTTGGTGATGGCGAAGAACACGTCCTCGAGGGACGGCTGCTTCTCGACGTACTCGACCTTCGTCGGCGGGAGCAGCTGCTTCAGTTCGGCCAGCGTGCCGTTGACGATGATTCGACCCTCGTGCAGGATCGCGATTTGGTCGGCGAGCTCTTCCGCTTCGTCCAGGTACTGCGTCGTGAGCAGCACGGTCGTCCCGTGGTCGGCGAGTTCCTTCACGGCGTTCCACACCTCGATGCGTCCTTCGGGGTCCAGTCCCGTCGTCGGTTCGTCGAGGAAAATCACCGGCGGATTTCCGATGAGGCTCATGGCGATGTCGAGCCGGCGACGCATCCCGCCGGAGTAGGTCGACACCTTTCTCGCGGCGGCCTCGGTCAGTGCAAAGCGCTCGAGCAGGTCGTCCGCGATCGACCCCGAGTTCCCCAGGTGTCGCAGGCGAGCGACCAGTACGAGGTTTTCGCGTCCACTGAGAATTTCGTCGACGGCGGCGAACTGACCCGTGAGGCTGATCGAGTCTCGTACGTCAGAGCCCTGCTTCGCGACGTCGAAGCTGTTCACGCTGGCGGTCCCACCATCGGCCCCCAACAGTGTCGACAGGATGTTCACAACCGTGGTCTTGCCAGCGCCGTTCGAGCCCAGGAGGGCGAAGATGCGACCCTTTGCGACATCGAAGTCGACTCCGCGCAGCACCTCCAATTTCTTGTATGACTTCGTGAGGCCGTGAACCCGGATCGCCGGCTCCAGAGTCTGACTAATTGTCGTCTGCACTTGTTCCCCTTTTCTTGTTGACGGTTGGTGACGCGGAATCAGTGGGCGCGCCTGATGGTGATGTCGCCGTTAGTACGGGCACGCACGGCGACACTCTGTTCGGTCGTTCCTGGCGCGGCGTCGCCCTCGAGCTCGTTGTGCAGGCGACCGGTCTTTGACGACAGATCGAGCCAGGCGGGGACTCCGGCACGCACCCCGATGGTGACCGACCCGAAGCCGCTGTCGGCCTGAATTGATCCGCTCGATACCTCGCCGAGCTGGATTCCGCCGAACGCGGTTTTGGCCGTAACGGAGCCGAGCGCCCTCTCGACCTCGAGGTCCCCATAGGAGAGCTTTGCATCGAGGTCGCTGCCCGCCTCGCCGACCTGGATCCCGCCGTAGGAGGCCCGGAGGATTGCTTCCCCGGTGACGGAGCCTATTCGGATGGACCCGTAGGCGGCGACGATGTCGAGGTCCCCATCCACGGCTCCGACGCTGACGCCGCCGTGAGCGGCGCGCAGCCACAAGTCGCCCGTCGCTTCGAGATCCAGCGCGCCGATGGCACCCTTGATTCTGGTGGCGCCGAAGCGCCCGACGGTCTTCACCGGGCCGCCGTTTTCTGCGGTCAGCCGCGATCCCGTGGGCAGCTCGACCTTGATGTCGACCGAGTCGCCCGCATTCGGTCCCAGCCAGCTGAGCTTCGGTTTGGGGCCGATCACGGTGAGCCGGTTGTTGTCGAACGTTACCCTCGTCTCATCGACTGCCTTGACATCGTTCTGCTTCGTGCTGCCCGCCGTCACGGTCACGACCGTGTCGCTGCGGTCGCTGGCGATGACCTCGATGCGGCCGACCTGCAGGTTGATCGCGAGATCGATCGGGTTTGGTGTGTTGTAAGTGGGCATGCTGGCGACTCCCTTTCTCTGGGCGTGGTTGATCAGCCCCGCGGGTTCGCGGGGTCAGAGGATGTCGGGCCGGGCAACTGGGTTAGCGTGCCCAGCCGGCGAAGTTGTCGCCGGTCCGCATCGTGCGCTGCGTCGATCGTCGTTGTTTGGGTAGGAGGGCGGCCGCAATTGCACGGACCAGCCAGGTGTTGACGGACAGTCCATCCACCAGCGCCGCTTCGTCAACCCGAGCCTTGAGCGCATCCGGCAGGCGGAGGGTCGTTCGTGAGGTGCTGGCGTCATCCAGGTCGGCGGACGTCGCCGGCAAATCGTCGGTGTCGGAATCTGTGTTGGGCAGGGTAACGACGAACTCAATCTCGCGTCCACGTAGCCGCAGGTCAACTGAGCCGGGTGCCAAATCCCGAGTGATCTCGCCGGCGGCAGCCGACAGGGCGTCCTGAAGTACGAGCCGCATCGCGGCATCCAGCTCTGCGGCAAGCCGTTCGGCGACGGTGCGAGTCTCCTCCGCGGAGATTGCCGCTGCGTCGACCAACTGGCGCCGCAGTTCGCTGACGTACTGTCCAAGTTCCATGACACCATGATGACACCACAGTGGTGTCATGTCAAGCGATAGTGGTGTCAGGCGCGCTGGACTTCCAGATGCAACCATCCGGCTAGCGATTCGACCTCGTCGTCAACAGCCGCGCGAATGGCGGGAGTGAACGGCAGATCTTCGTGTATGCGGTTCACGATGAAGCGTCCAGAGTCGCGGTCCGAGCGTGCATCGAGCTTTCCGACCAGTCGATCGTCGTGCAGGATCGGCAGCGCGAACTGGCCCCAGACGCGAGTCGTCGCGGGCTTGTACATTTCGAGCGTGTAGTCGAACTCGAACAGCTTCGCGACCCGTTGGGGATCGGTCATGAGCCGGTCGAAGGGCGAGAGGATCGCCGTTCGACCCTCGAAGCTCTGCCCGAGCCTGGCAGGGTCGACTCGCCAACGACCCGGCACGCCCTCGATGGTCGCCGGTTGGCCGACGGGAACTACTCCGTGGAGCTCGGTGGGTGAGACCGCGATGCTCTCGCGCATGACACCACAGGCTCCCAGCAGACGCTCGCTCCGGATCCGCCGTGCTTCGTCAGCGGGCACCTCGGCCACCGACGGAAAGACGCGCTCGGCGAGGTCCCAGACGCGCAGTCGACCCGCTCGACCAACGACGGCAAGTTCACCGCTCATGTGCAGGCACTCGAGCATCTGGGTGACGTTGCGATTGTTGTTCCAACCGGTCGACGGCCACGGTACGAACGCCTCGTCCGGGATCTCGCGAGACGTCTGAGGGCCGAGGTCGGCGATTCGATCCAGGATGCCGCGCGCGAAGTCGGCGTTGGCATCCATCCACCCGCGGGCGCTCGCGCGGTCTGCCCAGTTGCGCATGCCAGCCAGGTACAGCCCGAGGTCGGACATCGGTCGAAGCATCCAGCCGCGTTCGAAGAGCAGCCCGAGGCTCAGCGCGTGGCTCGTGTCCCGCGCCCGATAGGACGGCCCAATGCGTGACCATGCGATGTGGTCGGCGGCCGGAGCCACGGTTGGTGTCAGTTCGACCCGGAGCATTGCGATTCCGCGAACCATGCTCAGTACGTCGTCCGGTCGAGCGCGGTCCAGCAGGGCAGCCCGTACGGCGATGCGACGAGCCTCCTCCCTGGTCAACTCCAACGTCGTCATGCGATCACGCTACCGACTCGTTCCGACAGCAAGCCAACCCTCGCGAGATACTGGTCTGATGCCGGAACTTCCCGAGGTCACAGCGCTGGTCGCCGATCTTGGGTCGCGGCTGGTCGGACGCGAGATCAAGCGCCTTGACATCGTCTCGTTCTCGGCGCTGAAGACGTTCGAGATCTCGGTGGATGCCCTGGAAGGCCGACGAGTCGACGGGATCACCCGGCACGGAAAGTTCCTCGACCTGACCATCGGCGACGTGCACCTGATCATGCACCTGGCACGAGCCGGCTGGATTCGTTGGCGCGAGGCCGCGCCCAAGCCATCGAAGGCTCTCGGCCGTGGACCGCTGACGGCGCGTCTCATCCTCGACGACGGCTCTGGGTTCGACGTGACGGAGGCGGGAACGAAGAAGAGCCTCGCAATCTACCTCGTTCGGGACCCGCTCGAGGTGCCGGGAATCGCGCGACTCGGACCGGAGCCGCTCGAGGCATCATTCACCGAGGCACAGTTCGCTCACATCCTCGCCGATGCGGGTCGCGCCCAGATCAAGGGAGTCCTGCGCAACCAATCGGTGATTGCCGGCATCGGCAACGCGTACTCAGACGAGATCCTGCACGTCGCGAGGATGTCGCCGTTCAAGCCGGCCTCGATGTCTCCGGAGGATGTCGCCCGCCTGTATGCTGCGATGCAATCCACGCTTTGGGATGCCATCGCCCGCGCCGATGGTTTGGCCGCCTCCGAACTGAAGGCGGAGAAGAAATCCGGGATGCGGGTACACGGACGAACTGGGCTGCCCTGCCCGATCTGTGGAGACACGGTGCGCCAGGTCATCTTCGCCGACTCGACCCTGCAGTATTGCCCGACCTGCCAGACGGGCGGCAAGCCGCTCGCGGATCGGGTCCTCTCGCGGCTTCTTAAGTAGCGAACGGACCCGCTCCGCTGGGATGCGCGGCGCGGGTCCGTCCTGGCTGCTACTTAGCGACCACCGAGAATGGAGTCGAGGATTCCGCTCGTGCTCGTCGAAGGCGAGCCGGTGCCGACATCCTTCGTGAGACTGTTCACGAGGTTCGAAACGCTCGTGTTGATGCCTCCGGTGAGGTCGCCGCTAGCGTCGTTGTTACCGATCGCGGTGTCATTGCCCGAGAGCAACGGCGCCTGATCGCCCGAGGCAATCGCATTGCCGGAGGCGACGTCACCGGTGCTCACCGGCGCATTCAGCGATGGAGCGAGAACGACAGGTGACCAGTTGGACACACCGCCCGTCTCGATCCCGCTGCTGACGTTACGCAGCGCATCCAACTGTGCCTGCGTCGCGGTCGACTCCGCACTCGTGCTCGACGCAGTGTGTGTGGAGCGGTTGGTCAACGACGAATCGTGACCAACGGATGCCATCGCCGGCGCAGCCAGTCCCGCGACGAGCGCGGTGGCGGCCCCGATGGTGGCGATCCCAACAACGGACTTCTTACTGATCTTGTTCATTAGCTGAACTCCTCAATTTCGATCCCCCCGAAATTCGGGGTGCAACTGGGGTCCGGAGGGTTCGCGTGGTGCGATTGGTCGGCCGGAGTCGTCGAGGACGTCGTCGGATGACTTGCTGGGAGTTGCTGAGAGTCCGGATCCCTGTGTCGACGCCGATCGCGCTCCCCGCTCGCCCCAAACCTGAGAAGTAGCTCGCAGGATTCCGCTGGTGTCGTGCTATTTTGCGCGACCACGGCGCGCAAAGGGCACCCAGCCGACAGGTAAGTTAGGCGCAGTATGAGTACTCACCTATCTGTGTCCGACGCGGTTGCGGCCGCCCTCGCGGACAATCGCCCCGTCGTCGCCCTCGAATCCACGATCATCAGCCATGGTCTTCCCCGCCCCCGCAATTATGCGGCCGCGGTCGAATTTGAGGAGATACTGCGAGACGCCGGGGTAACCCCGGCGACCATCGCAGTGCTCGACGGCGTACCGCACATCGGGCTCGATGATGTCGGCGTTCATCGGATCGCGGAAGAGGAGCTCGCGAAAGCGAGCGTTCGTGACCTGCCCATCCTTGCGGCGCGCGGTGGAAGCGGGGCGACCACGGTGGCGGCAACCGCTCACCTCGCCGCAATGGCGGGCATCCGCGTCTTCGCGACCGGCGGCCTCGGCGGGGTTCACCGCGGCGCATCCAGCACGTTCGACGAATCGGCCGACCTGTCGACGCTGGCCGTCACGCCGATCGCCGTGGTCAGCGCAGGCGTCAAGTCGGTGCTGGACATCGCCGCAACGCTCGAACGTCTCGAGTCTCTGAGCGTTCCGGTGGTCGGATACGGCACAAAGGTGTTCCCCAGTTTCTGGTTGACAGACTCCGCCCATGTGCTCGACTGGTCGGTCGATAGCGCGCTCGAAGTTGCGCAGATCATGCGCGCACAGGATGCGCTGGGTCACGGCCAGGGGATCGTTGTCGCGAACCCCATCCCGAGAGAGCAGCAGTGGGATCCGGCCGAACATGACCGGGTGCTCAAGGAGGCATTTGTCGCCGCAGACGCCGCCGGCGTCCGGGGCAAAGCGGTCACGCCGTTTCTCCTGAGCTTCATCGTGACGGCATCTGACGGACGAAGTCTTGACGTGAATCTGGACCTCGCGCGCAATAATGTGCGTGTGGCGGGGAATATTGCGACCGAATGGTCACGGCTCGATGCCTGACGTTCAGACTCGGGTGGTCGTCTTTGGTGATGTTATCGACGACGTCATAGCGACTCCGAGCGGTGCGATCCGACCAGACACCGACACACCGGCCAGGATTGAACGCCGCGGTGGCGGTTCGGCCGCAAACACCGCGGCCTGGCTCGCGACTCTGGGGCCCGCAGTCGACTTCGTCGGCCGGGTCGGGGTGCTCGATCTGGAGCGACATACTCGTGTCCTGCGCGAGGCGGGGGTGCGCGCGATGCTTGCGGGCGACCACGTCCTGCCGACCGGCACCATCGTGATCCTCGTCGAGGGCGATAAGCGAAGCATGCTGACGGAGCGTGGGGCCAACGCGGCGCTCGACCCCGATTCGGTGTCGGATGCCATCCTGGATGGGGCATCCGCACTTCACTTCACCGGTTACAGTCTTTTCGGCAGGAGCGAGACCAGCGGATTCGCGCGCCTGATCAAGCGGGCAAAATCCCGCGGCGTCCACGTCTCGGTGGATGCCGCTTCTGCCGGCTTCATGAAAGACTTCGGCGCCAGGCGGTTCCTCGCGGCCATCGCGGGGGCCGATTTGCTTTTCCCGAGCCTTGATGAGGGCAGGGCGCTCACCGGACTGGATGATCCAGTGTCCATCGCGAGAATGCTCGCGAAGGAATTTCCGGTCGTCGCGTTGACCCTTGGATCTTCGGGGGTCATTGTTGCCAGCAAGGGCGACCCGATCGTGGTGGATGTGGTCCGGGTCAAGACCGTCGACCCCACGGGCGCTGGCGATGCGTTTTGCGCCGGGTTCCTTGCGGAGTGGCTGCACTCGCGCGACGCACGAGCGGCCGCAGGAGCCGGGGCCAGACTCGCGGCGCGAGCGGTCGGCGTCATCGGGGGGCGACCCCCCGCCTGATTGGGCATCAGCAGCGGCGACCGGCCGCCCGCCCGGGTGGTTACGCTGGAACCGTGGAGCGATCATGACCACCCCTGATCGGGCAACCTCGAAGGCGCGGGATGCTCTCATCCGCGAGAGCAAAGACCTCATCGCAATCGAAGTCATCGAACTGTGTCGCGACCTTCACATTCGCGCGATGCTCGGGGGAGGCCCCGTGCTCAACGTGCACGGTCTCATAGCGCCCCGCGTTTCGCAGTTCGCTTCCATAGTCGTGGATCCGGCATCCATTCGCGACTTGCGCGCAGCGTTGCTCGGCCTCGGCTGGCACGACGCGAATCCGCGAGACGCGTTTCGGCTTCTGCCGTCAGCGCGTCTCGTGATGCGTCGTGCGACGGAGCCAGCGGGCCTTATCCTCTATTCCGTGATCCCCGGGTTCTTCGCCGACCCGGAGGCGATCTTCGATCTGGTCTGGGAGCGGCACAAGGAAGTTCCGCTTCGCGGGCACACGGTACGCGCTCTCGGACGAATCAATTCGGCAATCCTGGCCAGCCACGACGGGCTGGATGGGAGGGCGTCTCGCGCACGCAGCAACTTCGATTACTTCGTGCAGCAATTTTCCCGACTCCTCAGCGCGAAGGATCGAGCGGTCGCTGTCGACCTGATTCGAAAGATGGGCGGATGCGCGGAAATGAATCGACTGGTCGTCGCTCTCGGCGAGACCCCGTGCGAGTTCACCTTGCCGTCGATCGGCTATGCCCAGTGGAGGCTCTCGATCTCGGAACCGACCGAACAGATGCGACGGGCGCTCGCGCTGCTCGAGCTCGGGCCGGATGGCCGCAAGCTGTTGTACGAGAGCAAGTCCGGCAGGCCACACTCGCTGCGTGACGTGATGCAGTCGATCACCGGCCTGCCGAAAACCGCGGTCGCCATTTTCGGCTCACGACGGCGGTGGGCGCGGACTCTTGCCTAGTCGTCGGTCTCGGCCACGCTGGTTCTGATCCGCTCGGTCAGTGCCCTGAGTGCGTGCAGCTCATCGGCGCTGAGTGCGGAGCCCAGGTGGCGCTCGATTGATCTGGCATGGGAGACCGCGACCCTTCGATAGAGCGCATAGCCGTCATCGGTCAGGCACACGAAGGTGCCGCGACCGTCCTCGGGATCGCTCTCCTTGGTCACGAGTCCCTTAGCAACCAGGCGATCGACCATCCGGCTCACCGAGGGCTGAGTCAGAAGCAGGTGCCGGCTCAGATCCCGGATGCGCAGGCGCCTGCCTTCCTGTCGTGACAGGTTGAAGAGCACGTCGTACTCGGTGAAGGAGATCTCGCCGGTCGGGAACTCTCGGCCGAGCTGGCGCAGGACCGTGACCTGCGCTCGAAACAGCGACTCCCATGCGCTGACCGCCGCGCTGCTTCTTTCGCTCACGCACTAACTCTATTGAGGACCGCTCACACTGCGTGACACAAGCGGGCGAAGGCGCCTTGACAGGGCCAGCGAAAGGGGCGGCGTGTACATCGCCGGAACGTGGCGCCGGGGGAGCAGCGGCGCCAGAAAAGGATTGAGGGCCGGTTTCAGAGGCTAGAAACCGACCCTCTCCCTTGCACCAAGAGTGTCCTGCAATCACATTCCGCAGATGTTGCCACAGCAAACAACTTCCGCTGTGACGAATATATAACGGTGAGGTAACGGAGCGCTAGTTACCTAAACGTTATTTTTCTGCGAGTTTGCTATGAGACCTTCCAATCCCCTTCTGACCCGCGGATCCGCTCCGATTGCGTCCGCTGTAGTTCTTCCCCGCGGCGGAGAAAATCGGTGAGCAGTTCGAGTTGTTCCGAGTCGTATTCGGCAAGCTGAGCCATCCCGGCCGCGGGCAGAGGGACCCTGTCGCGGGGTTCGACCTCGATCTCGGTGCGGCTCCTCGAGGTTCCGCTCGAGCAGCGACCTCCGATTCTGCGCGAATTCCTGCGTACAGTCCGAGGCAGTCGATCGTTTCTCACGGTCGATGCGCACGCGACGGACGAGGGTTAGTCGCGGTCGCGTCCGGACACCCGGTATTCAGGATTCGCTGAAGAGTCAGCTAACCAGCACTTCGCGAAGGGCATCCCGTCCGAAACGTCGGAAAGCGGCATCCCCGCCGATCGCCAGGCTACCGAAGATGATGGTCCACCCCACCGCGCGCTGCCAGGTCGCGTCGTCGTAGTCAAGTTCTCCCCGGAAGCGTGCACGCCCCGTTTTGTCGAACATCAGCCAGGCGATGGCGAGGTCGGTCGCGGGGTCGCCGGCCGTGAGATCTCCAAAGTCGAGGACGGCGGTGAGTTTCCCCGACCGCGTCAGGAGGTTTGAGGGGTGCAGGTCCCCGTGCAACCACAGGGGTGGCCCAGTCCATGGTTCCACGGCAGCGCTTGCGCGCCATAGTTCGAGAACTTCGCCCGCCGAGGAATCGGTTCGCTCTGCAAACGCTTGAGCATCGTTTCGTTCCGATCCGCGAGCGGTCCACCGCGCACCGGATTTCTGGGGGCGTCGGTCGGCGCCGCCACGTGGAGCTCGCGAACGAATTGTGCGAGGTCACCCACAAGCTGGCCAGAGATGTCGAATTGTCCGACCCCGCCGTCGAACCAGGGCGTGATGCTCCAGGACCATGGGAATTCGCGACTTGGCATGCCAATTCGCACCGGTGTCGGAATCGGAGTGGTCAATCGAGCTGCGAGCCCGGGCATCCACCGGTGCTCCTTCTCGACCAGCTCTGCAGCAAGCAACCGCCGGGGCAACCTCACGGCGTAGTCGTCGCCCAGCCGGAAGATCGCGTTGTCCCAGCCGCTGGCCTCGAAGCGCAGTGTCAGATCAGCAAGATCCGGATGTTGCGCGCGAAGTAATCGTTCGATGAGCGGTTCGTCGATGACAATCTCCGCCGCGGGTGTTGCCATTCGCCAAGGCTAGAAGAAGTCGGGGCTGGGCGTCGATGCATGCCGCACGGAGACATCCGCGTGGTGGTCGAAACGGTAGCCAACCCCGCGCACGGTGCGAACGATGTCCTCGTAGGCGCCGAGCTTCGAGCGCAGGCGACGCACATGGACATCGATCGTGCGCTCGTTCGGGATGTCGTCGTCGTCGCCGTCCGCCCAGAGCGAGCTGATCAGTTCCGTGCGTTCGATCGTGCGACCCTCCCGCAGGACGAGGTACTGCAGCAGCTCGAACTCTTTGTAGGTCAGGGCAGCGGTCTCGCCGTCGAGCACGAGTCGCTTGCGCGAGACATCCACGACGACGCCACCGTGAGCCTTTTCCGGTGGTTCTTCCGCGTGACGATGTTTTGCGAGAGCCGCTGGATCCTGCAGGGCGAGCCGCACCACATCCACGTCGCGTCCCCCGGCGCCGCGCGGCGCCAGCGCGACCGCGGCGTAGGTTTCGACGGTCGGGGCCAGCTGAGCCGCGAGCTGTTTGAGCTGTTCGACGATCGTGCCGAGGTCTGTGCCAGCGTCGGCGGCTTTCGACTCGCCGAGGCCGACATAGAGCACGAAGCCGCGCGCCTCCGTGCCCACTGGAACAGCGCGTAGGCGGGGTGAGGTTTCGGGATTACCGCCGGGGATGTTCCCGGTGTTGAGTCGATTGGATGGGACGTCAAGAGTTGCGAGAGACATGGGATCAAGTCCTTGGATGTCCGGGAGGTCGGCCATTGCGGGCATTCCTTCCGATGAAGTGTCGTTCGATGTGGGCGTGGACGGCTCCGCGGAGTGCGGAGCGGCATCCTGGAGCCCGGGCGACAAATTATCTGAGGGAGTTTTCATCTCTCAAGTCGCATACCGGGCTCGGCTACTGCAGTGTCCGATGAACACCGGGCCGATTAGGCACACATTCGACAACACATGTCAGCGCTGCGCGGCGCCGTGCTGTTTGACAGCGCTGTGCTGTTCAACAACATCGAGCCGGCAGTCCCATGGGCCTCTGTGGAGGTCAGGGCGTGCGCATTGACAGTCATGGCGCAAGTATCTTGCACCCACGCACGATATGTCAACTTACGACTCCCGATGAACGCGGGAAGTAGAAGGTTAGACCGTGCCGTAGAGGCGGTCGCCGGCATCGCCGAGGCCCGGAACGATGTACCCGATCTCGTTGAGCTTCTCGTCCTTGGCGCCAACCACGATGGTGACGTCGCGGCCTACCGTTGCCGCCTCGACCGCGGCGAGACCCTCCGGGGCGGCGATGAGGCAGACACACGTCACATCCACTGCTCCGCGATCGAACAGGTAGTTGATGGCGGCGATGAGGGAGCCGCCCGTCGCGAGCATCGGATCGAGCACGAAGCACTGGCGATTGGACAGGTCGTCGGGCAGACGCTCGGCGTAGATGTCCGGCTTGAGCGTCTCCTCGTTGCGCACCATGCCCAGGAAGCCGACCTCGGCTGTGGGTACGAGCTTGACCATTCCCTCGAGCATCCCCAGACCGGCACGCAGGATGGGAACGACGAGCGGTCGTGGTTCGCTGAGAGCCAGGCCCGTGGCCTCGCCGACCGGGGTCGTGACGGTCACGGGCTGGACACGCACCCCGCGAGTCGCCTCGTAGGCGAGCAGGGTGACGAGCTCCTCGGCCAGCGCGCGGAATGTCGGAGACGGCGTCGTCTTGTCGCGCAGCACTGTGAGTTTGTGGGTGATCAGGGGGTGGTCGGCTACATGCACTCGCATAGGCTCAATCTAGCGAACGGAGGCGCGGTGCCCCACCCACTTCTAGCGAACGGAGGC
Source organism: Galbitalea sp. (assembly GCA_036271795.1). Classification (GTDB taxonomy): domain Bacteria; phylum Actinomycetota; class Actinomycetes; order Actinomycetales; family Microbacteriaceae; genus Galbitalea. Next base: position 28,411 of record DATAZY010000088.1, read on the forward strand.
GCGGTGCCCCACCCACTTCTAGCGAATGGAGGCGCGGTGCCCAGCCACGAGGAATGGATGAGCGAGGCAATCGTCGAGGCCCGTCTCGCCCTCGACACGGGCGACGTTCCGGTCGCGGCGCTGGTGTTCGACTCCGAGGGTCGTCGGCTCGCGGTTGGCCGCAACGAGCGGGAGAAGACGCAGGATCCGACCGCGCACGCGGAGATCGTCGCGATACGCGCCGCGGCCGAGGCGGCGGGGGACTGGCACCTCACCGACATGACCCTGGTAGTCACTCTGGAACCGTGCGTCATGTGTGCCGGGGCGATTCTGAGCGCACGGATCCCTCGCGTCGTTTTCGGCGCCTGGGACGAGAAGGCCGGTGCGGCGGGGAGCGTGCACGACCTGCTGCGCGACCGACGGCTCAACCATCGGGTCGAAGTGATCGCAGGCGTCGAGGCCGCGGCTTGCTCGGCGCTACTCGTCGACTTCTTCGAGGCGCGTCGCTAGCTCGCCGGGGCAGTTCGGCCCTCAGTCGGCTTCGGCGCGACGAAGAGCACAAAAGCGTAGGCGAGGATTGCGATCCCGGTAACAATGCCCATCACTCGACCGTCGGGACCCGTCGGATCGTTGGCTGTAGCGGAACCTGCAATCCAGGCGAACAGGAGTGCGGCCGTCGCGATCGCGTTGAGGACGATCACGCGAGCTGCGCGCGTCTGGATGGCCCGCACCAGCGACATGATGCTGCCGAGAACGATCAGGCTTCCGAGGAGTGCTTGAATGATGAGGATGGCCGGGCCGTTCGCGACGACGATACCGAACGCAGGCAGTAGTCCAGCACCGTGAGCCGCCTTCGGTGTTGTCCCGAACAGGAACAAGCCAAATCCGTATTCGATCAGCAGGGCTGCGATGGTGGCGAAGGCGGTTCTGCGCAATCCGGCGATCCTCTTGTTTCGTTGATCGGTGCTGCTCATGACGATGCTCCTTAGGTCGATGACTATTCGGTGATGAAGACGGCGTGGTCGACCCACGCGGGGGTAGTCAGAGAGTCGATGGCGGCCCGGCCGACGGTGTCGAAGCGAGTGTTGTAATGCCACCAGACGGCGCGGTCGATTCCGGCGCGATAAGTCCCGGTGCTCTCGCCCGCGATGAGTCGGGATGGCCGCAGCAGCGTCCACTGCACCGGCGCCGAACGGATAACGGTCTCCATCTCGCGGGTGTCCGAGAATGCGGAGCCGAAGAGCCGGGCGACGATCGGCTTGGCGATGTACCGGGACAGCGGGTCGTCGCCCTCGACGTACGCACCCGCGGCCGAGATCGCGATGAGTCGTGTGACCTTTGACGCGGACATGGCAGCCACGAGTGCGACCGCCCCGTCGCGCAGGATGCTCGGGTCATCCGCTCCGGCGACGTGGCCGAGACAGGAGACGACGATGTCGCATCCCGCGATCGCAGCGGTGAGCGCGGCAACGTCCCGGGCATCCGCAACCCGCACTGTGGTCTCGGCGGGCGCACTTGCCGCGGTCCGCACCACCGCGACGACCTCGTGGCCGACGGCGAGCGCGTGGGCAACGGTTGTCTTGCCGGTTCTGCCGGAGGCGCCAATGACCGCAACACGCATGAGGACACCTTTCAATCAACGGTTAGTAAACACTCACTAACTAGGATAGTAAACATGCGTGCAGGGAGCGAAGTCAAGCCGGCCCGCGAGCGAATTCTCGACGCGGCAGCCATCGTCATGCGCGAGAAGGGCGTCGCGAACACCACAACCAAAGCGATTGCGGCCGCGGCCGGGTACTCAGAGGCAATGCTCTACAAGCATTTCGCCGACAAGCAGGAGTTGTTCCTGGTCCTCCTCAAGGAGCGCCTGCCCGTCGTGCGGCCGCGCCTCGCCGCTCCGGGCTGGGGCGACCTCGCCGCCAATCTCGCCGAAATCGTCGAACAGCTCATGAACTACTACGCGGACCTGTTCCCCATGTCGGTGTCGATCTTCAGCGCGCCGAAGCTCCTGGTTCAACACCGCGAGGGGATCGCCCGACACGGCGGATTCGGTCCCGTCGGCCCGGTGCGGATGCTCGCCAACTACCTCGACGCGGAACGGGAAGCGGGCCGCATCCGTGAGAGTGCCAACACGACCGCCGCCGCCCAACTCCTCGTCGGGGTCGCGTTCCACCAGGGATTTCTCGCCGCCTACGAGGGCGGTACCTCGGTGGAGGGTGCGAACGGGCTCGCACTAGCCGCGGTCGCGACGGTGCTTCCCGGTCTGGTCGCGTCTTCCGACGATCGCAAAGTCGATATCGAGTAGCTCGCACGGCCTGGTGGGCCTCAACAACCGGGGTGGCGCACCAAACACCGACTTTGCGATGGGTGGAGGCGATGGACGTAGTTAGTCGGCACCCTTGATGATGATCGACTCTGTGAGCGCACCCTCCGCGGACGGACGGTAGACGTCCGGTTCCAGATAGATCACGCGCGCGATGGGAACGGCCTCGCGGATGCTCGCCTCGACCGCGTCAATCGCGGAAGCGACATCCGCAAGCTTCTTCGTTCGGGCGAAAGCGACCTTGGCTCCGACCAGCAACTCGTCGGGGCCGAGATAGAGAGTCTTGATGTGGATGAGCGCCTCGACGTCCTTGTGCGCATTGATGGCATCCCTAATGGCGGTGAGGTCCGCCGGTGACGCGCCCTCGCCGACCAGGAGGCTCTTCGTCTCGACTCCGAGCACCACCGCCACGAGGACGAGAAGGGTGCCGATGCACAGCGTCGAGATGCCGTCGAACACGCCATTGCCGGTGATGATCGTTAGTCCAACGCCGAAGAACGCGAGGGTAAGACCGATCAGGGCCGCGAAATCTTCGAGCAGAACGATAGGCAGCTCCGGCGCCTTGGCGTGACGGATGAACGCGGGCAGCGAGTCCTTGCCGCGGGTGTGCCGCGACTCGCGAATGGCCGTACGGAACGAGAACGCCTCAAGCCCGATTGACACCACCAACACGACCACGGGGATCCATGGGTTCTCGAGCGGGCGCGGGCTGGTCAGCTTCTGGATGCCTTCCCAGATCGAGAACACGCCGCCAACGGAGAACAGGATGATCGAGACGACGAACGCGAAGACGAATCGTTCTCGCCCGTAGCCGAACGGATGCGTCTCGTCCGCCTGCTTGCGGGATTTGCGCCCGCCCAGCAGCAGCAGACCCTGGTTGCCGGTGTCGGCGAGCGAATGGACGCTCTCCGCGAGCATCGAGCTTGAGCCGGAGAACAGGAACGCAATGAACTTGACGATCGCGATGCCGACGTTGGCCAGAAGCGCTGCGACGATTGCGCGGTTGCCGCCCGGCCGGACATCGGAAGCGCTAGTCATCCCCTAATCCTAGGATGGGCCTCATGGTTAGCCTCCCCTCCATCGCAATCCTCGGCACCGGTTCGATGGGCGGCGCCATCCTCGCAGGTCTGACCGCGCCATCGGTGTCGGTCGCTGGTCGAATCAAGGTCACCAACCGGACTATCGAAAAGGCCCGGCCGCTGAGTTCCGCTGCCGTTGAGTCGTTCGCTCTCGCCGAAACTCCGGATGCGAACCGCCTCGCGGTGGCCGACACGAAGCTGGTGATCGTCGGGGTGAAACCCGCGATGGTCGCCGATCTGCTCCGCGAGATCTCAGATGCGCTCGAGCCGGACGCCATCGTCGTCAGTGTGGCGGCGGCGGTCACGACGGCAACAATGGAATCCATCGTGTCGGGCAGCGTCCTGCGGGCCATGCCCAATACTCCGGCCGTCGTTGGGCGCGCGGTCACCGGCCTGGCGGCGGGCAGCCGAGCGACCGGCGATGACATCGCGCTCGGCCGCACACTGTTCGAAACCGTCGGGACGGTGCTCGAGGTGCCAGAGGACAAGATCGACGCGCTGAGCACCATCAGCGGATCTGGCCCCGCCTACGTCTTCTACTTCATCGAGGAATTGACCAGAACAGCGATCGACCTGGGCTTCACGCCAGAGGAGGCCGCAATCATGGTCAACGGGACATTCCTCGGAGCCGCGGAATTACTGGTCTCGAGCGGCGTCGACCCCGACGAACTGCGCCGTCGGGTGACCAGCCCGAAAGGCACGACCGAGCGTGCGATCGGCGTCCTTCAGGCGGCGGATCTCAAGGAACTGTTCGACCGCGCAACCGCCGCAGCGCGCGCGCGCGCGAAGGAGCTCGCCGCCGGGTGAAACGCTCGACCCGGTGTCCCGCCAACGGGCGGTAGACGAGAACTCACTTCTGCCCCTATATTTACGATTTAGCACTCCAGTAACACCGCACTGGGGCACACGTCTTCACACCGAGGGGCAAACGCAATGGCTGATCTGTCAGGCGTGCGATTCCTCACGGTCGGTGAAGTGGCCGAGATGATGCGTGTCTCCAACATGACGGTGTACCGGCTGGTGCATTCCGGGGAGCTTCCCGCTGTGCGATTCGGACGTTCGTTCCGCATCCCCGAGTCGGCGGTCGAGGCAGCCATTGAAACACCCGACTCCCGCGTGGGGTAAAGTGCAGTGTTGGCTTAACGCCAGTTTGTGTCTTCCGCGGTTCTGATCGGACCGGTGGGTCCGTGTCCATTAAGTGCGTGTCCAATTAGGGCGCATTCAGTTCAGCGAGGTGATTTATGGGTTCCGTCATTAAGAAGCGCCGCAAGCGCATGGCAAAAAAGAAGCACCGCAAGCTGCTCCGCAAGACGCGTCACCAGCGTCGTAACAAGAAGTAAACGCGACGCAGGTTGAGAATTGAGAACTAAGCGCTGGGCTTTTCCGCCCGGCGCTTCTTCTTTTCTGTCGCTGGCTTCACTGCCGCGGTCGATGCCTTCGCTTCTCTCTGCACTCGCTTCTGCGCTTCCTTGATGCTCGCTCGCTTGAGCTCGAGGATGGGCCAGCCGAGCCGCTTCGCGTGCTTGGCGAGCCGGGAATCCGGATTCACGACGACCCGGTTGCCGACCAGGCTGAGCAGCGGGATGTCGTTGCGCGAATCCGAGTACGCCCAGCAGTCCGCGAGTGTCGCGCCGAGCCGAGTGGTGAGGTCGCGGGCGGCGACCGCCTTCGCTTCACCGTGCAGCACCTCACCGGCGAAGCTTCCCTCGAAGACGCCGTCCTCTGTCACGAATTCCGTACCCAGCGCGCCGGTCAGTCCGAGACGCTCGGCTATGACGCCTCCGACGATTCGTGGCGTCGCGCTTATTAGCCAGACCTGGTGACCCTTCGCGAGATGCTCGCGGGCCAGGCCAACGGTCTCCGGCCAGAGGCGGTGTTCGATGTCGCGCTCGAAGATCTCGTTCGCGATCTCGCGAAGCTCGGCCTCCGTGTGTCCGCCGATGATTTGAACCGCGCGGTTCTTGATCGATCCCAGCTGGCGGTTGTTCTCACCGATAAACAGGAACGTTGCCTGGTGCCAGCCGAATTTGATGATTTCGCGCGCCTTGATGATGTGGGCACGACGGGCAGCTTTGGCCATGTGGTACATGCTCGCGCCGCGCAACAGCGTGTTGTCGACATCGAAGAAAGCGACGATGGGGGCGTCGATCGCTTCGGTCGACTCGGTCGCGGGCATCCAAACAGTCTAGGCAGCCTTCCGTGGGCCGGTCGCTGCCCCGCCGCTTAGGCTGGGCGGTGTGAGTACGATCGCGACCGTCACGCTGGTGACGAAACCGGGCTGTCACCTGTGTGACGCCGCTCGCGAGATCGTCGTCGATGTCGTCTCGGACACGGCGGGCGCGGAATTTGTCGAGAGGTCAATCCTTGACGACGCGGAACTCTTCGACCGGTTCGTCGAGGAGATCCCGGTCGTGCTCATCAACGACAGGGTTCACAACATCTGGCGCGTCGATGCCGACCGGCTGCGCGCCGCCCTACAGGAGGTCACCGGATGATCAGGCACATCGTCGCGTGGAAGCTCAGAGCCGAGGATGCGGATAGCAAGGCCGCCGCATTCGACGAGCTTGCCCAGGGATTCGGGCCGCTGCCCGCCAGGATTCCGCAGATCAAGACCATGCATCTGGGGCGTGATCTCGGTGAAACGTCCAGCAACTGGGACGTCGTGCTGATCATGGACTTCGAGACCACAGCCGACGTCGAGGCCTACCAGGCGCATCCGGATCACCAGCCGGTCAGGACAACCGTTCGTCGCCTCACAGGCGAGCGGATGGCGGTCGACTTCGAACTGTAGTTTTCGAGAACTGGGCTAGCTGTCGAGCCAGGAATCGAGTTCTGTCCATTCGCTGGTCCTGCCCAGCCTCGTGAGCGCGGGACCCAGGTCCATATCGGTGAAGGATGTCGTCGCCGAGTTGGAGACGTAGCCGGCGGTGTCCTCGTTGTAGCGGGCTTCCCAGTCCTCGCCCGAGAACGAGCTTTGCTTTACCACGGGAATTGATGCAGTGAAAAGGGAGTGGTCCCACTCCGCGTCGAATTCCACGTCGTCGTCCATTCGGGTTCCTCCTGCGCGGCGCCTCTAATCCGCGGGTCTCTTCAGACCGTACGCCCCCGAAGCATCGGGTGTCACGTAACCCCTTTGGGGGCCATAGAACGTTCTGGCTGTCCGCACCGGTGTACCCCGGCCGGGAAACTAAGGCGAAAGGCGGGTTGGACCCCGGAACAGGTAGGTCGTCTCGCGGATGTTCGTCAGATGCAGCAGGAGCATCAGAACGCGGGCCAGCCCCATGCCGAAGCCGCCGTGCGGCGGGACCCCGTAGCGGAAAAAGTCGAGGTAGAAGTCGAGCTCCTCCGGATCGAGTCCCTTCTCTTTGGCCTGCGCGATGAGCACTTCGATGCGGTGCTCCCGCTGGGCTCCGGTCGAGATCTCGACCCCGTTGAAAATGAGGTCGTAGCTCTTCGTGATCGTCTGATCCTCCGCGTGACGCATGTGGTAGAACGGGCGGATCGTCGACGCGTAATCGGTCAGGAACACGAACTCGTGGTCGTAGGTCTCCTTGACGTAGGCCGCGATCTGCCGCTCACCCTCGGGGTCCATGTCGTCGTCGGCGCGGGGGACCTCATACCCACGCTTCGCGATGATTGCTTTTGCCTCGGCGAGCGGGATGCGCGGGAACGGTGTGGTCGGAACGGTGACCTCGACGCCGAAGGCGGCCTCTATCTCGACGCCGTGCTTGTCTTTGATCGCCTGGAAGCCGGCGACCATCAGGTCCTCGTGCAGCTTCATGACATCCTCGTGGCTGTCGATCCAGCTGAACTCTGAATCGACGCTGGTGAACTCGGTCGCATGCCTGCTGGTGAAGCTCGGGTCGGCGCGGAAGGCGGGGCCGACTTCGAAGATCTTGCCGAAACCGGCCGGCTGTGCCATCTGCTTGAAGAACTGTGGGCTCTGCGAGAGGTATGCGACGGTGTCGAAGTACGGAACCTGGAAGAGCTCCGCGCGCGACTCTGACGGCGATGCCATGAGCTTCGGCGTGTGCAGCTCGATGAAGTCGTGCTCGACCCAATAGGTGCGCAGCGCGTGCTCAAAGGTGGTCTGGATACGGAAGATCAGGCTCGCTTCCGGCCGACGCAGATCGAGAAAGCGCCAGTCCATCCGCTTGTCAATGCCGGAGTCCTCGGCGATCGGGGTCTCGGCCATCGAGGCGCTGATGACATCCAGTGTCTCGATCCTGACCTCGATGCCGCCCAGCTTGACGCGCTCGTCGTGCTTGAGTTCGCCCGTGACGGTGATGAAACTGCCGAGCGTCAGCGCCGAAACCGCATCGGCGATCGGGTCGCCCTCCTCGGAACGAGGGTGAACGAGCTGCAACGCGCCGGACTCATCGCGCAGGACGACGAACTGCACCTTCTTCTGATCGCGCACGGTCTCGACCCAGCCGGAAACCCGCACCGGCCCATCGTCGAGGGCGGCCAAGTGCTTGATCGGAGTGCGTGTAGTCACGATCCAGCAGTTTACCCAGCTACCGCCGCGTAAACTTCTGGGGTGCCAGCGTCCCTCATCCATCTCGTGAGACACGGTGAGGTGTTCAACCCCGACCACGTGCTCTACGGCCGCATCCCCGGCTTCGGGTTGAGCGACCTGGGCAAGCTCATGGCGCAGGAGTCCGCGGACTCGAAGATCGGGCATCCGATCACCCGTCTCTATGCCAGCCCGCTGCAGCGGACCCAGGAATCTGCGGCGCCGTGGTCCAAGAATTTCGGCCTCGACATCATCACTGACGAGCGCCTAATCGAGCCGTGGAACGACTTCGAGGGTACGGCCGGTTTCGGTGCGAAGGTGCTGCGCAACCCGCGTTTCTGGCCCAAGCTGCGCAACCCGTTCAAGCCCAGTTGGGGCGAGCCGTACGTTTCGATAGTCGCCCGGATGCTCTCGGTGATCGAGGATGCCTGGAACTCGACCGAATCCGGCGAGGTCGCGCTGGTGAGCCACCAGCTCCCGATCTGGATGGTGCATCGCGAGCTCGCGGGCGAGCGGCTCTTCCACGATCCGCGGAAACGGCGGTGTGCGTTGTCGTCGATTACTTCCGTCGCCCGGGACGGCGATCACTTCGTCGAGGTCGACTATCAGGATCCTGCGGCAGCATTGCAGTCATCCGCCATCGACCTGGGAGCCGTGTGAATACTCGACGCATCGCCACGGCCGCAATTGTCGCGGCGCTCGCGATCGGCGCGCTCGCGGGATGCACGGAGACCCCGTCATTCGGAGGCGGCAGCACCGGCTACGTTTCTGGCGCCGGCGTGTACAAGGAGATAGCCGTCGCCGACCGTAAGCCCGCACTGAGCTTCACGTCGACGCTCGACTCCGGAGCGACTGTGACGAGCGCGCAGCTTCTCGGCACGGTACACGTGCTCAACTTCTGGTACGCCGGCTGCGGTCCGTGCCGGGTCGAGGCGCCCAACATGGAGAAGGCGTACAAGCACTACAAGGGGTCCGTTCCCTTTTACGGCGTGGATGTCTACGACCAGGCGGCGACTGCGCTCACCTTCGAGTCGACGCACAAGGTGACCTACCCGTCGATGATCGACACCAACACGACGGCGGTGCAGTACGCCTACTCCGCGTACGTGTCGCCCGACTCCGTGCCGACTACGCTGGTGATCGACAAGCACGGCCGGGTCGCGGCTCGAGTAACCGGCGAGGTCGAGGATCCGACCATCCTGACCGCAATCATCGATCGCGTGATCGCGCAGGGACAGTAGGCGTGGGCTCCATCGGATCGATCATCCTGAGCGGCAACCTGCTGCTCGCCCTGGCGATTGCGATTGCCGCGGGCATTGTTGCGTTCGCGTCGCCCTGCGTTCTTCCGCTTGTGCCCGGCTACCTCGGCTACGTTGGCGGGTTCACCTCGGAGGCCGACCGCCCGCGTCGCGGTCGACTGATCGCCGGCGTCGCTCTCTTCGTTCTCGGCTTCACTGTTGTGTTCATTGCGTATAACTGGGTGCTCGGCGGGGCCGGATTCCTTCTCAAGTCCCACCTGGACCTGATCACCCGGATCGCCGGGGTACTGGTCATCATCATGGGTCTCGTCTTCATCGGCCAGTTCTCGTTCCTGCAGCGAACGATCAAACCGAGCTGGACCGCGGCGACTGGACTTGCCGGAGCCCCGCTTCTCGGCATCGTCTTCGGCCTCGGCTGGACCCCGTGCATCGGTCCGACCCTTTCCGCCGTGCTCTCCCTCTCCGCCAGCAGCGGCAGTCCCTGGCGCGGTGCCGTGCTCGGTTTCGCGTTCTCGCTCGGTCTCGGCATCCCGTTCCTGCTCGTCGCCCTCGGTCTCAATTGGGTCACCGGGTCGATGGCATTCCTGAAGCGCCACATCCGGGTCGTCAACCTCATCGGAGGAGCGTTGCTCGTCGCGGTCGGTGTCCTGATGGTGACGGGCGTCTGGCAGTTGGTCATGTCTCAGCTTGGATCGGCGGTGAACAGTGGCTTCGGACAAACGGTCCTCTGAACAATTGAATTCGGACCCCAAGCGGCCGTCCGACCACTTCGACGCGCCCGTCACGGCGGTCACCAATCCGCGCCTGGGCTTCGTCGGCTACCTGCGCTTCTTCTGGCGCCAGCTCACGAGCATGCGCACCGCGCTGTTCCTGCTGCTGCTGGTCGCTTTCGCTGCGGTGCCCGGCTCGCTCGTGCCGCAGCAGACCTCCGACCCGAACGGCGTCATCCAGTACAAGGCCGACAACCCGAGCTGGTCGAAGGTTCTCGACTTCCTCGGGGTGTTCAACACCTATTCGTCGGTGTGGTTCTCTGCCATCTACATCCTGCTGTTCATCTCGTTGATCGGATGCATCATCCCGAGGACGATGCATCACATCAACGCCCTGCGCACACCGCCGCCGAAGACCCCGGCACGGCTCGATCGCCTGCCTGGCTTCCTGCGGACCACCGATGCGGTGACGAGCGAAGAGGATGCCGACGCCGGTGTCGCATCCGCTCGCGCCCTGCTGCGCTCGAGCGGCTATCGGGTGCGGGTCTTCGATGGGTCCGTCAGCGCCGAGCGCGGTTATCTGCGGGAGACGGGCAACCTGATCTTCCACATCGCGCTGGTCGGCATCCTGCTTTCGGTCGGAATCGGCGGCGGCTTCATCTGGACCGGACAGAAGGTCGTCCCGGTCGGCCAGTCGTTCGCGAACACCCTCAGTGACTACGACTCGATCAGCCCCGGTCGCTGGTTCAGCGCGGACTCGCTGGAGCCCTACAAGCTGACGGTCACGAAATTCGACGTCAAGTATGAGCGCCAGAACCTCAACGCGTACGGTGACATCATCGACTACACCACCTACGTCCGCGCGAGCCAGCCGGGCACCAAGACAGTCAACGAGACCATCAAGGTCAACTCACCCCTGGACATCGGTGGCACGAACGTCTACCTCCTCAGCAACGGATATGCCCCCGTCGTGACGGTGCGAAACCCGGCCGGCAAGGTCGTCTACACGCAGCCGATTCCCTTCCTGCCCCAGGACACCAACGACACCAGCGAGGGCGTGATCAAAGTTCCGGATGGCCTCGCGAAGCAGGTGGGCATGGTCGGATTCTTCTACCCGACCGAGTGTGACACCGGAACCTGCGGGGTCGCGCCAACCTCCGTCGACCCGTCGCTCACCAACCCGGTGCTGACGTTGCAGGTTTACACGGGCGACCTCGGTCTCAACTCCGGCAAACCGGTCAACGCGTACTCGCTCGATCCTAAGAAGCTGAAACTGATCGCCGGGCAGGGGTCGGGCAAAGCGGGCCTCACCCTGCGCCCCGGCCAGACCGCGAAACTGCCGGACGGCCTGGGCACAATCGAACTCAACAAGGTCATCCGCTACGTGGGCCTGGACATCCATCACGACCCCACCCAGCTCTGGGTGCTGACGTTTGCTGTGCTCGTGTTCCTGGGCCTGATCACCGGCCTGTTCATCCCCCGGCGCAGGGTGTGGATCAAGGCAGTTCGCCGGGCCGGCAAGGTGCACTACGAATACGCCGGGCTGGCGCGTGGCGATGACCCCAGACTGGATGACGCGGTCGCCGAGATTGCCCGGAAACATTCCCAGCTTCTCGGGCTTAGCATGAAGCAGTGACCATCGTGCATGAAGCCGTGACTCAGGCGACCCTTGTGACCGACAGCCTCGTTGGCATCTACTCCGCGATGTTTGTCTACGCTCTCGCGTTCATCTTCTTCACCTACGACCTGGCCAAGCGGATGTCCGCCGCCCGGCAGGTGATCGCCGCTCCTGTTGCCGCCGAGGTTTCCGCGAAGCGCGTTGGCCAGGTCGCGGTCCTCGACCGTCCCGCAGGCCCGCCGCCGCCCGGTTTCGAGGTCGCCGCAAGACCCACGCGATCCTTCTCGGCCCGGCTCGGAATGATCTTCACCGTCATGGCCTGGATCCTGCACGTCGGCGGAACAGTGCTCCGCGGTGTCGCAGCAGGTCGCGTGCCGTGGGCCAACATGTTCGAGTTCACCCTGACGGCGACAGCGATCATCATCGGGGTCTTCCTGGTCATGCAGTTCTGGCAGGACCTGCAGTTCCTCGGTGCCTACGTCACCGGATTCGTGCTCGTCTTCCTCGGCGTCGCGACCACCAACTTCTACGTCGACGTCGTTCCGCTGCCGCCGGCACTCCAGTCCTACTGGCTGGTAATCCACGTTTTCGTCGCCTCGCTCGGTACGGGCTTCTACGGGCTCGGCGCAGCCCTGTCGATAGTCCAGCTCATCCAGGCCCGCCGCGCAGCAAAGGGCCTGAATGCGATCGGCGCCGTCCCAACCGCCGAGAAGCTCGAAGCTTTGGCTTACCGCCTGATCGTCGTCGGCTTCGTCTTCTGGACCTTTACCCTCATCGCGGGATCCATCTGGGCGGAACACGCGTGGGGTCGTTACTGGGGCTGGGACACCAAAGAGGTCTGGACGTTCATCGTCTGGGTCATCTTCGCCGGCTACATCCACGCTCGAGCAACGAGAGGCTGGCGTGGATCCCGGTCGGCGACCCTCGCGATCATCGGTTTCTCGGCTGTGCTCTTCAACTTCACGATCGTGAACATCTACTTCCACGGACTACACAGCTACTCGGGCCTGTAGTCCACCGCCGGTTCAGAGCAGGGCGTGAACCCTGGTCAGGCGTTCGATCCACCACGAGGTACGTTGGGCGTTCGCCGCGTGCCGATCCAGGAGCGTCGGGCTGACGTCGATCCGGCGGACGTCGATGGCGCCGTCGGTGGGGAGAAGTGGCTGGTCGGTGATGTCGGCGGCAAGGAGGGCAGCGGTAGCGAGGCCACAGTCGTAGGTCAGCGCGGCGGGGATGCTGGCCGCCAGGTAGGCACCCATGGAGAGACCAACCGATGTGTCGAGCGCACTGGAGATGACGACGGGTAGCGCAGCGTCGGCGACGATTTGCAGCGCTCGCTCAATTCCACCGAGTGGTTGCGCTTTGATGATCAGGATGTCCGCGGCCTTCGCGCGGGCAACCGCGATCGGATCCTCCGCTTTTCGCACGCTCTCGTCCGCCGCGATCGGGATCCCCATGTACTTGACGCGCTTGCGGACCTGCGCCATTTCGTCGACGGTTGCACAGGGTTGCTCGACGTACTCCAGATCGAATTCGGCGAGGGCGTGGATGGCGTGCTCCGCCTCGTCCAGGTTCCAGCCTCCGTTGGCATCCACGCGGATGCGGCCGTCAGGACCGAGGAAATCGCGCGCGTTCGACACACGCGCCACGTCATCCGACAGCGGCTGGCCGGCCTCAGCGACTTTCACTTTGACGGTTCGGCAGCCGGGAAACCGGCCGAGCACGTCGTCCACGCGGTCCGGATCGACGGCGGGCAGCGTTGCATTGACCCGGATGCGTGTCGGCGCGTCAGGGGGGAGCTCGGGTTCGCGCCAGCCGAAGTCGAGGGCTGCAGCGAGCCAGGCGGCGGCCTCGACATCCTCGTATTCGACGAAGGGTGAGAACTCGGTCCACCCGGCGGGCCCGCGCAGGAGGAGTGCCTCCCGGGTCGAGATCCCGCGGAACCTGGTCGTGAGCGGAAGTGACACCACTCTGGCGGTCGCGAGGAGTTCGGACAACGGAACCGTCATGCGCCCAGTTTGCCCGCATCTGCGGCAAGCTGGGATACGCAGACGGGAATTGGTTGGAGCTGAGGTCATGGGCGAGTACCGCGGCATCGAGGTTTTCGGCCGTCCCGGTCGCCGTCGTGCTGCGCCGCCGTCGCGTCCGCGCACGCGCCTCGGGCTGCTGTCGCTCGGGGCCGCTCTGATCACTGCCGTCTCGACGGTGGCCGGAATCCTGACCGCGATGGGTGGGAAATACGAGGCCTCGATTCTTCTGGCCTACCTCGCGACCGGGCTGTCGGTCGTCGCAGTCCTGTGCGGTGCCGCCGCCGTGGTCACCGGGCGTGGACGAGCCTGGGGAGCCCTCGCGGTCGTGCTCGGCATCCTCAGTTCCCCGCCGCTTCTCACCCGGCTGCTCAGCTGGGCGAGCGGCTTAGGCTAGGCGCATGAGCGCTGTCGTGTCCGAACTGTTCGATGTGGATGTCTGGGTCGACGTCCCCGGATTCACCGAATTGACCGACGTCACCTATCACCAGGACAGGACCGGACGCATCGCCAGAGTCGCGTTCAATCGCCCGGAGGTGCGCAACGCGTTTCGCCCGCACACGGTCGACGAGTTGTATCGCGCGCTCGATGACGCCCGGCAGAATCCGAGAATCGGCGTCGTTCTGCTGACCGGAAACGGGCCAAGCCCCAAGGATGGCGGCTGGGCATTCTGCTCTGGCGGCGACCAGCGGATTCGGGGACGCGACGGGTACCAATACAGCGACGGGGTCTCGACCGGCCCGACCAGAGGGGCGACCGGGCGACTTCATATCCTCGAGGTTCAGCGGCTGATTCGCTTCATGCCGAAAGTTGTCATTGCGGTCATCCCTGGCTGGGCGGCCGGCGGCGGGCACTCGCTTCACGTCGTCTGCGACCTCTCGATCGCGAGTGTCGAACACGGAAAATTCAAGCAGACAGACGCTGACGTCGGCTCCTTCGACGCCGGTTACGGAAGCGCGTACCTCGCGCGCCAGGTCGGCCAGAAATTTGCGCGCGAGGTTTTCTTCCTGGCCAGGGAATACTCCGCGGAGCGCGCGCTCGAGGCGGGTGCGATCAACGCCGCAGTCCCGCATGCCGAGCTCGAGAAGACGGCCATCGACTGGGCGAACACGATCCTCGGCAAGTCGCCGACCGCCGTGCGAATGCTCAAGTTCGCGTTCAACGCGGTCGACGACGGTCTGGTCGGCCAACAGGTATTCGCGGGCGAGGCAACGCGTCTCGCCTACGGCACCGACGAGGCGGTCGAGGGTCGCGACGCATTCCTCGAGAAACGCGACCCGGACTGGTCGCCATACCCGTGGCACTACTGAGCCGATGATGAGAGCGCTGCGGGTCATCCCCGCCGAGCCGCCCGGGGTTATCGACGGACTTCGCGATGCGCTCAGCGGCAACGGGCCGGCGATCCTGGTGAGCGACAGTCCGACCGGGGTCGCCGCAGAGGTTCCCAAGCGGGTCGCGCTCGTCGTCGAGACCAGCGGCTCGACCGCCGCCCCGAAGCGGGTGGCGCTGAGCGCGGATGCACTGCTGGCCAGTGCCGCGGCATCCGCATCGGCGGTCGGCGGTTCTGGGCAGTGGCTACTCGCCCTGCCGACGACGTACATCGCCGGACTCAACGTGCTCGTTCGCTCGATCGCGAGCGAAACGCTGCCGGTCATTCTCGGACCGGGCTCGTTCGACCCGCTCGCGTTCGCCCGCGCGGCTGAGACGATGGATGCCGACCTCCGGTTCACGTCTGTGGTCCCGTCCCAGCTCGCCCGGCTGCTGGATGCACCGGGCGCGCACGACGCCCTGCGCGGGTTCGAGCGCATCCTCGTCGGCGGACAATCCACCCCACAGGCGCTCATCGATCGGGCCACCGCCCTCGACGTGCGCATCACCAGAACCTACGGTTCGAGCGAGACCTCGGGTGGATGCGTCTACGACGGTGTGCCGATCGGCAACACCACCGTGCGCGTGGTCGACGGTCAGGTCGAGCTCGCGGGCGCGGTGCTCGCGGACGGGTATCTCGACGACGCGACGCGAACCGAGGCGGCTTTCGCGCAGGACAACGGCATCCGCTGGTATCGCACCGGCGACACCGGGGACTACATCGATGGCGCCCTGACGGTGACGGGTCGCGGCGACGACGTGATCATCTCCGGGGGGATCAAAGTCTCGCTCGCGGATGTCGCCAGAGTGGTGCGCGGAGTCCCGGGACAGGCGGGCGCTGAAGTTGTTCGCGCGCCCAGCGAGCGCTGGGGCGAGGTGCCCGTCGTCATTACGACACAGGTCGTCGACCTCGAGGAACTCCGCGCAGCCGTGAAGGCGGAATTGGGAGCGGCCTCGGCTCCTGAGCGGGTGATCGTTGTGGATGCGATCCCGGTCCTCACATCGGGCAAGCCCGACAGGATCCGGCTTCATCGGCTGGCTCAGTAGAATCCCCCTGTGGCCTCACGTAAGCAGCAACGCATCGACCCGAACCGTGCCGAGAAACTGCAGGTTCCGGCCAGCCTCGAAGAGGGTGTTCGCATTCCGCGCGAAGCGCGCGCTACCGGCCCGGCGTCCAGGACCAGGAGCGGGAAGCCGGGTGGTCGACCTCCGACAGCGCCCAAGATCAAGAAGGCGGGTCCCGGCGACTGGATCGCGGGCGCGCGACTGCGCACTCTGCCGCTGTCGATCGCCCCGGTCATCCTCGGTACCGCCGCCGCACACACCGCGATTGCACCGTGGGCCTGGTGGAGAATCGCACTTGCGTTCGCGGTTGCGGTGTGCCTGCAGATCGGAGTCAACTATGCCAACGACTACTCCGATGGTGTGCGGGGCACCGACAAGTACCGGCTCGGTCCTTCGCGACTGACCGGATCCGGCGCCGCGAAGCCGCGCACAGTCCTCACGGTTGCGATCGTGTTCTTCGCGCTCTCGGCGATCGCGGGAACCATCCTGGTCATCCACATTGGCCAGTACTGGCTGCTTGCGGTTGGTGCGGTCTGCATCCTTGCGGCGTTCTTCTACACCGGCGGCAAGCGGCCGTACGGATATGTCGGACTCGGCGAACTGTTCGTGTTCGTCTTCTTCGGGCTCGTCGCGACCGCGGGCACTACCTACGTTCAGGCAGGCAGCGTCAACTTCGAGAGCTGGACCAGCGGCGTCGCCATCGGACTCATCGCGTGCGCAGTGCTCATGGTGAACAACATCCGCGACCGGGAGCAGGACAAGATGGCGGGCAAACGCACGCTCGCCGTTCTGATCGGCGGCCGCGCCTCGCGAATCGTGTTCGCGGTCATGCTCCTACTACCGTTCGTCATCCTGATCTACTTCGTGCTGCTGTACTCGAACGCGCCCTACACGTACTTTGCACTGTTCCTCGCGCTCCCCGCGGTACTCATCACGCTGACCGCCAAGACTCCGCAGGAACTCGTCCTCGCCCTGCAGCTGACGAGCCTGACAGCACTTCTCTACGCCGTCGGCGTCGGCTGGGCGCTCGCCTTCTAGGGGCGGGCTCTCTCAACCGAACTCACTCCAGGCGGTCGAGCGCTTCGTCTTCCGCGTCGGTGTCGACGTTCTTAATCGGCTCCGGCTTCTCGTTTCGCGCTGCGAATTCTGCCGCAACCTGGTCGCGAATCTTTCGGAAGAAGATGTAGGAAACCACGAATCCCGCGATCGCAGCGATGACCGTCGCGATAAACGGGTTGACCTGAAGGATGAGAAGGACCGCGAGAACGACGACAAAGATCGAGAGGCGGATCAGTGAGTACTTGATCCAGGGGCGCATGGGCTTAAGTTTAGGTCGTCAGCATTTGAGCAAGCCGCGAGCTTACAATTGCACGCATGGTCCGCTTCGACATCATCTTCGCGCTGATCGAGCTGGGCCTGCTCATTTTCTGCCTCGTCGACGTAATCTCGATCTACGAATCGCGGATCAAGACGCTCAACAAGCTGGCTTGGGTGTTCATCATCATCATCTTGCCCATCATCGGGCCCGTTTTGTGGCTCGTGATCGGTAAGGATCGCAGTGCCAACCGCCCGGCAGAGCGCGCGCGGGATGCCCGTCCGCTTGCCCCCGACGACGACCCGGCCTTCCTGAAGACCGCAGGTCAGTACGAATCGCAGGAGGCGCGCATCCGTCGTCTTGAAGCGGAGCTTAAAGCTCTGGGCGATGAAAAGTCCGAGGAGTGAGTCACCGGCTACAGCGTTCGCCGTAGCCCTCTTCGACGAGTTTGCCCGCCTTGGTCTGCGCGATGTGGTTCTGAGCCCCGGCTCTCGATCTCAGGCCCTTGCGCTTGCTGCGGCGGAATACGAACGCGAGGGACTGCTGAGGCTCCATGTTCGGATCGACGAACGCGTCGGTGGGTTCCTGGCTCTGGGCCTGGCCGTCGAGACAGGGCTCCCGGTCGTCGTCGTGATGACCTCCGGGACGGCGGTGGCGAACCTTCACCCCGCGGTACTCGAGGCGCACCACGCCGGGGTTCCGCTGATCGTTGCGAGTGCCGATCGGCCGGAGTCGCTGCGCGGAATCGGCTCGAACCAGACGACAATTCAGGCGGGTATTTTCGGGGCGGCGATCGCGTTTGAGCGCGATGTGCCTGCTCCGGTCGGGGCGGCGGGCGAGACGGATGCCGCGGTCGCGCTTGCGCGAGACGCGTGGACGGCCGCTCGCGGCATCCGTCCCCGGCCGGTGCACCTGAACCTCGCATTCACCGAGCCGCTCTCGTCGGCAACCACACTGCCGGAGTCCGAATCCGAGTGGAGCGCGGAGGTCGACGAGCCGATCGAGCCGTCGCCGTACGTGCTCGGAACTCTACCCGGCACTGTGGTGATCGCTGGGGCGGATTCGGGTTCGCGGGCGGAAGAAGTCGCGCGTGAACTCGGGGTCCCGCTTCTCGCCGAGGTCTCGAGCGGCGCGAGATTTGGGCCGAACCTCGTCGTCGCCTATCGCGAACTGTTGAACACGGCCAACTTCGGCGATCGCGTCGCGCGTGCGATCGTGTTCGGGCATCCGACCCTGACGCGAGAGGTTCCCGCACTGATCCAGCGCGACGGCGTCGAGACCATCGTCGTGCGTGGACGAACCGCAGAGGACTACAACCCGGGACACCGGGTGCGCCACTTCGCGGATGCGGTGACGGTCGCGGGGCCGGCTGACGAGTCGCCCGCGGCCCGCTCGTGGCTGGGGCGTTGGGTGACCACCTCGCGCTCGCTGCTCGAACCCGCCGCGGAACTATCGGCCGCGGAGCTTGGCAACGCAGACTTTGCGCGGCGAGAGCTCGCCGCCATCCGCGAACCGGTCGATCGGCGAATGCTCGTCGAAGCGGTCTGGCGCGCGACCTGGCCGCACGATCGGCTCGTGCTCGGGGCATCCCGCCTCATCCGGGAGGCGGATACTTACGTGCCCGGCAAGAAGATCAGTGTGCACGCCAACCGCGGTCTCGCTGGCATCGACGGCACCATCTCGACGGCCGTTGGCATTGCGCTCGGCAGCGAGACGGATGGCACGACGCGCGTGCTGCTTGGCGACCTCGCTGCCCTGCACGATGTCGGCGGGTTGCTGTTCGGGGTCGGCGAGACGACGCCGAGAATCCAGGTCATCGTTGGCAACGACGGCGGGGGAACCATCTTCGACACTCTCGAAGTTGCGGCCACCGCGCCGCAGGATGCGCTCGACCGCGTGCTGCTGACACCCCAGTCGGCGTCGTTCGAGGCGCTCGCGATGGCCTACGGCTGGAGCTACCTCCGGGCCACCAATCGCGGCGAACTCGACCAGGCGATGACGGCATCCGCTGGCCCGACTCTGATCGAGGTTCCGCTTGGGCGCTGAGCAGGCCGCGATCCGGTCTGGCGAAATCGGCGATGCCGAACGGATGGCGGAGGTATCGCTCACCGTGCGCGGGAGCGCAGGTTCGGATCCGCGGGACGCGATCATCGATCCGGGCCGACTCGTTCTCGTCGTCGAGGTCGACGGCAAAGTGGTTGGTTGGGCGAAGACGCACCACTATGACGAAGCCTCGGACTCGGCGCCCGCGGGACACTACCTGGGTGGAGTGAACGTCCACCCGGACTTTCAACGACGAGGAATCGGCTCGGCGCTCACTCGTGCCCGACTCGACTGGATCTGGGATCGAGCCCCCGATGCCTGGTTCGTGACGAACGCGCGAAACGTCGCCTCGATCGAGCTGCATGCGCGTCTCGGTTTCACCGAGATCGCCCGAGCAAACGAGTTCCACGGCACGACTTTTGAGGGCGGAGTGGGCATCCTGTTCCGAGCAAGGGCCTCGTGAGGTGAGGCACATCGACCCTTAGTTGTCCCCTAAAGGTCGATATGCCTCACCCCAGGGGTCTGGAACTTGTAGCGTGTGCGCATGGGCATCGAGAGCAAGTTGCGCGCGACATCAGATATCGAGCTTGCGAATGTCGATCCGGCATCCAGTCCCGGGTTCAGCGGCGGCAAGGATGACGCGGCCAAGGTACTTGCTAAGGGAGTAGTCGAGATCGGCGAGCACCAGGAGCGTCTTTACGCCGAAAGCCTGAGCGGCGGCAAGCGCAGCGTGCTGCTCGTGTTGCAGGGCATGGACACCTCAGGCAAGGGTGGCACCGTCGAGCACGTGCTCGAGGGGGTCGATCCGCACGGGCTCAAGATCCACGCGTTCAAGGCGCCGACACCGGAGGAGAAGGCGCACGACTTCCTGTGGCGGGTCCGTCCGCAGCTGCCGCCAGCCGGCTTTCTGGGTGTATTCGACCGGTCGCACTACGAGGATGTCCTGATCGAACGGGTGCACGCGATGGCGCCCGCCGACGAGATCGAGAAGCGCTACGGCATCATCTCCGAGTTCGAGGCCGAGCTTGTCGCCGCCGGCACTACCGTCATCAAGATCATGCTGCACATCAGTCCGGGCGAGCAGAAGGCCCGACTCCTGGCGAGGCTCGACGATCCGACGAAGCAGTGGAAGTTCAACCCGGAAGACGTGGATGAGCGCGGTTTCTGGGTGCAGTACCAACAGGCCTATGAGATTGCGATCCAGCGGACGACGACGGATGACGCGCCCTGGTACGTCGTGCCGGCGGACCACAAGTGGTACTCGCGACTTGCCGTGCAGGACATCCTGCTCACCCACCTTCGCGAGCTGAGGGCCGACTGGCCGCCACCGACCTACGACGTCGCGGCCCAGCGCGCTCGCGTCGAGGCCAGCACCATCTAAAAGTCCGCGAGAAGTCGCAATCGACCCTTCCTTGATAAAACGAGAGGTCGATTGCGACCTCTCGCGGAGTTTGGGTCAGGCGAACGCGTCGATCACCGGGCGGAACTTCATCCGCGTCTCGGCGAGTTCCTTGTCCGGGTCGGAGTCGGCCACGATACCAGCCCCCGCGAAGGCGCTGATCGTGCCGTCCTCGTCGACCTGCGCAGAGCGCAGTGCTATTGCCCACTCGCCATCGCCGTCGGCGCCGACCCAGCCGACCGGTCCGGCGTAGCGCCCGCGGTCGAACGGCTCGAGCTCGGCGATGAGGGCCAGTGCCGCCTCGGTCGGCGTGCCCGCGACCGCGGCTGTTGGATGCAGGGCCGAAAGCAGGTCGAGCGAGGATGATCCGTCGCTGAGGTCCCCCTCGACATCACTCGCCAGGTGCCAGAGGTTCGGCAGCTTAAGCGTGAACGGCTGCTCGCTCGAGGTGATGTTGCGCGCGTGCGGCGCCAGGGAGGCGAGCAGGCTGCGGAGAGCGAACTGGTGCTCGTCGAGGTCCTTGGTGGATGTCGCGAGCGCGGCAGCGGCATCCTGGTCGGCGGCGGGGTCGACGCCCCGTGGCGCGCTCCCGGCGAGTACGCGTGCGGTCACCGACCCGTGGTTCGCTGTCACAAGCGTCTCCGGGCTCGAGCCGATCAGGCCATCAACCGCGAAGGTCCAGGTGTCGGGATAACCGGTGGCCAGCTCGCCGAGCAGCACGCGCAAGTCCGCACCCTCCGGCAGCTGACCGACCATCGACCGGGCCAGCACGACCTTGCTCAATTCGCCCGAACGCAGATGCACGAGTGCCGCCTCGACCGCGCGCACGTAGCCCGGGCGATCGAGAGCGCCGAAATCGAAGGTGACGCTGAAGTCCGGTCCGAGCTCGCGCGGCGCCGGCAGTTCGTTACCTGTGTTGATCCGCGTGATCCAACTGACGCCATTTCGTCGTCCGAGGATGATCGACGGAACGATCAGCACACTCGTGCGTTTCGACTCGTCGGAGAACGCGAACGCACCGAGCGCAACGAGGCCCGAGCCGGGCAAGTCGACCGGATCTGTGACGACAGCGGCAGCGGCAACGCGCTTCCAGGTGCTGGCCGCATCCCGGAACCGCGATGGCCCCGTGAACTCGAGACGCAGGGCCTCGCCGATGCCGGCGATGCCCTGCCCGCGCCGGATGAAGACGAGCGGATGCCGTGGATCGACGAGCGGGACCAGCGGCCGGATGTCGTCGATCTGCTGCGTTGTCACGGCCAGCACGGGCACGATGCCGGGGGTGTGCCTCACGTTAGAAGAGTAGTACCGCCTCCAAATCCTCAAGTCTTTCTCAGTACACTGAAGAACGTGAGTAAGGCGGATCTCGGCAAGGAACCGGACGAAGTAGCCGGCATGTTCGATGATGTCGCGAAGCACTACGACCGCACCAACGCGGTGCTCTCAGCCGGCAATGCCTACCTCTGGCGAATCGCCACCGTACGCGCGGTCGCGCCGCTACCGGGGGAGCGGATCCTCGACCTGGCTGCCGGCACCGGTACTAGTTCCGTCGCGCTATCGCACTCCGGGGCGAAGGTTATTGCGGTCGACTTCTCCGCGGGCATGATCGAGGAGGGTCGGCGCAAGCACAAAAACATTGAGTTTGTGCTGGCCGACATCGAGAAACTGCCATTCGGCGACGACGAGTTCGACGCCGTCACCATCAGTTTCGGACTGCGCAACGTGAAGGACCCGAAGCAGGCGCTCGCCGAAATGTACCGGGTGCTCAAGCCGGGCGGCCGAGTCGTGATCTGCGAGTTCTCCAAACCCCCTCGCGCGCTGTTCCGAATGGGTTATCAGACCTACCTCAGGTATGTCCTGCCTGCCGTTTCGATCGCGGTTTCGTCGAACGCGGAGGCATACAGCTACCTGGCCGACTCGATTGCGGACTGGCCAGACCAGGGACAACTGAGCCAATGGATTCGTGGAGCGGGCTTCATCCGCGTCGCCTACCGCAATCTCACCTCCGGTGTCGTCGCACTCCACCGCGGGCGCAAGCCGGTGGATGCCGCCGTGCTCGCATCCGTCGCCAAGCGCCGCCGTTCGGCGACGCGCAAGCCTGTCGCATCTTCGACTCCCGACGCGTCCTGACGCCTGCCCGCTGACAGAAACGACCCAGACCGTGACTCCGAGCGCGCCGATAGCTCGCCGCAGCAATGCCCTGACGTCGTCGCTTGGGCTGGGCGAGAAGCTGTTCGCGTCGAGCGACGAGCGCAAGATGGCCAACGCCATCGACTCGGGACTTGCACTGGTCGAGGCGGGGCTGAGCGAGCAGATGTCGTTCACCGATGACCTCGCCGATGTCACGAGTCGTTATCTGCTCGATGCGGGTGGCAAACGCATCCGCCCGGTCCTCACTCTGCTGACCGCCCAGCTGGGAACCGGGAACAATCCGTCAGTGATCTCGGCCGCGGAGGCGATCGAGATCACTCACCTCGCGTCGCTCTATCACGACGACGTGATGGATGAGGCGCAGATGCGCCGCGGCGTCCCCAGCGCTCAGAGCGTGTGGGGCAACTCGGTGGCGATCCTGACCGGCGACCTGCTGTTCGCGCGAGCGAGCAAGATCATTTCCTCGCTCGGCGAGAAGGCGATCAAGGTGCAGGCGGAGACATTCGAGCGCCTTTGCCTCGGCCAGCTTCACGAGACGATCGGACCGCGCCAGGGCGACGATCCGATTGAGCACTACTTGCAGGTGCTCGCCGACAAGACCGGTTCGCTCATCGCGACGGCAGGGCGCGTCGGCGTGCTCTTCTCGGACGCGCCGGAGGAGTACATCGAACCGGTCGTCCAGTTCGGCGAACGAATCGGGGTCGCTTTCCAGCTGATCGACGACGTGATCGACCTCGCCCCGCGTCTCGACGACACCGGCAAGACACCGGGCACAGACCTGCGTGCTGGCGTCTCGACTCTCCCGCTGCTGTACCTGCGGCGCATGGCAGAGACCGACATGGATGCGCGTGCCCTTCTGAGCCGAATCGACCATGACGTGAACGCGACGTTCTACGACCAGACCGAGTCGCCCGACCTCACGACGGCCATCGCAGAATTGCGTGAGCACGAGGTCACGAGGATGACCCTCGCCGAGGCACACCGCTGGTCGGCTGATGCCGTGGATGCACTGTCCCCCCTGCCCGACGGACCGGTCAAGAAAGCCCTGACCCGGTTCGCTGAGACGATCGTGGAGCGTTCTAGCTAGTGACAAAACTGAGGTTGGCCATTGTTGGCGCCGGCCCGGCGGGTATCTACGCCGCGGACATCCTGCTCAAGTCAGAGACCGCTTTCGATATTTCGATCGACCTGTTCGAGCAGCTCCCGGCTCCGTACGGACTTGTTCGCTACGGCGTCGCGCCCGATCATCCACGCATCAAGGGCATCATTACGGCACTGCGCGAGGTACTCGACACCGGGCGAATCCGGCTCTTCGGCAACGTTTTGTACGGGCGCGACATCACTCTCGACGACCTCAAGAAGCACTACAACGCCGTCATTTTCTCGACCGGCGCGATTCGGGATGCCGACCTCGACATCCCCGGGATCGACCTTCCTGGCAGTTACGGCGCGGCCGACTTCGTGAGCTGGTATGACGGACACCCCGACGTCTCGCGCGAGTGGCCGCTGGATGCTCGTGAGGTCGCTGTGATCGGCAACGGCAACGTCGCCCTCGACGTCGCGCGCATGCTGGCGAAACACGCCGACGATCTCCTGCCGACGGAGATCCCGGACAATGTCTACCGGGCCCTCAAAGCGTCACCGGTCACGGACGTTCACGTCTTTGGCCGCCGAGGGCCGATGCAGGTCAAGTTCACACCGCTCGAGCTGCGGGAGCTCGGTGAGCTGCCCGATGTCGACATGATCGTCGAAGACCAGGACTTTCATTACGACGAAGCGTCCCGCGCCGCGATCGAGTCGAACAAGCAGGTCCTCGTGATCGACCGGGTGTTCACCCAATGGCGGGCGAGGGAGATCGGCGCGGCATCCCGCCGGCTTCACCTGCACTTCTTCGCGAAGCCCGTCGAGGTACTCGGCGCGGACGGCGCCGTGAGCGGCTTCCGCTGGGAGCGCACCGAACCGGATGGCGAGGGCGGGGTTCGCGGGACAGGAGAGTTCCGCGAGGTCCCCGTTCAGGCCACCTACCGTGCGATCGGATACTTCGGGTCACCCCTCGACGGCATCCCGTTCGACGAAAAGCGCGGGGTCGTTCCAAATCGGGAGGGGCAGGTTCTGGACGACGCGGGCCACCAACTTCCTGGCATCTACGCGACCGGCTGGATCAAGCGCGGTCCGGTCGGCCTGATCGGTCACACCAAGAGCGATGCCATGGAGACCGTCAAGCACCTCGTACGCGACCAATCCAATTGGTGGTCGCCATTGTCGCCGTCCGAGCAGTCCGTCGTTGAACTGCTCGAGAGCCGAGGCATCGAGTTCACCAATCTCGACGGCTGGCACAACCTGGATGCGTTCGAGCAGTCGCTCGGGCTGCCGCACGGTCGCTCGCGCATCAAGATCGTTCCGCGCGACGAAATGGTGCGGGCATCCAACTCGGCGCACTAGCCACCGCACGATTCGTGGGCTAGCCGTAGGGTGACCGCGCAGCCGGGCATGGTGTGATGGAAACTCACACGACCGCCGCCAGCAACGGGAGCGAAATGACCGGCCACACCCCACCGACGGAGCGCAAGTCCGGTGGATTCCCGACCTGGCTTCGCGTGGGCCTGCCGGCGCTACTCATCGTTGTCTGGTTGTTGGTCGGGTACGTCGGCGGACCATACTTCGGCAAGATCAGCCAGGTCTCGAGCAACGACGCGACCAGCTATCTTCCCGCGAGCTCCGATGCCACGAAGGTGCAGAACCTCGAGGCCACGTTCGCGGACAAGAAGGTTCTTCCCGCCGTCGTGCTGTTCGTGCGGGACGGCGGGCTCACGAGCGCGGACGACGACTTCATCGCGGCGACCATCTCCTCGATCAAGACCGCCCCGGGGGTCAGCAGTGGTGTGTCTCCCGCTATCGCGTCCAAGGACGGCGAGGCGGCGCAGATTGTCGTCCCGGTCAGGGACAACACGGCCTTCGACGCATCGGTTGGCAACCTTCGAGCGGTCATCGCAAAGGATGCGCCGCACGGGCTGTCGGGGTACGTCACTGGCCCGGCAGGCCAGATCGCAGATCTCGGCGGTGCCTTTGCGGGGATCGACGGTGTTTTGCTGCTCGTCGCGATCCTCGCGGTGTTCGTCATCCTGATCGTCGTCTACCGTTCGCCGCTGCTGCCGGTTCTGGTGCTGCTGACCTCGCTCTTCGCGTTGTGTGCGTCGATCTTTGTGATCTGGCACCTGGCTAAGGGCGGAGCGGTCGCGCTGAACGGCCAGGTGCAGGGCATCCTGTTCATCTTGGTAATCGGCGCCGCGACGGACTATTCGCTGCTCTATGTCTCCCGATATCGCGAAGCGCTGCGCGACCACGAACGGCGATGGGATGCGACTCTTGCGGCATTCAGGGGTGCGTTTGCGCCGATCCTGGCCTCTGCCGGCACCGTCATTCTCGGACTGCTCTGCCTCCTGCTCAGCGATCTCAATTCGAACAAGGCGCTCGGACCGGTCGGCGCAATCGGCATCGCGTTCGCGTTGCTTGCGGCGCTCACGATGCTGCCTGCGCTCCTTCTGGTTTTTGGACGGGCCGCGTTCTGGCCGCTGCGTCCCAGGTTCGGATCGCGGCATCCAGCTGTTGGAGGCGCGGCGGTCAAGGGGCTCTGGCCGAGGGTTGGGCGTGGGGTGTCGCGGCATCCGCGCTGGGTCTGGGTGGTGTGCGCGGTCGTGCTGCTGAGCGCATCCGCGGGGTTGCTGCAACTCAAGGCAAGCGGCACGCCGCAGAGTGCGGTTGTCGAGGGTTACTCGCAGGCGCGCGACGGTCAGACCGCGCTGGGCAAGCACTTCCCGCAGGGCTCGGGAAGCCCAGCGGTGATCGTCGTCAAAAAGGACGATCTCGCCACGGCCGCGCGCAAGACTCTGGGCACCGTCGGAGTGAATTCGGTGACGGCGTTGACCTCGCTCGGGTACCTGCCCCTCGCCAAGGACGGAAGCTTCGAACCCATAGTTGGTGCCCCGTCGTTCGGCGGTCCCGGGCCGGCAATAGTTCCTGTGGTCAGGGACGGCCAGGTGATGCTGCAGGCGACGCTGAGCGATGATCCGGATTCCGTGGCCGCACAGAACGTCGTCGAGAACCTTCGAACCCGGCTAGCCGGTACGGGCGACGCGATAGTCGGCGGAACGACGGCGACCCAGATTGATACGAACGCTGCGGCGGTGCACGACCGTGACCTGATAATTCCGGTCGTGCTACTGGTCATTCTGATTGTGCTCATGCTTCTGCTGCGCTCGATTGTTGCACCGTTGCTGCTGATCGGGAGCGTCGTGCTTTCATTTTCGGCGACGCTCGGAATCTCGGCCCTGGTGTTCAACCACGTGTTCAACTTCGTTGGCGCGGACCCGGCGGTACCGCTCTACGGGTTCATCTTCCTGGTGGCGCTTGGCGTCGACTACAACATCTTCCTGATGACCAGGGTGCGCGAAGAGTCGATACTGAACGGAACACGGGATGGGGTCGTCCGCGGCCTCGTGATAACGGGCGGCGTCATTACCTCGGCGGGAGTCGTGCTCGCGGCCACGTTCGCGGCGCTCGGGGTCATCCCAGTCCTATTCCTCAGCCAGATCGCGTTCATCGTCGGCTTCGGTGTTCTGCTCGACACAATCGTGGTTCGTTCACTTCTCGTGCCCGCACTGTCCTACGACATCGGTCGCAGAATCTGGTGGCCGTCGAAGCTCTCCCGCGCCGACAACTAGCGTTACTGGACCGCTGCGGTGAGGCGAGCGACGTTGTCGAGGATCTTGCTGCGCGTCGGGCGCCGCATCCATTCCCCGAGGGTGAGTTCGCGGGCGCGGGTGCGATAACTGTCCTCGACGTGTCGCAGCGCCTGGACGAATTTCGTGCCGTTGACCATCACCGAGATCTCAAGATCAAGGCTGAACGACCGCATGTCCATGTTGCTCGAGCCGATGACCGCGACCTGGTCGTCGATGGTCATGTGTTTGGCGTGCAGGATGGTCGGCGCGCGGTACAGCCAGATGCGAACGCCCGCGCGAAGCAACTCCTCGTAGTAGCTGCGCTGCGCGTGGTAGGTGACCGGTTGGTCACCGATCTCGCTGACGAACAACTGCACGTCGACCCCGCTCTGGGCCGCTGTTGTGATTGCGTAGAGCATGGATTCGTCCGGAACGAAGTATGGGCTCGTGATGATCACGCGATGTTGGGCGGCGTAGATCAGTGAATTGAACAGCCGGAGGTTGTTCTCCCCGTCGAACCCGGGCCCGCTGGGCACGACCTGGGCGTCGAGTAGGTCGTTGGCGCGGTCGACGGCTATCCGCTCGACTTCGCGGACGAGTAACTCGTCGGTTTCGCTGTGCCAATCGGTGACGAAGAGCGCATTGATGCCGGCGACGATCGGTCCCTCGAATCGCACCATGAGATCCTTCCAGCGCAGGCCGCGTTTCAGGTTCCGGCGTTTGTCGTAGCTGGAATCGATCACGTTCTGCGATCCGGTGAATCCGACGGCGCCGTCGACGATGAGGATTTTGCGGTGATTGCGCAGATCCGGTCGCTGGAATTTTCCCTTGAGCGGCTGAACCGGCAGCATGAGATGCCAGTTCGCGCCCATCTGGGTGAGTCGGCGAAGCGTTTGGTGATAGTTCGCCGACCGCAGGCACGCGATGTGATCGAGCAGCACCCGAACCGTCACTCCACGATCGATGGCCGCGGCCAGTTCATCGAAGAACGGGCGGGTCGTCTTGTCCAGGTTCAGAATGTAGAACTCGACATGGATGTACCGTTTCGCCTCACGCATCGCGTTCGTCATCGAGGTGAGCGACTCGTCGTAGTCGTCGTGCAGGGTCGCGCGGTTGCGGCCCACCATCGGCATGGCGCCGAGCTTGCGGTTGAGTGCGACGACGGGCTCCAGCCAGCTCGGCGACGACTTGTCCTTGCGCACCAGGTCCATGCCAGCGGTCGTGTCGAGGATGTAGTTGTTGATCTCCTGCTGTTTCTCGCGCCGCTTCTTCGGAAGATAGCGACTGCCGATCAGCCAGAACAGGAGGATGCCGATGTACGGCAGGAAGAAGATGGCGAGCAGCCAGGCGGTCGCGGTCTGGGGCCGCCGATTGCGTGGCACAAAAATCACGGACAGTACGCGCACGATGAAGTCGACGAGGATCGCCAAAATAAGGATGGCGAGGGGAAGCCACGACCAGTCGAAATTCACGCTGGTCGCCCTTAGCTAACGGAAGTTGACGAACTGCAGGTCGACGTCGAGGTCTTTGCCCTTGAGCAGCGCCATAGTGGCCTGGAGGTCATCGCGACTTTTGGACTGCACCCTCAGCTCATCGCCCTGGATCTGCGACTTCACACTCTTGGGGCTTTCGTCGCGGATGATCTTCGCGACCTTTTTGGCATCGTCGGAAGAGATCCCGTTCTTGAGGCCGATCTCGATGCGGTATTCCTTCCCGCTCGCGTACGGGTCGCCGGCGTCGAGACTTCGCAGCGAGATGCCCCGCTTGATGAACTTCTGCTCGACCACATCGAGCACCGCTTTCACGCGCTCTTCCGCGCTGGCCTTGAGCAGCAGCTTCTCGCCGCTCCACTCGACGGATGCGCCGACATTCTTGAAGTCGTACCGGGTCGCGATCTCTTTTTGAGCCTGGTTGACGGCGTTGTCCGCCTCCATCTTGTCGACCTTGCTGACGATGTCGAACGTGGAATCTGCCATATCTCCACTTTAACGCCGAACCACTCGTATCCTGAGAGCGTGCAATTGGGGAATCGTCGTTTTGTTGTTCTTGCTGCGCTGGGGGCGCTGCTGGCTTGCGTGTTGTCCGGCTGTAACTCTGCCGACGTCACGCTGGGTTCAACCAACGGCCAAGCGGTCGCGATTGGCCAGCAGGCCCTTGGATTCACGTCCTCTGGCGGGTCGTCTTCCGGCTGGACGTCTCCCATCTCCTGCCCAGACGGGTTTGCGCAAGGCCTTCAATCGGGCCTTCCATCAACGGACACGCTCCTAAAACTCGATCCGTCTACGGTTTCCGGTCCGGTCGGAGACCCGCAACTGACTACTGGATACGTTGCGACGTGCGCTTACCGACTCACGACCGCGACAACCACGATCGTTGAGCTCGCATTCTTCGACATCGACGTCGATCACGAATCGGCAATCTCGACGAGGCTCGTTTCGGACGGATTCGCCTCGCAGGGTGCCGCGCAGAACACGGACGCTCAGGGTCATCCCAACACACAGACGATCTATCAGAAGGCACTCACGCGGGTTGTTCTGGAGGCCATCACGATCAACTCAATTCCTGCGTTAGTCGTTGTCGGATGATTGTGAACGCGAACCGAGCGCAGGCCTAGTATTCTTATTCAGCGCCTCCGGACAGGTGATCACACGTGGTCGGAGCGTCACGGCAAGTTACCCAAGCGGCCAAAGGGATCTGACTGTAAATCAGACGTTTTCAACTTCAGGGGTTCGAATCCCTTACTTGCCACCAATGGTGAAGGCTCCGCCACGCGGGGCCTTCACCTTTTCTTCAGCGCTGCTATACAGATAGAGCTCCACCCGCGCGTCCCGCGGGTACTACGATGGCGTGACAATGTATAACGTTCACATAACCGCCTCTCGCCCAGCCTTGCGGCTGGTCTGAAGAAAGAGCCATGACGACCAAATCGGAACGCGTCTCGGGACCGAATATGCGCGAGGTCGGCCTGCTCGCCGGGGTCTCGCACCAGACTGTCTTTCGCGTGATGCAGGGTCACCCAAAGGTCGCGCAAGCCACTCGAGATCGGGTGATGGCTGCCGTCGAACAGTTGGGCTACACACCGAATCTTTCCGCGCGATCGCTCGTTACCGGTCGAAGTCACATGCTCGGCCTCATCACCGTTGGCTCCCAGGACACTGGCCCGATCAGCTCCACCTCCGGCTTCGCCGAGGGATTCACCAGCAGGGCGCGATTGCGCTCATATTACGTCAGCGCCACGCACGTCACAGATACGGATCCGCAGGGGCTGCGGACGTCGCTCGGGTACTTCCTGCAGCAGCGCTTCGAGGGTGTTGTGGTGCTCACGCCGACTATCGACGTACTGAACGCGCTCAAGGCGGCGAGACCGGCCCTGCCTTTCGTGACGCTGGGCGGAGGCGCCGTTTTCCCCGATAACAGCGTCAGTCTCGACCAGACACGCGGCGCAATACTCGCTACCCAGCACCTGATCGATCTCGGTCATCGGCGCATCGGGCACATATCCGGACCGTTGAGGCGCTTTGACGCAATGGAGCGACTCGGTGGGTGGCGCGAGACGATGCGCGAAAACAATCTCGATGCGTCACGAGTCTGGGAGGGTGATTGGTCCGCCCGAGGCGGCAGCGTGCTTGCTGCCGAGCTCTTTGACAGCGGTGCAACGGCGGTCTTCTGCGCCAACGACCAGACCGCTCTCGGCGTCATGCATGCTGCGAAACTCAAGGGGATCCGTGTGCCCAAGGATCTCAGCATCGTCGGCTTTGACGATATGCCGGAGGCGCCCTATTTTCCGACGCCGTTGACGACCGTCCGGCAGGATTACGAACGGCTCGGCGAGGACAGCGTCGAGCTTCTGCTTGCTCAGGTTGAGGAGTCGTATCAGGGCACCGAAGTGCTGGTCGAGCCGACTCTGGTGTTTCGCGAATCCACAATGCTGCTCAGCACGCGCGACTGAGAGAATCCGCTGAAAGCTTGACATAGCGCACGGTGTGAACGATAACATTATGAAACTCCAAGACGGAGATCGAGCAGGGAAGGGAGGTGACGCCAAGACGTGCGAGTCACCGGCGAAGTAATCAACCTGCATCATTTTCTGACACAAGCATCGAATGGAAGGGTCAATGAAGACCAAGAAGTGGATGGCGGCCCTAGCCGTCATCGGAACCACAATCGCCCTCGCCGGGTGTTCCTCGACCAGCGCCACAACTAGCGCCGGGCCCGTCAAACTCTCCTTCTGGGAGGGCTACACCGCCAGCGACGGCGTCGAGTTGCAGAAGCTCGTCAAGCAGTTCAACTCGTCGCAGAGGCAGATCCAGATCACGATGCACACGAAGACCTGGGCGGTCATCGGCAGTACCGTGCTACCGGCGCTCGCCGCCAAGAACGGTCCAGACATCCTCGCCTCGCCGCCTGATGTCATGACCGTCTACGCAAACGAGGGAGTGCTGCAGCCGCTGACCGACTTCTACTCCAAGTCCAGTAACGACACGTCCGCCATCAACCAGAGCGCACTGCAGATGAGTGAGCTGAAGGGCACAAATTACGCCGTCCCTCTTGGTTTCGTTCCGCTGACGATGTTCTACAACAAGGCGGAATTCGCAACTGCGGGCATCACGTCGTTCCCGAAAACGTGGGACGAATGGGTCGCCGACGCGAAGAAGCTGACCATCCAGACTGGAACCGGAACTCCATCGCAGTATGGTCTGGCGCTTCCGGACCACCAAACGGTGGGTAACGGAGTCTGGACATCCCTGTTTGAGAGTGGTGGCGGAGACGTCGTCAAGGACGGCAAGGATGTCGTAGTCAACTCCGCAGCGAATAAGGCGACACTCTCCTTCTTTACCGACGCGGTGACGACGGACCACATTTCGCCGATTGGCCTCAGCGGTATCGACGCCGACAACCTGTTCACCGCGGGCAAAGCCGCGATGGAGGCGGGCGGACCATGGCTCGCGGGAAGCTGCGTCGCCTCGAAGATCAGCTGCGGCATTGCGCCGATCCCGGCTGGTCCATCGGGTGTGGCTGAATCGGGCATCGGGGTAACGGCCGGTGTGACGAGCCAGGCCGGTGCGGAGAAGAAGGCGGCGGCGGAGACGTTCTTCGCCTGGTTCTTCAAGCACGACCAGTCAGTTGCGTGGGCACTCGGTTCTGGATGGCCTCCGCTCAACACGTCGGTTTCGGCAACCGAGGTGTCGGCGAACACCGAGGTGCAGGAGCTCACCGAGCAGAGCAAGTACACCAAACCGCTCCTTCCGGGAGTTGTTGACCAGGTTGATGTCATCACGGCGCTCGACACCCTCACCCAGAAGGCGTTCGCGGGCGGTGACATCCCGTCCCTGCTTTCGCAGGCCGAGAAGTCGATGAAGACCGCGGTAGCCAAGTAAGCGAAGTGATCGCGACGGCTGCCCTCGGAACCTTCGGGGGCAGCCGTTACCATGACCAATAGAGACGAAGATGACCCTGATCAAATCGCGCAGAATGGCGCGGCCATACCGACCGCCGGCGCCGCTGGGCGGTCGGACGGCAGGGGGGCCGCCCCCCTCTCGGCGCAAGCCGCTCGAGCGACGCCGACGGGTTCTACGGGCCCTCACCTTCCTGGCCCCGGCGCTCATTATTCTGGCCGTTTTCACGGTCGGTCCGATGCTGTCGGCGCTTCGGCTCTCGTTCACCGACTCCAACGGATTCGGAGTCGCCAATTGGGTCGGCATCGCGAACTACGCCCAGATCTTCAGCGATCCGGCCATCCTGAACTCGATGCTGAACACGCTGCTCTACGCGGTGCTGTTCACGCCGGTCAGTGTGATCGTGGCGCTCGCGCTGGCGGTCGCGCTCAACTATCCGGGGCTGCGGCTGCGAGGACTCTTCCGCTCGGCGCTGTTCCTGCCGTTTATCGTTTCGCTCGCCGTCGCGGCGTTTGCCTGGTCGTACCTGCTCAATCCGGAGATTGGACTGCTGAGCTACTGGCTTGATCTCATCGGCGTCCATCTCGGAAATCCGATCGAGAACCCCGTTCTCGCAATGCCAACGGTTGTGCTCATCGCCGTCTGGAAGAACTTCGGCTTCTATATGGTCATCTTCCTGGCCGGGCTGCAGGACGTGCCGCCGAGCCTCTATGAGGCCGCCAAGGTGGACGGCGCAGGCCCATGGAGACGACTGACGAACGTCACAATCCCCATGCTGTCGAACACGTTTGGGTTCGTTCTCGTCTTCGCTCTGATCGCCGCACTCCAGGCGTTCGACCAGATCTACATCCTCACCTCGGGAGGGCCTTACGGCGCGACCCAGACCGTCGTTTACGAGATCTATGAGCAGGGATTCCAGCAGCTGCACCTGGGCTTCGCGTCCGCGCTCTCTTATGTGCTGCTCGCGGCGACCCTCGTCCTGAGTCTTGGGCAGTTCTTCTTCTTCGGGCGACGTGAAAGCGAGATGAATTGATGGCCTTTGGACCCTCTCTCAGCGCCAGCCGAGTGCCAACGAGGCGTCCGTCGTGGTCGGGGACGATTCGTTCCATCGTTTTCACGGCGGTCATTGCCGTCATCGCGCTCTTCCTGCTGTTGCCGGTGTTCATCGTCGTTTTCACGGCCTTCAAGCCGGCGTCCGAGATCAACGCATTTCCGCCCACGCTGGTGCCACACAACTGGACGCTCTCGAACTTTGTGACGATTTTCCGGGCGCTCCCGTTTGCGCGCCTGATCCTGAACAGCTTCGTGTTCGCCGGGGGTGTCACGGTCTGCGCGATCGTATTCGACTCTATGGCGGCGTATGCCCTCGCACGAATCGACTTCACCGGTCGCCGCGTGCTGCTCATCTGCATCGTCGCCACGCTCATGATCCCCTTCCAAGCGACGCTCGTGCCGCTGTACCAAATCGTGAGCAGCCTGGGCTGGGTCAACACCTTCGCCGCGCTCATCGCTCCGCGAGCGGCAGACGCGTTCGGTATCTTCCTGCTGCGCCAATTCTTTGTCTCGCTTCCTCAGGACATCGACAACGCGGCGCGAATCGACGGCGCCTCGGAGTGGCGCATCTTTCTGCAGGTCGTCATTCCGAACGCCCGCCCCGCAATCCTTACACTGGCGATCTTCACCTTCGTCAACAACTGGAATGACCTGCTCTGGCCGCTGGTATTCACGAACGACCCCAACATGGGCACCCTGACCTCGGGACTGACGCTCCTCACCGGGCCTGGTGGCATCATTCCCCAGGGCGTCATGATGGCGGGCGCTCTCGTTTCACTTCTCCCACTGTTCATCGCTTTCATGTTTGCCCAGCGCAGATTCATCGAGAGCCTCTCCTCGACGGGACTCAAATGACCACCGACCACCTAGAAACCCCGCGAACGGATGCCAGCACGGTGCTCACCCTCGTTCGCCGAGGGGTGCCAGGCGAGCGACCAGCGGGATACACCCGGATGATTTCGACCGATCCGGATGGCCCGAATGACGGCGACCTGTTCCTCACCTGGGACGCGGGCTGGCCCGAGGGCTTTCCGGTCCACCGGGCGCTGGGAATAGGTGAAGAAGCCGGCCGGGATTGGCAGTTCGCCGGACTTGCAAAGGGCGGTGTCGGCGCCGGCGGATTCCGGATGCAGCCCAGCCTCTACGAGCTGCCTGAAGAATTCTCCGGTCTGCTGAAGGGAACACTTCTGCTCACCGGCCAGGCGACCTCGCCGGATGAACTGACCTCGAACATCGTGATCTTTGCCAGCAACGATCGCGGCACAACGTGGCGCCCCGTCAGTCATATCGACACCGGTGGCCCGATTGTCTACGACCCGTCGCCGGAGTCGACCACGACGACGATCTGGGAACCCGAACTCGAGTTGATCGATGGCGAGCTTCTGTGCTTCTACTCGGACGAGCGGTACAAGGGTGAGGGCATCCTTCAGGCGATCGTGCATCGCGCCTCACGGGACCTCGTGGTCTGGAGCGAACGTGTCCTCGACTTCGGGGTATCCGATCGCGCGATCCGACCTGGGATGTTTGTCGCCGCAAAGAATTCCGATCAGGATTTCGCACTTGGCGTCATGGAGATCGTCGGACGGCCGCTTGATCCCGTGAATCTTTTGTTCTCAATGAATCCGACAGACTGGAGCCCGCCCGAGCATATCGGCGAGACGCTGGTTGCTGCCGATGGAACCTGGCTCTCCGGCACCCCCAACCTGACCTGGACCCGGCCACCCGGTGCCGCCGAATCACTGGTTTTCGTAACCGGGCGCTTCTCGTATGACGCAGAAGACCGGCTGGTGGATCGAGCGATCGTGAACATCCACTCGGGCCGCGGGTCATGGACATCCATTGACCTCCCGCTTCCGACGGGAGGCGATCCCGAGAGCACCGTACTCGCGGGCTACAGCCAGACACTGCTTCTCACCCGTGACGGGAAGTGGCTCGTCCAGGCGACAACGGTTTTCAACGACGTCGGTACG
Source organism: Galbitalea sp. (assembly GCA_036271795.1). Classification (GTDB taxonomy): domain Bacteria; phylum Actinomycetota; class Actinomycetes; order Actinomycetales; family Microbacteriaceae; genus Galbitalea. The sequence goes on from DATAZY010000088.1 coordinate 64,400, forward strand.
ACAGATGTGATTGTTGCGACAAAGCCATTCGAGGGGATCGAGGGATGACCGCGACGGCCGAACCCGGTGCCCGTATCGTGATTTCACGCGACTTCACGGTCGGCACGATCGACAGGCGACTCTTCGGGAGTTTCGTGGAGCACATGGGTCGGTGCGTGTACACCGGTATCTACGAGCCCGGGCATCCAAGGGCCGATGACGAAGGTTTTCGCACGGACGTCGAGGAGCTCGTCGACGAGCTCGGTCCTACCCTCGTGCGCTACCCGGGCGGCAACTTTGTCTCCGGTTACCAGTGGGAGGACGGCATCGGACCACGGGAGGCTCGTCCTCGGCGCATTGACTACGCCTGGCGGTCGATCGAAACCAACCAGATTGGAGTCGATGAATTTCTGCCGTGGATGGAGCGCCGTGGCCTCGAAACGATGATGGCTGTCAACCTCGGCACCAGAGGAATTTCCGAGGCGGCGAACCTCGTCGAGTACTGCAACCTCGAGTCCGGCACGTACTGGTCGGACCTGCGTCGCGCCAATGGTCGCGAGAAGTCGTACGGGGTCGGCCTCTGGTGCCTCGGAAATGAGATGGATGGGCCCTGGCAGATCGGGCACAAGACTGCCATCGAGTACGGTCGACTGGCTGCGCAAACCGCGCAGGCCATGAAGGCAGTAGATCCCTCGATTGAGCTTGTCGCCTGCGGCAGTTCATCGCGGGACATGTCGACCTTCGGCGAATGGGAGGCGACCGTTCTGGGCGAATGCTGGGACTACGTCGACTACATCTCCCTGCACGCGTATTACGAGGAGCGCGACCACGACCGACGAACCTTTCTTGAGTCGGGGGCGGCGCTCGACGGTTTCATCCGCGATGTCGTTGCAACCGTCGATTCGGTCGCGGCGAGCCGCCACTCCACCAAGCGCGTCGGCCTCTCCCTCGACGAGTGGAATGTCTGGTACACGTCCAATCTCGAGCAGGGCGACTACGGCGTCCGCGAGGCGCCCCGTCTCATCGAGGACGACTACAGTGCCCTCGACGCGGTCGTGGTCGGGGATCTTCTCATCGCGATGATCAATAACGCCGATCGCTTGAAGATCGGCTGCCAGGCCCAGCTCGTGAACGTGATCGCTCCAATTCGCACCGAGCCGGGCGGCGACGCGTGGCGCATGACAACGTTCTATCCGTTCGCAGCGGCCGCAAAGCAGGCGGGCTCAACGGTCCTGGACGCGCGGGTCGAGTCGACCTCGCAGACTCCGGACGGACGACTGGCAATTGACGATGTCGCATTCGCGTGCGCCGTGAAGAAACTTGACGACGGATCGGAGGAGCTCACCTTCTTCCTTACCAATCGAGCCGCCGCGTCCGCCCGCGTCGTCGTCGAGACGCAGGGATATCCCGGTCTCGAGGTTAAGGGCGCATCGGTTATGACAGCGGACCTCTCCGGCGGCCGTCCGAGTGCGCGCGAGGCCGAGGATGCAGCGCCGCGCGGGTTCGGGGAATACACGTCCACCGAGTCCGGGCTCGAGCTGGTTCTCGAACCGGAGTCGTGGACCGTGTGCACTGCCCGAGCGCATCCCGTGCCCTAGCATCGGAAACATGGCTGGCAGGGGCAGCTACGCGAAGGGCGTGGCTAAGCGCGAGGAGATCCTGCGTACCGCGCTGGAGGTATTCGCCAAGCAGGGCTACCGCGGAACTTCCCTGCGCGAACTTGCCGATGCGGTGAACCTGAGCCAGGCCGGTCTGCTGCACTACTTCGATTCGAAGGAAGAGCTTTTCGCCGAGATCCTTCGTGTGCGCGACGAGACCGATCGCGCCGCCTATTCGAGTGCCGGCTCCGGTGTGGACACGATGCTCGCGGTCATCCGACACAACTCGGCTGTGCCCGGTCTCGTTCAGCTTTACGCGACCATCTCCAGCGCGGCGACCGAGCCGTCGCACCCCGCGCACGAATTCTTCGTCGAGCGCTATCGGCTGCTGCGGGAGGCGTTCGCGGACAGCGCGCGAGAGCGCCAGCTGGCCGGCGAGCTGGATGCGAACCTCGATCCCGCGAAAGTCGCTGCCGTCATGCTCGCGGTAGCGGACGGCATGCAGGTGCAGTGGCTGCTTGACGCCGACCTGGACATGGCCGAGCACGTCGAGTTCGTCTGGTCGCTAATGGCGACCGCACGAGGCGCCGGTCAGGCCAACGGTTCCTGACCGAGATCATCCCGATTCGGACGTGCGCGTGCGGCAAGGATGACCGCGCCGATGCTCGCTGCGACGACGCATCCGATGCCCGCCGATCCGAGTGGCGACAACCCCTGCCGCAGAACCACGTATCCGGCGAGCGCCGCGATCGCGGGAGCGAGACTGAGCAGGATGGAGAACGTCGCCGCCGGAAGTCTGCGCAGTGAGATCAGCTCGAGTCCGTAGGGGACAGCCGACGAGAGCACCGCGACCGCGAGTCCCAGCGCCAACGCACGTGGGCTGAGAAGAGCCAGACCCGCCGTCAGCAGCCCGATCGGCGCGATCGCGATCGCACCGACACTCATCGCAATCGCCAGACCGTCGAGGCGCGAGAATCGCTGCCCGGTTCGAGCCGACAGCAGGATGTAGCAGACCCACATCCCACCCGCTGCCGCGGCGAACACGACGCCGACGACGGTGAAGTGTTTCGTGAATCCTCCTGAACTGAGGAGCGCGACTCCGGCGAACGCGAGAGTTGCCCATAGCCAGGCTGAAGGCCGCCGACTGATGACCACGGACAGGATCAGCGGACCGAGCAGTTCGATTGTGACCGCAACGCCGAGCGGGATGGAGAGCAGCGAGGTGTAAAAGAACGCGTTCATCGTCGCGAGCACGAGTCCGAAGCCGATAACGGTCAGCCAGTCGCCCCGGGAACGCCCACGCACGGACGGTCGGAACACGATCAACAGGATGGCTGCGGAGAACAGCAGGCGCAGCAGAACCATGCCGGTCGAGCCGATGGTCGGGAACAGCGTCACCGCGATTGCCGCTCCGAGTTCCTGGCAGATGAGCCCAAGCACGACGAGACCGCTGGCGCCGAATCGGGCGGCTCCGCCCGAGTTCGCCGGATTGGTCTGCACTCAGTGACCGTAACAGGCGTGAAGGCTCACACCCGTCGGCACTGCCGAATGACTACTTCGGGACGTGTCGCTCGTCCACTCCGTTGTACACGGAGAGCGGGCGGATGAGCGCGTTCGAGGCGCGCTGCTCCATGATGTGGGCGGTCCATCCGGTGATTCTGGATGCCACGAAGAGTGGCGTGAACATGTCGGTGTCGAAGCCGATCAGGTTGTACGCCGGTCCGCTTGGATAGTCGAGGTTCGGCTTGATCGCCTTGCGGGACTGCATCGCTTGGCCCAGCGCATCGTAGAGCGCCAGCAGGTCGGGGCGGTCGTATTCGACGACGAGGGTCTTCAGAGCCGTTTCCATTGTCGGAACACGGGAGTCGCCGTTTTTGTAGACGCGGTGTCCGAAGCCCATGATCGTGCGCTTCTCAGCTAGCGCCTGCTCGAGCCAGGCGTCCGCCGCGGCTGCCGTGCCGATCTCGTCGAACATGTGCATGACGGCCTCATTCGCGCCGCCATGCAACGGCCCCTTGAGGGCACCGATGGCCGCGACGACGGCCGAGTACAGGTCGGCCAAAGTACTCGTGACGACTCGCGCCGTAAAAGTGGACGCGTTGAAGGAGTGCTCCGCGTACAGGATCATCGACACGTTGAACGCGTCCACGACGACATCGCTCGGCACCGCGCCGAAGGTCATGTGGAGAAAATTGGCCGAATAGCCGAGGTCGTCGCGCGGCGCGACGGGCTCCTGGCCGTGGCGTCGGCGCTGGGCGTAGGAGACGATCGCCGGGAGCTTCGCAAGAAGCGTTATGGATTTAGCGAGGTTGGATGCCGGGCTGTCGTCAGCCGTGGTCGGATCACTCGCGCCGAGAACGCTCACTGCGGTGCGTACGACATCCATTGGGTGCGCCGTCAGCGGCAGGTCATCGATGACGCGCTTGACGTTGGCATCGAGCGACCGTTGCGAGCGCTCCAGCTTCTCGAATTCGGTGAGTTGAGCCGGGGTCGGCAGCTCGCCGTTCCACAGCAGGTAGGCGACCTCTTCGAACGACTTCGACGCCGCAAGCTCCTGCACCGGGTAACCGCGATAGAGCAGCGAGTTGCTCTCCGGGTTCACCTTCGAAACTGCGGTGTAGTCGACGGGCACGCCGGCGAGTCCCTTGTAGATCTCTTTGTCTTCGAGCATGCTCACTCCCTTGTGCTTGTCTACTCAGTCTTACAGCGTCTTCTGTTTACCCTGTGCCTGTTTCACAGCGTGAAATTGAATACGGATTCGTCGAAGCTGTTGTATCCGGCGTAGTCGTTCAGTTCGTAGAGGCGCGCTCGAGTCTGCATGTTAGGCACCTCGCTGCGCAGCGAGCCTTCGGCAACGAGCGTGTCGAGCCCGCGCTCTGCGGCTCCCATCGCCAGCCGCAGTAGCGACACGGGGTAGATCACGACATTGACGCCGACCCCGGCGAGTTGCTCGGTCGTGAAGAGCTCGCTCTTGCCGAACTCCGTCATGTTGGCGAGCATCGGCACATCGATCGCGTTGCGCATGGCCTCGAACTCGGCCAGGTCACGCATCGCCTCGGGGAAGATCGCGTCTGCGCCGGCATCCACCAGCGCCTTGGCTCGATCGATCGTGGCCGCCAGGGTGTCGACTCCGCGGATGTCGGTGCGCGCCATGATCAGCAGGTTGGGATCGCGGCGTGCGTCGGCGGCGGCGCGGATGCGCTTGATCGCGGTGTCGTCGTCCACGACGGCTTTGCCATCGAGGTGGCCGCAGCGTTTCGGGTTGACCTGGTCTTCGATGTGCAGGCCGGCGACTCCGGCATCCTCGAGCGTCTGCACGGTTCGTGCGACGTTCATCGGCTCGCCGAATCCGGTGTCCGCGTCGATCAGTGCGGGGAGATCGGTCATCCGTGCGATCTGTCCGCCCCGGGTCGCGACCTCGGTGAGAGTCGTGAGGCCGATGTCTGGGAGGCCCAGGTCTGCCGCAATGACAGCGCCGGAGATGTACACACCCTCGAAACCTCTCTCCTGGATGAGGTTGGCCGAGAGCGGGTTGAACGCCCCGGGGAAGCGGAGCAGTTCGCCCGTGGCGAGTCGCGCGCGGAACTGCGCACGCTTCTCGGCCGCGGGGATGCGTGAATACAGCATCAGAAAATCCCCTTCGGATTGATGATGTCGGACAGGTCGGTGACGACGTTGAGGCCGCCGAGCTCTGCCGGCGTCAGGTCTGGCAGTCGCTGAGCGGCATCGAGGAAGCGCTCGATCTCGGCGGCCGGCAGAACGCCATCGGCGAGGGTCCGGAACTTCTGAATGTACTGCGGGCGACCGAATGGCCGTGCGCCAAGCGGATGCGCATCCGCTACCGCGATCTCGTCGACGATCCGCGTCCCATCGGTCAGGGCGATCTCGATGCGACCACCGAACGCCTTCTCCCTAATGTCCTGCGAGTGGTATCGCCGGGTCCACTCTGGGTCCTCGGCGGTCGTGATCTTCTGCCAGAGCTCGACCGTGTCGGGTCGGCCGGCGCGCTCGGGGGAGTATGACGTGTTGTGATCCCAGGCGCCATCCTGCAACGCGACCGCGAAGATGTACGGGATCGAGTGGTCGAGCGTCTCGCGGCTCGCTGTTGGGTCGTACTTCTGCGGATCGTTCGCGCCAGAACCGATCACGTTGTGCGTGTGATGGCTGGTATGCAGCACGATCCGCTCGATGTTACGAGGATCGCGGAGCGCTGGATTTTCGGTGCCCATGTGCCTGGCCAGATCGATCCAGGCCTGCGCCTGGTACTCGGCAGAATGCTCCTTGGTGTAGCTGTCGAGGATCGCGACCCGCGCCTCGCCCGCTTCCGGCAGCGGTACCTCATAGCGCGCATCCTTGCCACCGAGCAGCCAGGCGATGACGCCGTCCTCACCCTCATAGATCGGAGTGGGGCTGGTCTGGCCACGCATGGCACGATCGACGGACTCGACCGCCATTTTGCCGGCGAAGGCGGGCGCGTGAGACTTCCAGGTCGAGATCTCACCCTTGCGGGACTGTCGGGTCGCGGTGGTCGTGTGCAGCGCCTGCCCGATGGCCTGGAAAATGATCTCGGTGGGCAGTCCAAGCAGCGTGCCGATGCCCGCAGCGGCGCTCGGGCCGAGGTGGGCGACGTGGTCGATCTTGAACTCGTGCAGGCTGATCGCCTTCGCAAGGTCGATCTGGATCTCGTAGCCCGTCACGATTCCCTTGACGAGGTCGGCGCCACTCGCGCCGGTGTGCTGCGCAACGGCGAGGACCGGGGGGATGTTGTCGCCCGGGTGTGAATACTCCGCGGCAAGAAAAGTGTCGTGGTAGTCGAGCTCACGTACCGCAACCCCGTTCGCCCAAGCCGCCCACTCCGGGCTGGTGAGTTCGGTCGTGCCGAAGACGGTGCTGCCGGCGCCGCCGCGCGAAATCGGATGTGCGGCCGCCTGCGATCGTGACGAGATGATGGGGCCGCGGCGCAGGGATGCGGTGGCAACGCTCGCATTGTCGATCACGCGGTTGATGACCATGTCGAGCACGGCATCCGTCGGTTCGATTTGCTCGGAAGCGACCTTGGCGATCTTCCAGGCGAGCTGGTCCTCGCGGGCAAGGTTCTCGTCGCTGCGGTAGACGCGGACGGGATGGAGTTTCATGCGGTCTTCCTATCGAACGGGCGGGTCATCAACCCAAATGTATACAACAGGGCCCATATTAGCCTCGAAACTACTCAGACGGGCAGTTTTGTATACTTTTGAGGCATTTTCGGCCTATTCCGTGTCCTCTGGCAGCGAGGCGAGGATGTTTTCGAGGCTGTTGTGCAGGTGAACGGATGTTGCGGATGCGGCGAGGGCCTCATCCTGCGCGAGGATGGCATCCACGATCAGGACGTGCTCGGTCGTCGCCCGCGCCAGCCGCTCGGAATTCGAGTGCGCACTGCGTCGCACTCTGGCCAGGTGGCCGCGCAGGTCGCGCAGGGCTCCTCGCAGGTAGACGCTGGCCGCGGCTTCGTCGATGGCCAGATCGAGCGCATCGGCAAGGACGTAGGGTCGGTCCTCCGCGGATACCGGCCCGGCGCCTCCGGCGCCGCGCCCGCCCGCCAGGAAGTCCGCGCGGAGCGATTCGAATACGAGCCGCTCCCGTCGCCGTGCGGCGAGACGCGCTGACTGGGTTTCCAGAGCCTCGCGGAGTTCGAACAGCTCGACGATGTCGCCCCTCGAGAGGCTCGTAACGACAGCTGTGCGCCCGGGCCCGGTCCTCACGAGTCCCTCGGCAATCAGTCGGGACAGCGCTTCCCTGAGCGGGGTTCTGGACACCCCGAGACGAAGGGAGGTCTCGACCTCACCGAGCGGTGTTCCCGGCTCGAGCTTCCACTGGATGATTTCATCCCGGAGCAGCTGATAGGCGGTTTCGCTTGCGCGCATGGCCCGTACTTTACCTTGTATACAATCGGACGCCAGTCGCCGCCCGAAGTGGTGACTTGGCCGATTCCATACATGCGGATAAGCTTTTGAGGTCCGTTACCCGTTCGTGATTATTCGTCGCGTCCAGACGGACCATCCAAGCCCGCCAACGCGTCAGGCGATTTGCGTCGAGGAAGGAGCCGAGTTGTCGAATTTCGACCCGTTTGACCAACTGGCCCTCGGCACCTCTCCGGTACGACGCAGAGACCTCAGGGAACCGTCAACCAGGCGATCTCGACGAGCGGCTCGCAAGCGAGCGGAGGCACAGCGCAAGCTCCGCAAGGCGGTCAAGACCGTCGCGAAGCGACCCGGCAACACCCGGCCGCCTCGCAAGCCAATTGGTAAGCGGATCGCGAAGGCGCTCGTTTCTGTCGTCGCGCTCGCGCTCGCGGCATCCTTCGCCATCGCGACAGCGGGATCCCCGCTCCTGTTCTCCTCTGCATCCGCCGCACCAACCTCTGTGATCACACCGTCCAAGGCCTCGTCGACGATCAACGGCCAGCACATCGCGGACGCCACGAGCAAAGACGCTTCCATTTCGCGAGACTCCTTCGCTGCGCTTTCGGCCCAGCAGCTCTACTCGCTCGAGGTTGGCGGACTCGACTACACCGTGAATAACTCCGGGCCGATCCGATGGCCGTTCGACTACCCGGTTCCGCTCGGCGACCACTTCGGCACGAGGCCGGCGCCGTGCGCGGGTTGCTCCACCTTCCATCGGGGCACAGATTTTGAGACCGGCGATGGCGCACCAATCTACGCGGTTGCTGCGGGCGTAGTCACGGTGAGTGAGCTCTCGGGTGCACTCGGCCAGCACGTAGAGATCTCGCACGTGGTCAACGGGCATGCGTTCACCAGTGTCTACGGTCACATGCGGGCCAACTCAGAAGTGATGTACGTGGGCGAAACCATCGTCGAAGGCCAGCCGGTCGGTCTGACCGGGACCACCGGCGAATCGACCGGGCCGCACCTCGACTTCGAGATCGACATCAACGGTGTTCCGGTCGACTCGTTCGTCTGGCTCAAAGCCAACACCGCGCACTAGTCGCTGCTAAACCCCGTTGGGCCCGGTCAATCCTCGGTCGCGGAGGTCATCCAGATCGTCGTATTCGGCGGTAACTCTGCCAAGGGTTCCGCGAGCCAGGGACGTTCGCTGTAGACCAGCGGTTTGCCTGCTGGCAACGGGATCGGGGTGCTGCCGAGGTTGGAGATGACTGTGACCGGGCGCAGGGCTTCGAGGCTGAACGCGATCGCGTCGTCACCGTAACCGTCCAGCCAGGTTAGCGTCCCAAGACCGAACTGGTTCACGCGTCTCAACTCGAGGGCCCTGCTGTAGAGCGAGAGGGTGTGGGTGTTCGTCGCAAACTCGCCGGCCACCTGCGGCGGCAGTTGCCGGTCGCGCGCGAACCGTGTCCAGTCGGCCGGAATCGGCAGCCAGCTCTTACCGGATGACGAGAAGCCGAAAGCGGGCGCGTCCGCCTCCCACGGGATGGGAACGCGGCAGCCGTCGCGTCCGTAAATCGTGCCGTGGTGACGGAAGAAGCTGGGATCCTGCCGCGCTGAGTCCGGCAGTTCGACGTCCTCCGGCAGGCCGAGCTCTTCGCCCTGGTACAGGTATGCGCCGCCCGGCAGCGCGAGCATCATCAGAGTCTCGGCGCGAGCGCGACGAAGGCCGAGAACCGCATCGGGCTTCGGCTTCGATTTCGGTCCGATCCCCTCGCCCTGGGGCGGCGGCGGGTTCAATCCGAGCCGAGTGGCGTGACGGATGACGTCGTGATTCGAGAGCACCCAGGTCGCGACCGCGCCGACCTTCTCGAAGGCGGCCATCGAACTCGTGATCGCCGTCCTGATTGCCGGTGCAGACCACGGCGCCTCAAGGAACGTGAAGTTGAACGCCTGCTGCATCTCGTCGGGGCGAACCCAGTTCGCCAGGTTGCTAAGCGGCTCGACCCATGCCTCCGCGCAGAGTACGCGATCCTGGTCGAACTCCCCGAGCACTCGATGCCAGTCCCGGTATATTTCGTGGACACCCGGCTGGGCCCAGTAGGGATACGCGTCTGTCGCGTTGCCGCTGCTCGTGGCCGGCGGCGTGAAGTCGGGGAGTCCCTTCTTCTTGACCAGGCCGTGGGCGACATCCACCCTGAAGCCGTCGACACCACGACGCAGCCAGAATCGCAGGATCTCGCGGAACTGCTCGCGAACCCACTCGCTGGTCCAGTCCAGGTCGGGCTGCGAGACATCGAAGAGGTGGAGGTACCACTGTTCCGGTGTGCCGTCCGGGGCAGTCAGGCGTTCCCAGGCCGAGCCGCCGAAGACGGAGAGCCAGTTGTTCGGCGGGATGTCGCCGTTCGGCCCCTTGCCATCGCGGAACAGGTAGTGCGTGCGCTCTTCGCTTCCCGGTCCGGCTGCAATTGCGGCCTGGAACCAGGCATGTTGGTCGGAGGTGTGGTTGGGGACGAGGTCGATGAGCACCCGCATCCCGAGCCGGTGGGACTCGGCGAGCAGGTCGTCGAAGTCATCCAGGGTGCCGAAGCGCGGGTCGACATTGCAGTAGTCGGCCACGTCGTAGCCGGCATCCTTCTGCGGCGAGGTGAAGAAAGGGGACAGCCAGATCGCGTCGAGAAAGAGGTTCTCGAGCTGTGGGAGTCGCCGCGTGATCCCCGGCAGATCGCCGAGTCCATCGCCATTGGAGTCGGCGAAAGAGCGCGGATAGATCTGGTAGATCGCCGCGCTGCGCCACCAATCGGAGGGTTTGGCGTTATCGGTCACCCCAAGACCCTATGGGCAGACGTAATCCAGCGGAAATCCGCGTGACCGTTTCATGTGACAGGGTTTTTCGTATGGCTACTGAGGGCTCCCTGCTCGAACCGCACCATGACGGCTCGCCGCTGTTTGTTTCCGAGCAGGCGCCGACTCTCGGGCAGCACGTTCGGGTGCGGATTCGCATCCCCCACGAGTTCGGTGCGGTCACCGAAGTGCGCACTCGATCGAACCCCAATCACGAGCCGCGGTTCGCTGTCGCGACAAAGGTTGCGACCACCCATGGGTGGGATTGGTGGGAAGCGGAGATCGAGATCGAGAACCCTGTGCACGGATATCGCTTCCTGATCAGGATGGGCGACGGCCGGAATCTGTGGGTCAACGGCACGGGTGTCCACACGATCGAGACCCTCGATACCGACGACTTCAAGCTTGTCACCTATGCCCCCGCCCCCGACTGGTCGGCCTCCAGCGTGATGTACCAGATCTTCCCGGACCGGTTCGCCCGGTCGGAGCAGGCGGATGCCCGGCCGCTGCCGTCGTGGGCCGAACCGGCCAGGTGGTCGGATCCGGTCATCCACCTGGGACCCGACACGGCGCACCAGTTCTATGGCGGCGATCTGCTGGGAATCGAGGAGCACCTTGACCACCTCGAACGGCTCGGCGTGAACCTCGTCTACCTGACCCCGGTGTTCCCGGCGCGGTCGAACCACCGCTACGACGCGCTGTCGTTCGAGGAGATCGACCCTCTGCTTGGAGGGGATGACGCGTACGTCTCCCTCATCGAAGCGGCGCACAATCGCGGGATGCGCGTGATCGGCGACCTCACCTCGAACCATTCCGGCGACGCGCACGAGTGGTTCGTCGCATCCCACCTGCATGTCGGCACGCCGGAGAGCGCGTTCTACTACTGGCTGGACCCGGAGCAGAAGACCTACGTCTCGTGGCTCGGAGTGCCGAGCCTGCCGAAGTTCAACTGGAACTCGGCAGAGCTGCGCGCCCGGTTCATCGAGGGCATGGAATCGGTGGTGGCCAAGTGGCTGAAGCCGCCGTACAACCTGGACGGCTGGCGGATCGATGTCGCGAACATGACGGGTCGCTACCTCGAGCAGGACCTGAACGCGGTGGTTCGGCGGATCATTCGGGCGACGATGATCGAGGTGAACCCCGACACGCTGCTACTAGGCGAATCGACGAACGATGCCGCGAGCGACTTCCAGGGTGACGCGTGGCATGGAGCGATGACGTATACCAACTTCACTCGTCCGATCTGGGGCTGGCTCTCGACAGAGCAGAGGGAGTCGAGTTACTTCGGGTTACCGTTCGGCACGATCCCGAGTTACACCGGTGTCGAGGTGTTTCACGCCCACACCCAGTTCGCGGCGCCGTTCCCGTGGCGAGTCCGACTGCACAACATGAATGCGCTCGACACTCACGATACGCCGCGCTTTCTGACGCACGCGCAGCCGGGGACCGTGCCGGTTGCGCTCGGACTCTCGGTGACGATGCCGGGCATACCGGTCGTCTTCGCCGGTGACGAATTCGGCCTTGTCGGGGACGACGGCGAGCAGTCGCGCACGCCGATTCCATGGGACCGGGCGGATGCGTCGGCCGCGACGATCGACCTCTACGCGGCCCTCATTCACCTTCGTCGCGAACACGAGGTGCTCAGCACGGGCGGGGTGCGCTGGTTGCATGCATCGGACGATGTGCTCGTGTACATCCGCGAGAGTGCGGAGGAGTGCGTCCTACTGGTCGCGGCCCGGCACGACTACGAGCTTTCCCTGGAGGCGAATGCGATCGCCGGGACACCCGTGGCTCTGTTCGGCGAGGGGACCGCATCCTTCGACGCGGCCGTCGGCCTGGTTCTTGCGGGCGGCGGGCCGTCCTTCACGGCGTTCGCGCTCCCCGGCGTCGCCGTGCCGCCGTTTTCACCCGAGGGCACGGTGCTCGGACTGGGTGGCTAGCGGGCGTCGTCGGTCTGGTGTTGCATGGATGCATGGCATCCAAGTTGGGAAACATCACCTTTGACTGCGCCGACCCGACCGCCCTCGCGACATTTTGGGCGGACGTCTTCGGGTACCCCCATCCGGAGTGGCCGGAGGCGCTGAAGGCGGAGCTGCTCGTGGGCGGCCTCACCGAAGAGGAGCTTGCCGCGAAGAGTGCGATTGAGGACCCGAAGGGTGAGGGGCCGCGCCTCTTCTTCCAGCGGGTGCCCGAAGGTAAGACCGCCAAGAACCGGGTGCACATCGACCTGCGGGCAACGCCGGGTCGCCGACCAACGGATGACGAGATCGCCGCCGAGAAGGATCGCATCGTCGCCCTCGGAGCCACCATTGTGGTCGAGTACGACGACAACTGGGGTCCGGTGCGGGAGCATCACTTCGTTATGCAGGACCCGGAGGGCAACGAGTTCTGCATCGACTGACGCGCGCGCTGGAGCGATTGCAATCGCATCGCGATTGCGCGACGCCAGCGCCGACGAAGCTGCGCTTCGGCGGTTAAATTGGAATTGTCCCGGATGCTAGTCTCTTACGGTGCCAAAACGGCGCATCCTTTCAGGAAGCAGCAGTTTTGTGCGCCCCCTTAGCTCATTGGTAGAGCACTTCCTTGGTAAGGAAGAGGTAGTGGGTCCGATTCCCACAGGGGGCTCTCGCCTGAAAGACAAAATCTGTCAGGCGTCCCGGCGGGGTAGCTCAGGTGGTTAGAGCACACGGCTCATAATCGTGGTGTCGCGGGTTCGAGTCCCGCCCTCGCTACT